>NZ_JALJDY010000005.1:0-583019 GCF_023242425.1 Pseudomonas sp. MWU12-2029 | reverse complement strand
AAGGTGATGGCTCCAATCTTGTATCTGGAGATTCACTTATGATCAAACCAACACCCAACCCACCCGAAGCCGATTCAACGTCCCCCTACGAAACCCTCGATTCCAAGAAATTCCACGAAGCCGCTGAACGCGCCCTCGATCACTACCTCAATCCGTTCCACCCCAGAAAACCGCTGCTCAAACCCAACACCCGCTACCTCATCGCCCCCGGCATCCCGAGCGAAGAACTATTGGCGGATGCCTGCGAAACCCTGACCTCCGCCAAAACCATGGCCAGCGATTTCGCCGGGATGATCGATGCGCCGCAGCGGCACGTGCTGCTGGGCATCGGGCAACTGATCATGCTGGCGGAGCTGGCGGTGAGTCGGGTGCTGGATAATCTGGACACGGCAGTTGAAGCCCGGCCCTGACCGATCGTAGAGCGCCAAAAAAAAACGGCCCGAAATGGGCCGTTTTTGTGTGCCTGCCAATAATCAGGCCCGCAACGTCCGCGTCATCCGCAACGCCAGCAGACTCCCGCCAATGATCACACCCGCCAGCAGATACAACGCCGCATCGGTCGATCCGGTGCTGTCCTTGACCCAACCCACCAGATAAGGACTGAGGAACCCGGCCATCTGCCCCATGGAGTTGATCAATGCCAGACCACCCGCCGCAGCACCCGCGCTCAACATGGCAGTCGGCACCGGCCAGAACATCGGCAGACCGGTCAGCGCACCCATGGTCGCAATGGTCAGGCCGAGAATCGCAATCGCCGGATTCGCTGCGAAGTTCACCGCAATCAGCAGGCCAATCGCACCCATCAACATCGGCACCACCAGATGCCAGCGACGTTCTTTGCGCAAGTCCGCCGAACGACCAACCACCAGCATGAATACCGCCGCCAGCAGGTACGGAATCGCACTCAACCAGCCAATCACCAGGTTGTCGCTGAAGCCGAGGTTCTTGATGATTGACGGCAACCAGAAGTTGATCGCGTACACGCCGCTCTGGATGCAGAAGTAGATGAGGCCGAAGGCCCAGATCGCCGGGTTCTTGAACACGGCAATCAGCGAATCGGAAGTGGTTTTCGGTTTGTTCGCCAGGTCTTCGGCCTGATCGGCTTCCAGCACCGAACGCTCGTGCGGGGTCAGCCATTTGGCAGCGGCGAAGTTGTCGCTAAGCAGGAAGTAGGCGAGTGCGCCCAGTATCACAGTCGGAACGCCTTGCAGCAGGAACATCCACTGCCAGCCGGCCAGACCGCCCTGGCCCGCAGCAAAGTGATTGAGGATCCAGCCGGAAAACGGGCTGCCGAGCAGGCCGGACACCGGGATTGCCGACATGAACAGCGCCATGATCCGGCCACGGCGGAAGGTCGGGAACCACTGCGAGAGATACAGCACAACGCCCGGGAAGAACCCGGCTTCAGCCGCGCCGGTGAACAGGCGCAGGGTGTAGAACTGGGTCGGCGTGGTGACGAACAGCAGGCAGGTCGACAGCGTGCCCCAGGTGATCATCATCAGCGCGATCCAGCGCCGTGGGCCGAATTTGGTCAGCGCCAGGTTGCTCGGTACGCCGCACAGCACGTAGCCGATGAAGAAGATACCGGCACCGAGGCCGTACACGGTTTCGCTGAATTTCAGCGCGTCGAGCATCTGCAGTTTGGCGAATCCAACGTTGACCCGGTCGAGGTAGTTGAACAGGTAGCAGATGAAGATGAAGGGGATCAAACGCAGGGTGATGCGTTTGTAGACGGCATTTTTATCGTCAGCGATGGTCTGGGCGGCAGCGGCGCTCTGCGACATGGCGGCTCTCTCTTTATTATGATTTTTTGCGATGCAAAGGGTAACGTTGATCGCCCTGAGAGTCTCGGTCACCTTTGGCCGGATTGTCTTTGTGCCTGAGCACAGGGTTTGCCGGCAGACCCTGTGCGGGTGAACAACCGTCCGCGCCTGTTTTCAAGGATTTTCCCCTTATGTTCGAACTCGATCACGACCTCGCCCAGGACATCGTCGACCGGGCCATGGCCATTTTGCCGTACAACGTCAACGTCATGGACAGCCAGGGCCTGATCCTCGGCAGCGGCGAACCGGAGCGGATCAACACCCGCCACGAAGGCGCGCAACTGGTGCTGGCCAACGGGCGGGTGGTGGAGATCGACGCGCAGACCGCGGTGCATTTGAAAGGCGTGCAACCGGGGATCAATCTGCCGTTGCTGCTCGATCAGCGTTTGATCGGCGTACTCGGCATTACCGGCGAGCCAGAGCAACTGCGCACTTACGCCGAACTGGTGCGCATGACCGCTGAAATGCTGGTCGGCCAGCGCAATCAGCAATCCGAGCAGCAATGGCGGCGGCAGCGCTGCGATGACCTGCTTGCGCTGTTGCTGAGCGAGGCGGGGGATTCGCCAAGGCTGGTCGACGAAGCCCAGCAACTCGGGCTGAAACCGCAATTGACGCGGGTGCCGTACCTGTTCGAGTTGGGTCTGGAACACGGGCCGGGGCAAACCGTCGAGGCGCTGAGTGCCTGGCTGATGTCGCGCTATCCGGATAGTTGGTGCGTGAGTTCGGCCAAGTCGTCGCTGCTGTGGTGCCGGCCGGCAAGTCAGAACGTCGAGCATGATCGCCTGCTGGAAAAACTCGATGGCCTGGGCTGGAACATCCTGCGCATCGCCGTCGGCGGTCAGGCCGATGGGCTGGCCGGGTTGCGCCGTTGCTATCGGCGGGTTGGCGACTTGCTCGCCTATGGCCGCGAAGTGCTCCCGCGCTCACGCCTGCTGACACTCAATCGTTATCGCTTGCCGGTGATGCTCTGGCGCCATCGCAACGATGATGCGCTGGATGAACTGCTCAAACCGTTACGCAAAGTCATCGCCAAGGACAGCAACGGCCAGTTGCTCGCGACCCTGCGCAGCTGGTGCGATCACGATGGGCAGAGCCAGGCCTGCGCCGATGCGTTGAGGATTCACCGCAACAGCCTGCGCTATCGGATGGAGCGGATTGCCGAGTTGAGCGGGGTCGATCCGCTGAAACTCGACGGCATGCTGGCGTTGTATCTCGGGGTGCAATTGCTGCCGCAGACCGACGATTTGTCGAAATGAACAATAAACGCCTGCGCCACTTGTGCAGCGGACAGGCGTCAACGTTTCAAGCGACTGGCAGCATGAGGGGCATTGGAACTGGAGAATTCGCATGAAAATCGTCATCGCCCCCGATTCGTTCAAGGACAGCCTGAGTGCCCAAGGCGTTGCAGAAGCCATTGCGCTGGGCCTGGCGCAGGTCTGGCCGCAGGCGACGCTGGTCAAATGCCCGATGGCCGACGGTGGCGAGGGGACGGTGGAGTCGATTCTCGACGCCTGTGAAGGCGAGTTGCGCCGTACCCGGGTGCGTGGCCCGTTGGGTGCGGCGGTTGAAGCCGCGTGGGGCTGGTTGCCGCACAACCACACCGCGATCATCGAAATGGCCGAAGCCAGCGGCCTGCAACTGGTGCCGCCGGGGCAGCGGGATGCGTGCATCAGCAGCACCTTCGGCACCGGCGAACTGATCCGTGCAGCGCTGGATGCCGGCGCACAACGGGTGATTCTGGCCATCGGCGGCAGCGCCACCAACGACGGCGGCGCCGGCGCGATGCAGGCGCTTGGCGTGAAACTGCTGGATGCTCAAGGACAATCGCTGGTGCCGGGCGGTCTGGCGCTGGCGCAACTCGCACGACTGGACCTGAGCGAACTCGACCCGCGTCTGGCGCAAGTGCGTTTCGACATCGCCGCCGACGTCAACAATCCGCTGTGCGGCCCCCACGGCGCCTCGGCGATTTTCGGCCCGCAGAAAGGCGCATCCCCCGCGCAAGTGCAGCAACTGGATCAAGCCCTCGGTCACTTCGCCGAACTCTGCGCGCAAGCGCTGGGCAAGGATGTTCGGGACGAGCCGGGCAGCGGTGCAGCGGGTGGACTGGGTTTTGCGGCCAAGGCGTTTCTCGGCGCTCGGTTTCAGGCCGGGGTCGAAGTGGTCGCGGAACTGGTCGGACTGGCCGATGCAGTGAAAGGCGCAGATCTGGTGATCACTGGCGAAGGGCGCTTCGATGCCCAGACCCTGCGCGGCAAAACCCCGTTCGGCGTGGCGCGGATTGCCAAGCAACACGGCGTACCGGTGATCGTGATTGCCGGCACCTTGGGCGAGGGCTATCAAGCACTTTACGATCACGGCATCGACGCAGCTTTCGCCGTCACCAGCGGCCCGATGACGCTGGAACAAGCCTGCGCCGAAGCGCCGCGTCTGTTACGTGAACGTGCTACGGACATTGCCCGCGTCTGGCGCATGGCGACGCCGGGCTGACCTGTCACCCACCATATAAAGCGTCGGGTGTTTCAATAGCGAAACACTCGCAATAATTTGAAAAATATTTGCTCTTTACCTGCAAAATTCCTCAAGCCTGGCCGATATAAAGATCAGGCGCGCACAAGACTTCCACAAACAGTGACGCCGGACTGAAACCCGCTTTAGCGGGGCAGTGATTACGGCATGGACGCTCGCAGTTTCAATCATCCGAGAGTCCTACTATGTCCTTGCGTAATCTGAACATCGCGCCCCGTGCCTTCCTCGGTTTTGCCTTTATTGCCCTGTTGGTGATCGTGCTCGGCGTTTTCGCCGTCAACCGCATGTCGGTCATCCGTCAGGCGTCCGTCGAAATGCAGACCAATCAGTTGCCCAGCGTCGCTTACCTTGGCGTGGTGACGGAAAACGTCTTGCGCCTGCGGATCCTCTCGTTCCGCATTCTGGTCAACCGTGACGCCGCCGGTCTGCAGGATGCACAGACCCGCATCGGCGTTCTCGTCGACAAGGTGCGCAGTGCCCAGGCCGCTTACGCCGCATTGCCGGCTGATAGCGATGAGAAGGCACAATATCAAGCCTTCGCGACGACGCTGGACAACTACCTGCAAGCGCAGAACCAGATGATGGAGTTGTCCCGCCAGGACAAGGTCGAGGACATGCGCACCCTGATCAACACGAAGATCAAGGACGGCACCGACCAGATGGGCGAGCAGCTTAACAAGCTGATTGCGATCAATGCCGCCGGCGCCAAAGACGCCTCGATTCAGGCCGGTGAGCATTACGACAGCGCCATTACTGGCGTGGTCATTGTGGCGGTCATCGCTGCCGTGGCTACCGTGCTGCTCGCCTTGATGCTGACCCGCAGCATCGTCACCCCGTTGAACCGTGCCGTGGCCGCCGCGCAAACCATCGCCGGCGGCAACCTGACCAAAACCATCGAAGTCGACGGTAAGGACGAGCCGGCGCGTCTGCTTGAAGCCTTGTCTGTGATGCAGGCCAACCTGCGCAAGACCATCGAGCAGATTGCCGGTTCCGCCACGCAACTGGGCGCCGCTGCCGAAGAACTCAGCGCCGTGACCGAAGAAGCGTCCCGTGGCCTGCAGCAGCAAAACGACGAAATCGAACAGGCCGCCACTGCCGTCAACGAAATGACCGCAGCGGTGGAAGAGGTGGCGCGCAATGCCGTCTCGACCTCCGAAGCGTCGAACCAGTCCACCCACGCCGCCCGTGAAGGTCGCGATCAGGTAGTGAAAACCGTCGATGCGATCCAGACCATGACCCGGGACGTGCAGAACACCGCACAGATGATCGAAGGCCTCGCCGCTCAGGGCCGTGACATCGGCAAGGTGCTGGACGTGATCCGTGCCATTGCCGAACAGACCAACCTGCTGGCACTCAACGCCGCCATTGAAGCGGCCCGTGCCGGTGAGGCCGGGCGTGGTTTCGCCGTGGTGGCGGACGAGGTTCGTGCCCTGGCTCATCGCACCGCGCAATCGACCCAGGAAATCGAAAAAATGGTCGCCGGCATCCAGAACGGCACCGGCGAAGCGGTGGAGTCGATGCAGCAAAGCAACCAGCGCACCCAGACGACCCTGGAAATGGCCCGTGCCGCCGGCATCGCGCTGGAGCAGATCACGCAATCGATTCACCAGATCAACGAGCGCAATCTGGTGATTGCCAGCGCGTCCGAAGAGCAGGCGCAAGTGTCCCGTGAAGTCGACCGCAACCTGGTGAATATCCGTGATCTGGCCACGCAATCGGCGGCCGGGGCCAACCAGACCAGCGCCGCGACCCACGAACTGTCGCGTCTGGCGGTGGATTTGAATGCGATGGTGGCGCGGTTTGTGATTTGACCTAGGGTGAAGGCTGGAGACCGCGCAATCAGGAGACGTACATGCGCTATTCAGCCTTGACCCAACGAATCGCCGGGGAGGGAGCAGCGGCCTGGCGGATTCACGACCGAGCGCTGGAGCTGCGCGCCGAAGGGGTCGATGTATTGCTGCTGTCGGTGGGTGATCCGGATTTCGATACGCCGTTGCCGATCATCCATGGCGCCATCGACAGCCTGTTGGCGGGCGATACCCATTATTCCGAAGTGCGCGGCCGGCTGGAGCTGCGCAAGCGGATCGCCGAGCGCCATCGGCGAAAAAGCGGCCAGGACGTGGACGCTGACCATGTGATTGTGCTGCCCGGCGCGCAATGCGCGGTGTATTCGGTGGCGCAATGTCTGCTGGATCCGGGCGATGAAGTGATCGTCGCCGAACCCATGTACGTCACCTACGAAGGTGTGTTCGGTGCCTGCGGCGCAACCGTGGTGCCGGTGCCGGTTCGCCCGGAAAACGGCTTTCGTGTCGATCCGGCAGATGTCGCGGCGCGGATCACCCCGAAGACTCGGGCCATGCTGCTCAACAGTCCCAACAATCCTTCCGGCGCCAGTCTGTCGCTGCTGATCTGGCAGGAGCTGGCAGCGCTGTGCATCCGTCATGACCTGTGGCTGATCAGCGATGAGGTCTACAGCGAATTGTTATACGAGGGTGAGCACGTCAGCCCGGCGAGTTTGCCGGGCATGGCCGAACGCACGGCGACTATCAACAGCCTGTCCAAATCCCATGCGATGACCGGTTGGCGCATCGGCTGGATGATCGGGCCCAAGCCGTTGGCCGAGCATCTGGTGAACCTGTCGCTGAGCATGTTGTTCGGTCTGCCGGACTTCGTACAGAAAGCCGCGCAGGTCGCACTGGAAAAAGATTTGCCTGAAGTGACGCAGATGCGCGAGGAATACCGGTTGCGCCGGGATCTCGTGTGCGAGCGCCTGCGCGGCTGTCCGGGGTTGTACCCGATCAAGCCGGATGGCGGGATGTTCGTGATGCTCGATGTGCGCCAGACCGGGATCGGTGCGCAGGGTTTTGCCGAGCGGCTGCTGGAAGGGTATGGAGTTTCGGTGCTGGCCGGTGAAGCGTTCGGGCCGAGTGCGGCGGGGCATATTCGCATCGGGCTGGTAGTGGATCGGGTGAAGCTGGCGGATGCGTGTTCAAGGATTGCGTTGTGCGCTGCGCAGCTTCTGCAAGTGCGCAGCGCCTGACCTCGATCAGAGTGGGTTCACCAGATTGGCGGGTCTTTCTCCCGCCAACGCCGCCAACAGATTCTCCACCGCACACTGCGCCATCGCTTCGCGCGTCTCATGGGTCGCCGACCCCATGTGCGGCGTCGCCACCACGTTGTTCAACTGCAACAACGGCGAGTCATGATTCAGCGGCTCGCGTTCGAACACATCCAGCCCCGCCGCGCGAATCCGGTTATGCCGCAACGCTTCGATCATCGCGGCTTCGTTCACCACCTTGCCTCGGGAAATGTTGATGAAGATGCTTTCCGGCCGCATCAACGCAAACTGTTCGGCGCCGATCAGACCTTCGGTCTGCGCAGTCAACGGCAAGGTCAGGCAAATGAAGTCCGCCTGCTGCAACAAATCCTCAAGACTGCGGTACTGCGCATCGAAACGTTTTTCGACTGCCGGTTTGCGCGACTGGCTGTGATAGATCACCGGCATCCCGAACCCGAAATGCCCGCGCTGGGCCAAAGCCTCACCGATCCGTCCCATGCCGATGATGCCCAGGGTCTTGCCGTGTACATCGGTTCCGAAATGCGCCGGGCCGATGCTGCGGTGCCAGTGACCGCCGCGCACCATGTTCGCCAGTTCCACCACGCGCCGGGCGGTGGCCAGGATCAGGGCGAAACCGGTGTCGGCGGTGGTTTCGGTGAGCACGTCCGGGGTGTTGGTCAGCAGGATCCTGCGCCGGGTCAGGTAGTCGATGTCGTAGTTGTCGACGCCCACCGAGATGCTGGAAATCGCTTCAAGCTTCGGCGCCAGATCGAGCAGCGCCGCGTCCAGTTTCAAGCTGGCTCCGAGCAGACCATGGGCACCGGGGAGGGCGTCGCGCAGTTTCATCAGGCCAGTGGCGTCGAGGCTGTCGATCAGTGTCACATCGACCTGCTCCTCAAGGCGCGCCATCAACGCCGGCGAAAGTTTCTTGTACAACACAACCTGCTTTTTCATCGCAGTCATCTCTTTATCAATTCAGGAATGGGCCGGTAGCGGACGCGGTGCAACACGCTTGGCCGTCACCCGGTCGCTGGCGCCGGGCTTGAGAAAAATCGTCAGCACCACCGAGAGCATCAGCGCGCCGCTCATCAGCAGGTACGAAGCGCCGGGCGAACCGGTGGAGCTGTTCAGGTAACCGACCAGATAGGAACCGCCGAACGAACCGAGGGCGCCCATGCTGTTGATCAATGCCATGGCGCCACCCGCAACGTTGGCCGGCAGGATCTCCGGGACGATGGCGAAGAACGGCCCGTAAGGTGCGTACATGCAGGCGCCGGCGATCACCAGCAGCGTATACGACCACCAGAAATGCTCCGCGCCCAAGGCGTAGGAGCCGTAGAACGCCACCGAGGCAATCAGCAGCGGCGGCCAGACGAAGCGTTTGCGCTTTTGCAGTTTGTCGGAGCCCCAGGACACCAGCAGCATGCCGATCACCGCCGCCAGATACGGCAACGCCGAGAGCCAGCCGGCCTCGATCATGTCCATCTGCGCACCGGCCTTGAGGATCGACGGCAGCCACAGCACGAAGCCGTAGACGCCGATGCTCCAGCAGAAAAACTGCAACGCCAGGATGATCACCTTCGGCGAACGGAAGGCTTCGGCGTAGTTCTTCACCGCTTTGATCCCGACCTGTTCGGCGGCGAGAGCGCTTTCCAGATCGTGCTTTTCCCGGTCGCTCAGCCACTTGGCCTGGGCCGGACGATCATCGGCGAGCTTCCACCAGATGAATGCCCAGAGCACCGCCGGCAGCCCTTCGATGATGAACATCCAGCGCCAGCTGAAATGCTGCACCAGATACCCCGAAACCACCGACATCCACAGCATGGTCACAGGGTTGCCGAGGATCAGGAAGGTGTTGGCCCGCGAGCGTTCGGCACGGGTGAACCAGTGGCACAGGTACACCAGCATCGCTGGCATCACTGCCGCTTCGACCACGCCGAGCATGAAGCGGATGACGATCAGCCAATAGGCGTTGGAGACCACGCCGGTCAGCGTGGCGAGCCCGCCCCAGAAAATCAGGCTGACGAAAATCAGCTTCTTGACGCTGTGCTTTTGCGCGTAGATCGCGCCGGGCACCTGGAAGAAAAAGTAACCGAGGAAGAACAGCGCGCCGAGCAGCGAGGACAGGCCCGGCGTGATCATCAGGTCGGCGGCCATTCCGGACGCGGCGGCGAAACCGTAATTGGCGCGGTCCAGGTACGCCAGGCTGTAGGTGATGAACACGATCGGCATGATGTACCACCAGCGGCGGGTGGCGAGGGTTGCAGTTTTCATGGTCTTGCTCCTGAGCTTGTTGTTTTTGTCGCAGCAGGTTCAAAAAATCTGTTGTTTGCACTGGCCTTATCGCGAGCAGGCTCGCTCCCACACTGGATCGGATTCCAACTCAGAACCCTTGTGGGAGCGAGCCTGCTCGCGATTGACGGCCTCCAGCTCAGCCGAAAGTTCGGATCGGGTCGGCAACCCTTCCATGTCACCACGGCTCTGCACCGCCCGGCTGCCAATCCAGTTGGCGCGTCTGACGGCTTCGGGGAAGCTGAGGTGCTCCAGCAGGGCGCTGATCATCCCCACCGCAAATCCATCGCCGGCGCCGACCGTATCGACCACGGTCTCGACCGGCACCCCGGCGACAAACCCCTGATCCAGATGCGTGCGGTAATACGCGCCCTGCGGCCCGAGCTTGATCGCCACGGCTTCGGCACCCTGATCCAGATAAAACGCCGCAATATCCGCCGGATCCTCAAACCCGGTCAGCAAGCGACCTTCGCTCAACCCCGGCAACACCCAGTGGGCGAGGGCGGCGAGGCGGTTGATTTCGGTGATCATCTCCCGCTCGCTGGCCCACAGCCTCGGGCGCAGGTTCGGGTCGAACGACACGCTGCGACCGGCGTTGCGCATGCGGGTCATCAGTTCACGGGACATTTCCCGTGCCGATGCGGAGAGCGCGGGTGGAATGCCGGTGGCGTGCAGATGCCGGGCACTTAATAGCGTCGAGGTGATTGATTGTGGCGACAGATGACTGGCGGCCGAGCCGCGACGGAAGTACTCGACCGTTGGATCGCTGCCGTCATCGTTGCGCGACTTGAGCTGGAAACCGGTCGGGTGCGCGTTGTCGACTTCGACATGGCTGCAATCCAGACCTTCGCGGACCAGGGTCTCGACGACAAATCGTCCCAGCGAATCGGCACCGACCCGACTCAGCCACGCAACATTGAAACCCAACCGGGACAAACCGATGGCCACATTGCTGTCCGCCCCGGCAATCCGCCTGTGGAACTGGTCGACGAATGCCAGATCACCACTCTGCTCGGCGACAAACATCGCCATGGTTTCGCCGAACGACAGAATATCGATCTCAGACATGGGCAGGCTCCAGGCGGGATTGGCCGAGGCGGGCGAGGGCGGCGACGTGTTCGGTGGTCAATTGAACCAGATCATCGCCCTGCAATGGGTATTCGGCGGCGCGCATGACCCCTTGGGCCATGTGCCGCAGCAGTTGTTCCCACAGATGCAGGTCAGTGGCGGCGGGTGGTACGGCTACGAGTTTGCCGTCGGCACGGCGGGCCACGGCTTTGCAATGCACGTAACCGACGTGGCGGCCCAGCAAGCGTGCGGCGCTGGTGGCGGACTGGTCCTGCCACTGCCAGTTGCCGATATCGAAGGTCATCTTGATCGGCAGGTTGTGCTGTTCGACGGCGGCGAAGAAGCGCTGGAACGGTTCGATTCGACCGCCGTGCAAGGTCTGGTCGTTCTCCACCAGCAGTTGCACCGGGCTTTGCGCAAGGATTTGCGCCAGCGTTTGCAGCTCGTTGTTGTCGGTGAAGAAACCAAGGGAAACCTTCAGCCACTTCGAACCGAACGCTTCGGCGTTTTGCAGCGCGGTGATGAGTTCGGGATTGGGCCGTGACTGGCCGGCCAGCCACAGTTCGGTGGGCGAGGAGTAGATGCTTTGCAGGCCTTGAGCTTGTGTGGCAGCGGCGAGTTGTCCGGGGATTTCGTTGGTCAGCAGCTCTTCGCGCCATTCGATGCGATTGGCGCCGGCAGCGGTCAGCACCTCGATGAAAGAGCCTTGACCACGACGGCGCACAAGGTCGGCGCCGTAGCTGGAGAGGCTGATGGAAACGGCAGGTTTATTCATTGTTATCTACCTCTGAAACCGGTTTCATTTTTGTTCAAAAAAATTTGGGTGGCCCCGTACGGCCTTATTCCGCCTTGCTGCGCGTCGAACCACGCTCGACCAGCACCGGTGCAAAATCCACGGTTCGCGCCGCCTCATCATTCCCACGTAAACGCTTGAGCAAGCATTCAAATGCCTGCGCCCCAATCTCGGCGGTTGGCTGGGCGAGGGCGGTGATCCCGCTGCCCACCAACGGATACCAATCCAGATCATCCAGCGCGATCAGCCCGACATCCTCGAACAGCCGGCAGCCGATATCGCGCAAGGCCAGTGTGCAAGCCAGCGCCGCCACGCCATTGGCGCAGAACAGGGCTTTCGGGCCGTTATCAGGTGTGTTCAAGAAGGTGTGAAGATCGTTCGCAAGGCTTGAGCCGGTCTCCAACACCGCGCCATGCATGCCTTCGCGCTGGCCAATCTGCTGCTGAAAACTGCTGACCCGTTCGATCCGCGAACTGGTGCCGTCATAGGGTTCAGTCACCAGCAGCACATCGCGATAGCCGCGTTGCTCAAGATGTTCCAGAGCCATCTCAATGGCTTGCGGGTTGTTCAACCCGACCATGTCGCTCTCCAGCCCGTCGACCTTGCGATCCACCAGTACCAGCGGCATTTCCCGCTTCAACTCGTCCAGTTCATCCCGGTGATGGCCCAGGGTGTTCACGATCAGCCCTTCGATGTTGTACGAGCGCAACAGCGCCAGGTGCTGGCGTTCCTGCTCGTCATCGCGGTCGGTGTTGCACACCACCAGGCTGTAGCCGTGTCGACGGCAGGCGGTTTCCACCCCGTGCATCACGGCAATCGAATAAGGGTTGCGGATATCGGCTACCAGCATGCCGATCAGGCGGGTGCGGCCGCGTTTCAGGCCTCGGGCCATTTGATTGGGGCGATAGCCGAGTTCGGCAATCGACTGCTCGATGCGCTGGGCGATGGCATCGGAGAGCAGGGCACGGTCGTCGCCGATAAAGCGCGAGACGCTGGCCTTGGACACGCCCGCGTGTTCGGCGACGTCGAGCATGGTCACGCGGCTGCGCTGGGCGGCGGAGAAATCGTTCACGGTTGAGTCTTCTTATTGTCTGAAACCGGTTTCAGGAGACAGGATAATGACCACTCCCGTCAAGCTGAAAAATTTCTAAATAATGAGCAAATCCGACCAGCGGTAGCGAGACCTGTCAGATCTGACAGTGGGCGATATTCCTGCATGAGCGCTTAATAAACACCATCTCGTTAAGTTGTATTTGCGTTATAGAGGCAGCCCCCAATGTCCGAGAAAAAATCACCGGCTGATGAAAAAACTGTGGTCAGCCCCGCCTCAGCTGATCCTGTCTCGATACTGGACTATGCACCTCCCGGTGTCGTGGAAGTCGATGCGAACTGGGTCATCCTCGATATTGCCCATCAAAATGGATTGACTGTAATTGTTCCACGATGGGATTCACCTTCCCCGGACGGATTGCCGAATGAACTGTATCTGTATTTGAATGGCATGGAGGTTTTTCACGGTACTTATATCAGCCCTCTCACTCAGCCAGAGTATCGTCCGGTCATTGATCCGAAGTACTTCTCGATCGATGGTACGTATCGACTTACGTATGAAACTGTTACCACCGGTAATCACGCTTATTCCGATCCCCGGGATCTTACTGTCAGGCGTTTGCCTGTGGTCTTGCTGCCTGAGCCCGTTTTCCCGGCCGCTACACTGTGGGGATACCTGAACTGTTCTACCCAGCCGCCAATTTGGGTGGTCGTGATTGTGCGGATTCCGTTACCCACAAAAACAAACTGGCAGGTAGATGATGAACTGCATCTTTTGTGGTCAGGATATAAAACACTGAATGGATCCGGAACTGCGCTTTTCTCGCATACGGTGATTAAAACACTGACAGCGCAGGATGTGATTGGCGATTATGAGTTTCGAATAACTGATTTCAAGAATTTTATAGAGCCGTTGGAAAAGGACGCCTCAGTCCTCGCGGTATATTCGATTTACCGTAAAGGATCACTTATTGCCAAGTCCGCTGCGGGACTCGTAAAGATTGATCGTACCATCCCCGGGAAAAGTTATTTCTGTGGATCATGATCAATGGCGTGTGTTCGATGTTGGTTAATGAAATGTGTTAGTGCGGGTATCACTACTAGACGAAAGGAACTGTCACATGACAATCGATATGAAGTTGAATGCGGTTCAACAGGCTGCCGAAAACTCTCGGGTAGCACTCAGGCAAAAAAGACTGAGTGCAGGCGGAGTACAGGCGGATTCACCGAAGCCCGTGATCGTCGGTGTGCCGGATGGAGGCACGGTTCCGGTCGCGTTGTTAAAAAGTACTGCGGCGCAAGCGGGAACCACGACAGCCGCTCGCCAGCCGGATCTGCCTGTCACATTGAGGGTTTCCGGCTGGGAGTTTCCGAATGACCGGGATATGGTGGTGATCGAGGGCTACCCTTTTAAGGACGGTGTGGATGATCCCGACAAGCCGGAGGAATGGGCTTGGGAAGTACTCCATACTGAAGCGGCGCCTCCGGTTGCAAATCGCCCGAGCGCCTGGAACGTCACGATACCTGCGGGCAAATTGACGGACCTTCCAGCTACGGGATCAGTTTCGCCCACGCACTGGAAAATCCAGAGCTCCGGATCCTTGGATGGCAACCCGCAATACTCTGAGATCGCGGATTATTACGTCGATATTTATGCTCCTTTTCACAACAAGGGCGATGTACGACTCGCCCCTCCAACTCGTATCGACTTTCCGTTACCCCCCGGTGCCAAAATTGATAGCGCTTATCTGGGAGCCATCGCAACCACCGGGATGGAATTCACGCTCCCGGTCACTGACGCCAAGTGGGACCGCAAGGCGACGGATAAGGCCTTTATTTATCTGAGTCCGAACTTGCGGCCATCACGCCAGCTTGTACCCACGTTGATTGTTGACCCGGTGCCTGCGGACGGAAAAGTCTCAATACCCGCATCAGAGATCGGCAAACTGCCAAACGGAACCTGTTGGCTGATCATGGCCTATGAGGATGTGGCCGGTAACCGCAGCCTCGATATGCTTGCCAACAGCCGAATCGTCGAGTTTGTGCCCCTGCCTGTGCCTGCGCCTCCTGTGGTTGATGCCGCTAGCCAGGCCGGAGATAACACGATCGATATCAAGGATGCCGAGGATGCCGAGCCAGACGGTATCACCGTCAGGGTCGCTCGACCGCTCAATACTCAAGATACGGATCAGGCTACGGTCTTCGTAGAAGGCTATGAAACCCTTGATCTTGTTCCGCCGGTGGACGCGTTTGGAACCAACAATGAGTTGGTGTTCAGAATGAAGTACGCAGATCTTAAGTTGATCTATGCCACCGAAACGGGCGGAGACCCGGATGCCCGGGAAATTCCTCTGATCTTCAAATGGACCTGGGTACGAGGTATCCAGACCAAAGACTCCCCGCCGGCTACGCCGGATCTGGATTTGTCCTATCCAGGTGAGAACCCGGATGACCCCAGCGTGATCAACCGCAATTTCGCCAAGGTACAACTGCGTGGTGTCGACAATCTGCTCAATATCCTTGGGCCAGGTGACCTGGTTACAAATCCGAAGGTCGTCATCCCTATGCCGACCGGCAGCGCCGAATTGCCTGCCAACACTGTTGGTACCTGGTATTACAACGGGAAGCCGATCGCCGAATTTTCCCCTGATGGATTGACTCAATATGAAGGTGAGCTGCCGGCTGCAGAGGTTGTCAGCGGTGGTGCGGGGGACAAGCTTACATACTGGAGTTGTTCGTATATCGGTGGCATCAACCTGCAACGCTCACTCGATGAAACGGTGACCGTGACAACGGTCAGAAAAGAGGTACCAGCTCCTGAAATTGAAAGACTGTATCTCACCACAACGATCAACTGCCCGACCGTTGGATTTGTCAGGGGAAACAAACCTGAATTCCCTTCTCTCACATTCAAGACAGCAGCAGGCCCGGTTCTGGCAGGCTTGAAGAGCATCACTGCGCATTGGGTCGGAACAAGTAATGCTGACGGGACGGGGCCGATCGCCGGTACGGACCAGGATGTTGTCATTCCAGTGACGGGTAATGAAGCCACGACGGGGATCGTTGGGTCGATTGCTGAGTATCTGACTAAAATCGTACCTATCCAGACTCGGCCGGATCCTTTCCCTGCGCCCCCTCCACCCATTACTTATGCATCGCTCAAGTATTCGGTGGAATGGACAGACGGTACAAAAGCCACTTCGAACGCCACCGTGAAAATGGTTTCACTGGTGAACGGCAATCGTGAGTTCTGTCACGAGGTGAGGTGACGCGTACGGAGTTCCATGAATGACAAGGAGGCATGAAAGTGCCTCCTTGCGTTATCTGTCTTCGGATAGATCCGGATTTACCCTCCATGACTTGAGGATTAATCCTACATAAACGTAGGCGGCTGGTCTGTAGTCTTGCGTGCGCTTTCGGGTCGGACTGCTCTGATGAGTGAGTCATCCTGGTCAACAATATGATACCTCCGAGTGGTTATTCTTATGGCTTCGCACATTGGTTCGACAGACGTATCTGTTCCTCACAAAGAAAAGCTGTGCCTTGTTGCACTTTCCCTCCTGATTACATCTTTTGCCGAGGCTCGACCCATTATTGTTGACGAGACTATCAACAACGGAGCGCCTGTGGAGGATTTCATTGTTGGTCAAGGTGCGACGTTAACAGTTAATGACGCTACCACTCTTAATATTTCTACGAATGCGGCACAGTTGGTGGTCAATACTGGCACGTTGCAGGATATCAGAGCTAATAATGGTTCCACTGTCACGCTTGACAAAGCGACCGTCATTGCTCGAGCAAATCAGCCAGGGGTCACAATCACCAACTCGACGGCAACGATCAACAACAGCACCATCACAAGTGATGGTGCTGGGCTACAAGTTGCTCGGGTGCCCAATTCTCCACTTACGACGGTGGTCTCGTTGTCCGGTAGCACTGTAATGGGTGGGACAAGTGGAGCCGTGGTCAGCGCACAAACCACACTCAATATGAGCAACTCAGACCTGGTGTCTCAGAGCTCTACGGGCTACGGATTGCGTCTCGCGAGTGGAGATGTCTTCGCTAAAGGGGGGCGAATGGAAGGCGGGCTTAACGGCATACTTCTGAGTGGCGATAACTTCATCAGTCAGGCCAATACACTTGTACTGGATGGCACGAAGGTGACAGGGGGAAGTGGCGCAGCTATTTCCGTGGACCCCAGCGGACGCCCAATTGCTACCAATATCCATATACTCAATGGCGCCAGTTTGACCGGCGGGAATGGTAATTTTCTGGAAGTCGGTAACGGGGGAACGGTAAATCTTACTGCTGACAATGCCGTACTGAAAGGCGATGTGGTCGTGACAGGTGGAGCAACCACCAATATTTCTTTGCAAAACGCCAGTTCGTTGACTGGTAATCTGAATAACGTAGCAGTGATCAGCTTGAATAATCAAAGCTCTCTCAAAGGGAATGTGGTCGGTGGCGTGGCCGGCGGTTCCTCAGTGCTGATTGATAACGGCTCTGCGATAGTCGGGGATATTGTTAATTCTTCGCGTGTAGATATCAGCAACGGCTCCCGGTGGACCATGGCAGGTAATAACCAGCTCAATAGGTTGCACCTCAATGGCGGTAATGTTGTTCTGGGTACTGGTGGCGATTTCAAAACGCTGGATATTGTCAACCTGTCTGGTAATGGTTTGTTTGATATAAGAGCAGATTTTGCTGCTGACAAGAGCGACTTCTTCAATGTGACCGGTACGGCGACAGGTAATCATCAACTGCGGGTTGCCGCGAGCGGAACTGAATTTGCAACAGGCAACGCGGTAAAAGTCGGTAGCGTTAACACGGGAGACGCCGCATTCAGCCTGTATAACGGGCGACCGGTAGATGCAGGCACTTTCACCTACAAACTATTGAGCGAAAATGGCGGGGTGTACCTGGCGCCAGACAAGGAAGTCGTCAGTACCGGTACCAATGCAGCCCTGGCGATTGCCGGCACCGCGCCGACTATCCTGTACTCGGAAATGACCACGTTGAATAGTCGTCTTGGTGACCGACGGTTGAGTGGCAGCGAGCCCAATACCTTGACGCGGGCCACTGGCGAATCCCCCTCCGGTGTATGGATCCGCAGCTATGCGAACCAGTACAACGTGGCTAACGCCTATGGTGACGGTTTCTCACAAAAACAGCGTGGGATATCAGTGGGGGCCGACACGCCATTTCCGTTTGGTGATGGGCAATGGCTTATTGGTGGATTCGGCGGCTACAGCAAGACTGATATGGATCTGAAGTGGGGGAGCACTGCTGCAATCGACAGTTACTACGCGGGTGGTTATCTGACCTGGTACGATGCTCGAAGTGGTTATTATGTCGATACGGTGAGCAAGATCAACCAGTTTGACAACAGTGCCAAAATCACCATGAGCGATGGAACTCGCACCAAAGGACACTATAAAAATCTTGCTGTGAGCGGCTCTGTTGAAGTGGGTAAATATGTTGCGTTTGATAACGGAATTTTTATTGAACCTTTTACCCAGGTTGCCGCTGCCGTTGCGCAGGGCAAGGACTACACGCTTGATAATGGCATGCGAGTGAGCAATGATCACGCACGCTCACTCGTAGGCAAGGTAGGGACATCGGTCGGTAGTCAAATTCGCCTGGATCGCGGCGGAGAACTGCAGCCTCGGTTAAAGGTAGCCCTGGCGCATGAATTTATAAAAAATAACGAAGTCAGTGTAAATGGGACCGACTTTACTAATGATCTTTCGTCCACAAGCGTGGAGTTGGGCGCAGGCATCAACTGGGTGCCAGCGCGGAAAAGCTGGCAGGTATACTCCGAAGTCAGTTCCAGCAAAGGGAAGACGGTCAGCCAGGAATGGGGTGCGAGTGTAGGGTTGAGTTACAGTTTCTAGAATAAAAAAGGAAGCGATTGCTTCCTTTTTTGTTTTTCAATGAAACGGGTCAAATGACAGAAGTGCTATAAGTCAGATCCCCGGAGATCATGAATGACTGTCCATCCGTATCACTGACTGTGATGTCCATCTTGCCTGATATGTTGCTCAATTCATCTCCTTTGTAGCCGAGTGTCAATATCACCGTGCCTTTCGTCGCTGTATGAATATACGGCTCTGGGTCAGAGGTGTCGGTATAGTCGATGTACAGACCCTTCGGGTCGTCCGGAATAAAAAATTCGCCTGATTTTGATTTTTCTGGAAGGGCTAAAGTAATAGTTTTCTTGTCAACTCGATTCTCATCTACTCTTACGGTGTATTCGGCAGCAAACACCCAATAGTGCCCACCTAGGTCCGGTAGGTCTTTAAGCTCAAGAGTGAAAAATTTTGCGGCGAAATCTTCAGTGTCTCCATTGCGAAGTACTTTTGCAGTGAATGAGTTGACGAGTCTGATTTGTGGTTTTACTAGCGCATTCATGAATGTTTCTCCAGAGTTAAGGGGGAACTAATCCATAAGCCGGATCCAGCCTAAAGCATGGATGGACTATATAAGCGCGAGTACTTGATTTTGTATACTGTCAGAGTTGACAGGTAGGCAGATGGAAGAAAGTATGGATTGGTTTTTATACATTTCCGCTATATAAAAAAACAAGCATCGTGACAGATTGGATATGCGCCATCGACTTTGGAAAGAAACTTTCATTAGCCGAACAAGCCAGCAGCAATATTAATTGAGAACCCCAGAATCGCCGTGTTGAACACAAACCCGATCAACGACTGTGCCAGCACGATCTTGCGGATCTCCCGCGTGGCCACACCGACATCCGCTGTCTGCACCGCCACGCCGATGGTGAACGAGAAGTACAGGAAGTCCCAATAGTTGGGCGTTGTCAGGCCTTCGGCAAAGCGCAGTGCAGGCTCCTTGCCGTCCCAGGTGTAAAACAGCCGGGCATAGTGAACGCAGAAAATCACCCCGATCAGCAACCACGAACCGATGACCGTCAGCGCGGTAAAACCGTAATGCAGGAGTTTGCGGGTGGTTTCCAGGTCCTTGCTGCCGGCCAGCTCGACGGTAATGGTGGCCAGGCTCGCCAATGCGGCAATGCAGACAACGAACAGCACCAGCCCGGCATTTTCATCCTCGACTTCGGCAATGCGTTTGACGTCCGGTGCTTTGGCGCGGATGGTCAGCCAAAGCATCAGGATCAGGTAAGTCCAGACCCCGGCGTTCCAGCCGATGAGGATTTTGCTGATGACGGATTCCGCCGGGGCCAGGAGGCCTGCGGCAAGGCCGAGCAGTGCGGCAGCGGAGAGGCGAGGGTGGGTGCGGGCGAGGAAGCGCATGGGGACTCGATGGGCCAGGGTGGTTCAGACACCTTAGCCCAGCGCGGCGACCTGTGGCCACCGCGCCGGGAGCGCTCAATCAATCAGGCTTGGTGAACCGGCGCACAAGCTTGATCACGACAACGAAGAACACTGGCACGAAGATGACTGCCAATGTTGCGGTAATCATCCCGCCAATCACCCCGGTGCCAATCGCTTGCTGGCTCGCCGAGCTCGCGCCCGTGGCAATCGCCAGCGGTACAACGCCCAGAATGAACGCCAGCGAGGTCATGACAATCGGCCGCAACCGCAGACGCGCCGCTTGCAACGTGGCGTCAATCAGATCGTGGCCTTCGTCATACAGGCTCTTGGCGAACTCGATGATCAGGATCGCGTTCTTCGCCGACAGGCCGATGATGGTGATCAGGCCGACCTTGAAGAACACATCGTTGGGCATCCCGCGCAACGTCACCGCCAGCACTGCGCCAAGCACACCGAGCGGCACCACCAGCAGCACGGACGTCGGAATCGACCAGCTCTCGTACAACGCCGCCAGGCACAGGAACACGATCAGCAGCGACAGACCGAGCAGAATCGGCGCCTGACTGCCGGACAAACGTTCCTGCAACGACAGACCGGTCCATTCCTGACCCATGCCTTTCGGCCCTTGCGCTACCAGACGTTCGATCTCCGCCATGGCTTCGCCAGTGCTGTGGCCGGGTTTCGGTTCGCCGGAAATCGAGATCGCCGGGTAACCGTTGTAACGGGTCAGCTGCGCCGGGCCCTGAGTCCAGGTGGCTCGGACGAATGCCGACAGCGGTACCATTTTCCCGGCGTCGTTGCGCACGTGCATCTTCAGCAAGTCATCGACCTGACTGCGACGGTCGCCTTCGGCCTGTACGACCACGCGTTGCATCCGCCCCTGATTGGGGAAGTCGTTGACGTAGGAAGAGCCGATGGCGGTGGACAGCACGTTGCCGACGTCGGCGAAGGAAATGCCCAGCGCGTTGGCCTGTTTGCGGTCCACTTCCAGCTGCACTTGCGGCGCTTCGGCCAGTGCGCTTTCACGGACGTTCATCAGAATCGGACTTTTCTCGGCGGCTTCCAGCAGTTGGGTGCGCGCCTCCATCAGGGTCGCATGACCGAGGCCGCCACGATCCTGCAGACGGAACTCGAAGCCGCTGGAAGTGCCGAGACCGTCAACTGGCGGTGGCAGTACAGAGAATGCCATCGCGTCCTTGATCTGGCTCAGGGCGATGTTGGCACGCTCGGCAATCGAGCTTGCCGAGTCGTCGCTGCCACGGTGCGACCAGTCCTTGAGTGTGGTGAAGGCCAGTGCGGCGTTCTGCCCGCTGCCGGAGAAACTGAAACCGAGGATCACCACGCTGTCACTGATGCCCGGTTCGCCGCTGTTGTGCGCTTCAAGCTGTTCGGCAACCTGCACCGTACGATTCTTGGTCGCACCCGGTGGCAGTTGAATGTCGGTGATGGTGTAACCCTGATCCTCGACCGGCAGGAACGAGGAGGGCAGGCGCGCAAAGCACAGGCCCAGACCCACCAGCAACACAACGTAGATCAGCAGATAACGACCGGTGCGTTTCAGCGCGTAGCCGACCCAGCCCTGATAACGATCGGTCAGTTGCTCGAAGCGGCGGTTGAACCAGCCGAAGAACCCGGTTTTCTCGTGATGCTCGCCCTTGGCGATCGGCTTGAGCAAGGTTGCGCACAACGCCGGGGTCAAGGTCAGGGCGAGGAAAGCCGAGAACAGGATCGAGGTGGCCATCGACAGCGAGAACTGCCGGTAAATCACGCCCACCGAACCCTGCATGAACGCCATCGGAATGAACACCGCCACCAGCACCAGCGTGATGCCGATGATCGCGCCGGTGATCTGGGTCATCGCCTTGCGCGTTGCTTCTTTCGGCGACAGGCCTTCGGTGGCCATGATTCGCTCGACGTTCTCCACCACCACGATGGCGTCGTCCACCAGAATGCCGATGGCCAACACCATGCCGAACATGGTCAGCACGTTGATCGAGAAACCCAGCGCGAGCATGGTCGCGAAGGTGCCCATCAGCGCCACCGGCACCACCAGCGTCGGGATCAGCGTGTAGCGGATGTTCTGCAGGAACAGGAACATCACCGCAAACACCAGCAGCATCGCCTCGCCGAGGGTGTAGACCACTTTGGTGATCGAGACCTTCACGAATGGCGAAGTGTCGTAGGGGATCTTGTATTCAACGCCGGTCGGGAAGTAGCGCGACAGTTCATCCATTTTGGCGCGGATCAGCGTTGCGGTGCTGAGGGCGTTGGCGCCCGGCGACAGTTGCACGCCGACGGCGGTGGACGGCTTGCCGTTCAGGCGGGTGCCGAACTGGTATTCCTGGCTGCCGATCTCGACCCGCGCCACATCTTTGATGCGCACGGTGGAGCCGTCCGGATTGGCCTTGAGCACGATGTCGGCGAACTCTTCCGGCGTCGACAGCTGCCCCTTGACCAGAATCGTCGCGGTGATTTCCTGGGTGCTCGGGTTCGGCAGGTCGCCGATGCTGCCCGCCGACACCTGAGCGTTCTGCGCAACGATGGCGGCGTTGACATCGGCCGGCGTCAGGTTGAAACCGATCAGCTTCTGCGGGTCGACCCAGATCCGCATCGCCCGCTCGGCGCCATACAACTGGGCCTTGCCGACGCCGTCGATGCGTTTGATCTCGTTCATCACGTTGCGCGCCAGATAGTCGCTGAGCGCTACGTCGTCGAGTTTGCCGTCGCTGGAAGTCAGGGTGATCAGCAGCAGGAAACCGGCAGAGACTTTCTCCACCTGCAAGCCTTGCTGGTTGACCGCTTGCGGCAGCCGCGACTCGACCACCTTGAGACGGTTCTGCACATCAACCTGCGCCAGTTCCGGGTTGGTGCCCGGCTGGAACGTGGCTTTGATCGTGGCGCTGCCGAGGCTGCTTTGCGATTCGAAATACAGCAGGTGATCGGCGCCGTTGAGCTCTTCCTCGATCAGGCTGACCACGCTTTCGTCGACGGTCTGCGCCGAGGCGCCCGGGTACACGGCATAGATTTCGATCTGTGGCGGCGCGACGTCGGGGTATTGCGCCACCGGCAATTGCGGGATGGCCAGCGCACCGGCCAACAGGATGAACAACGCGACGACCCAGGCGAACACCGGGCGGTCGATAAAGAACTGCGGCATAGAAGAGCGTCCTGCTTACTGACCAGAGGTCTGGGCAAGTGGAAGAGGGGTGTCGTCGATCTGCACGGTTTCGCCGGGGCGGGCGTGCTGCAGGCCTTCGATGACCACGCGGTCGCCGGCCTTCAGGCCACCGGTGACGATCCAGCGGTCGTTCTGCACCGCGCCGAGCTGAACCGGTTGCAGGGCGACGCGCATCTGATCGTCGACGGTCAGCACCTGCGCCACACCGGCGCTGTCGCGTTGCACCGCACGTTGCGGCACGGTGAGGCCATGCTGAATCACGCCTTGTTCCAGACGCACACGAACATAACTGCCGGGCAGCAGATCGAGATCCGGGTTGGGGAATTCGCTGCGCAGAACGATCTGCCCGGTGCCCGGATCGACCGTGATGTCGCTGAACAGCAACTTGCCCGGCAGCGGATAGAGGCTGCCGTCGTCCTGAATCAGCGTGGCCTTGACCTGATCCTGGCCGACCTGCTGCAACTGGCCGGAACGGAAGGCCCGGCGCAACTCATTCAATTCACGGGTCGACTGGGTGAGGTCGGCGTGGATCGGGTTCAGTTGCTGGATCAGCGCCATGGGCGTGGTTTCGTTCTGACCGACCAGCGCACCTTCGGTGACCAGTGCACGACCGACGCGGCCTGAGATCGGCGCGGTGACGGTTGCGTAACCCAGATTCAGTTTCGCCCGTTCTACAGCGGCCTTGTTGGCGGCAACGTCGGCGGCGGTCTGCCGGGCGTTGGCGCGGGCGTTGTCGTAGTCCTGAGCGCTGATGGCCTTGTCGTCGATCAACTGGGCGTAGCGCTGCTCTTGCAGTTTTGCCTGAAAGGCGTTGGCCTCGGCCTTGCGCAGGGCGGCTTCGGCGCTGTCCAGGTCGGCCTTGAACGGTGCCGGGTCAATGCGGAACAGCACGTCGCCCTTTTTCACGTCGCTGCCTTCGCGATAGGTGCGTTGCAGCACCACACCGGCGACCCGGGCGCGGACTTCGGCGATGCGTGGCGCGGCAATGCGCCCGCTCAGTTCGCTGCTGATCGACAGGGGGCGTGCCTCAAGGGTTTCGACCCGCACGGTGGCCGGCGGCGCCTGTTCCTCGGTGCTCGAGGATTTACCACAGGCACTCAGCGTCAGCGCCAATGCGATCAGGCCGAGCCCGGCCAGCAGATTCTTCGACATGTACAACCCCCAATATTGATGTGCGCATCCTACGGGCAGGCACCGAAGGTAGCGGTGAAGCTTTGTAGGTGCTGTGTGAAATTGTGTAAGGGTTTTGCTCAGGGACGAGTGAGGGCGTATATCCTTTACGCCTTGAAATTTATTGCGACAGATAAAGCATCGCGAGCAGGCTCGCTCCCACATTTGGAATACAGTCCTTGTGGGAGCGAGCCTGCTCGCGATAGCGGATGATGAGTCGCCACAGCACTTTCTGGATCATCAATGCCCAACATCCTCCTGGTCGAAGACGACACCGCCCTCGCCGAACTGATCTCCAGCTATCTCGAGCGCAACGGCTATTCCGTCAGCGTGATCGGCCGGGGCGACCATGTGCGCGAACGGGCGCGGCTCAATCCGCCGGACCTGGTGATTCTCGACCTGATGCTACCGGGCCTCGACGGTTTGCAGGTCTGTCGCCTGTTGCGCGCCGACTCGGCAACGCTACCCATCCTGATGCTTACCGCCCGCGACGACAGCCACGATCAGGTGCTGGGCCTGGAAATGGGCGCCGACGATTACGTCACCAAGCCCTGTGAGCCAAGGGTCTTGCTAGCGCGAGTACGCACGTTGTTGCGCCGCAGCAGCCTCGGCGAACCGATGACCGCCAACGACCGCATCCTGATGGGCAATCTGTGCATTGATTTGTCCGAACGCACCGTGACCTGGCGCGAACAACCGGTGGAGCTGTCCAGCGGCGAGTACAACCTGTTGGTGGTACTGGCCCGTCATGCCGGTGAAGTGCTGAGTCGCGACCAGATCCTGCAACGCCTGCGCGGCATAGAGTTCAACGGTACCGACCGTTCGGTGGACGTGGCAATTTCCAAGCTACGACGCAAGTTCGACGACCACGCGGGCGAAGCGCGCAAGATCAAGACCGTGTGGGGCAAGGGTTATCTGTTCAGCCGTTCCGAGTGGGAATGCTGAGTCGATGTTCAGAATCCTGTTTCGCCTTTATCTGGTGACGATCGTTTCCTACAGCGCGGCAATCTATCTGGTGCCGGATCTGGTGGTGATGGCGTTCAGGGATCGCTTCGTGACTTACAACCTCGACTATTCCCGGGGCCTGCAATCGCTGATCACCAAGCAGTTTCGCGCGGTGCCGCAGGATCAGTGGCCGGCGGTTGCCGCCTCGATGGACAAGGATTTCCAGCCGCTGCACATCGTCCTCGCCCGTATCGATAACGCTGATTTCACCCCGATCGAACAAGAGCGCCTGCGTCGTGGTGAAAACGTGGTGCGCATCGGCGACTGGGGCTGGCGGACGCTGGCGGTGACGCCGCTGAACGGTGAGATCGCCGTGCAAATGGTGGTGCCGCCGGACCCGATGGACGTGAACTTGCTGTACTGGAGCATCAACGTCCTGATCGGCGCGAGCTTGCTGGCGTGTCTGTTGCTGTGGCTGCGGCCGCACTGGCGTGATCTTGAACGCCTGAAGGGCACCGCCGAGCGTTTCGGCAAGGGCCATTTGAGCGAACGTACGCAAATCGGCTCGAGTTCGAACATCGGCAGCCTGGCCAACGTCTTCGACACCATGGCCGGCGACATTGAAAACCTGCTCAATCAACAGCGTGACTTGCTCAACGCTGTGTCCCATGAGCTGCGTACACCACTGACCCGACTGGACTTCGGACTGGCGTTGGCGCTGTCCGATGATTTGCCACAAACCAGTCGTGAACGCCTGCAAGGTCTGGTCGCGCACATTCGTGAACTGGATGAGCTGGTGCTGGAGCTGCTGTCCTACAGCCGCCTGCAAAACCCGGCGCGCTTGCCGGAGCAGGTCGAAGTGGCGCTGGACGAGTTCATCGACAGCATTCTGGGCAGCGTCGACGAAGAACTGGAATCACCGGAAATCGTCATTGATGTGTTGCTGCACAATCAACTGGAACGCTTCTCCCTCGACCCGCGTTTGACGGCTCGCGCGATTCAGAACCTGCTGCGCAACGCCATGCGCTATTGCGAAAAACGCATTCAGATCGGTGTGCAGGTCTGCCCGAAGGGCTGTGAGATCTGGGTGGATGACGATGGCATCGGCATTCCGGAAGACGAGCGGGAGCGAATTTTCGAGCCGTTCTATCGGCTGGATCGCAGCCGTGACCGGGCCACTGGCGGGTTTGGCCTGGGACTGGCGATCAGCCGTCGGGCGCTGGAAGCCCAGGGCGGGACGTTGACGGTGGAAGGTTCGCCGTTGGGTGGGGCGCGGTTCAGGCTTTGGTTGCCGACTCCGGTTTGATTCGATCGCTCCCGCGTATGGCGCGGGAGCGATCCGTGATCAGAGCAATTCAGTGGATTGAATCAACCCGACCCCGGCCACTTGCATCCGTTCTATCGCCGAGGCCAGTGATCCATTCATATCGATCGCCCGACAGGCATCCAGCACCACAAAGGTATTGAACCCCGCCGCCCGTGCGTCCAGCGCGGAGAACATCACGCAGAAATCCAGCGCCAGGCCGACCATGTACACCGTGTCGATCCCGCGTTCCTTCAGATATCCGGCCAGCCCTGTGGTCGTGACGCGATCTGCTTCCAGAAACGCCGAATAACTGTCGATGTCCGGGTTGCAGCCCTTGCGGATGATCAATTGAGCGTGGGGCAGGTTGAGTCCCGAGTGAAACTCGGCGCCGCGTGAGCCCTGAATGCAGTGATCCGGCCACAGGGTTTGCTCGCCGTACGGCAATTGAATCACGTCGTAAGGCTGGCGACCGGGATGGCTGGAGGCAAATGAGGCATGACCCGCCGGGTGCCAGTCCTGGGCAATGACCACTTGCTTGAACTGTTCGGCGAGACGGTTGATCAGCGGAACGATCCGGTCACCCTCGGGCACGGCCAACTGGCCACCGGGAATGAAATCGTTCTGGACGTCGATGACCAGCAATGCAGTGCGCGGTGAAATCGTCATGTAAGGGTTCCTCCCTGGATAATCACTGGCCAAGCATAGTGACAGGCAGACTCATGTGCTCAGCCGCTCTTTAAACATTTTCGCCAGACCTTCCAGTTCGGTGGCCGGGTTATGGCCGATCAACATCCAGGCATGCTCGCGTTCGGTCCAGTACACCACGTTCATCCCGTGCCGGCGTTCATGGGCCAGCGCCTGACTGCCACTGTTGGAGCGGGTAACGCACAGTGCCAGCGGGCCGTGGGCGGCATCAAGCCAGGTCATCTGTGCAATCGGCACGCCGTCGTATTCGAGCAGTTGCGCACGTTTGAACTGCGCGCCGGGCAGTTTCAGTTTCGCTGGCGACAGGCTCAGGCCCAGCCGCGCGTCGACCGTGCGCAATTGCGCCAGTTGCGAGGCTTCGTCAGTGGCCAGATGTTCAAGGGTTTGCGGTACATACAGCGCCATGTAATCGCCCACCAACTCACGCCAGCTATGCGATTGCTGCGCTTGCCAGCCGAGGAACAAACGGTCGGCCGCGACACCCGCGAGCACCATGCCCGCTGCCGCCGCGCCGATGAACCAGCGACGACTGAAGCCGGGGCGTTGCGGGGAGGGTGCGGCATCCAGTCGGGCTTGCAGGCGATCGAGCGGTGCCTGTCGGGCCAGTTCGTCGTAGGCGTCGCGATAGGGCAGGTTGCTGCGGCTCAGCCACTGCACCCGAAGATTGAGCAGCGGATCGTCGGCGATGAGGCTGTCGAGCTGGCTGCGTTGTTCGCGGTCCAGTTCATCGTCCAGATACGCCACCAGTTGCTCGTCGGAAGGCGTATTCATTGCCGGTCTCCTGCGGGGGTATTCGGTACCGCATGCAGCGGTGGGTATTCGGCCAGTTTCAGGCGGGCGGTGGCCAGACGACTCATGACTGTGCCGATCGGCACTTGCAGGATCTCGGCGACTTCGCGATAGGACAGACCTTCGACATAGGCCAGGTACACCGTTTCGCGCTGGGTTTCCGGCAGCGCATCGACGCGGCGGATCACCTGCGCCGCCATGACGTGGGTCTGCGCGGCGTATTCGCCGTCGAATGTCAGCTGGCTGTCGGCGTCCACCACGCCCTGGCCCTGGCGCACCCGGCGGGCGCGCACTTCATTGAGCCAGATCGAATGCAGGATGCTCAGCAGCCAGCGGTCCATGCGCGTGCCGGCCACGTACTGGCCTGAACGTTCAAGCGCCCGCACGCAGGTGGCTTGCACCAGATCCTCGGCCACGTGCCGGTTGCGCGACAGCAGCAAGCCGTAGCGCCACAGGCGCGCCAGGTGTTGTCCGAGTTCGGCTCTGAAGGCCTGATCGCTGAAAATGTTCGCCTCCGCGTGTCGTGTCAGGTTTTCGATGAATCGTTGATGGCTTCGGCCAGGTCCCGGTATTCCTCGCAGGTCGTGCCGCAAATCTTCTGGATATGCTGCAACTGTTCCTGCGCGAGATCGACGCGGCCCTTGATGACATAAGCCTCGCCCAGGTATTCGCGGACTTGCGCGTACTGCGGATCAAGTTTCACCGATTGCAGGTAATAACCGATGCCTTCGTCGGTGCGTCCCAGTTTGCGCGTGGCGTAACCGCGATAGTTGAGTGCCTTGGCGTTGTTCGGCTGTTTCAGGGTGTCGAGCAAGGCCAGGGCTTCTTCATATCGGCCGTCCTTGGCCAGGCGATAGGCGTAATCGGTGCGGTCAGCGTCCGGTACCAGGCTGCTGGTCTGCGTCACGCATTTCTGCGTTTTGCTGTCGTACACCTGACCTTTCGGGCAGTTGGGTTTCTGCACCGGCTCGTCTTCATCACCGTGGGCCAGGGCCAAAGGGCTGGACAACATGGCGGCCATCAGCAACGGGGCGGCGAACATAACGGAACGGAAAGTCATGGGCAAGGCTCCATAGTGGGTCTGTTTCACGTTGAACACCGCAAGGTGAAGTTTTATTCATTGCTTTGTCAG
Organism: Pseudomonas sp. MWU12-2029; assembly: GCF_023242425.1. Classification (NCBI taxonomy): domain Bacteria; kingdom Pseudomonadati; phylum Pseudomonadota; class Gammaproteobacteria; order Pseudomonadales; family Pseudomonadaceae; genus Pseudomonas; species Pseudomonas sp. MWU12-2029. The sequence goes on along the minus strand of NZ_JALJDY010000005.1, from coordinate 553,886 downwards.
GTGCCATTCAAGGAAAGCGCAAAGTCGCGGGCTATGCTCGTGTCGTCTGTCGTCAATCCGCCGTTCTACCCCGGGAGTTGCGCCATGAAAGATCAGGTTCATCACTCCGCTGCCGCCGGTTACAAGACCGCAGCGGAAACCTACGTCAAAGGCCGGCCGGACTATCCGCCGGCGGTCACCGATTGGCTGACGACAACACTGGACCTGGACGGCCACAAGACGGTTATCGACCTCGGCGCCGGTACCGGCAAGTTCACCGGACGATTGGTGGCGACCGGTGCCCAGGTGATTGCCGTGGAGCCGGTGGCGCAGATGCTGGCAAAACTGTCTGCCAACTGGCCCGACGTGTTGGCCGTCAGCGCCATGGCGACCGATTTGCCATTGCCCGACGCCTCGGTGGATGCCGTGGTCTGCGCCCAGGCCTTTCACTGGTTCGCCAGCACCGAGGCGCTGGACGAAATCGCCCGGGTGCTCAAGCCCGGCGGCAAGCTCGGGCTGATCTGGAACCTGCGCGATACCCGGGTCGGCTGGGTGCCCAAGCTCGATGCCATCGTCAACGCCCGGGAAGGTGACACGCCGCGTTACTACACCGGCGCCTGGCGCAAAGTGTTCCCGCATCCGGCATTCGGGCCGTTGCAGGCCGAACATTTTCACCATGGTCATACCGGCTCGCCGGAAGATGTGATTTTCAACCGGGTGCGTTCCACCAGCTTCATCGCGGCGCTGCCGGATGCAGAGCGTGCACGGATCGATGAACAGTTGCGGGCGTTGATCGCATCCGATCCCGAACTGCGGGGCAGGGATGTGATGACCGTGCCCTACGAGACTGCCGCGTTCGTGGCGGTGAAGGGCGGCTAGAGTCCTGCATTTGGCCGAACCGCCGTTCTGAGGCCTTGATATAGTTCAGGCCTCATTTTCAGACCGGTAAAGGATTTCTGCCATGACTCAATACACCGCCTTCAGCGTCGAACTGGCCGACAACATCGCCCATGTGCAGATCAACCGTCCGGAAAAGATCAACTCGATGAACGCCGCGTTCTGGAGCGAAATCGTCGAGGTGTTCCAGTGGATCGACGACACCGACGAAGTGCGGGTGGTGGTGCTCAGCGGTGCCGGCAAACATTTTTCCTCGGGCATCGACCTGATGATGCTGGCCGGCGTGGCCAATGAGCTGGGCAAGGACGTCGGCCGCAATGCGCGCCTGCTGCGCAAAAAGATCCTGACCCTGCAAGCCTCGTTCAATGCCGTCGACAATTGCCGCAAGCCGGTGCTCGCCGCGATCCAGGGTTATTGCCTGGGCGGTGCGATCGATCTGATCGCAGCCTGCGATATGCGCTACGCCGCGGAAGACGCGCAATTCTCCATCAAGGAAATCGATATCGGCATGGCAGCCGACGTTGGCACTTTGCAACGGTTGCCACGGATCATCGGTGACGGCATGCTGCGTGAGCTGGCTTACACCGGTCGCACCTTTGGCGCCGAAGAGGCCCGCGGCATCGGACTGGTCAATCGCGTCTACAGCGACAAGGACAGCCTGATCGAAGGCGTGATGGACATTGCCCGGGACATCGCCGGCAAGTCGCCGATCGCGGTCACCGGCACCAAGGAAATGATCAGCTACATGCGCGACCACCGTATCGACGATGGTCTGGAGTACGTTGCCACCTGGAACGCCGCCATGTTGCAATCCACCGACTTGCGCGTGGCCATGGCCGCCCATATGAGCAAACAGAAACCCGAATTTCTGGATTGAGAAACCATGACATCTCGCTGGACCACCGCAGTACTGGACACCGATCAACCCGGCGGCTGGGCCGTCGCGCGCAGCCCCGAGGGTTTTCTGTTCGATGACAATGGCGCGCTGTTCCCCCGGGAATGGCTCAAGCGCCAAGACCTGTCGATCCTTGCCGAGCACGGTATCGGTCACCTCGATGGCGAGCCGGTCTACCTGCTGGAACTGCGCAGCGCCAGCGAGGTGCCGGGCTGTAACTGGAAAGGCTTGCGGGCGTTCATGCTCGATGGCGATCACACGATCTACAAAGTGCTGGGCTACGCCGCGCAGATCGGGACGTGGGCCCGTGAACACCGTTTCTGCGGCAACTGCGGTCAGCCCATGACTCAGGTGGCACGGGAGCGGGCGATGTATTGCCAGCCGTGCGACTTGCGCAGTTACCCGCGCATCTCGCCAAGCATGATCGTGCTGGTGACTCGTGGCGATGAGGTCCTGCTGGCGCGCTCGCCGCGTTTCGTCACCGGGGTCTACAGCACGCTGGCCGGGTTTGCCGAGCCAGGGGAGTCGGCCGAGGATTGCCTGATTCGCGAGGTGCGCGAGGAAGTCAGCATCGAAGTGAAGAACATCCAGTACATGGGCAGCCAGTGCTGGCCGTTCCCGCACTCGATGATGCTGGGTTTTCATGCCGAATACGCCGGCGGCGAGATTGTCTGTCAGGAAGACGAGATCGAAGACGCCCAGTGGTTCAACGTGCACGATCTGCCGCCGTTGCCTGCGTCAAAATCGATTGCACGTTACCTGATCGACGTCTACGTTGCGCGGCGCTTAGGCCACGCTGAACCAGTGCTGCCAGGCTAGACGCACGGTCAACCCCAGCACCACGGTGATGAACACCGGACGAATGAACTTGGCGCCGCCGCTGATCGCGGTGCGCGCCCCGAAGAACGCGCCGACCATCACCGACAGGCCCATGCTCAGGCCGATGATCCAGTCCACCTGCCCGGAAAACACGAACACCGACAGCGCCGCAATGTTGCTGACGAAGTTCATGCTGCGCGCCACGCCGCTGGCCTTCACCAGATCGATCGGGTAGAGCAGCAGGCTGCTGACGGTCCAGAAGGCGCCAGTGCCGGGGCCGGCCACACCGTCGTAGAAACCGAGGCTGAAGCCCTGGGTCGATTGCCACTTTTTCTTGATCGGTGCGTCGCTGTCCAGCGGCGCTTTCGGCGTGCCGCCAAACAACAGGTACAGGCCGCAGGCGAAGACGATCACCGGCAACATCTTGTTCAGCCATTCCGCCGGCAGATAGTGGGCGACGATGGCGCCGGTCAACGCACCGACCAGCGTGCCGATGATCGCGTGCATCCACTGCTGTGGGTGGAACAGCTTGCGTCGGTAGAAGGTGAAACTGGCAGTGGCCGAGCCGAAGGTCGAACTCAACTTGTTGGTGCCCAACACCAGATGCGGCGGCAGGCCGGCGGTGAGCAGCGCAGGTGTGGTCAACAGACCGCCACCGCCGGCGATGGCGTCGATGAATCCGGCAATGAAAGCGACAAGGGCCAGAACGGCCAGGGTGGTGAGGTCAACGCTGAGTTCGAAAGGCATGGAATCGGCTTATTCGGCAGGGCAGGAACGGGCGGTCATCATAGCTGTAACACCCGTTCATCGCGACTGGGATACTCATCGATCCAATAATGTCTGAATGTCAGTGGCTACATAGTCGAGAACCAGACGTTGTCGATGAAATACGGCCCTTTGTTTCCAAAGAAATCGTTGGGAATGGCGAAGTGAACACTTAACCACTCGTAACCGGGCCGGATAGTGCCTTTGAGCGTCATCGTTCTTGTTTGCGAATCGATAAAGCGCACTTCGGGCCATAGTTCATGTTCACCAGTGTTGCGATTGGTCGCCCAAAGGGTGTAATAGATGTGCGCGTGAAACAGAGGGTTGGAGGTTTTGCCGAGGACTGGGAGGTGAATTCGTCGATCCTTGGTGCCTTGCAACGGGGCGGCATCGGGAGCCTGGATCTGGAAACTGAAATCGAACTCTCCCGGATGAATTTGAAAGGTCTCGGTTGCCAGACTCTGACCCTGGTTTCTACCACCGACCAAGCGTGCGGCATAGTTACCGTTGTGGCGTTCGACGGATATAGGTGTGTCGTAACCTTGTGGAATCCATTTGCTGAAATCACCGGTACTGAAATCACCATTTGGAACCATGTTTTTCTGGGTCATATCAGTCGCTCACTGTCATGGGTAGAGGAGAGGCCGTTAATTCGGCCAAATCTGGCTGCATGGCAATGATTTGATAGATCCTCTATGGCTGCTACTGTCATTACTGACAGTCCATTAGTACCTTTTGCGATAAAAGCGACTGACTTCTGTTTCTGAGGAAAAGCATTAAGTGGAAGCATCCGTGCTTCCACCGGAAGTAGCGAGGTCCGCAGTTACAGACCCAGCTCTGACAACCCCGGGTGATCATCCGGGCGCCGACCCAGCGGCCAATGGAACTTGCGTTCGCTTTCCTTGATCGGCATGTCGTTGATGCAGGCATATCGCTGGAACATCAGGCCGTGCTCGTCGAATTCCCAGTTTTCGTTGCCGTAGGAGCGGAACCAGTTGCCCGAGTCGTCGTGCCATTCGTAGGCGTAGCGCACGGCGATGCGGGTGTCGGAGTAAGCCCAGAGTTCCTTGATCAGGCGGTAATCCAGTTCCTTCGCCCATTTGCGGGTCAGGAAAGCCTTGGCTTCTTCGCGGTTGTTGGCGAATTCGGCGCGGTTGCGCCATTTGGTATCCAGGGTGTAGGCCAGCGACACCCGCTGCGGGTCGCGGGAGTTCCAGCCATCCTCGGCCAGGCGAACTTTTTCAATGGCCGATTCACGGTTGAAGGGTGGCAATGGCGGACGCACTTCGGCTGCAGTAGACATGTTTGTCTCCCGATCAAATTAACGATTTAACAACTTTTCGCTTATTGAGGCTTTACAGGTCCAATAACTTTCGCGCCATGCATTGCGCATTATCGGCGGCACTGTGATCACCCATCACAAGCGCTACGGTAATGGCGCCGTCAATCAGGATCAGCAACTGTTTGGCCAGCAGTTGCGGGTCCTCGGCACCATGTTCGGTACACAGCTCGCACACGTAGTCGAGCAGCTTCTGTTTGTGGTCTTTGGCGACCAGGCGCACCGGATCCTGCGGATCGCCGGTTTCGCCACTGGTATTGATGAAGGCGCAGCCCCGGAAGCCTTCCGAGGCGAACCAGCCCTTGAGCACGGTAAACAGGTTGAGCAGGCGATCGGCCGGGGTTTCGGCCTGATCGACGGCGCTTCTGTACCAGTGCATCCAGCGCACGTCGCGGCGCTGCAGGGCGGCGACGGTCAGCTCCTCCTTGTTGGCGAAGTAGCGGTAGATACTCTTTCTGGAGACACCGGCGGTTTTCACCAGAAGATCCATGCCGGTGGCCGCAATGCCACTTTTGTAGATCAACTTTTCGGTGACATCCAGAATGATGTCGCGGGTCGTGTCGTTGCTGGTGATTTCGTTCATGTGGCGAACAGTAGAACGATCGTTCTCCTTGGTCAAGCGCTGATTTTGAATTGGCTTTCGCGAGCAGGCTCACTCCCACATTGGAAATGTGATTCACGTGGGAATCAGGCTGCTGGCGACGAAGTTATTACAGACACTCACAAGACCCGAAGGAGTTGATGGTGTAAGCTCTCGGGTTCTTCGGATTCGACCCATTGCGAGCCCTATGCCGTTGCTTTTCAAACGCTCTCTGCTGCCCAAGTTGCGCAGCTTTCCGCTGACCGCCGAGGCCGTGACCATTCTGTCCGGCGCCGCCGAGTTCCGTCGTTGCCTGCTGGAGAAAATCGCCCAGGCGACCCAGCGCATCTACCTCGTCGCGCTCTATCTGCAAAACGATGAAGCCGGTCAGGAAATCCTCGATGCCTTGCACGCCGCCAAGCTCAAGCGCCCGGAGCTTGAGATCGTTGTGGTCGTCGACTGGCTGCGCGCCCAGCGCGGCTTGATCGGCGCCGGCAAGCAACCGGGCAACGCCGCCTGGTATCAGGAAATGACCCGCACCCACCAGAGCGTGGTGCCGGTCTACGGCGTGCCGGTGCAGACCCGCGAGCTGTTCGGCGTGCTGCATCTGAAGGGCTTCGTGATCGACGATTGCGTGGTCTACAGCGGCGCCAGCCTGAACAACGTCTACTTGCACAAGTTCGACAAGTACCGCTTCGACCGTTATCACGTGTTGCAGAGCCGTGATCTGGCGGACTCGATGCACCATCTGGTCAAGCACGGCCTGATCGAATCGAAAGCGGTGCATCGCCTCGACCTGCCGCACCTGCCGACTACCCGCAGCCTGCGCAACGACATCGGCGATCTGCGCAGCCGTCTCAAGTACGCGGCGTACGACACCAGCGCCGGCAGCACGGCGCATACCGGCCTGTCGGTCAGCCCGTTGCTCGGCGTGGGCAAGAACAACCCGCTGAACCGGGTGATTCTGGAGCTGATCGCCAGCGCCCAGAAGCAACTGACCATCTGCACGCCGTACTTCAACCTGCCGCTGGGGGTGATCCGCGAGATCAACCGGGCGCTGGCCCGTGGCGTGAAGATCGACATCGTGGTCGGCGACAAGACCGCCAACGACTTCTACATTCCGCCGAGCGAGCCGTTCAAGGTGATCGCCGCGCTACCGTATCTGTACGAGATCAGCCTGCGCCGTTTCGCCAAGCGTCATCAGCGCAACATCGACAGCGGCCAGTTGAACCTGCATCTGTGGCGTGAGGGCGACAACAGCTATCACCTCAAGGGCATGTGGATCGATCAGCGCTACACGCTGCTGACCGGCAACAACCTCAACCCGCGGGCGTTCCGGCTCGATCTGGAAAACGCGCTGCTGATCGATGACCCGAAAGGCGAGTGGCTGGAGCCGCGCCGTCTGGAGCTGGAAAACATCTTCGAACACACCACGCGGATCGAGCGATTCCAGGATCTGGAAGCCTTGCCGGACTACCCGGCCGGGGTGGCCAAGTTCCTCAAGCGCGTGAGCCGGGTGCGGGTCGAGCGGTTGCTGTACCGGATTCTGTAACGCCGGAAAACAAAAAATCCCCCGAACGCGCAGAACGCGTCCGGGGGATTTTTTATGCGCGGAACTCAGTTCAGACCGAGCTTGCCACGCAAGGTCGACAGGTCTTCCGCCAGGGTATTGACCGGGCCCACCAGCGCCTTGCGGTCGTTGTCCTTCACTTTGTCATAGGTCTCGAAACCACCATCCTTGGTCTTGTACTTGGCCAGGATCTTGTCCACGGTGGCGAAGTTCTTGTCGACTTTGGCCACGAACGCCTTGTCCTGCTTCTCGATCTGCGGACGGAACAGGTCGACGATTTTCTTCGCGCCGTCGATGTTGCCCTGGAAGTCATAGAGGTCGGTGTGGCTGTAACGGTCTTCCTCACCGGAGATCTTGGTGGCGGCGACTTCTTCCAGCAGGGCGGCGGCACCACCGACGACTTTTTCAGGCGGGAAGGTCAGGCCGGCGACGCGGGTTTGCAGGTCCTGCACGTCTTTATCCAGTTTGTCGGCCAGATCGTTCAGGCCCTGGGTGCTCTTCTCCGAGAACAGCGAGTACTCGAGGCGGTGGAAACCGGTGAAGTCTTCAGCCTTCACGCCTTTTTCGTGGTCGTCGACGCGGGAGTCGATGGATGCATCGAGGTCACTGAACAGCTCGGCAATCGGCTCGATCGACTCGTAGTAGACGCGGGTCGGTGCATAGAGCTTCTGCGCGGTGGCCAGGTCGCCCTTTTTCACGGCGTCGGTGAATTGCCTGGTGTGGGTGCCCAACTGGTCCAGTTGCTCGGTGACGTAGATCTTGTAGTCCGAAACCGGCCCGACCAGATCCAGCGGCGCGGTCGCCGCGAACGCCGACAGCGGGGTGTTGAGTAGACCGAGGGTCAGCAATAACGCGATGGGCGTCTTTTTCATGGGGGCGGCTCCTGTTGAATGCTATGCAGTTGTTTTTGGTTGGGTAGCGTTGAGCAGCGAGCGACCGATGAAATCCTTGTCGCCCGTAACACCCGGCAGGGTGAAGAAGTAACCGCCGCCGACCGGCTTGAGGTATTCCTCCAGCGGCTCGCCATTGAGGCGGGTCTGCACGGTGATGAAGCCTTTTTCCAGATCGGCCTGGTAGCAGATGAACAGCAGGCCCATGTCGAGTTGGCCGTTCTTGTTCACACCGTTGGAATAGTTGAAGGGGCGGCGCAGGATCAGGTTGGCCTGACTCGCGGCGGTGCGCGGGTTGGCCAGGCGGATGTGCGCGTCGAGCTTGGTCAGCTTGCCTTCCGGGTCCTTGCTGTAGTCCGGGACTTCGGTCTCATGGCTGGCGCCCATCGGCGCGCCGGTGGTTTTCACCCGGCCGATGATGCTTTCCTGTTCCTGCAACGGCGTGCGGTCCCAGCGTTCGACGAAGTTGCGGATAATCCGCACCGCCTGATAACTGCCGTGGGCCGCCCAGGCCGGTTCGTCGCTGCCCGGTTGCACCCAGACGATGCGATCCATGGCCTTGCCGTCGTTGGAATCCGGGTTCGCCGAACCGTCGCGGAAACCCAGGAAGTTACGCGCCGATTGCGCCGGTACACCGGGTTTGGCCGGGGCTTGCGGCGGTACGCTGCCTTCCTGTTTCCAGCGCACCAGCAGCAGGTCCGGCAGGTTTTTCACGATGTCGCGCAGGGCGTGGATGTTGGTGTCGGCGGTGTTGGAGCAGAACTGCAGGCTCAGGTCGCCGTGGCAGCAATCGGCTTCCAGCGCATCGTTGGGGAAACCGACCATGCGGATCAGGCGCTTGGGTTTGGCGGCGGCGAGGCCGAAACGCTCGTCGAACAGCGACTCGCCCACGGACACCGTGATGGTCAGGTTGTCCGGGGTGACCACCGGGCCGAGGATGCCGGAATCCGGCGGTGGCAGCTTCGGGTCGATCTGCGCTACCGGGCCGCCCTTCATCAGGAACGCGATGCGCTCGTTGAGGGTACGGAACAGGCGTTCGAGGTCTTCGCGGTCGCTGGCCAGCACATCGAATGACACCAGCATGCCGGACGCCGGACGCGGGGTGACGATGCCGGTCTGGTGCACGCCGTGAAAATCGTGGTGATCCTGGGTCTTGTCGCTGCTCGGCGCTTCGGTGACTTGCGCAGGGGAGGCGGCCATTGCCGGGCAGCTCAGGGCGGTGCCGGCCAGTGCGACGCCGGCGGCGCCCATGCCCATCAGTACGCGACGGCGTTGCAGGTTGAAGTGTTCGGAATCGTTCATCGGTATTCGTCTTCTACTTACAGGCCGGAGAGGCCGAGGGCGGGATCGATGCCGTCGAGAGCGTCGGCCAGGGTCTTGGCCTTGTCGGCGATCTGTTTGCGTTGTTCACCGCTGACGGTGTCGTAACTCGCGTAGCCGTCCTTGACCTTGAAGCCGTTCAGGGTGTTGTCGAAGTCAGTCAGCGCGCTGTCGATTTTCGGCAGCAGGTCGGCGGCGGATTTCGTCAGCAGGGGTCGCAGCAGTTCGACGACTTTGTGCGCCGTCTCCAGGTTCGCTGCGAAGCCGTTGAGATCGCCGTGGCTGTAGCGTTCCTCTTCGCCGCTGGCGGCGCGCACGTCGGCCAGGGTGTTGAGGTTGCGCACGAGGATTTCCACCAGTTGCTCCGGCGGCAGCGATTGGGCCAGCAACTGTTGTTTCAGCGTGTTGACGTCGCCCAGCAGGCGCTCGGCAATCGGCGACAGACCGTCGAGGTTGCGTTGCTGGAACAGCGCGTACTCGATGCGATGGAAGCCGACGAAGGCCGGATCCTGCTCGCGTTTCTCGAAGTAATCGGCGCGGGCGTTGATGCTGTTGTCCAGCTCGGCCAGACGTTGTGCCGCCGGGGCCAGACGCTGATACGCCGCGCGGGCCGGCAGGTACGCCGCTTGCGCCTGGGCCAGATCACCGCTGGTGATCGCCTGATTCAGCGCCGTGACGGCTCTGATCAGCGCGCTGCCCTGGGTGGCCAGATAAACCCGGAACTCCGACAGCGGCCCGACGAAAGCGACCATCGACGGCTTGGCCTTGGCGGCGGCATCGGAGGCTGCGGTCGGCGTCACATGCAGCACGCCGCGCGGATTGCTCAGCAGGCCACAGGTGATGGCGTAGTCGCCGGGTTGCAGGTTGGCGTTGATCACCTGGCTCAGGCCCGGTGCGATGTTTTCGCGCTCTTCGATCACCAGCACGCCGTCGAGGATTTCCCATTCCACCGCCCGGTCGGAGCGGTTGACGATGCGGAAACTGGCGCGGCCGGCCGGCACGCTCAGCTCGTTGGGCTCGCAACTGCCGGGGTGGATGTTGACCACCACTTCGTCGTGATTGTGCTGACGTTTGGCCGCAGCCATTTTCGAGGCGTAGTAGAACAGGCCGCCGGCGGCGATCATCACGACCACCGAACCGGCCACCGCCCAGCGCAAGGCACGGGGAGGGGAGGCCTGGGGAGTATTAGGCTTTGACATGGAGGCCCTTATTGACTGGAAGCGGAATTCGAAGCGGCGGCTTTGGGCGCCGGGGCGGGAGCCGGATAGAAGAACATCACCAGCGCCACCACCAGATAGATCAGGTATGCGCCGAGGGTGCTGACGGTCGGCGCATCCTGATAACCGAACATGCCGGCCAGCACCGAGCCCAGCGGGCCGTCCATCGGCAACGTCGCGCTGAAGTCAAAGAGCACGGTTTGCAGGTGATTCCAGACACCGGCTTCATGCAGCGCCTGCACCGAGTTGGAGAGGATGCCGGCGGCGACCACGAGGATGAACAGCCCGGTCCAGCGGAAGAACGCCGAGAGATTCAGGCGCATGCTGCCGCTGTAGATCAGGAAGCCGACGACGATGGCCAGGATCAGGCCGAGCAGGGCGCCGATCGGCGCGCCCGGACCTTCGCTCTGCTGGAACACGGCGAGCAGGAAGAACACCGTTTCCAGGCCTTCTCGGGCGACGGCGAAAAACACCATGGCGATCAGCGCGATAACCTGATGCTTCGACGCGGTCAGCGCATGGTCGAGGGAGGCCTGCAGCGAATGCTTGATCGAACGCGCCACCTTGCGCATCCAGAACACCATGGAGCTGAGAATGCCCACGGCGACGAGGCCGACCACGCCTTCGAACAGTTCCTGTTGTTTCTGCGGGAATTCGGCGCTGACCAGCTCCAGGCCACCGCCCACCAGCAAGGCCAGCGCAGCGGCGAGAAACACGCCGATCCACACCGCCGGCATCCACTGGCCACGACCGGTCTGTTGCAGGTAGCTGGCGATAATGCCAACGATCAGCGCGGCTTCAATGCCTTCACGCAGCATGATCAGAAAGGGAACGAGCATTCGGCATCCACTGTGTAACGAAATGAGGTTACAAGTTGTAACATAATGAAAGTCATTCTCACATGTCAGTCATTGACATTTACCTGAACGGTAGCTGAACAGGCTTGAAGATCAACCATTCTCAAATGCGTCACGGCCATTCCGGATGAAGCGAGCCGTGTCCGGGCTGCTGCGTTAAGATGCCAGCCACTCGAACAACAACAGGATTTGCCTCGATCCATGTCGGAAAAAGACACCATCGCCATTCAACTGGTGCGTGAAGCACTGCAGCAAAGTTGTGCCCCGGGCGTGGCCACGGCAGAAGTCTTGAACAAGGTCGGCGTCGATCCGGCGCTGCTGGCCACCGACGACGCCCGCGTCCCGGCCAGCCAGTACGCGCGGTTATGGCGATTGCTGGCGCGGCGGGGTGATGACGAGTTCTTTGGCATGGACCCGCGCAAGCTGAAATCCGGCAGCCTCGAGTTCCTCTGCCGCAGCGCGATGGCCCAGCCGAATCTGGCGGCCGGGTTGAGCACTGGTTTGAATTTTCTGTCGCTGATGTTTGAACGCTTGCCGGCGCAACTGGTGCACCAGCAAAGTCTGGCGGAGATCGTGCTGCTGGAGGACGAGCCTGAACCGCGCCGTGCCTTCACCTATTTCACTTACTGGATGATTGTCCATGGCGTGGCGTGCTGGCTGGCGGGGCGGCGGATTCCGATCCTGGCCATCGAGCTGCGCTGCCCGGCGCCGGAGTTCTGTGATGACTACCGGGTGATGTTCTCGGAAAACCTGCGCTTCGACCGGCCGCGCACACGGATGATTTTCGCCGCCGACGTGCTGGATCTGCCGATCAAGCGCAGTGCCGAGGAGTTGAAGCGCTTCCTCGCCCATGCCCCGGCCAACATTCTGGTGAAGTACCGCGACCCGGAAAGCCTCGCCAGCCGGATCAAGCAGGATCTGCGGCAGTTGCCCGCCGAACAGTGGCCGGAAACCGAAGCCCTGGCCCAACAGTTGTGCATGTCGGCCTCGACCCTGCGTCGGCGTCTGGCCGAAGAAGGGCAGACTTATCAAGGTTTGAAGGACAGCGTGCGCAAGGAGCTGGCGATCACCTGGCTGGCGGAGCCTTCGATCAGTTTTGTCGACATCGCCACACGCCTGGGATTTGCCGATGCGAGCTCGTTCTACAAGGCGTTTCGCAAGTGGTCCGGGACCAATCCGGGGCACTACCGCAGCCTGATTCTCAACGAAGCGGTCTGATCCTCGAATCGACGCAAACCTTGGCCAAACCAGTCATCCACTTTGAAGGCTTTGGCCATTGCCGCAACCGGCGTGCGGCGCGAGTATTCCTCTGATGTTTACGGTTCCCCGACCTAATAAAAACACAGAGGGATTCTGGCAATGCGCGATTACTTGTCTGCCACCGAACAGTTCAATTATCAGCACACCGTGGACGCCGCACTCAGCGGCTCGCTCGAGGCGCTCAACGCCTGCGTCGAATGTTGTGACCGTCACGCCTTGCCGGGGCGCATCGCGCTGTTCTGGGAAGGTCGCGATGGCGCCAGTGCGACTTACACCTTCAGCGACCTGCAGGACAAAGCCGCGCGTTTCGCCAATTTCCTGCTCGCCCAAGGCGTGCAGAAGGGCGACAAGGTCGCCGGCCTGTTGCCGCGCAATATCGAATTACTGATCACCGTGTTCGCCACCTGGCGCATCGGCGCGGTGTATCAACCGCTGTTCACCGCATTCGGCCCCAAAGCCCTCGAACATCGCCTGAACAGCTCCGGTGCGAAAGTCGTGGTCACCGACGCCGTCAACCGGCCGAAACTCAGCGAAGTTGCCGAATGCCCGACACTGGTCACCGTCGGCGGCCCGAAAGGCCAGGGCATCGTCCGTGGCGATTTCAGTTTCTGGGCCGAGCTGCCCAATCATTCCAGTATCTGCGAACCGGTGATGCTGACCGGCGAAGACCCGTTCCTGCTGATGTTCACCTCGGGCACCACCGGCCCGTCGAAAGCACTGTCGGTGCCGCTCAAGGCAGTCGTCGCGTTCCAGAGCTACACCCGCGATGCCGTGGATCTGCGCCCGGAAGATGCGTTCTGGAACGTCGCCGATCCGGGCTGGGCCTATGGCATCTATTTCGGCGTGACCGGCCCTTTGTCCATGGGCCACCCGATCACGTTCTACGATGGCCCGTTCACCCTTGAAAGCACCTGCCGGGTGATCAACAAATACGGGATCACCAACCTCACCGGTTCGCCCACGGCCTATCGCCTGCTGATTGCTGGCGGCGATGAATTCGCCAGGTCGATCAAGGGCAAGCTGCGCATCGTCAGCAGCGCCGGCGAGCCGCTGAACCCGGAAGTGATCCGCTGGTTCGCCGACAACCTCGGCGTGGTCATTCACGATCACTACGGCCAGACCGAATTGGGCATGGTGCTATGTAACCACCACGGCCTCGAACACCCGATCCACCTCGGCGCTGCCGGGTTTGCTTCGCCGGGCCATCGCATCGTGGTGCTCGACGACCAGTACAACGAACTTGGCATCGGTCAGCCCGGGATTCTTGCCATCGACCGCACACAGTCGCCGATGTGCTGGTTCGCCGGTTACGAAGGTGCACCGACCAAGGCCTTTGTCGGCGATTACTACCTGAGTGGCGACACCGTGGAGTGGAACCCGGACGGCAGTATCAGCTTCGTCGGCCGCAGTGATGACGTGATCACCACTTCAGGCTACCGGGTCGGCCCGTTCGACGTGGAAAGCGCACTGATCGAGCACCCGGCGGTGGTCGAAGCGGCGGTGGTCGGCAAGCCCGATCCGGAGCGCACCGAACTGGTGAAAGCCTTCGTCGTGCTCAACCCGCAATACCGCGCGGAACCCGCGCTGGCCGAAGAGTTGCGTCAACACGTGCGCAAGCGTCTGGCCGCGCATTCGTACCCCCGTGAAATCGAATTTGTCAGCGAGTTGCCGAAAACCCCGAGCGGCAAATTGCAGCGCTTTATCTTGCGCAACCAGGAAATCGCCAAGGCTCAAGAGGCCGCGGTGCACAACGTTTCAGCTTGAATCAGGAAGTCAGTCATGCAGATCGAGAACAAGGTTTTTATCGTCACCGGCGGCGCATCCGGCCTGGGTGCCGCCACCGCTGAGTTGCTGGTGAGCGCCGGCGCCAAAGTGATGCTGGTGGACATGAACGCCGAGGCCGTTGCCGCTCAGGCTCAGCGCCTCGGTGCGCAGAGCGTGGTCGCCGACATCAGCAACGAAGCCGCCGCCGAAGCCGCTGTACAGGCGACCGTCAAAGCCTTTGGCAGCCTGAATGGTCTGGTGAACTGCGCCGGCATCGTTCGCGGCGAGAAGATCCTCGGCAAGAACGGCCCGCACGCCTTGTCCAGCTTCGCCCAGGTGATCAACGTCAACCTGATCGGCAGCTTCAACATGCTGCGTCTGGCAGCGGCGGCGATTGCCGAAAGCGAAGCCAACGCCGACGGCGAACGCGGCGTGATCATCAATACCGCGTCCGTGGCTGCTTTCGACGGCCAGATCGGTCAGGCCGCGTATTCCGCGTCCAAAGGCGCCATCGCCAGCCTGACCCTGCCTGCCGCCCGTGAACTGGCGCGCTTCGGCATCCGCGTGATGACCATTGCTCCGGGCATTTTTGAAACCCCGATGATGGCCGGCATGACCCCGGAAGTGCGCGATTCGCTGGCCGCCGGCGTACCGTTCCCGCCGCGCCTGGGCAAGCCTGCCGAGTACGCCGCGCTGGTGCGGCATATCATTGAAAACAGCATGCTCAACGGCGAGGTGATCCGTCTCGACGGCGCCTTGCGCATGGCCGCCAAGTAAGGAGGATTTCCCATGACCATCTCCAACGATCCGATTGTCATCGTCAGCGCCGTCCGCACCCCGATGGGCGGTTTTCAGGGCGAACTGAAAAGCCTGACCGCGCCACAACTCGGCGCTGCCGCGATCAAAGCTGCGGTTGAACGTTCCGGTGTCGCCGCTGATGCGGTCGATGAAGTGCTGTTCGGCTGCGTACTGCCGGCCGGTCTCGGCCAGGCGCCTGCGCGTCAGGCTGCACTGGGCGCCGGGCTGGATAAGTCCACCCGTTGCACCACGGTCAACAAGATGTGCGGCTCGGGTATGGAAACTACGATTCTGGCCCACGACATGTTGCTGGCCGGCAGCGCCGACGTAGTGATCGCCGGCGGCATGGAAAGCATGTCTAATTCGCCATACCTGCTGGATCGCGCCCGTGCCGGTTACCGCATGGGCCACGGCCGGGTGCTGGACTCGATGTTCCTCGACGGTCTCGAAGACGCCTACGACAAGGGTCGCCTGATGGGCACCTTCGCCGAGGATTGCGCCGAAACCAACGACTTCAGCCGCGAAGCTCAGGACGCTTTCGCCATCGCCTCGACCACCCGTGCCCAGCAGGCGATCAAGGACGGCAGCTTCAAGGACGAAATCGTTCCGCTGACCGTGACCGTCGGCAAGGAACAAGTGGTGATCAGCAACGACGAGCAGCCGCCAAAAGCCAAACTGGACAAGATTGCTTCGCTGAAACCGGCGTTCCGCGAGGGCGGCACCGTGACCGCAGCCAACTCCAGCTCGATCTCCGACGGCGCCGCCGCACTGGTGCTGATGCGTCAGTCGCAAGCGCAGAAACAGGGGCTGAAACCGCTGGCGGTGATTCACGGCCACGCAGCGTTCGCCGACACCCCGGGCCTGTTCCCGGTGGCACCGATTGGCGCGATCAAGAAGCTGATGAAGAAAACCGGCTGGTCGCTGGATCAGGTCGATCTGTTCGAGGTCAACGAAGCGTTTGCCGTGGTCGGCATGGCGGCGATGACCCATCTGGAAATCCCACACGACAAGCTGAACATCCACGGCGGCGCTTGTGCACTCGGTCACCCGATCGGGGCCTCCGGTGCGCGGATTCTGGTGACCTTGCTCTCGGCCCTGCGCCAGAAAGGCCTGAAACGCGGCGTCGCGGCGATCTGCATCGGCGGCGGCGAAGCCACGGCGATGGCCGTCGAGTGCGTCTGAACCCGAGTTAAGGATTTGCCATGATTCCCAATGACGACCAGCAACAAATCCGCGACATGGCCCGGCAGTTTGCCGAGGAACGGCTCAAACCGTTCGCCGCCGAGTGGGATCGCGAACACCGCTTCCCGAAAGAAGCCATCGGCGAAATGGCCGGGCTGGGCTTCTTCGGCATGCTGGTGCCGGAGCAGTGGGGCGGTTGCGACACCGGTTACCTGGCCTACGCCATGGCCCTCGAAGAAATAGCCGCCGGCGACGGCGCCTGCTCGACGATCATGAGCGTGCACAACTCGGTGGGTTGCGTGCCGATCCTCAAGTTCGGCAACGACGACCAGCGCGAACGTTTTCTCAAACCGCTGGCCAGCGGCGAGATGCTCGGTGCCTTCGCGTTGACCGAACCTCAGGCCGGTTCCGACGCCAGCAGCCTGAAAACCCGCGCACGGCTGGAAGGCGATCATTACGTGCTCAACGGTTGCAAACAGTTCATTACCTCCGGGCAGAACGCCGGGATCGTGATTGTGTTTGCGGTCACCGACCCGAGTGCCGGCAAGCGCGGGATCAGCGCCTTCATCGTGCCGACCGACTCGCCGGGCTACAAAGTCGCTCGCGTCGAAGACAAACTCGGCCAGCACGCCTCGGACACCTGCCAGATTTTGTTCGAAGACGTCAAAGTGCCGGTGGCCAACCGTTTGGGCGAGGAGGGCGAGGGCTACAAGATCGCCCTGGCCAATCTCGAAGGCGGTCGTGTCGGCATCGCTTCGCAATCGGTGGGCATGGCCCGCGCCGCATTCGAAGCGGCCCGTGATTACGCCCGCGAGCGTGACACCTTCGGTAAGCCGATCATCGAGCATCAGGCTGTGGCGTTCCGCTTGGCGGACATGGCCACCCAGATCGCCGTGGCGCGGCAAATGGTGCATTACGCCGCCGCCCTGCGTGACAGCGGTCAGCCGGCGCTGGTCGAGGCGTCGATGGCCAAGCTGTTCGCCTCGGAAATGGCCGAGAAGGTCTGCTCCATGGCCTTGCAAACCCTCGGCGGTTACGGTTACCTCAACGACTTCCCGCTGGAGCGCATCTATCGCGACGTGCGGGTCTGCCAGATCTACGAAGGCACCAGCGACATTCAGCGCATGGTCATTTCGCGCAATCTTTGAGAAGGAATCTGCACATGAGTTACGAAACGATTTTGCTGGAAACCCATGGCCGCGTCGGCGTCATCACCCTGAACCGCCCGCAGGCGCTGAATGCCCTCAACGCGCAACTGGTCAGCGAAGTGAACCGCGCCCTTGATGGTCTGGAAGCCGACGCGAACATTGGTTGCATCGTCATCACCGGTTCGAAGAAAGCCTTCGCTGCCGGCGCCGATATCAAGGAAATGGCCGAGCTGACCTACCCGCAGATCTACATGGACGACCTGTTCAGCGACAGCGACCGCGTGGCCAACCGGCGCAAGCCGATCATCGCAGCGGTCAACGGTTTTGCCCTCGGTGGCGGCTGTGAACTGGCGCTGATGTGCGACTTCATCCTGGCCGGCGATAACGCCAAATTCGGCCAGCCGGAAATCAACCTCGGCGTGCTGCCGGGCATGGGCGGCACCCAGCGCCTGACCCGCGCCGTGGGCAAGGCCAAGGCCATGGAAATGTGCCTGAGCGGGCGTTTGATCGACGCGGTGGAAGCCGAGCGTTGCGGCATCGTCGCTCGCATCGTGCCAAGCGACGAGTTGCTGGATGAAGCGCTGAAAGTCGCGGCGGTGATTGCCAGCAAGTCGCTGCCGATTGCGATGATGGTCAAGGAAAGCGTCAACCGCGCCTTTGAAGTGAACCTGACTGAAGGTGTGCGCTTCGAGCGCCGGGTGTTCCATGCGGCGTTTGCGACGCAGGATCAGAAGGAAGGGATGGCGGCGTTTGTGGCCAAACGGCCGCCGGAGTTCCAGGGCAAGTAACGGTGTTCGCCCCCACGCATTGCGTGGGGGCGATTCATCAGAGTTGGTAGTTCTTCAGCTCCCGAGCAATCACCATCCGCTGAATCTCGCTGGACCCCTCGTAAATCTGGGTAATCCGCGCATCCCGGTAATACTTCTCCACCGGGTAATCCTCCAGATACCCATACCCGCCATGAATCTGAATCGCTGACGAGCACACCTTTTCAGCCATTTCCGATGCAAACAGCTTGGCCTGCGAAGCCTCCGACAGACAGGGTTTGCCCGCCGTGCGCAACCGCGCCGCGTGCAGGATCATCAGCCGCGCCGCGTTGATCTGCATCTGCATGTCCGCCAGCAGATTAGCGATGCTCTGGTGCTCGACGATGGCCTTGCCGAACTGCACCCGATCGCGGGCGTATCCCAGCGCCGCTTCAAACGCTGCACGGGCGATGCCCAGTGCTTGCGCGGCAATGCCGATGCGTCCGCCCTCAAGGTTGGACAGGGCAATGGCCAGGCCTTTGCCGCGTTCACCCAGCAGATTGGCCTCGGGAATACGGCAATCGTTCAGCGTCACGGCGCAGGTGTCGGAAGCGCGGATGCCCATCTTGTGTTCGGTGCGGTCGACGATGAAACCCGGCGTATCGGTCGGCACCAGAAACGCCGAGATACCGCGCTTGCCCAGATCCGGATCGGTGACGGCAAACACAATCGCCAGTTTCGCCCGCTTGCCGTTGCTGACAAATTGCTTGGCACCGTTGATCACCCATTGCCCGTCGCGCAGCTCGGCGCGGGTGCGCAGGTTGTGCGCTTCGGAGCCAGCCTGGGGTTCGGTCAGGCAGAAGCAGCCGATCACCGCACCGCTGGCCAGATCCGCCAGCCAGGTCTGTTTCTGTTCTTCGCTGCCGTAGTTGAGCACCGGCCCGCAGCCCACCGAGTTGTGAATGCTCATGAAGGCGCCGGTGGCGCCGTCACCGGCGGAAATCTCTTCCACCGCCAGCGCATAGGCCACGTAGTCGACGTAAGTGCCGCCCCATTCTTCCGGCACCACCATGCCCAGCAGGCCGAGTTCGCCCATCTTCGCCACCAGACCGTCATCGATCCAGCCGGCCTTTTCCCAGGCCTGGGCGTGGGGCGCGATTTCGCCACGGGCAAAGTCCCGGGCCATGTCGCGGATCATTACCTGGTCTTCAGTCAATTCGAGATCGTGCATGGCTCAGCTCCCGCTCTCTTCGAAACCGTGGAAGAAACTCGCGACATGCTCGGCGTGCAGCGCGGCAAGGGTCGGCGGGTTCCAGCGTGGTGATTTGTCTTTGTCGATCAGCAGGGCGCGCACGCCTTCGATCAGGTCGCCGCGCTCGAACCACTGGCGATCCAGATGCAATTCGAGGGCGAAGCAATGTTCCAGGCTCAGGTGCCGACCGCGACGCAGCATCTCCAGGGTCACACCCATGGCCAGCGGCGAGCGGGTTTCCAGCAGGTCCGCGGTGGTGGTTGCCCATTCGTGGCTGTCGGCAACGGTGACGGCGCGCAGTTGTTCGACGATGCTCGGCACGTCAGGCAAGGCGAAGAAGTGGTCGATGGCCGGGCGCAGGGCTTCCAGCGGCGCATCCGGCAGGGTTTGCACGGCGTGGCGGGCCAGCAGGTTTTGCAGGTCTTTCAGCGGCGTGTCGTGCCACTCCAGGTGATCGAGCTGTTCGTCGAGGGTGCCGAGTTTGCTGCTGTCCAGATACCAGTCGGCGAGGCCGCAATACAGCGCATCCGCCGCACGAATCTGTACGCCGCTGACGCCCAGGTAAATCCCCAGCTCGCCAGGAATGCGCGGCAGGAAATAACTGCCGCCGACATCCGGGAAATACCCGATCGCCACTTCCGGCATCGCCAGACGGCTCTTTTCGGTGACCACCCGCAGATCGGCGCCTTGCACCAGGCCCATGCCGCCGCCGAGGACGAAACCGTCCATCAGCGCCAGCACCGGTTTGCGGTAATGGTGGATCGTCAGGTCGAGGGCGTATTCCTCGACGAAGAAATCTTCGTGCAGCGTGTCGCCGCTTTTATGACTGTCGTAAAGGGAACGAATGTCGCCACCGGCACAGAAGGCTTTCTCGCCGGCACCGCGCAGCACGACGGCGTGGATATTGGCATCAGCCGCCCAGGCGTCCAGGTGTTGCTGGAGCTGGCGCACCATGTCGAGGGTCAGGGCATTGAGGCCGGCGGGGCGGTTGAGGGTGAGGTGACCGATGTGATTGCGAACCTCGGCCAGCACTTCGTTTTGCGTGGCATCCATGGACGAAGTCCGCGGGGATGAAGCCTGAGCAGTCATCACTAACTCCCTGCTTTTATTGTCTTTATTCGAGAAGCCCGCGCGCGGGCGTTAGCGGATCGTAACAGTGCAAATTTGCCGTGTACAACGGGGATATGTGCATGGGGTGTCTGCATTTTTGCCTTGGGCTGAATGCATGGGATCGCGGCTTCTTTTCAATCGACAACGCTGACAGGGGCAGACTCTGGACTCAGCGGAACACCTGGCCAATGCTCCGGCGCTTGGCATGCAATTCACTGGCGTGAATCAACTGTTCCAGATCCTCCGGCGTGACGTCGATAAACGCCTCCATATCGGCCAGCGCCAATTTCAGATCCTCGGCGGTGATGGCCTGGGAATCGACCGGCGCCACGGCCGGCGCAGGTTCGGCGGGGCGTTTCGGGTAGCGGATGCGGGTCAGGTTGTTGTAGGCCACAGCGGCCAGCAGCATGCACGCGGCGCTGAGCATCACTGGCTCCAGGGCTTTCCAGTCCATCGCGATGGTCGTCGGATCCGCCAGCACCATGGTCAAGGCCACCGCGCCGGCCGGCGGGTGCAGGCAGCGCAGCCAGCACATCAGGATCAGCGCCATGCCCGCCGCCAGACAGGCACTGCCCAATGTTCGGCCAAGGACATGAGCCACCAGCAACGCAACGACGCCCGCACACAGGTAACCGCCGATGATCGACCACGGCTGGGCGAGGGCGCCGGAGGACACGGCGAACAGCAACACCGCCGACGCACCCAGCGGGCCGATCAGGTGGTAGGCCACTTCGATGCCGAACACCTGACTGCAGGCCCACACGCTGAACAGCGTGCCGAGTGCCATGCCGATGGCGGCACGGCTCCATTCGGTGGGGCGGGTGTTGATGGCAGCGGGCAACCAGCGAGCGAGCATGAAGAAGCGATCCTTTGAAGAAAACCGGAGGCAAAAAAAAGGACTTGTCCGTCAACCCGGAAAGTCCTTCGAAGCGTTCCAACTATTGGGGGAGGAACGCGCACAGTGTGCCAAGCAATCACGATGCTGACAAATTCATATAAATGCATTTTCAGTGCATTATTTTTGAACTGTTTTGATACGACGGCCACTGACCACGCACAAGTATCCACCCAGCGCGGCCAGTGCACTCAAGGCATAGAACATGCTCGGCGCCGGAGTGTGCATCAGCAGGAAACCACACATCACCGGGCTCAAGGCGCCGCCCAGAGCCGCCAGGTTCTGCGCGCCATAGTAGCTGCCGCGCAAGGCTTCCGGGGCGAGGGTGTCGACGAACAGGAAGTCCGCCGGATAGATGATCATTTCGCCAAGAGTGAAGATGAACATGGCTACGCACCATCCGATGAGACTGTCAGCCATGCTGAAACCGATCAGCCCGCCGATGAACAACGCTGTGCCGCCGGCGATCCAGCGTCGCAGATGTTCACGCTTGAGCAGACGACCGATCTGGTATTGCAGCAGGATGACGGTAATCGCATTGCAGGCGAGCAAGGCGGCCATGGTGTCGAGCGTCTGCTGCTGGGTGTGGGTGACCAACAGATACTGCGACAGGTACAGCGTGAACCGCCCGTGAACCAGTGTGCTGAGCAGGCAGCCCAAAGTGAACAGGACCATCGTGCGGTCGTTCTTGAGGATTCTCAGGGTGTCCAGGAAACTCTGCGGCTGTTTGCCCGACGATTGCGGATCGGCTTCCCGCGAGACACCGAGCAGCAGAAACATGCTGCCGCAGGCAATCGCGCCCGCGACGATAAATGGTGCAGTGGGCTGGATGCCGGCAATTACTACTCCGATCATCGGGCCGATGGCGTAGCCGATATTGGTCAGCGTGTAATTCAGCGAAAACGCTTTCACGCGTTGGCCGACGGGCAGGTTCTCACTGAGGATGGCCTTGGAGCCAATCAGAAATAGCGCCGAAGCGGTTTCGCTGATGATCAGCACCAAGGTGACCAGATACAGGTTTTGCGCAAAAGTCAGCAGAATCAGGCCGACGCCACTCGACAGCATGGTCAGGATCAGCAACCGACGCTTGTCGAGGCGGTCGATGATGTAGCCGCCATAGAGTGACAGCAGCGTAGCGCTGAACACCGCGATGCCCAGCAACAGCCCGACATCCTGAGGGTCGAGACCCAGTTTGTTGCTCAGGAACAGGGTCAACAGAGGGCTGATCAGGGCGCGGCTGATGACGATGGTCAACGAGGTGATCATCAGCCGGCGAATTAGGCGCGAGTAAGTGGCCACGAAAAGATCAATGTCCTTATTTCAGGTTCGGATACGAGCGGCGTTGCCATCCTCACCGCGTGCCGGTTACCGGTCAAGCGTGCGCAAGACGGTCGTGATATCAGGCAAGCGTCAGGCGCATGGCGCAGCGACGTTCACCGGGAAGGCCGTGGGCAATTTCGTCGCTCAACGCCTCGGCAAGATGAGTTCCTATATTTTCGTCGTTCAGCACGACAAACCCCATCCGCTGATAGAACGGCGCATTCCACGGCAGGTCGCGAAAAGTGGTCAGCGTGACGGCCTCAAGTTGCTGCCGTCGCGCGTGTTCAATCACGCCCAACAGTAGCTTGCGACCGATGCCCTGGCCCTGAAAGTGTTGGCTGACGGACAGCTCTTCAACGTGCAACTGGTTGTCGATTTCAACGGCCCTTAAAAAACCGGCAAGTTGTCCGACAGTATTTTCTGCAATCCATACATGTCCTTGCTCGATGGCCTGCAAATGCTGCGCGGCGTCGGGTACATCGCTGTCGGCCAGCCAGGCCAGGGTCGGGTCGAGGCGGAACAGCTCGGCGGCCGAACGTTCGATGGCGGGGAGGGTGGCCGCGTCTGCGGGCCGGGCGGGGCGAATGAGAAATGTCATGCGGGAACTGCCGATGGCTGCGATCCTGGGAAGCTCCGCAAGATCGCAGCCTTCAGCGAGGTCTACAAGGGTTTCAGGTACAACAGCACGTAATCGTTCTTGTCGAAGCGACCGCTCAGTACCGGTTGCAGGCTCGCCAGCGGCGTGCCTTGCAGCGACTGCAGGTCCTTGCTGTCCATGATCAGCCAGGCCGGCCCCTGGAGTGCTTCCAGTTGCTGAACGGTTTCGGTGAACTGCGGTTGCAGGTCCTGCTCGACGTTGACCATGAACTTGATCGCCTTGGCGTCCTTGCCCATGCCGTGCAGCACCAGCGGGGCAGGGTTCTGTTGAACCTGGGCGAACGCCGCACGACTAAAAGAACGGGTGTCGTAGAGTGCGCGTTCCACCGGCTCGAACACGGCGGCATAGACCGTCCACAACGCCAGTACGGCGCTAAGTGCCAACACCTCGGCACGCCAGCGCGGCTTCCACAGTCGGGACAGCGCCAGCAGTTGCAGCAGGCCCAGCACGATCAGCACCGGCATGACACCGGTCAACAGCTCCGGGAACTTGCGTCGCGCAACCAGCAGGGCAACGATCAGCAACAGCGGCGTCAGCAGCCACAGGGCCTGAATGATCCCGCGCAACCAGGCGAAAACCCGACCGTGAGCCACCTGGAACGGATACGCGGCGATGATCGCTGCCATCGGCAACATCGGCAGCAGGTAACGCGCCTTCTTCGCCTGTGGAATCGACAGACCGATCATCACGATCAACCCGGCCGCCGCGCAGTATTGCACCAGGCGCAAGGCCGGTCCGCGCTGATGCGGTTTGCTCAGCCACGCCGCCGCCAGCACCACAATCGCCAGCGGATAAGCCAGTGCGTAGTTGCCCAGCGAACTGGTGAAGTAGTACAGCGAACCGCTGACGCCTTCACTTCCATCCATGCGCCCCATGAACTGCATGCGGATCACGTCTTGCAGGAAGGCCTCGCCGCCGCTGAGCTTGGCCAGCCACAACAACAAGCCGACACACGCCGCGAGCAGGATCGACGCCAGCACACCGAACACGAACAGCCGTGTCCACTGACGATTGAGCAGGTAATAGCTGCAGAGCATGCCGGTCGGCACCACTAACCCGATAGGACCGCGAATACCGAAACCCAGCAACAACAGGACGAAAATCAGCGGCCAGCGCCGGCCGGAACCGAAATGGTCGTGCGCGTAACCCAGGTAGAACACCGACAGCGCGACGGCGGCCAGCATCAGGTCTTGCGACACCGCGCGGACTTCCGTGATGAACGTACTGGTGAGCATCAGCAGCGCAATGCTGATCAATGCCCAGCGTTGCGAATGTACCGCCAGCAAACGGTACATCAATGTCACGATCACCCCGCCGGCGATGGCGCTGGGCAACCACGCGGTCAGGGTATTGATCGCGCCGAAGGGCAGCGACAACAGCCAGATGAACAGCGTCGAAACCGCCGAATAATCGGCGTACGGCTGGCCATACGTGGTCGGGAATACCGTCGGCCCGTGTCGCAGCATTTCCTGGGCAAACAGTACAAAGCGTGAATCAAAGCCAATGGGTGCCTGTCCATAAACCCCGGCGATAAACAACAACAGTGCCAGCAGCCCTGCGATCAGGGACTGCCGGCGGATGGCAGGCGACAACGTAATCAAGCGACGTCCGCAGTGTTAGGCCATTGTTGCAGCGGGATCGGCAACTTGCGCGAATCCCCACGGCCGATCGGGAAGTACTTGAAGCCATTGCGCGACAGACGATCGGCGTCGTACAGGTTACGACCGTCGAAGATCACCGGATCCTTGAGGCGTTGCTGGATCAGGTCGAAATCCGGCGCCTTGAACTGTTGCCATTCGGTGCAGATGATCAGGGCGTCGGAACCGGCAAGCACCGATTCAGGGGTGCCCATCAGCATCAGTTTTTCTTCGTTCGGGTACAGATGCTGGGTTTCCTGCATCGCTTCCGGGTCGAACGCGCGAACGCTGGCGCCGGCGGCGAACAGCGAATCAAGCAGAACGCGGCTTGGCGCATCGCGCATGTCGTCGGTGTTCGGCTTGAACGCCAGGCCCCACAAGGCGAAGGTCTTGCCGCGAAGATCACCCTTGTAGAACGCATTGATGCGGTCAAACAGCTTGTGCTTTTGACGCTCGTTGATCGCTTCGACCGCTTGCAGCAGGTCGCTGGAGCAATGGGCCTGTTCGGCACTGTGGATCAGCGCGCGCATGTCTTTGGGGAAGCACGAGCCGCCGTAGCCGCAGCCCGGGTAAATGAAGTGGTAACCGATGCGCGTGTCGGCGCCGATGCCTTGGCGTACCGACTCGATGTCGGCGCCCAGGTGTTCGGCCAGTTCGGCGATCTGGTTGATGAAGCTGATCTTGGTCGCCAGCATGCAGTTGGCGGCGTACTTGGTCAGCTCGGCGCTGCGCAGGTCCATGAACATGATGCGGTCATGGTTGCGGTTGAACGGCGAGTACAGGTCGCGCATCACGTCGCGCACTTCATCGCCTTCGCAGCCGATGACGATGCGGTCCGGACGACGGCAGTCGGAGACCGCCGAACCTTCCTTGAGGAATTCCGGGTTGGAGACGATATCGAACTGCAGCGCGCGACCGGCCTTGTCCAGCGCGGCCTGGATATGGGCGCGCAGGGTGTCGCCAGTTCCGACCGGTACGGTGGATTTTTCCACCAGGATCAGCGGTTGCTCGCGATGACGGGCAACGGCGTCGCCCACCGACAGCACGTATTTCAGGTCGGCCGAGCCATCTTCGCTGGACGGTGTGCCCACGGCAATGAAGGCGACGCGACCGTGAAGCACGGCGGTTTTCTCATCGGAAGTGAAGTGCAGACGACCGGAATCCAGGCCTTCACGGACCAGGCTCGACAGGCCCGGTTCGAAGATGCTGACGTGACCCTGGCTGAGCAGTTCGACCTTCTTCTGATCGATATCCATGCACACGACATCATGGCCGACCTCGGCCAGAACCGCGGCTTGCACCAGGCCGACGTAACCGCTTCCAAATACTGTGATTTTCATGGAGCACTCCTCAAATCGGGCGCTTGTGCCGGACGAGTGTTGATAGTGATGACACCGAGCATGACCAGTGCCACGCCCAGTGATTTGGTGAAACTGAAGGATTCGTTGAACAGCGGCAGACTGGCCGCCAACAGGTACACCAGCGCATAGCTGATGCTCAGCAGCGAATAGGCCCGGCCCAGCGGCAGGTCGCGCAGGGCGGCGAGCCAGCAGAGCATCGACAGTGCGTAGGCGAGAATGGCCGTGAACACCACCGCCAGCGCCGACAGATCGACGCTGCCGCTGCTCAGGGCTGACAACCATTGTTCCGGCTGCGGCAGGCGCGTCATGCTCCAGCGCATGCCCAGCTGGGCGCCACTGACCAGCAAAACGCTGCCCAGGGCGAAGCCGATTCCGCGACCCTGACTCATGACTGTTGCCCCAGCAGTGCCACGCCGCCGATCACCAGCGCCACGCCGATCCAGTGCTGGCGATCGATCGGTTCGCGAAACACGAAACGCGCGATCAAGGTGATCAGCACAAAGTTGAGGCTGAGCATCGGGTAAGCGATGCCCACTTCAAGGCGTTGCAACACCAGCAGCCAGACCAGCAGGCCCGAACCCAGTGCGAACAGCGCCAGCCACAGCCACGGCGAGCGCAGTTTGTCGGCCCAGGACGAGTCGACACCGCGCCAGCTCTCCACCGCGTACTTTTGTGCCACCTGGCCCAGGCACGTCAGCAGACACGCCGTCAGCAACAGCAACCAGCTCATGACGGATCCTTGGGCAGGACGATGATCACCAGATTGCCTTGTTCGTAGCGAGTGCCGTCCTTGGGCAGCAGGTCAACTTCATGCAACTCGTCGTCGCCCTTGACCCGCATGACCACGCCGACCGAGCCGGTGCGGCGGGCATCGCGTACCCACTGCTGGACTTCATCGGTGGTGATCCGCTGTTCGGCGCCTTCGGGATAGCTCAGGCCGTACTTCAGCTCGCCCACGGTGTTGTACAACGCCACCTTGGGTTGCTTCAGACGCCAGGCCAGTGCCGAGGCCGCACCCAGATCGTTGCTCAGCAGGTGCGTGGTGCCGGACAGTTCGTCGAGGTGATGCAGGATGAACTGGTCCGGAGTCTTGTTGGCCACCACCGACTTCGGCAGCGCGGCCGGCAGCACGCCGATCAGCAACAGACTGCCGAGCGCCGGAGCGGCCCAGCACTGCAGCGGCAGAAACGCTTGCGCCAGGTTGGCGATGATCCAGCCGATCAGGGCAATGAACACCAGCACCATGCTGTGCAGCTCATGGTCGTACACCGGTTTTTTCAGTTGCAGGTAAACCAGTGCGATCAGCGTGACGACGCCCAGCACCAGGTTAAGCAGGCCGTTGATGCTCAAGGCCCGGCCTTGTTCCAGACGCAGACGGTCGGCCAGGGCATGACCCAGCAACAGCGCCAGCGGCAGCAGGCACGGCAGGATGTAGGTCGGCAGTTTGCCATTGGCGGTGCTGAAAAATGCCAGCGGCATCACCAGCCACAGCAGCAGGAAGGCAATGCCCGGTTGGGTACGGGTCTGCCAGGCTTGCTTGAACGCCGGCACCAGCATGCCGACCCACGGCAGACTGAAGGCAACCAGCAATGGCAGGTAGAACCACCACGGCGCGTCGTGTTGAGCATCGTCACCGGCAAAGCGGCGGATGTGTTCGTGCCAGAAGAAGAACCGCCAGTAATCCGGTTCCTGACTGTGCACGGCCAGCACCCACGGCAGGCTGACGATGATCGCCACGGCAACCGCCACCGGGCCGTAGATCAGCAGTTCACGCCAGCGTTTCTGCCAGAGCATCCAGGGCAGGGCGATCAGCACCGGCAGCAGCCAGGCGAGAAAACCCTTGGTCATGAACCCCATGCCGCAGGCCAGCCCCAACACAGCCCAACTGATTACGCGTTGCCGAGTGCTGCGGCTGTCGACGGCAAACCACAGGGCCACGAGGCTCAGGTTGACCCAGAAGGTGAATTGCGGATCGAGGTTGGCATAACCCGCCTGACCGGCAACCACCGTGAAGCTCATGTAGAGGAGGGCGCAGATGAAGCTTTTGCGCGGCTCGTTCCACAGGCGACGGGCGACCAGGAAGCACAGCAGCACACTCAAACCGGTGCTGAGGGCCGAGGCGAAACGCACGCCGAACAGGTTTTGCCCGAACAGTTCCTGGCCCAGTGCAATCATCCAGTAACCGGCAATCGGTTTCTCGAAATAACGCAGGCCCATGAAATGCGGGGACACCCAGTTGCCGCTCAGCAGCATGTCCTGGCTGATCTGGGCGTAACGGGTTTCATCGGGAATCCACAGGCCATGGGTGCCGAGTGGCAGCAGGTAGGCGAGCAGAAACAGTCCGATCAGCAGCGGCAGTGCCCAGCGTTTGCTCATGCCCCTTGCACTCCCAGCCAGCCTTCACGGCCTTCGAGGACGCCACGCTGCACACGGCCGACAGGCAATGTGTTGAGAAACTCGGGCAACAGATCGCCCAAAGGCTTGAACTCGATTTCTCGCTGGCGTGCATCGGCCAGCAAACGGCGAAAATCGTCGGCCATCAGAATCCCTTCTACTTCGGCATGAATGGTGTAGTTGTTGAGGTTGTCCGGGCGGAACCGGTCAAGGATGAAGGCGTTGAAGTCCTTCGCCGCCACGGTCGGGCCGACCACCTCGTCGAAGGTCGGCATGTCCACCGGAATCTGCGGCGCACCCACTGAACCGTCAGCCAGCAGCGGTCGAAACAGCCGACTCCCGCGGCAATCGCTGTTATAGCGAAAACCGAAGGTTTCTTTGGCTTCGACCACGCGCTCGTCCGCGCGCCATCCGGCTGCGGCCGAGCACTGGATTTTCTCGCCGATGATGTCGCTCAGGGTGTCGACGCCGCGACGGATCTGCTCGATCAGTTGCGCGTCGCTCCAGGTGCCGGCATTGGCCTGCCAGCCGTGGTGATCCCAGGCGTGCAGGCCGACTTCATGGCCGGCGTCCCGGGCCTGA
Source organism: Pseudomonas sp. MWU12-2029 (assembly GCF_023242425.1). Classification (NCBI taxonomy): domain Bacteria; kingdom Pseudomonadati; phylum Pseudomonadota; class Gammaproteobacteria; order Pseudomonadales; family Pseudomonadaceae; genus Pseudomonas; species Pseudomonas sp. MWU12-2029. The sequence continues at coordinate 524,651 of NZ_JALJDY010000005.1, read as the reverse complement.
CGCATCAGGTGCCCGAGGTCGCGACCGATCGGTTTGCCCGGCCAGGCGGTCCCGGCCAGCAGGATGTCCCAGCCGTACAGGCCGGCGGCGTTGGAACGCAGCATTTTCCAGAGGAATTGCGGGCGGATCAGGCGCCACAGATGTCGGCCCATGTTGTCCGGGCCGACACTGAAGAAAAACGTTGCCTTGACCTGCGCTTCGTCGAGGATTTCCAGCAACCGGGGCACCCCTTCACGGGTGCCTCGGTAGGTGTCGACATCGATACGAAGACCTGCCTGCATTAACGCTTGTCCGCGATTTCGAGCATGGCTTCACGCAGGAAGAAGTCCAGGGTGTTGCCGATGGTCTCGCGCATTTCCACGGTCGGCTCCCAGTTCAACAGGCGCTTGGCGTTGGCGATGCTTGGCTTGCGGTGTTCCACGTCCTGGTAACCGGCACCGTAGAACGCCTTGCTTTCCACGTCGCGGAAACCGGCGAACGGAGGGAAGTTGCTGCGCAGCGGGTGAGCTTCGAACTGACGCAGCAGTTCTTCGCCCAACTGACGGATGCTGGCTTCGTTTTCCGGGTTGCCGATGTTGATGATCTGGCCGTTGCAGACATCGTTGTCGTTGTCGATGATGCGGGCCAGCGCCTCGACGCCGTCGGCGATGTCGGTGAAGCAGCGCTTCTGCTCGCCGCCGTCGAACAGACGGATCGGGGTGCCTTCCACCAGGTTCAGGATCAGCTGGGTGATGGCACGGGAGCTGCCGATACGGGCCGAGTCCAGACGGTCCAGACGCGGGCCCATCCAGTTGAACGGACGGAACAGGGTGAAGTTCAGGCCCTTGGCGCCGTAAGCCCAGATCACGCGGTCCAGCAGTTGCTTGGAAACCGAGTAGATCCAGCGCTGCTTGTTGATCGGGCCGACGATCAAGTTGGAGCTGTCTTCGTCGAAGTTCTTGTCCTGGCACATGCCATAGACTTCCGAGGTCGACGGGAAGATCACGCGCTTGTTGTACTTGACGCAGTAGCGAACCAGTTTCAGGTTCTCTTCGAAGTCCAGTTCGAATACGCGCAGCGGGTTGCGGGTGTATTCGATCGGCGTGGCGATGGCCACCAGCGGCAGGACCACGTCGCACTTCTTGATGTGGTACTCGATCCACTCGGAGTGAATGCTGATGTCGCCTTCGACGAAGTGGAAACGCGGGTGGTCGCGCAGACGGTCGATGGCGTCGGAGCCGATGTCCAGGCCGTAGATTTCGTAGCGGTCGTCACGCAGCAGGCGCTCGGACAGGTGGTTACCGATGAAGCCGTTGACGCCCAGGATCAGCACACGGGTGCGACGTGGCGCACGGCCGGATTCGGCACCGCGCAGCAGCGAGCCGTCTACCAGACCCAGTTCATTGGCCAGTTGCGGGCCGCTCAGGTACAGACCGTTGTCGTTGCGCTGACCGGCGTTGATCACCAGCGAGTCTTCACCGCAGGCAATACGCAGTGGATCGACGCTGATCACACGGCCAGGGGCCTGACCCTCGTTGCCCTTGACGACTTCGGCGCTCCAGACGATCAGCTTGTGCTCGCCTACGGCGCAGAAGGCGCCCGGGTACGGACGGGTCACGGCGCGGACCAGGTTGAACAGCTGCTCGGCCGGTTTGGCCCAGACCAGTTTGCCGTCCGCCGGAGTACGGCGGCCGAATACGGTGGCCTTGGATTCGTCTTGTGGGGTTTCGGTGATCTTGCCTTGCAGCATGTTCGGCAGGGTGTCGCGCAGCAGGTCGCTGGCGGCAGTGCGCAGTTTGGCGTGCAGGGTCAGACCGGTGTCGCTGCGCTCGATGGCAACGCGTTGCTGGGCAACGATAGCGCCGGCATCAGCGCGCTTGACCATACGGTGCAGGGTGACGCCGGTTTCGGTTTCGCCGTTGACCAGCACCCAGTTGGCCGGTGCGCGACCACGGTAGCGTGGCAGCAGCGAGCCGTGCAGGTTGAACGCGCCTTTTTTGGCCAGTGCCAGCAGCGGTTCGCTCAGCAGGTTGCGGTAGTAGAACGAGAAAATGTACTCAGGGTCGAGCTTGGCGATGCGCTCGATCCACAGCGGGTGGTTGGCGTCTTCCGGGGCGTGGACCGGGATGCCTTTGCTGGCGCACAGCTGTGCAACCGAGGCGTAGAAGGCGTTTTCTTTCGGATCGTCGGCGTGAGTGAACACTGCTGCAATGTCGTAGCCGCTGTTAAGCAGGGCTTCAATGCCGGCGCAGCCAATATCGTGGTAAGCGAAGACAACAGTTTTTGCACTCATGAGAGAACCTGATCGGAAGTGGAATTGGAAGTAAGGCCGTCAACGGTGACCGCAGGTGCCGGGGAGGCCGGCTGGCTGCGCAACACCTTTTCAATGAAGAAGCGCGGGCGGGCGCGCACGTCGCTGTACATGCGTCCCAGGTATTCACCCAGCAGACCCATGCCGATGAACTGGCCACCGGTGAACACGAACAGCACCGCAAACAGTACGAACGTGCCGTCACCGGCCCAGCCTGCACCGAACGCCAGGCGCAGGACGATCAGCGCAACGGCGAACAGTGCGCCCAGACCTGCCATCGCGAAGCCGACGATGCTCAGCAGACGCAGCGGCGTGGTAGTCATGCAGGTGACCAGATCGAACATCAGGTTGATCAGGCGCATCGGGCTGTATTTCGAGTCGCCGTGCTCACGCTCGGCGTGGGCCACGACGATTTCGGTGGTGTGGCGGGCGAAGCTGTTGGCCAGGATCGGAATGAACGTGCTGCGTTCACGACAGGCGAGCATGGCGTCGATGATGGTGCGGCGGTAGGCGCGCAGCATGCAGCCGTAGTCGCTCATGGCCACGCCGGTGGAGCGTTGCACCGCGAGGTTGATCAACTTCGACGGGTAGCGGCGCAGGGCCGAATCCTGACGGTTGCCACGCACGGTGCCGACGACGTCGTAACCCTTTTCGGCTTCGGCCACCAGACGCGGAATTTCTTCCGGCGGGTTCTGCAGGTCAGCGTCGATGGTGATGACCACGTCGCCTTTGCATTGCTCGAAACCGGCCATGATCGCGGCGTGCTGGCCATAGTTACGGTTGAGGATGACCGCCACGAACGGGCTGTTTTCGCGTCCGGCGGCTTCTTCCAGCATGTTGGCCGACTCGTCGCGGCTGCCGTCGTCGACCAGCACGATTTCGTAGTCATGTTTGAGTTGGGCGCAGGCCGCCTCTGTGCGCCGAAGCAGCTCAGGCAGACTGTCCTGTTCGTTGTAGACCGGGATGACGATCGACACGCATTTAATCGGGTAAGGTCTCACGAGCGTTTGTCCATAAGAGTGGCGATGGCGCCGACAACACGATCCAGATCCTGGTCGGTCATGTCGGGGAACAGCGGAATCGAGCACAGCCGCGCCGAGTTCCATTCGGTGTTGGGCAGGTACAGGTCAGGGTCACGCTGGCGGTACCAGGTGTGCAGGTGGGTGGCGATGAAATGAATGCCGGTACCGATGCCTTGCTCCTGCAGGCCCTTCATGAAGGCTTCGCGATCCATCCCGCAACGCTCGCTGTCGATGCGCAGGATGAACAGGTGCCAGGCGTGTTGCTGCGCGTATTGCTGCGGCACGGCCAGCGGCTGTACGGGCAGACCTTCGAGCTTTTGCAGGTACTGACCGGCCAGCTCGGTGCGGCGGGCATTGATGGCGTCCAGACGCTCCAGTTGCACCAGGGCAATGGCGGCGTTGATGTCGGACAGGTTGTACTTGAAGCCCGGCTCAATGACCTGGGCCTGTGGCTTGCGGCCACCGGTCAAACGGTCGTAGGCATCGACGCCCAGACCGTGGAACTTGAGCATGCGCACGCGGCTGGCCAGGGCTTCGTCGTCGGTGACGAACATCGCGCCCTCGGCGCAGGTCATGTTCTTGATCGCGTGGAACGAGAAGATCGCCGTGCCGTGGGAGCCGACGTGGCGGCCCTTGTAGCGGGTGCCGGCGGCGTGGGCGGCGTCTTCGATGACGGCGATGCCGTGCTTGTCCGCCAGTGCGTACAGCGGATCCAGATCGAACGCGGCACCGGCGTAATGCACAGGAATGATGGCTTTGGTGCGTGGCGTGATGGCGGCTTCGATACGGGCGGCGTCGGTCATCAGGGTGTCGCGGTCGACATCGACGAACACCGGCGTGGCGCCCAGCAGGGAAATCATGTTGGCGGTGGAGACCCAGGTCTGCGACGGCGTGATGACTTCATCGCCGGGACCGATGCCCAGGGCCAGCAGGGTGATGTGCATGCCGCCGGTGGCAGATGACAGTGCAACGGCGTGCTTGCATCCCACGTACTGCGCGAACTGTTCTTCAAGTGCCTGGTTTTTCGGCCCGGTGGTGATCCAGCCCGAGCGCAGAACCTGCTCGACGGCCGCAATTTCTTCATCGCCGATACTCGGGCGAGAAAAGGGGAGAAACGCCTGACTCATGGACACCTCATTGCGAAAAAAATGGACAGATCCATCTGTTCATCGGATCCAATCCCAGCGTAGACGCAAAAAACAGGTTTTGCATCAACGAGTTGCTTGGTAAGCATGACGTCGGGGGTTGGTTGACTTTTCAGGCGTTGCCCGGCAGGTTGGGCGGTACCGACTGAGGACCTATCTAGCTAAGGTTATTCCCGATTTTGTGAAAGGAATATGAAAAACCGGTCGGTGAATCGTTTATCTCAAATTCATACAGCCGCTGTTCAGATTTCCGCGGCTTTATCGGAAAAGTCCTACTACAAGACTCTTCCTTACTTCAAGTTCATTGCAGTTGTTAGTTGTTGTGCTGGACTGTTTTTTACTCAAGGCCTTTCGTTTGAGCAGCTTATCCGTTACCTCTTCAGAATCTATCGCAAGTAACCCTTTGTCCTTGTATTTGGCGCGTTTGGCACCTTCCAGCCAACTCACCATGCGGTACGTTTTACAAGATGCCGCCGATCGCCTCGGTTTTGAAGACATGAATGTCGAGGACATTCCCTGGCACGCCCTGCAACCCGAGGATGTTGTCGCGTTAGTCGCCGCATTGCGTGCCGATAACTACGCCCCCAACACCTCTTCACTTTATGTAAACGCCATTCGTGGGGTCATGAACGAAGCCTGGCGCATGAGCCTGATCAGCCAGGATCACCTGTTGAAGATGCGCTCGGTCAAGGGGATTGCCGGTACGCGGCTGTCTCAGGGGCGCAACCTGAAGCGCACGCTGATTCATGAGTTGATGGAAGTCTGTGCGGCCGATCCGCGTCCGCAGGGGCTGCGTGACGCGGCGGTGATTGCGTTGTTGTACGGCACGGGCATGCGTAAATCCGAGTCGGTGGATCTGGACCTGAATCAGGTGGACTTCACTGAACGCAGCCTGTGCGTCACCGCCAAGGGCAACAAACAACTGATCAAATACGCACCGGCCTGGGCCTTCGCCAAGCTCAATGCCTGGCTGGAGTTTCGCCGTTCAGAGCTCAAGGAAGGCGAGAGCGACGATACGTTTCTGTTCAACCGCATCCGCCGGGGCAGCCACATCACCCGCGAGCGCATCACCAAGCATGCAATCTATTACATCGCCCGCCAGCGCGGCACTCAGGTCGGGGTGAAGATCATGCCCCACGATTTCCGGCGTTCGTTCATCACCCGGGTGATCGAAGAGCACGATCTGTCGATCGCCCAGAAACTCGCGCATCACAGCAATATCCAGACGACCGCCAACTACGACGTGCGCGACGACAATGAACGGCGTCGCGCCGTGGATCGTTTCGATCTGTAGTCGAGTGTTACGACGCGTCGAAGACGTGGGCCGCCCCGAGAATCGATAGCTGTACCGCGCTGCCGGCTGGCGGCGCGTGCATTCCGGTGCTGCGTACCAGCAGCGAACGACCGGGTTCTTCATTGGCTGCGGCACGCAGCTCGACCGTCAGGGTGCACGTGTTGCCGCCGAAGTCGCGTTCGGTGACCACGGCATTGCAGCCCTCTGAGTCGGCCGGAAGGTCGGACAGCTGAAGCTGTTCCGGGCGCAGCATGATCTGCGCGGGACCGGAGAAACCGTTGCTGTTCACCGCGATCCGCCCAAGATCGCAATGGGCCCAACCGGCCTCGATCTGCGCCGGCATGACCACCGCTTCCCCAAGAAACCGTGCGGTCTGCTCGTCGTCCGGGTAGCGGTAGAGGTCCATCGGATGCCCTGACTGCACCAGTCGCCCGTCACGCATGACCGCCAACTGATCGGCAAACGACAAGGCTTCGCCCTGGTCGTGGGTGACCAGAATCGTCGTCACGCCGCTCTCTTCGAGCAGACGGGCGACCATTTTGCGCATGGCACCGCGCAGGCCGGTGTCGAGGGCGGAAAAGGGTTCGTCCAGCAGCATCAGGCGCGGTTGCTGGGCCAGTGCCCGGGCGAGCGACACCCGTTGCTGCTGGCCACCGGACAATTCATGGGGCCAGCGGCTGGCCATGTTGGCGTTCAGGGCCACGCTGTCCATCAATGCCTGGATGCGCTCGGTTCTGGCGCTGCCGGTTTCACTCAGACCGAAACCGATGTTGTCCGCCACGGTCATGTGTGGAAACAGCGCACCATCCTGCGGAACATAGCCAATCTGGCGCTGGTAGGCGGGCACGGCGTGGGTGCTGTCGACGAGCGTCTGGCCGTTGAGCGTCAGGCTGCCGGCATCGGGGAACTCGAACCCGGCGATCATCCGCAGCAGCGTGGTCTTGCCGGAGCCTGACGGACCGACGATCACGGTGCGACTGCCGGTCGGAACGGACAGGTTGATGGTGTCCAGCGCCGTTTGCGCGCCGAAGGATTTACTGAGATTGATGATGTCGAGAGCGTTCATCGGCCGGCACTGCGCCTGGATTGGTGATAGAGGATGGCCGTGAGCGGCAGCGAAAGCACCACCATCAGCAGCGCGTAAGGCGCTGCGGCGGCGTAGTCGATTTCGCTGGTCATGGCCCAGAAACCGGTGGCCAGGGTGCGCGTGCCGTTGGGCGCGAGCAACAGGGTTGCGGTCAATTCATTGGTGATCGCCAGAAACACCAGCGCTGCACCCGCCGCCGCACCCGGCGCGGCCAGGCGCAGGGTGATCAGCCACAAGGCGCGCAGCGGCGAGCGACCGAGGCTTTGCGCGATGTTTTCCAGCTCTACCGGCGCCTGGGCGAAGCCGGCACGCAGGCTGACCAGCGCCCGCGGCAGGAACATCAACAGGTACGCCAGCAGCACGGTGATGGTGGTCTGATAGATTGGCCGGGCGAAGTGGATCGTCACGGTGACCAGTGCCAGCGCCACGACAATCCCCGGCAGGGAACTGGTGATGTAGTTGCAGCCTTCCAGCACGCGTTGCAGTTTGCCGGGCGCGCGGATCGACAGCCAGGCAATCGGGATTGCTGCAAGGCTGGTCAACACCGCACCGGCCACGCCGAACGACAAAGTCTGGAGCAAGGCCGGCAACAACTCTTCGCCTTGCCAGACTTCAGCGCCGCCAGCGACCAGCCATCTGCCCAGCGTCAGCAGCGGGACACCAAGGGCCAGCAGGCAGGTCAGGGTTTGCAGGCACAGGCCCAGGGCTGCGATGCCGGGTTTGAGACGCACGGTCCGCTGCTCCCGGGCGCTGCCGGAGCCGACCCGGGCATAACGCGCATGGCCACGAGCGGCAGATTCCACGGTCAGCATCGCCAGACAGCACAGCGCCAGAACACTGGCGAGCATGTTGGCGGCCGGGCCGTTAAAGGTGGATTTGAACTGATCGAAAATGGCCGTGGTGAAGGTGTCGAAGCGAATCATCGCGTACAGGCCATATTCGGCCAGCAAATGCAGGCCGACCAACAGTGCACCGCCACAGATCGCCAGCCGCAATTGCGGCAGCACCACCCGGAAGAATACGGCCCAAGGCTTGAGGCCAAGGGATTCGGCCACGTCTTCGATCGCCGGGTCGAGACGACGCAACGTCGCCGCAATCGGCAAATAAAGGAACGGAAAGTAAGCGATCACAGACACCAGCACACCGGCCGGCAGCCCATTGATCGACGGAACCAGACTGACCCATGCATAACTGTGCACGAACGCCGGCACCGCCAGCGGCGCAACCGCCAGCACTGACCACAAACGCCGACCGGGCAGGTTGGTGCGCTCGGTCAGCCAGGCCAGAGTGATGCCCAGCACAATGCAGATCGGCAGGGTGATCAACACCAGCAGCACGGTGTTGACCAGCAGTTCGGCCACCCGAGGGCGGAAGATCAACGCTTCGATGGTCGCCCAGCCGGTGTACCACGACACGCCGACCACAAAACCGATCGGCAGTAACGACAGCAATGAAACACCGATCGCCAGTACGACCACCCAGGGGCTCCCGCGCCCGTTGAGGGCGCGGGACCTGCGTGAAAGGTTGGCGGAGGGCGCCGCAGCGATCCCCGCCGGCAGAGTTTCAGGCATCAATTAAAGCAGTCCCGCCTGAGTCATCAGTTCGACGGCTTTCTTGCTGTCGAGCTTCGATGCGTCGACTTTCGGTGCGTCCAGATCCTTCAACGGCACCAGTTTCGGGTTGGACGCCGAGTCCTTGCCCACGGCGTACTCAAAGGAATTGCCGGTGCGCAGCACTTCCTGGCCTTGCTTGCCGGTGATGTACTGGAGGAATTTCTGTGCTTCTTCCTGGTGTTTGCTGGACTTCAGCACACCACCACCGGAGATGCTCACGAACGCGCCCGGATCCTGATGCTTGAAATAGTGCAGGGCGGTGTTCTTGCTGTTTTCGCCGGTCTTGGACTGATCGACGAAAGCGTAATAGTGATAGATCACGCCGCTGTCCACCTGGCCGGCGTTCACCGCTTTGAGCACCGAGCTGTTGCCACGGTAGGCGGTGAAGTTGGCTTTCATGCCCTTGAGCCATTCCAGAGTGGCGGCTTCGCCTTTCTGTTCCAGCACGGCGGCGACGATGGCCTGGAAGTCCGCACCGGCTGGGGATGCAGCCCAGCGACCTTTCCATGCCGGGGTCGCCAGATCCATCAGGGATTTTGGCAGGTCTTTTTCCGGCAGTTTGGCCGGGTTGTAGACAAAGACTGTCGAGCGAGCGGCGATGCCGACCCACTGGCCATGGGCCGGACGATAAGCCGAACCCACTTGTTCAAGGGTGGCCGGTGCCACCGGGGCGAACAGTTTGGCATTGTCCACCAGCACCATGGCCGGGGAGTTTTCCGTCAGGAACACGTCCGCCGGAGAGGCTGCGCCTTCCTGCACGAGCTGGTTGCCCATTTCCGTGTCGTCGCCGTTGCGGATCGTGACCGGGATCCCGGTTTCCTCGGTGAAGCCGGCGACCCAGGCCTTGGTCAGGGTTTCATGCTGGGCGTTGTAGACCACGATGCCGACGGAATCGGCGGCAAACACCTGACCGGCTGCGAGCAGCGCGGTTGCCAGAGTAGCGTGCTTGAGAAATGACGGAAGGGATGGACTCATGACGGAGCAGCTCCTGTTTTTTTAGACGTTATGGGCAAGCATTCGCCGGAAAACTTCAATGCGAATGATTTGCATATGTTGGCTGGCTGGCAATGTAGAGAGGCAAATGAGAAAAAAACGTCAAACAAACCGTTAATACATGTCATTGCCATTCAGGTTAGCAGTCACTGGGCGGGGACGCCGGGCGAACCCGGCGTTGTCTTTCAGGAGCCTTGGGGCAGGTAGGCGACGCTTTGATCCTCGCGGCCATGGAACACTTGTTCGCCGCGGGTCGGGGTGGTCGTGATGACTTGATGGTCTTGACCGAGTTTGGAGAGCGGCACGGGTTCGCCGGTGCGGTACTGGGCGACGAAGATCGTACGCTTCGGATCCCAGTGCTTGCCGCTGGTGCGTTCCAGCCATTCGAACATCGCGGCAGCATCGCCATCGCGAGGGAAGTCGCGGGTTTCCGGCACGTAGTAGAACGGCTCGCCGCCGGTCTGCAGGTACATCGGGACCTTGTTGTCCACCTCGACCATGACGAAGTGCCATTGGCTCAACGGCGCACGCTGGCTGGCTTGCAGGCGCACGGTTTCGCCGAAGCGGATCGCGCCGCCACCGCTGTTGGTCCAGGGGTAGAGCACGCCGAGAATCCCCAGCAGCAACACCGTGGTCACGGCAAAGCCGATTTTCAGTCCGCGCCCGCCAAACGGGCTCTCGGCGTTTCGCGCGGCCATGCGCCGGGTAATCCACCAGGCCCCGAGCAGTTGCGCGAACGGCACCAGTGGCAACACGTAGTAACTGCGCCGGCTGCCGCTGGCGGTGAAGAACAGCATCAACAACCCGAGGCCCTGAATCAGCCAGCGGGTGTCCGGTTCGATGTGTTTCCAGTTCTTCGCCGCGACCCACAGGGCAATGATCCAGCACGGCGCCCAGGGCAGGGTGTAGATCGGCAGGTACAGCAAATAGGTGTAGATCGGGCCGATGTTGTCGAACGGCTGGAAAAACCGCACGACGTTTTCCCGCAACACCAGTCCCAGGCCGCTTTCCCCGTAATTAGGTGCGCCGTAGAGGTGTGACAGCAGGAACGGCGTCATGTAGAACGCCCCGGCAATCACTAGCGCCGCGAGCAGACGCAGGTTCAGATGACGTTTCCAGCGGCCTTCACTCAGCAGGTGCGGCAGCAATACCAGCCCCGGCAGGATGAAACCGATCAGGCCTTTGAACAACGAAGTCAGGGACAGCAGAACGCAGAACACCAGATAGCGCGAAAACCGCGTATCGTCCGGCCCGCGCCAGTACCACCAGACCGCCGCCAGCACACCGCAGACCGTCAGGATGTCAGCGGTGGCGACCCGCGCCCAGAACACGAAATAGAAGGTGGTCGCCAGCATCCAGCCGGCGATCAGCCCCGTGCCTTTGCGAAACAGCTGCTCGCCCAGCAGATACACCAGCCAGACGCTGAGCCACGCGGACACCACCGAAGACAGGCGCAGCGACCAGTGATCGAGACTGCCGGTCAGCCAGGCGGTCGCGGTGATCAGCCAGTACGACAAAAGCGGCTTGTCGTAGTAGGGATCACCCTTGAGGTACGGGTCGAAGTAATCGCCGCTTTGCATCATCTGCAACGCGATGTTCGCCCAGCGGGTTTCCGCGCCCCAGAGTTCGCGGCTGCCCAGACCGAGCAGCAACATCAGGGCGCTGGCGGCCAGCAGGAGCAGCAGGGCGCCCCGGTCGTTATTGCGCAAGGTCATGGCTGGCGCTGCGGAAAGATGAAGATCTGCAGATTGCCGCGACGGTAATGCTTGCCGTCTACCGGCAGCAATCCGACTTCCTGCTCTTCCTGCGTACTGTTGACGCGCAAGACCACACCGACCGCGCCTTTCTTCCGCGCTTCGGTCATCCACTGGCCGACGCCGTCCATCGTGACTTTACGTGCTTCCATGGCCGGGTCTTCGAGGCCGTACTTCAGTTCACCGATGGTGTTGAACAGATCCACCTGCGGACGTTTCAGACGCCATGCCAGCGCCGAGGCCGCGCCCAGATCGTTGCTCAGCAGCGACGCGGTTTCACTCAGTTCCTGTTGATGCTCGGCAATGAACTGGTCGGGCATCTTGCTGTTGACGATCTGCCCCGGCATGGCCGCCGGCAACAACGCCACCAGCAGGCCGATACCCAGCGCCGGCATGGCCCACAACGTCAGCGGACGCAGCACTTGCAAGGCATTGGCGATGATCCAGCCCACCAGCACGATATAGGCCAGCGACAGGCTGAACATCTCGGTGTTTTCGTAGATTTCCTTGGTTGCCTGCAAATAAAGCAGCGCCACCAGCGCCGCACTGGCGATGACGGTATTGATCACACCGTTCAGGCGCAGGACGCGGCCACTGTTCTGATCCAGCCAGTTGATCACGGTCTGTCCCATCAACAGGGCGATCGGCAGCAGGCACGGCATGATGTAGGTCGGCAGCTTGCCGCTGCTCAGGCTGAAAAAGGCCAGTGGCAGCAGGAACCACAATGCAAGGTAGGCGGTTTTCGGGTCACGCTTTTCGCGCCAGGTGCGCAGGAGCGTCGAAGGCAGCAGAACGGCCCACGGCAGGGTGGAGGCAAACAGCAGCGGCAGGTAGAACCACCAAGGACGGGCGTGCTGCGCGGCATCGCCGGCGGCAAAACGACGGATGTGTTCGTGCCAGAAGAAGAAGCGCCAGAAATCAGGTTCCCGGTAGTGAACAGCCAAAACCCACGGCAGGCTGATCAACACGCAAACCACCACGGCGACCAGTCCGTAGCGCACCAGTTCGCCGAAGCGGCGTTGCCAGATCATGTAGGGCAGGGCGATCAGCACCGGCAGCAATAAAGCCAGGAACCCTTTGGTCATCAGGCCCATGCCGCACGCGACACCGAGCAGCGCCCAGCCGCCCAGACGGGCGCGAGGGGTCTGGCTGTCGATGGCAAACCACACGGCGACCATGCTCAGGTTGACCCACAAGGTGAACTGCGGATCGAGGTTGGCGTAACCGGCCTGGCCGGCAATCAGGCCGAAGCTCATATAAAGGAGGGCGCTGGCGACGCTGATGCGCGGGTTGTTCCACAGCCGGCGGGCCATGAGGTACGTCAGCCAGACGCTGACACCGGTACTCAGGGCCGAAGCAATACGCACGCCGAACAGGTTTTCACCGAAGATCGCCTGGCCGATCGCGATCATCCAGTAGCCGGCAATCGGCTTTTCGAAATAGCGGATGCCCATGAAATGCGGCGCGACCCAGTTGCCGCTGAGCAGCATTTCCTGGCTGATCTGGCCGTAGCGGGTTTCATCGGGGATCCACAGGCCGTGGGTCATCAGCGGCAACAGATAAAACACCACGAAAGCCAGAATCAGACCGGGAATGGCCCAACGCTCGAAAGTCGTGGTGGGGGAGAAATGACGGGCAGCGTGTCGCAGCGGGTTATTTTCAGACGTCATGACAAAGCCTTGGTGCCAAACGAAGTTCTTGTGTCGATGGCCTGCCCGGCATGTTCCTGAGCGGGCGGGTCATCGTGTTGAATGAATGCAGGTGTGCGATCGGGGGACGGGCGTTTCCTGTATCCAGAGAGCTGCCGAACCTCCAGGCCGGAGTTCTCGCACTATAGCCAAGCTTAAAAAAAACCGTTGTCCAGTAAATCGGGGGCAGATACATCTTTCATTACAAATTAATGAAGTCCGTTCCTGACTAGTTGAAAAAAGTGCAACCTTGTCGGTTCGCCCCAACTAAAGCATTAATGACTATTGAGTTGAGACCAGGCATCGGCATTCATGATGCCCAACACTTTAAGTTGGCCTTTGTCATCGATGCGAGCAAACAGGGTACTACCGTATTCGGCGGCGACCGCGTGAGGAAAACCGGTCTGTTTTTCGAAGTCACTGATGCATCCGCTGTGGGTGACCAGCACCAGATTGCGCTTGGCAACCTTGTGCGCCACCACGTCGTTGCGCAGAGAAGAACCGCAGGACTCGAGCCAGATCTGGGTCGTGGCGTCCTGACCGAACATGGCGCGTGCGGTCTGCACGGTACGGGTCAGCGGGCTGGTGAACACCTGCGCCTGCTGCATGCCCAGGCCCACAAAGCCTTTACCTACAAGCGCTGCAGAGTCGTTGCCAGCCTGGGTGATGCCGTCGGCCGGGCCCAGGCAGAGGTTGTCGGAACGGTCGCAACGTTCGGCATGACGCACCAGCGCCACCACTTCGCCATCCTGCCAGGCCTGGGTCCAGTCAGCCCGGGCAGCCTTGCCGGCGTTGCCCAGGTCGACGGGCGAGCGGGTCACCCAGACGAAGCCGCTGACCAGTCCGATGGCGACCACTACACCGATGCCGGTCAACAGTTTTCCAAGTCGCAGCGTACGGCGTTGTTTATATGTCGCTGTTAATTGCATCTGTCGCTCCACGGCATGCCCCTTGACGTCGCAGGCGAGATTGGCCGGCGATTTAACCAACTTTTATAGTTGTGTACTTGAATAATGGCTGAACATTACGTTCGTGCACGTCGGGGGGCGGTGAAGAACATGTGAAAATTTCGCGAGAGTCGATAAAACCCAACTAATCCGGTGTTTGATAACCAGACTCAAATACCCTTTTTTTACCGGCCAGTCTTAACAAATGTTTATGTTTGCGGTGAAGCTGCGCAGGTTCGGTCAATGTCGCTGTTTTTGACCGTGAAGTCTGAAATCAGCAGTGGAGTCATCGACCCGAATGGATCTCAAGCAAAGCCTGACGAAACGGATCGTCATCGTGTTCGCTTTGATGAGCGCTATCGTTGCCGGGGTGTTTGCGCTGGGCATCGTGGCTGCCGTGCATGTCGTCGAGCACCGGCTGGCCACCAGCACCTTGAGCGGCGGCCTGCACCGCCTGCTGGCCATGGAGGACATCAATCGCTGGAGCCATCAACCGGAAAAGAGCGAGTTGTTTTTCTTCGAAGGCGGACCGGGCCCGATGGCGCTCATTCCTTCACTGGCGGCACTGGCTCCCGGTTTTCAGGAAATCAGCTTCGATGGCGATGACTTCTTTGCCATGGTCGAGGTGGTCGGTGGACGCAAATATGTGTTGTTGCGCGATCAGGAAAGCCTCGAACAGCGCGAGCGATTGCTGTTCATCGTGGTCACGGTCGGTTTTGTCCTGAGTGTTCTGTTGGCGCTCGTGCTGGGGCGATTGCTGGCACGCCGGGTCATGGCGCCGGTGATTCGTCTGGCGCGTCAGGTGCGCCATCGCGATCAGTTGCTGGTGCTGGCGCCTCCGCTGCACCCGGACTACGCCGCAGACGAAGTGGGGGAGTTGGCGCTGTCGTTCGATCAGACCCTGGGCCGCCTGCGCGAAACCCTGAGCCGCGAAAAACTGTTCACCAGCGATGTCAGCCATGAACTGCGCACGCCGTTGATGGTGCTTTGCGGCTCCTGCGAGTTGTTGCTCGCCAATCCGTCGCTCGATGCCCGTTCAACCGCGCAGGTCAATCGCATCGCCCGGGCCAGTCACGAGATGCGCCAACTGGTCGATACCTTCCTGATGCTGGCTCGCGCCGAGGACGATACCGGCAGCGACATTTGCGTCACGCTCAAGGACGTCGCGGATGCCCAGAGCGAGATCTGGGGCCGACTGATTCGTGAAAAGGGCCTGGATTTTTTCTACGAGGTGGAGCAGCCGTGCATGGAACGCTTCAACCTGACGTTCCTGCAGTCGGTCATGGGCAACCTGTTGCGCAATGCCTGGCACTACACCGATCACGGGTTCGTCCGGCTGACCCTGACCGGCAACGGTTTTGTGGTGGAAGACAGCGGCATCGGCATCCCGGAGGAGCAGCGTCAGGCGGTGTTCCAGCCGTTCGTGCGTGGCGATGAGGGCCGCGGCGAGGGCCTTGGCCTGGGTTTGTCGCTGGTGCAGCGGATCTGCAAGCGCCAGCACTGGCGGGTGCAATTGAGCAGTGGCCAGTCCAGCGGCAGCCGCTTCAGCGTGGAATTGAAGCCGGCGGCTCAGGACGGCGGGCAGCTGCGCGCATTGCCGGCGGCCTGACGGATCAGCGCAGCGAGGCGTTTGACGTTGTTCTGCTGAGCGTTCACCAGATCGTCGATGCTCGATCCGGAAGGGGTCTGCAGAATCGAGCGGCAGGTGAGCAGGCCGCTATCGCCCGCGTCGGCCGGACGCAGGCGCCATTTCACGTCCATCAGCCCGTATTGTCCGGGGACCGAATCGAAACGCTGCACATCGATGCGCACCGACGTTTTGCGCGCAACTCCAGCGTTGCTCAACTGATCCACCAGCGCACTGCGCAACTCATCGCCGAGGCTGGCGCCCCACCATTGGGTTTCCAGAATCGCCAGGCCGCTGTTGCCCTGGCGAATGACGATTTGCGGGCGGTCGACCTGGGGCGGCACGCTGATGCTTTCAATTGCGATGTCCTGCCCTGATCGGCCAGGCATCGGCTGTGCCGGGGTCAGGGTGTGGAAGCTGATCGGGTCGCTGCGACAGGCACCCAGCAGCAGGCACGCGGCGAGCACGGTGAACTTCAGCGGTAAAGCCATGGCAAGGCTCCTGTGCTCAATTGCGCGGCGGTCCCTTGAGATCCAGTGGCGCAGCGTTGTCGGGGCGCCCGCGAATCAGCGATTCCGGATGGCGACCGAGGTAATCCGACAGTTCACGCAGCGAACGCGACATGCGCCCGAGTTCGTCGAGGGTCTGGGTGAGTTTTTCGCGTTGCGGCGAATCTTCGGCCAGCGTCGAATTGGCCGATTGCAGGGTCTTGCTCACGTCCGCCAAAGTGTTCTGGACACCGGGCAAAGTCTTCGCGTTGAACTGGGTCAGGCTTTTGCGCAGTTCGACGAGGTTGCCGTCGAGATTGCCGGCAATGCGTTCCACCGGCAGTTTGTTGAGCTTGTCGACCATCGCCTCGAGTTTTTCCTGCAGTTGTTCGAGGCTGCCGGGAATGGTTGGAATGACGATGGGACGCGCCGTCGCGTCAAACGCGACTTTTTCGGCTTTCGGGAAGAAGTCCAGAGCGATGTACAGCTGACCGGTCAGCAGGTTGCCGCTGCGGGCCTGGGCGCGCAGTCCGTTGTCGACAAAGGTGCCGATCAGGCGCACGGCGGCGGCTTCGTCTTCCGGGTTGTGGTTGAGCACCTTGAGCATTTTTTCGTGGGCCCGTCCGAGGCGTTGCGGGTAGATCACGATGCCGACGTTGACCGGGAAGCTGCGTTTCTTCTCGTCGTAGTCCAGGTTGATGCTCACCACACGACCGATTTCCATGCCGAGGAATTCGACCGGCGCATCGACCTTGAGGCCACGCATGGCCTGATCGAAACGCAGGCTCAGGTACTGCGGTTTGCCGGCGGGCGGGGCGAGGGCGGTCTGCTGGTCTTCGAACAGGTCGAAGGATTTTTCATCCGCTGCCGCCACATCGTTGGGGCTGTAATCCGGCGCGCGGAAGGCAATGCCACCGACCAGCAGGGTCGAGAGCGATTCGGTCTTCACCGCAAAACCATTGGCGCCGACGTTCACGTCGATACCGCTGGCGTTCCAGAACCGGGTGTTCTCGGTGACGAAGGCATCGTTCGGCGCGTGGATGAACACTTCGATATTCACCCCTTTGCCATCGGGATCGAGTGCGTAGGCCACGACCTGGCCAACCGGAATCTTGCGGTAATAGACCGGGGAGCCGATGTCCAGCGAGCCCAGATCCGAGGAGTGCAGGTTGAAGCGTCTGCCCGGTTCGCCATAGGTGATCGGCGGCGGGTTTTCCAGGCCCTTGAAGTATTTGCCGCGGGAGTCGGACTGGCCGATATCGGCCCCGATGTAGTCGCCGGACAGCAGGGTATCGATGCCCGACACGCCGCCAGCACCGATACGGGGGCGTACCACCCAGAATTTGGAGTCTTCGCGGGTAAAGGTTTCGGCCTGCTTGGCCAGTTTGATCGTGGCGTTGACGCTCTTCTGGTCATCGGCCAGCTCGACGTCCGAGACCTGACCGACCACCACGTTGCGGTATTTGACTTCGGTCTTGTTGGCGGTCAGACCGCTGCCGGTCTTGAAGGTGACGACGATGGTCGGGCCTTCCTGCATCAGGTTGTGCACCACCAGCGAAATGCCCACCAGCACCGCGACGATCGGCACGATCCACACCAGCGAAATGCTGAAGCGCCGGGTCTTGACCGGTGCCTGGCCGGGTGCTCGCGGTTGATCGGCGGCTGACGACTCCATCCATGACCTCCAGAGTGTGTTGGGCACTGAGCGTCAGGAACGCAAAAGCACTTCATCAATATAGAAGTGCTTTGCGATAGAGCAAATCGGCGAGCCTCAGCCCAGCATTTCCCGCAGGCGATACCAGAACATGCCCAGTGCCAGCAGCGGCGAACGCAATGCCGGGCCGCCGGGGAAGGTCATGTGCGGTACGCCGCTGAACACGTCCATGCCCTGACTGTGGCCGGCATGAATCGCTTCGCCCAACAGTTTGGCGCACCAATGGGTGACGTTCAGGCCATGGCCGGAATAGCCCTGAGCGTAGAACACGTTCGGGTGCTGCTTGAGCCGCCCGACCTGCGGGAAGCGATTGGCGGTGATGCCGATCTTGCCGCCCCACTGAAACTCGATGCCCACGTCCGCCAGTTGCGGGAACACCTTGAGCATCTTCGGTCGCATGTAGGCAGCGATGTCCGCCGGATCCCGCCCGGAATAGTGGCAGGCACCACCGAACAGCAAGCGCCGGTCCGCCGAGAGCCGGTAATAGTCGAGGCCGACTTTCTGGTCGCAGAGCGCCAGGTTCTGCGGGATCAGTTCGGCGGCGCGTTCCTTGGACAAGGGTTCGGTGGCGATGATGTAGCTGCCGGCGGGGAGGACTTTACCGCTGAGCTGTTGCTCGAGTTCATCCAGATGCGCGTTGCAACCGAGCACCAGACTGCCGGCGCGCACCGTGCCTGAAGCGCAGCGCACTTGCACCGTCGCGCCATGGACGATTTCCAGCACCGGGCTCTGCTCGAAGATCCGCACCCCGAGCGACGCCGCCAGACGTGCTTCGCCCTGCACCAGATCGAGCGGGTGCAGATGGCCCGAACCCATGTCGATCAGGCCTCCTTTATAGGCATCCGAATTGACGACTTGCCGGCGCATGCCCTCAGGGCTGACCAGTCGCGTTTCATGGGCATAACCCGAGGCCGCGAGACTGTCCTGTTCAGCCTTGAACGCCTCGAACTGCGCCGGGGTATTGGCCAGTTCGCAGAAGCCCCAGCGCAGGTCGCACTCGATCGTGTTGTCTTCGATGCGTCGGCGCACCAGCTCCACCGAATCGACGCCGGCCTGTTGCAGGTAGCGCACGCCTTCGGCGCCGACATGACGGGCGAAGCCCTCGACTTCATGGCCGATGCCACGGATCAACTGGCCGCCGTTGCGCCCGCTGGCGCCCCAACCGATGCGCCGGCCTTCGAGCAGCACCACCGAGAGACCGCGTTGGGCCAGCTCGATGGCAGTGTTGACGCCGGTGAAGCCGCCGCCGATCACGCAGACATCGGCGATCAGGTCGGCTTCAAGTGCAGGGTATCGCGTGCTCGCCCGGGCCGATGCGGCGTAGTAGGAGCGGGCGTGTTCCTGGGTGTACTGATTCATTTGTTCGACTTCACTTTGCTCCAGGAGCGGGTCATCAGACGCATGATCGACTGGGGCGGGGTGGTGGAAATGTAGAGTTTGTCGAGCACTTCCTGAGGCGGATACACCTCGGGGTTGCTGACCAGTGCCACGTCCATGTATTGCTTGGCCGCCGGGTTCGGGTTGGCGTAGCCGACCGAGGCGCTGACCTTGGCGATCACTTGCGGGTCGAGCAGGTAATTGATGAAGGCGTGGGCCTCTTTGGTGTTGCCGGCATCAGCGGGGATCGCCAGCAGGTCGAACCACAGGTTGGCGCCTTCCTTGGGAATCGCGTAGGCGATGTTCACGCCGTTCTTCGCTTCCTTGGCACGGTTGGCTGCCTGGAACACGTCGCCGGAGTAACCGAAGGCCACGCAGATATCGCCGTTGGCCAGGTCCGACACGTATTTCGACGAGTGGAAGTAGGTGATGTACGGGCGGATGCTCAGCAGTTTGGCTTCGGCTTTCTTGAAGTCTTCAGGGTTCTCACTGCGCGGGTCCATGCCCATGTAGTTGAGGACCGCCGGGAACACTTCGTCCGCCGAGTCCATCATCGACACGCCGCACTGGGTGAGTTTTTTCAGGTTCTCTGGTTCGAACAGCACGGCCCAGGAATCGATGTGATCGACGCCCAGCACCTGCTTGACCTTGTCGACGTTGTAGCCGATGCCATTGGTGCCCCACAGGTACGGCACCGAGTGTTCGTTGCCCGGATCGTTCTTCTCGAGCAGGGCCAGCAGTTTCGGGTCGAGGTTCTTCCAGTTCGGCAGTTGCGAGCGGTCCAGTTTGAGGAACGCACCGGCCTTCACCTGACGGGCGAGAAAGTGGTTGGAAGGCACGACTACGTCGTAACCGGTGCGACCGGCGAGGAGTTTGCCTTCCAGGGTTTCGTTGGAGTCGAAGACGTCGTAGATCACCTTGATGCCACTGCCGGCCTGAAAGTCGGCGAGGGTGGTCGGGCCGATGTAATCGGTCCAGTTATAGATGCTGACCTGGGGTTCGGCCTGGGCAACTGCACTGCAAGCCAGGGTCAGAGCGGCGGGGATCAGGGATTTCAACAGACGCATATCGACACCTCTTCGAATTATTGGATTTTTCAGGTGGGCACGGCCCTTGTGGGAGCTGGCTTGCCAGCGATAGCGGTGGGTCAGTAGACAGAGAGGCTGACCGTGCCGACGCCATCGCTGGCAAGCCAGCTCCCACAGGGTTCGTGTGTGTTGGTTAAACGCTCAGCAACAGGAACTCACGCTCCCAGGAGCTGATCACGCGCTTGAAGTTTTCATGCTCGGCACGTTTCACCGCCACGTAGCCACGCACGAACTTGCTGCCCAGGTACTCGGCGACGGTGTCGCACTCTTCCATCTGGGTCAGGGCTTCTTCGATGGTGATCGGCAGGCGCAGGTTGCGGCGCTCATAGGCGCGGCCTTCAACGGCAGCGCTTGGCTCGATGCCGTCGACCATGCCGATGTAGCCGCACAGCAGGCTCGCGGCAATGGCCAGGTACGGGTTGGCGTCGGCGCCGGGCAAACGGTTTTCCACGCGCATCGCCTCAGGCCCGGAGGTCGGAACCCGCAAGCCGACAGTGCGGTTTTCTTCGCCCCACTCGACGTTGACCGGCGCCGAAGTGTCCGGCAGGAAGCGGCGGAACGAGTTCACGTTCGGCGCAAACATCGGCAGCACTTTTGGGATGAGTTTCTGCAGACCACCGATGTGATGGCGGAACAGGTCGCTCATGCTGCCGTCGGAATTGGCGAAAATCGGCTTGCCGGTGGCGATTTCCACCACGCTCTGGTGCAGGTGCATGGCGCTGCCGGGTTCATCGCCAATCGGCTTGGCCATGAAGGTTGCGGTGACGTTGTGCTTGAGTGCGGCTTCACGCAGGGTGCGCTTGAACACAGTGATCTGGTCGGCCAGATCCAGCGCGTCGCCGTGGCGGAAGTTGATCTCCATCTGCGCCGGGCCGTCTTCGTGAATCAGCGTGTCCAGGTCCAGGCCTTGCAGTTCGCACCAATCGTAGACGTCTTCGAACAGCGGATCGAATTCGTTGGCGGCATCGATGGAGAACGACTGACGACCGCTTTCGGCGCGACCGGAACGGCCCAGCGGTGCCTTCAAAGGCAAGTCCGGATCTTCGCAGCGCTGGGTCAGGTAGAACTCCATTTCCGGCGCAACGATCGGCTTCCAGCCCTTGTCGGTGTACAGCTGCAGGACTTTCTTCAGCACATTGCGCGGCGACAGTTCGATCGGGTTGCCGAACTTGTCGAAGGTGTCGTGGATCACGATGGCCGTCGGCTCGATGGCCCATGGCACCACATACACCGCGTCGCTCACCGGTTTGCAGACCATGTCGATGTCGGCCGGGTCGAGCAGGTCGTAGTAGATGTCGTCGTCGACAAAATCCCCGGTTACCGTTTGCAGCAGCACACTTTCCGGCAGGCGCATGCCTCGCTCATGCAGGAACTTGTTGGTCGGTGCAATTTTGCCGCGGGCGATGCCGGTCAGGTCGCTGACCACGCATTCCACTTCGGTAATCTTGTGATCTTTCAGCCATGTGAACAGCTGATCGAAAGGGGCATTCATAAAGACCTCGTCGTTGGTTTTATTGACGCGGGGGAAGTGCGATTTCATCTTTCGCAGGCTTCCCCTGTGGCGCGTTGACGACTATCTTGGGCGGGCCTTGCCGTTCCATCTATCCACTTTCAGCAGCACCAAAGCGCACCAAAAGAGTGCGCAAGGTCTCCCATGACAACGTGTAATCCGCTACAGGTTCAAGCTTTCAACACCGCCGATGTCGCCGAGCAGATCCGCGCGACACCGGGCTGGGTCCAGCATTACCAGCAGATGTCGCCGGGGCATTTCGCCGGGCGAATCCGCTATCTGGACCTGGAAGGCGTGGAGGTCTACGAAGAACAGATGAACACCCGGGTGGAGCAGAATTTCAGTGCGCCCTCGGGGGCTCTGGCGTTCTGTTTCGATCGCAGTGACAACGCGCTCTATCTGCTGAACGAAGAGAGCCGCAACATCTGGATCACCCCGGAGAACTACCAGGAAATCGCCGTGGTGTTCGGTCCGGAATTCGTCCGCCGCAATGGCCTGGACGTGGCCCGGCTGGAAGGCCTGTTCATGGCGCCACTCAACGGCGCGCAGAACGCGCTGTTCAGCCGCTGGTTGAGCTCGACTCTCACGAAGTTGTCGCAAACCCTTGATCAGCCAAGCAAAGAAGCACTGACCCAGCAGTTGCTGGAGGACTGCCTGTTCATCCTCGACAACGCCCGGGTGTGCCTGGACAGCGGTGGTTTACAGCGTCGCACCGAAGAGCGGCAAACCATGAAGCGCGTGGGTGAATGGGCGGCGGACTCGCCGGAGGAAACCCTCAATCTGCTGGAGCTGGCCCAGGTGGCCGGGGTGTCGTTGCGACAATTGCAACAGACGTTCAAGGCCTATACCGGGATGTCACCGACTCAATGGTTGCGTTTGCGCCGGCTCAACAGTGCCCGCCGGGAACTGCTCAAGGGTGCCGCTTCGGGCACCACGGTGGCCGAAGTGGCGATGAACTGGTCGTTCTGGCATCTGGGGCGGTTTTCCAACAGCTATCGGGCGCTGTTCAATGAGTTACCGAGTGAAACCTTGAAGCGAACAAGTCGCTGAAGAGACAGTTATTGCTCTGAAACAAATTGAAACATTCGCGCACGCGAAGGGTCGATGGAATACACCCACTCAAGTATTTTCCATGAAGACCCCTCGACCCTCCCAGCGTCTGGAAACACTCAGCGAACTCAGAAATCTCAAGATGGCCAGGTCTGCCCATGCTTATGTTCGGGGCAGTACCGTTCAGTTCTACGAATGGCTGCACAGCCAGCCCGGCAGACGTCTGCCACGGGGGCCTGCGGTGTGGATCTGTGGCGATTGCCATGCAGGGAATCTGGGCCCGACGGGGGATTCGAAGGGCCGGATCGATATCCATATTCGCGATCTCGACCAGACCGTCATCGGCAACCCGGCGCATGACCTCGTGCGGCTCGCGTTATCCCTGGCGACGGCTGCCAGAGGCTCGGATCTGCCAGGTGTAACCACCGCCAGAATGCTCGAAGGCATGATGCGTGGTTACGAAAGCGCCTTTGAAGGCAACGTCGATGAAGACCCGACGCGCCCGCCTCAGGTCAAGGCCAGCATGCGCAGCGCCGTGCGGCGCACCTGGAAACACCTGGCCTATGAGCGTATCGAAAACACCAAGCCTTCCATTCCTCTGGGCAAGCACTTCTGGGCACTTTCGCGAGCGGAACGCGCCGCGCTGAAAACGCTGTGCGCGACCGATGATGTCCATACGCTGGTGACGTCGCTCAAAGGCAGATCGAAGGACGACAAAGTCCAATTGCTCGACTCCGCCTACTGGGTCAAAGGTTGCAGTTCATTGGGGCTGAAACGCTATGCGCTGTTGCTGGGTGTGGGGGCCGGAGACGATCAGGAGTTTTGCCTGCTCGATCTCAAGCAAGCCGTCGCCGCTGCAGCGCCACGTGTGCCGAAAGCCTCCATGCCGCGTGACAATGGCCGGCGGGTGGTGGAAGGGGCCCGACATCTGTCACCCGGTCTGGGCAATCGAATGATTGCAACACGCGTACTGGACGAGGGTTTTTTCCTGCGCGAACTGTTGCCGCAAGACATGAAACTGGAACTGAATCAGTTGAGCCAGTCCGAAGCGTTGCTCGCCGCCGCTTATCTGGCCAACGTCGTCGGCCTTGCTCATGCGCGGCAAATGGACCTTGCGACGCGAGCGGCCTGGATCCGCGACCTGAACAGTTGCCACACCAAGACGCTGGATGCACCGTCGTGGCTTTGGTCCAGTGTCGTGCAATTGGTGGGGCAGCATGAGCGCGGTTATCTGGAGCATTGTCGTCTGTACGCGCTGCACCATTGAGGGACTCTCAAACACCATCCCTGAGTAACTTGCCGAACGTTTCCAGTTCGCCTTTTTCAACATCGGAAACCAGCACAAAACGCATATGGCCTGCCTGCCAGGAAACCACGTTGAAACCACGAATCGATTGACTCTGCGTCGGCTTGTCGGCGTCCGTCGTCGGCAGGATAAACACATTGATGATGTGTTTGGCCCGGCCGTAACTCAGTGCTGCGGTGGTCTGGTGTTGCAGGTAATCCAGCCGCCCGCCGAGCAGTGGAAAACCCTGTGCCGAGTAGTCGACGACGGGCGGCGAAAAGTCGAGTTTGCCGGTGAACCAGGGTTTTACGGTGTGCCGGTCGGACGACACCACATCGTTAAGGTGCTGGCCCATTAACGAGCGCACGTGGCTGGAGACGGCTTCATCCATCAACGGCTGTTCGCTGCCCGGTGTTGCCACGTAAAGCACCATCGCCAGAGCCAGGGCCGCTGCGGAGAATGCCGGGGCGAACCATTTTCGCCAGCGTTCGAGCGGGCTCGGCGAAGCCGGCGCAACGGCGGCAAACACGCTGGCCGTCAGTGATGCCGGCGCGGAGTAATACTGCGCATGGCGCTTCACGCTGACCTTCAGCCGTTTCGCCTCATCATGCAGCCGCGCGCAGTCAGCGCATCTGGCCAGATGCGCAGCGACATCCTCCGCCATCGCCGGATCGAGTTCCTGATCCAGATAGCCATGCAGTTGTGTCTGGCAAACCGTGCAGTGGAGTTCATTCATGATCGTGCGACTTCAGTAATTCGAGCTTGAGCATGGCGCGGGCCCGGGCCAGTCTCGACATGACGGTGCCGATGGGAATATCGACCACCAGGGCGATGTCCTTGTAGGGCATGTCTTCGAGTTCCTTGAGCACAATGACCTCGCGAAACGCTGGCGGCAAGGCACTCAGGGCTTGCTGGAGCAACGCCGCGTTTTCCGTGTGAATGGCCAACAGTTCCGGGCTCTGGCCGTGGCTCAGTGCGCCGTCGATATCACCCGTCTCGTCATCAATGGCGACCCAGTGGCGCCCGGCCGTAGCCTTGAGCCAGGTGTAGCTTTCGTTGCGCACGATGGTCAGAAACCAGGCCTTGGCGTTGCCATCGGCAAAACGCTGCAAAAACCTGAAGGCGCGCAAGGCGCTTTCCTGCACGACATCCCGTGCCGCGCTGTCGTTGCCCGTGATCCAGCGCGCGAGGTTGTAAGCCGCGTCCAGGTGCGGCGCAATCAGTTCCTCGAATCGATTCATAGTGGCTTCCGCACCGTCACACCCCTATAACTGTGATGCGTCGTGTTTTATTCCCTGAAAAGAATTTGTTTTGCGGCGTGGAATAAACGTTCGTCCCGCAAGGTTCTTGCTGGTGTCAGCAACATCACTGTAGTCCGCCAGCGAGGACATACCGATGGACAATCAAACAAAACATCCACTGCGCACCGACGGCTTGCTGAGCAACCCGGACCGGCGAACGCTGCTCAAATGCTCGGCGTGGGCCGGGGCCGGGGTCCTCTGGGCCCTGAGCGGCGGCATTCCGAGAGCCTTTGCGATGGATGAGGCGGGCAACGTCAGCGATCCCAAGGCGTTGGCCAGCACTTTCCATTTCGTGCAGATCAGCGACTCGCACATCGGCTTCAACAAGGAAGCCAATCCGGAGCCGGTGAAAACCCTGCAAGTGGCGATCGACAAGGTCATTGCGCTGCCGAAACGGCCGTCGCTGATCCTGCACACCGGCGACATCACCCACCTGTCCAAGGCCGAGGAATTCGACACGGCGGCGCAAGTGCTCAAAGGCTTGCCGTCCACGGTGCATTACATCCCCGGTGAACACGACACCCTCGACGAGGGCGGCGGCAAGCTCTATCTGGAGCGTTACGGCAAGGGCACCAAAGGCAATGGCTGGTACAGCTTCGATGACCATGGCGTGCATTTCATCGCGCTGGTCAATGTCTTCAACTTCCAGGCCGGCCATGAAGCCACCCTCGGCGCCGATCAACTGGCGTGGCTGGCCGATGATCTGCGCGCGGTGACTACCAGCACGCCCATCGTCGTGTTCACCCACATTCCGCTGTGGACGATCTATCAGCCCTGGGGCTGGGGCACCGAGGATGGCGATCAGGCGATTGCGATGTTGCGCAAGTACGGCTCGGTGACGGTATTGAACGGGCATATCCATCAGGTCATCCAGAAGGTCGAAGGCAACATCACCTTCCACACCGCACGTGGCACAGCGTATCCGCAACCGGCACCGGGCGCGGCGCCGTCGCCGGGACCGATGACCGTGGCGGCCGATCAATTGCGCAATTATCTGGGGATCACCGATGTGCGTGCGACACAGGGCGATCATCCGCTGGCGCTGATCGATTCGACACTGGTCTAGGGGAGGGCAGCCAGATGAAATCGCGACTGTTGGTTGTGCTGTGCCTGATGCTGTCGATGCCGGCGTGGGCGCAGGAGGTGAAGGTCGATATCAAGGAGTTCATGTTCGGCCCCAAGGACCTGACCGTGGCCGTGGGCACCAAGGTGACATGGGTGAACGACGATCAGATCCCGCACACGGTGGCCGAGACCCACAAGGTGTTCCGCTCGGGGGCGCTGGACACCAATGACAGTTTTTCCTGGGTGTTCAACACGCCGGGCGAGTTCGAGTATTTCTGCGTGCTGCATCCGCAGATGATCGGGAAGATTGTGGTGACTCAGTAAACAGAGGGCGCGGCTTCAATGAGGCAGCGCCCTTTTTTCTGTTTTCAGAGCTGCACCCGACGCAGCCTGCCGCTCAACGCAACCACCTTGTTATCCGGCGTGGGCAAGGGGCGCCCGGTCAAACCCATGCCTTCGCTCACCAGCACTGCATCCTGTACCAGACACAGGTTGGACGGGGTATCCAGGTCACGGGCGAGCACGGTCACTTCTCCGGTTTGCAGATTGCAGCTCAACAGTCGCCCGCTGAACCGGGTGAAGCCGCCATGCAGGGTTTCGCCATTCCAGTCAGGCGGCAGCGGTTGTTGCAGACGGCTGCAGAGCTCCAGCACCAACACATTTCCTTGCGGACACAGCGCGAGCCCGGTGGGCAATTGCAGGCCGCGAATCAGCACTTCGATCCGGCCGGTGTCGGGCCAGACCCGGATCACCTGGCCGGCCTGATCGTCAAAGTCGATACCTTTGCGGGCCGGGTCGCTTTGCAGCTCCCCGGAGAACAGGCTGATCAGCACCGCGTCTGTCGTCGGTTCGTACACTAGCGTGACGGGCACGGCTTCCTGGCCCATGTCCAGATCCGGCAACTGCACCAATACCTGTTCATCCTCGCCAGTGCTGAACTCCACCAGTTGATTGGTATCGGGTTTGACCGCCAGCCAGCTGCGGCGGGTCGGGTGATAACACAGCGCATTCAGATTGCCCCGGCTGTGAAACACAGGCTCCGGCGGGGTGTATTGCAGGTCCAGCAGTTTCGAGCCCGCGACGTAGTCGGTCTGGCTGACCAGACAGCGCCCGTCACCGCAGGCGATGTCCGACAGCCCCATGATTTCATCGCGCAGCATGCGGGCCTGCATGTTCATCGAGCGAAAGCCCTGCGCCAGGGTTTCCCGGGCGAGCCAGGCGCCGGGGTGCAGTGGGTCGGGTTGCAGGCGGCTGATGCAGCCGCTGAATGTCTGGTCCGGCAGGCCTGAACCGGCTTCGACCATCAGCAGGCTGCCATCGGCTTGCAGGCAGGCGCCACGCGGGTTCAGCAGGCCTTCGGCGATGAGGGTGCTGGGGCGCAGCGTCTCGCGGGGGCGCGCAGGAATATGAACAGTCATAGGTTTTTCTCCATGGGCTGAGGGGCGCGATTACTGCGGTGGTTGCCACGGCTCGCCCGTGAGATAGGCCCGCAACAGTGCCCGCTGACAGGGCGACATCGATCTCACCACAGGCATGAACAGCGTGGTGCCTTTGTAGGCATCCGAGGTTCGGGCGAGGATCGGGTTCTTCGCGCCCATGATCGCGTCCGGCTGGTTCAGCGGGATGTAGCGGGACATGGCCGGGAAGGCCAGATAGTGAAAACGCAGGACGTTCGGGTACATCTGTTCCCAGGTGATGGTGGTGCCTCTGGGGATGCCGAAGTCGGTCTCGGCGTATTTGCGGAAGTTGGTGAAATACGTGCCGCTGTCCTGACCGTTGACGGTGTAGGTCAGGGCAACGAAACCGGCGAGGGGAGCCGCTGCGGGTTTTACGTTGACGGAGAAGGTGACGGACAACTGACCGGGGCTCAGCGTCAACGCAGGGGGAAAATAAAGGAAGTCGCAGTAGCGCTGTTGCGTGTAATACGGTCCCGAAGGCGCGGCAGTGAGATCGATTTCGGTTGTGCTGGGCACCGCAGCCCCCAGATACCGGACCTGCAGCGTAATCGACAGGCCCTGCGGGTAGTCCTCGGTATAGACACTGCGTTGATCGGCGTAGATCCGGTAGACGGACTCCGAGGCCTGCAACGTAGTCTCTGCGACCTTGCCGGGGGCGCTGATGGCCAGCGCCGAGGATCTGACCGCTGACTGTTGGGCTGTATTGAGCGGCAGATCGACAATGCCGCCATACACGTAATAGTCGAACAGGGGACTGCTGGTCGGATCGAGTGTGCCCAGGGTGGTCTCGCCGGCTGCCACGGTGACAGTGCCGTAATTGCCGTTAGGTCCGATAGGGCTGGTGATGTCATCCCGGACGGCCCTGAACGTCTGTTTCGGAATGATATTGACCATGTCGACGCTCAGCATGGCCGGGTTGCTCAGGTCTGCGTAGCCGGTGCCGCCCGTGCCCTGATTGACGATCTGACGGCCCGCCTGACAGTCCCGCGGCTCATTGGCGAACGCCGGCGCCAATGTACCGATGACCCGGCCGATGCTCGGGTTCGGGGTGTCTCTGCCGGCGGCATAATCGGCTTGCAACTGGGGCGTGGTCATCGTCGGGCACATTTCGAACATCACGAAGCGCAGGACGATCCCGGTGGCGCCCGGTGCCTGGATGATCGATCGCAAGCCGGCGCTGTTCTGGTTCCAGCTGACAATGCTGCGCAGCGGGAAGGTCAACTGGAAGGTGCCACTGATACGGCAGGAACCGGGTGCATCCAGCTCCTTCGGCGTTGGCTGCAGCACCCGCTTGCCGAGATCCAGGCTGCTGCAGACTGCATTGTCGTGAATCAGCAACTGGATGTTGCTGCTGCCACCGATTTGCAGGCCACCGACAAATATCTGGGTGGTGGTGGTCGAGGTGGGGTCGAGGTCCACCATCATCGGGCCCGATACCGGCCCTTGTCCGGTTACCGGGTCCACAGAACCCAGCAGATAGACCGGCTGGCCCACCATATCCCCAGTGGTACTGACGCTGCCCGGGCTGCCCTGAGAACTGATCAGCGCATTCTGCATGTCGACGACATGTTGCCCGTAATGATTCCAGCCACCGGCGGTGTAGTAGTCGCCCGTAGGCGCATTGATCATGCTGTTCAACTGATCGTCGGTATAAGACCGGGCCCCCGATGCCAGGGTCGAAGTGGTCAGGTCAAAGATCGGCCAGTTGTCATCGCCGTCATAAGGAATGGTCGGTGAATTGTTCGGCAGGCTGACATCCGTGCGGATGCCTCCCCAGAAATTCAGTCGCGGGCCGTTGAGGATGCTCATGATTTATTTCCCGTCCTTGATGGTTTTGCCGAGCGGCGAATTGGCGAATTTGAACAGGTAGGAGTAATCGGACTTGTACGGGCTCTTGACCGGCGTTGCCATGGAATGGCAGTTCATGCAGCTGCTGTTGGGCTGGATGTAGCTTTCCATGGTCACGTTGGCCGAGAGTGCCGGCGTCGGCTGGCCAAGCGGGTTGCCGGGGTTGTCCGGCATCAGCGGGCGCTGGGTGGTGATGAGCTGGTAGTACTTCAACACGCTGTTTTGCAGGCCCGGGTCGGCCTGGTAACTGGCGTTGATCTGGTTGGTGATGTCGGCGATCGGCGTGACCCGGTTCAGCGGGTTCGGGGTCTGGAACGTGGTGCCGGGTTTGGGCACGCAGACCTGATGCGGGCCCTGGGTCTGCCAGTCGCACGGCGACTGGTTGAGGGACGCGGCGGGCGCGGCGGCGTTGAAGTAGGAATAGGCCGTGCCCGCGACCGGCTGATCGACCCATTGGCCGTTCACCAGTGCCTTGGGCGGAACGTTGTCGACCTGTTCGAACGTCGACCAGATCCACTGCGGATAGCCGTTGGCCTTGGTGATGATGTGCAGGCCGACCAGCCCCAGAAACGCTTCGGTGACACCGTTCTTCCGGCCCTGCTCATCGAAGGTCGCCACCCGGGCAAGCATGGTCAGATAACGGCTGGCGTTGTCATGGGCGGTGAGGATGCGCCAGCTCGACTTGATCTCGATAACACCCCACGGGAACGTGATGTTGTTGGCTTTGGAGACGACATCGGCGTTGTAGAAGTTATTGTTGACGATGTAGTTGTATGAAGTCTCGTTGGCCGAAATGTCGTAGTAGGTCGGGTTTTTCGCCTGATCGATCAACCAGCCGCCAACCGCTTGATCGACGGCGTTCACCTGCGCGCTGTTTTTCAAAGAGGCGATGTTGATGATGTTGAAGCTTTTTGCGATCTGCGGGGAATTCCACGGCCCCGGATTGGCGGCGTTCGGCAGAAAGATTTCCCCCACGGTCTTGTAGGTCTGCCAGACGGTGTAGCCGGCCGCACCGGGCTGTTTGGTGCAGTCGGGATTGCCGCGCTGCCCGCTTTTTGCCGGCCAGCTCAAGGCAATGAACATCTGCCAGCTGTATTGATCGAACTGATCCTGACCGGCCGTGGCGGCCGGTGCGGTGCTCGGCGGCTGGCAGTTCAACTGGCTGGCCTGCATCGACGGCATGGCTTGTTCCCTGGCCAGCACCGGGAGGCTGGCCAGACCCAGCAACATCACGGAAAAACAGAGTGTGGTTTTCATGGCGATCCTTCGTCGTTGATCACGGTTTACGCTGCATGAGCTTGTTCCACTGCGCCTTCTGGCCGTTGCTCTGCGAAGCAGGCGGCTCGAACAACTGGCAGGGCGGCGGGTTCGACGGGCACATGGCGGCAACTTGCGCCCAGGTCTGTTTCGGGTCCGGTTTGGCGATGCGGAAGTCGGTGTAGTTCTGGCTCACGATCGGTGCGTTGGCGACACTGGTATCGCCGGAAAAGAAGAATGACTGCGGCGGCCGGTAGGGTGGTTGCCCCGACATCTTTTTGTAGAAGGCGTAGCCGAACAGGATCGGGCCTTGTGGCGAGTCGAGATCCAGGGCGTAGGCCTGCACGCTGCCATCGAGATTCTTGCTGCGCTCGGCGCTGTAGGGCAGGTGTTCGATGAAGTCCTGCCGTGGCGGATGATTCATCGGCGAAAACATGCAGCAGGCCGGCATGTCTTTCGGACGATCCTGCGGGTAGGTCAGGAAGTACGCCTTGTTGCCCAGGGACACGAACGAGCAGGTGTAGTTGTTGTTCTTGATCGGGAAGATCGGCAGGCAGTATTTCTCGTAGTGCTCCATCATCGCGCCGAAACCGTCGCCGTCCGGCGGGATGTACGTCGTGTCGTAGTAGCTGGTGCCGCGAGAGACGGTGTAGTCCGCAGGTTTCAGGGTCGTTGGCGGGTTGCTGTAGGGCGGCGGGTTGTTTTCGTAGTTGTGCATCACCCGGTACATGGTCCAGTTACTGATCCAGAACGCCGGAAAAAACGGGTCGGAAGGCTCACCCGGATTGCGTTTGGCGATGCAGTTGCCGTTCTGTTCATTGCACCCCAGCGTGTTGTGTACGCCATTGGTGAAGTAGACGGCGCCGCTGTCCTGGGCGAATGCAGACGGGCAAAACAGCAGGATCAACAGCAACAGACGGTTCAAGAGGCTGACGTTCATGGGTCACTCCCTGGCAAGGCGCACTGCGGGCCTGAGCGCCCGCAGCGGCTCATCTTTCCTGATGGATCAGAGGTCGTCGTAATCGCTCATCTTGAGTTGCATGGGCGGGAAGTTGCGCTTGACCAGTTTCTGCGCCCACAACTCCAGCACCGCGCGCCGGCTTTGCGACAGGTCACGGGTGATGGGCATCGCGAGGGTGCTTTCTTCCTGGTACTCCTTGCTGATCAGCCGGATCAACTGATCGACAGCGCCTTCCACCCGCGTGCGGGAGTTGAGCGGCATGAACTTGTTCATGATCGGGTACAGGTAGTAGAAGGTCTTGAGAACTCGTGGGTAGATGAAGTCATCCCAGATCGCCTCGGGCGCATTCTTGTTCTTGTAGATCTCGTTCCAGTAGTTGACGAAGTCCTGTTGCAACGGCATGTCCAGAGGCAGGACGCGTAGCGGGGCGAGGAAGTCGATCTGGGCCTGGTTGAACGCGAAGCTGAATGGGATGGCCGGGTCGCTGGTGCCTTCCTTGACGATGAAGCGCAGCGTAGGGAAACCCGGGGCCACAGCCTTGAAACTCACCTGGGCGATGCCTTCGGCGTTGGTGGTGGTGGCGACGTAGGAATAATCCACCGTCTGATCGTTATCCAGCGTTCCATGGGTGTAGACGCCGGCGTCGAATTCCAGGCAAGGGGTCAGGGGGACCGTGATCGGTTTGCTTGAGCCATTCATGAATGACTGATAACTGACCTCAACGCCCACCGGTTTGTCTTTGGTTTCCAGATTGACCAGTCGACGACCGCTGCCGGTGGCCAGGTAGTTCGCTACAGGTGCCGTGCCCTTGAACTGTGGCAGGTTGGCGGTGTTTTTGTTGCGGTCTGCGTTGTCGTAGAACAGCGTGAAGTCGGGATTATTCGAGAACGTCAGGTAGTAGTCGCTGGTGGTCACGTTGTAAGGGTTGCCGTATTCCACCACCCAGAGTGTGGTGTTGGCGGCTGGTTGACCATCTTTCTGCACCATGATGTTCAGCGTCTTGCGATCGTTCACGTCGACGAAGGTGCCGCTTTCTACCACCTCGGCGGTCCAGACTTGCTGAGTGGCGGCTTTCACTGGGCCTGATGAAGTCTGTTGCTGCAGTTCCAGCGTGCCGGATTGCAAGGTGGTCGCTTGCGTGGCGCTGAGGGGGATATCCAGCAGGCCCGAACGTTTGTCGAAAGCCGACTGTCGATACTGCTCGAAACCGATGTCGACCACGGGCACGAAATTCCCGTTCTGCAATACGCCCAGCTTGAAGTCGCCGGCCTGGAACTTCTCGGCCGTCAGGACATCGGCGTTCTTGTCCAGCGGATAGAACGGGAACGTGTTGGCCAGATCCAGCGACAGCGTGTTGTTGGTGATCTGCGCCGAGGTCACACCCAGATTGGTGCTGGTCGGCTTAGGCATGTCGGGGCGAGTGACCATGATCTTCTGGTCGGTGACCAGGCGCGGGCCGGCGGGCGCCGTGGGGTATTCGTGGTCGAGCCACAGACCCAGGGTCGCGACGGTACGGTTGTAGGCGGGGTTGAAAAAAATATCGGAAACGTTGTCCAGTCCCTTTTGATACATCGCTGTCATGCGGGCCAGCGCCGATGGGTCATTGTTGCGGGTGTTGATGTACGGGAAGTCGTTGAACACACCGTTCCTGTCGTAACAGGTGAGGTACGTGGCGAACCTGAACATCAGGCCCTGAGCGTTTTGCGCCTCCATCTGTTGCTGAAGATTGCTCAGCAGGACGGAATCGCCAATGACCCATTCCAGATTGTCCCGGGGAAAGCAGGTCTGCCAGGTGGTGGTGACATACGCCAGACCACCGAAGTCACCGGCCCAATTGAACGTCAGGAAGCGGTCGAGCATCCGGTATTGACGGTTCAACGTCAGGCCACAGGTGGCATCTCCCAGCTGCAACTTGTCGAAGTACAGCGCCGTGAAGGTGTTCTGCCACGGGCTGATATCCACGAAGCGCGCGGCCGTCGGGCTCTGACTGCCAAAGGGATTGCCGAGCAGCTGGAAGTCCCTGCCGACCAGTGCGTCCTGAGCAATGTAGGTGTTGGCCTGCAACTCGCCGCCAATAATGGTCGAGCGGGTGCTCTGGTAACTCACCGTCCCGCAGGCGTTGTCGCCAAACAGGTCCCATTCGGCGGGTATGAACGGGAAGGTGTTCGGGCCTCCGTTGGTCGGCACCTGCTGCACATAGGGCGGCAGATCATTCTGCTGCACGGGTGAAATGATCCAGGGCATCAGGGTGGTGGGAGCGTTCTCCTGGGTGATGTCGTAGTAGCGGGTGAACGGCCAGTTGATGTCCATCTTCACCGCGTCATACAGCGGCAGCACATCGTTGTTGTTGGCCGTTGGCGGGTTCCAGAACATATGGCCGTTGAGGTAGATCCGGGGGAAATTCAATACGCTCATGTCGTGCTCCTTAGCGTTGCCACTGGGCGCGCTTCAGCGACCAGACAAAGTCCAGTTTTTTGTAGCCTTCGAAGTCGGAGGCCGGCAGCGGAGTGGTCGGGTAGACGATGCCGCCATCCTGTTTCATGGCGAAGTTGTAGTAGCCCTTGTCGTTCGAGTAGGCCGCAGTGCCGTGGCAGGCCAGACAGGACGAGGTGTTCTGGAACGCCGACTCCAGTTGCGAGTTGGCCAGCACCTGGGTGACGGGCTGGAACTCGACCCCGATCAGCTCGTACTTCGACAGCGTCGGGTTGCTCGCCTGGAAGCTGACGTTCACCGGTTTGGCGGCCGGGGTCGGCCCGGTGGTGTTGGTCATCGGCGTCGGTGTGGGGGCGTTGGTCACCGTGTATTTGCTGTTGTTGACGTTTTCGAAGGTGGTCCAGACCCAGTTGGCGTCCAGCTTGTTGACCACGTGCAATCCGCTCAACGCCGCATACCCGACCTGGTAGGTGCCGTCCTGCTCGTAATAAGCCTGGCCAATGTAGTAACCGTCGTTGGCCAGGGTTTGCCGGTAGGTGGTGTCCGAGCCGATCCACAGCCACGCGGCCTTCAACTCCCACGCGGTGGCGGGGAAGTCCAGGTTGCCCGGCAGCGCGGCCTGACCGTTCATGTTGTAGACCTGACGCTGCACGATGTAATCGAAGGTGTCCTGACCCATCAGCAGTTGAAAACGCACCGGGTTGCCTTTCTGAGAAGCAGGCACGGCGCCGCCCATGTGCAGCGCCAGGCCGTCGACCTGCTGCGTGGCATTGAGGTTGTGGAAGGTCCGGTTCAGGTCCATCCCCAGCGTTCGGGCCTGTGTCAGCACCTCGGTCGGAGGCGGCACGGGACTGGCATAGGCGCCGGGCGCCGCGCCATCGGGCAGGTAAACCTGGTCCGAAGGCTTCATGGTTTCCCACACCCGGTTGCTGGCCTGGGTGGGGCTGAACTGGTTCAGGCAGACAAACCAGTTCCAGGCCATGGTTTCGGGGCTCTGCTCGAACGCCGCCCGGGTCTTGGCAATGTCGGTTCCAAACTTGAGGAATTGGTTGCAATCGAAATTGTTGGTGTCCTGTGCCTGAGCCAAACCGGCCAGTGCACTGAGAACGGTTAAAGAAATGGCTCGCCGCATGGAAGCTCCTTGGCATTGGCCGAGTGGTGGTAGAGGTGCCCCAGAAAATGCTGAAGGAGCAGTTGTTTCACCGCCGTAGCCGCCAGGGTTTGCGGCAGCGGCAGATCGCAATTGGTGATGAGCAGCGGGCCGGTTTCCTCGCGCTCGGGCAGGCGGCCGTGACTGCCACGGACCAGTCCGGTGTCCAGTGGAATCAGGTCCATGTAGTAGCGGAAACCGAGTTTTTTCTGCAGCAGTCGGCGCACGACTCTCAATTTGGGAAAGCGAATGGCCGGGTCGATGAACAGCTCCAGCGGGTCGTAACCCGGCTTGCGGTGGATGTCCACGGTGCGGGCAAAATCCGGGGCCTTGTGATCGTCGAACCAGTAGTAGTAATCGAACCAGTAACCTGCTGCGGCCACGGCCACCAGCTCGCCGCTGCGCGGGTGGTCCAGCGCAAAGGGCCGTTGCTCGGCCTTGTCCAGCACCTGCTCGATGCCGGGCTGGCGCTGCAGCAACGCTTTGACGCGGGGAATGTCCCGGGCGTTTTTCACGTAGACATGGGCGATCTGATGATCGGCCACGGCAAAGGCTGCACTGGCGCCGGGGTCGAGCAGTTCCCAGGTCAGCGACTGGCGTACTTCCAGCAAGCCTTCCGAGCGCAGCACGCGGTTGATGGACACCGATTGACTGACCGCTTCAATGCCGTATTCGGACAACAGCATCACCGCTGCGCCTTGCGCCTCGGCGAAGGCCAGCAGACGCCCGACCTCATGGTCGATAGCCCGCACTTCATCGGCAATCGACGGATGATCGGGCCCCACCCGCTGCAGGCTGTAGTCGAGGTGCGGCAGGTAGATCAGTTGCAGGTCGGGCCGATTGAGCTGGAACTCGGCGATGGCGCAATCGACGATCCAGCGGCTCGACGCAATGCCCGCCGCCGGCCCCCAGAACCCGGGAAAGGGAAACTCGCCGATCTGCCGTTCGATGGTTTCGTGCAACGAAGCCGGTGACGAATACAGGCCGAACAACTTGCGGCCATCGGCGGGGTAGTGTGGACGCGGGGTGATGGCGGCGTCCACGTCGGCGTACATGTTGTACCACCAGAACAACTGGCTGCAGCGAAACCCGGGGATCTCGCGCTTGAGTGTTTCCCAGACCTTTTCCCCCTGGATCAACGCATTGGGCTGTAGCCAGAACTTCACTTCGGCCTGATCACGAAAGTACCAGCCGTTGCCGACGATGCCGTGTTCCGACGGCGGCCGCCCGGTGAGAATCGAGGCCTGCACCGACGAGGTGACCGCCGGGAACACCGGTTGCAGGCTGGCCATTTTGGCGGTTTTGAGCAGGGCATTGATGTTCGGGGTCGCGTCAC
This sequence comes from Pseudomonas sp. MWU12-2029, assembly GCF_023242425.1. Taxonomy (NCBI): domain Bacteria; kingdom Pseudomonadati; phylum Pseudomonadota; class Gammaproteobacteria; order Pseudomonadales; family Pseudomonadaceae; genus Pseudomonas; species Pseudomonas sp. MWU12-2029. Next base: position 487,871 of record NZ_JALJDY010000005.1, on the reverse strand, counting down.
CCAGCAACGCCGGCGTCAGCCCGACCACGTTGATCAGCAGCAGCGGTTGGCGTGGTTGTTCAGAGGGCATCGGCGTAGGTCTCCTGCGCTTGTGGCTGCAACAGTTGCCGTTGGCGCAACTGCTCCTCGACCCATTTCAGTTCCGCCGCGATGCCCTGCAGCTGGGCGTGCTCGGTGGTCGGGCGCAACTGGGCGGGGAGGACGCCCCAGCTGTAGGTTTCCACCTCCAGCACGGGGCGAAACTCCCGATGGTCGGCGAGATAGTCGAAGGTCTGCGCCAGAGCGATCTGACTGCCGCTCAGCTCGGGCAACACCAGTTGTTCGCTGAACAGCGGGATATGGAAATGAATACGCAACTCGGCATAGCGATCCGGATGCTTTGCGCAATCGTCGAGGGCAGCTGGCAGATCGGCCCAGGCCACCAAGCGTCCCGGTGCGTCCAGCGCCTTCACCTGATGCAGGTAGGTGGTTTCGCAAAAGTCGCGCAGGGTCTTGAGGACCAGTTCGCGGCGGCTGTCGTCCGCAGAGGGCAGGCGACAGACCAGAGCATTCGACAGCTGGATCTTGCCGATCGGCACCCGCGCCTGACGCAGCCTCACCAGCGAGCGATAACAGTCTTCGAACATCACGGCCTGGTGGCAGACGTCAAAACACAGCGCCAGATACTCATGGTGCGGATCGGTGGTTTGCCAGCGGCGGAAGAAGGCGATGGCCTGATCGGTGTTTTCCAGCACGCAGTCCGGTTCCATCTCCAGACAGAACACGATTTTCTTGCCGGTCTCCCGATGCAGCCTCGCCAGTGAGGTCGTGAGCTCGCGCAGTTGAAACTCGGCGCGTTGTTGCAGCGTCGGGTTCCAGGTGGCGGCGTATCCCAGCGGCACGGTGGAAATCACCCCTTGATGACAATCCGCCGGCAACGCCTGCGCGAGGATCTGCGCCAGTTCGAGGCTGTACGCCAGGCGCTTCGGCTCGGCCCAGCTCGGCAGGTACACGGCGGCTTTCACCGCCCCCTCATGAAACTGCCCGTAGGGGAAACCGTTGAGCGAGGTCAGTCGCAATCCACTGCGTTGCAGCAGTTCGAGGAACTCCGCCCGCGCGGTTTTCTGCTGTAACCCGGTGGCGGCGAGGGCGCTGATCCACAGTCCACTGTCCTGTTGTTTCAGCCCGCGTTGTGCGCGCACGCCCTGAAAGTGCTGTTCGATGGAGGCCTTCAGCCTGGCCAGGTCATGGGTCGGGTGCACGTTGCTGCAATACCCGACCTGCGCGGCAGCCCAACCCATGCCGGCACTCATTTGATCACCGGCTCCTGCCCGCGCAGGGCAGAGTTGTCCTGCCATTGCCGGCGCTGATCGATGGGCAGCGGGGTGCTGATCAGGGTTTTGTCCAGTTGCCCGCTCTGGGCGAAAAAATCCACCGGGTTGTGGAACAGCACTTGCTCGACCTGAGCCTCGCTGAAGCCCGCCGCCAACATCGCCTGACCGGTTTTCGGCACCTTGAGCGGATCACTGATGCCCCAGTCGGCGGCGCTGTTGACCACCATTTTCTCGGTGCCGTACTGCTGGAGCAGGGCGACCATGCGCTGTTCCGACATTTTGGTGTTCGGGTAGATCGAGTGACCGCGCCAGCAGTCGCTGTCCAGTACCAGCGGCAACGTCAGTTCGTTGAGGTGGTCGATGATCACCAGATTCTCATTGATCCCCACCTCGCGAATCACCGCCAGCGTACGCTTGGTGCCGCCGATCTTGTCGCGGTGCGGGGTGTGCACCAGCACCGGCAGATTGAACTGTCTGGCCAGTTCCAGCTGTGCGGCGAGAAAGCGATCTTCCTCGGGCGTGATGTCGTCGTAGCCGATTTCACCGACCGCCACCACGCCGTCCTTCACCAGATAGCGCGGCAGGATTTCCAGCACTTCATTGGCCACCGACAAATCATTGGCCTCCTTGGGATTGAGGCCGATGGTGCAGAAGTGATGGATGCCGAACATGCTGGCGCGAAAGCGCTCCCAGCCCAGCAAGGTGTCGAAATAATCAATGAAGCTGCCGACGCTGGTCCGGGCCTGACCCTGCCAGAAGGCCGGTTCGATCACCCCGGTAATGCCGGCGGCGGCCATGTTCTGGTAGTCGTCGGTGGTGCGGCTGACCATGTGAATGTGCGGATCGAAATACTTGGGCATGGTGAATCCTCGTCAAGGGAAAGGAGACGTTGGGTATCAGTTCAGGTGGGCGTGCCATTCCGGCGGCAAACGTTGCTGCTGGTCCAGCTCGACCAGTCGCTGACGCTGCGCCGGGGTGAGCCGGTCGAAGGCGATCGCCAGGGGCAAGCCGACGGACACCGCCCGGTCAGCCGCGAGTTGCTCTTCCAGCAGATCGAGGGCCAGTTGATTGAGGGTGAGGTTGTGCCGCTGGCTCAGGCCGGTCAGACGTCGCACATCGAGCCCCATGCCCAGCGCTTTCAACACCAGTTGGTGGAAGGCCCGTTCCGGGTAGTGACGGGACGGGTAGGGCGTATCGAGGGCGAGGGCGGCAAACACCTGGCTGTTGCTGGTGCGCCCGGCCTGCAACGCCAGTTCCACGCATTGCCCATGGCTGTCGAGCCAGTCGAAGGCTTTGAGGACGGCGATCTTTTCCTGATCGTCGCCCCATAGAAAAAGCTGGCGCAGCAAGGACAATTGTCCGCCCTCGGAGGACTGTTCAAGGACCTGTGCCAGCAATAAGGCGCGCGCCAGCTGGATCAGATTCCAGTGGCTGTCGGGCAGCGCCCGGTCACGCAAATGACGTTTGCACTGGCCGCTCAGGAGCGACGCGGTATTGGCGTTCGGTTGTCGGGCCAGTTGTTCCTGTGCCTGACGCCACCAGTGCAATTCGCTGTCATCGAGTTGCCGGCTCAGGGCCTGATGGTGTTCGGCAAGGCAATCGCGGCGCATGCCGAGGGCCGCCGTCGGCGGCGCGGTGACGTCCATGTTCATGTCGGTTTGATCCAGCGTTGGAAGTGTGGGAGCAGGAAAAACACCAGAACACACAGCAGGCTGCCCAATGGTTGATTGGCCACGGCCATCACCAGCGCATCGAACAGTGGCAGCGCCGCGAGGCCGGCCCCGATAAAGGCACGGACTTTGCGTTGCTGCGGGTTGGCAAGGTGCTGGCGGTAATGCCAGCCCAGCCAGCCGAGCCAGAGCAGCAGCACCGGCCAGAACCACAGATTGTCGGCGTAGATCGCCAGGGCCAGCGGGCTCAGCATCAAGAGCAAGGGCAGGCGACTGAGCAACTGGTTGTTGTGCTCATTGCGCGCCAGGTAAGTCAGCCCGCTGATGTAGACGCCCAGCAAAATCGCGCAGAGCCAGATCGGTTCCGGCGGTACCGCCAGACTGGCGGCCGCCGTGAGGTACAGCGCCGAGCGACAGGCACCCATCAACCACACGCTGTGGGCGTATTTTTTGTGCAGCACGTTGTAGCCGATGATGCAGCCCACCAGCAGGGTGACGCTGGCCAGCAGCCAATGCGGCTGGTCGATCAACTGGCTCAGCCCCAACACCGACGCTGCCGCCAGTGTCAGCAACAACACCGTGGCGAGGCGCACTTGCTGGCGACTGACCAGCCCCAGCGTGATGGGCCGAGGATTGTGGTGTTGCTGGTCCCAGTCGGCATCCAGCAGATCGTTCAGCAACATGCCGGCCAGATACAGCAGCGACAGGGTGAACAGCAGCAGAATCCACACCAGCCACGAGGGCGGCGCCAGTGCACCGGCGCTGCTGGCCAGCAGGGCGGCGGCCAGGGTGTTGGTCCACACCGTGGGCAGGTTGGAAACCCGGCCGAGGGTCAGCCAGGTCTTGAGGCTTTGCGGGGTCTGGCTCATTTCGCGAAGCCCTCGCTCAGGTCGAGCACCGGGACGCTGCGGGCGGACAGCTTCTGCAGCGCCCGTTCCATCCGCGCGTCGTCGATCTCATGCAGGTCCACCGACTGGCCGATTCCGCTGAGCATCGGGATCGAGAGTTGTCCGCCCAAGTGCTGGCGGAATTCTTCCAGCCCGAGCAACACCGGTGAGCGACCTTGCGCATCCTTGAGGGTCAGTTCCGGCGGGCACAGGTTGAAACCGAGCCGGGTCAACAGGTTCATCACCCGTTCACTGTCGGTATCGCTCAGCAGCCCGTGGGCATTGGCGTAGAGCCCGTCGAGGGCCATGCCCACCGCCACGGCTTCACCGTGGCGCAAGCGGTGGCGACTGAGGTTTTCCAGTTTGTGTGCGGCCCAGTGCCCGTAATCAAGTGGCCGTCCGTTACCGCGTTCGAAAGGATCACCGGCGCCGGTGATGTGCGCCAGGTGCAGTTCGGCACAGCGACGAATCGCGTAACGACTGGCCGGGTGATCGAAGCGGGCGAGGGCGTCGGCCTGTTGCTCCATCCATTCGAAGAATTCCCGGTCCTTGATCAGCGCGACTTTCACCGCTTCGGCCAGCCCGGCGATCTGGTCGCGGCGGGTGAGGCTGGTCAGCAACTGGAAGTCATTGATCACGGCGGTGGCGGGGTAGAAGGCGCCGAGCAGGTTTTTCTGGCCGAAGGCATTGATGCCGTTTTTCACGCCGATGCCGGCATCGTTCTGCGCCAGTACGGTACTCGGCACGCGTATCAGGCGTATGCCGCGATGGAAGGTGGCGCAGGCGTAGCCCACGGAATCCAATACCGCGCCGCCGCCCAGAGCCAACACATAACAATGCCGGTCCAGCCCGTGTTTCAGCATGTCGGCGTAGAGCTGCTCCAACACCTGTGAATCCTTGCTCAGTTCACCGGCCGGAACGGCAATCGGCGGCGCCTGCAAATGCAGGTCCGCTGCATGGGCGGCAAAGTAGCCATCGATCTGATCCAGCAAATGCGGTGCGCTTTTCAGCAGTTGTTCATCGGCGAACACCATCACCGTCACCCGGCCGTTTTGCCGGGCGGTGAGTTGTTGATGCAGGCAGGGGTTGGAAGCGTCGAAGAGGTGATCGGTGAACACCACCGGATAGTCGTAACTGACCTCGAATCGCCCGCGTAGCACTTGCCCGGCGGCGTGTTTGCGTAAGGCCTTGAACAGGCTATAGCCGGCGATGAACAGCCCCGGCAACACCATGCTGGCGAGAATCGTCACCAGTAACGCGTTCTCCTCGACGAGGAATGTGCCGATGGCGCTGTAGGCCAGCGCCAGCCCGGCGTTGGCCAGGGTAGTCACCAGCAGGAATGAGCGCAGCGGATAACGCTGCATGCCCGCCGCCACCACCGAGGTTTCCGCCAGTACCGGTACGCCGCGCAGGCAAATCAACGACAGCGTGCCCAGTCGGTAGGCCATTTGCCCGGGCTTGCGTTGATGCAGACCGAGACGACTGGACAGCATCCGGAAATAGCCGGCGCCCAATGCGTAACCCAACCCGGCGCCCAGGCACAGGCCAATGAAAATCACCAGATAACCGCCGACGCTGCCGAGCATGGCCACAGCCAGCAGCGCGACCACACTGGAAGGCACGGGCAACACAACGTCCAGCGCCAACAGGGCGATCAGCAAAAGCGCCAGGTTGAGTTGCTGGGTGGAGGAGCTCGGCAGGTACAGGTCGAGATGATTGAGGAAGTCCTGGATCTGCTGTTCGAACAACAGGAAGCTGGCAATCACCAGTACTGCAAAGCAAAACAGTGACAGCCAGAAATGTCCGGCCGACGCATTTTTCGAGAGCGCACGATACCAACGGCTGTGCTTCATCAAGCATCCCTCTTGATTGTGATGACTGAGTTCCGTTCAGCAACTAAAGCAGCGTCTTGTTTGTTTCAGAAGAATGAACGCTCCCGCCGGGAGGGCTGTTTTTATTATTCGATTGATAGCGCTTGCGAAGATATTCATGAACCTAGACGGTTGTTGTGGTTTTGCAAGTCGATTGGAGGATGGCGTTTTTCAGAGAGCATTTAGTGGGTGAGAGAGTGTCGCAAGGTGTCGGAACTTGTCTGTAGGTATTTTCAGATTATTCAACAAGATGAGAGCTTTTGTTGAAGTGATTTAATTACTGTTTAAAGCGCAAGATGAGAAACAATTTCAACTGAGTTTATTAGCAAGCTACTTAGATGGTGGCTATGTGGCATTATTTTTTGTTATTTGAGTTATTGCGGCTGGCTATAAGTGTTCTTGATAGTTGAGTGAATTACTCGGTTAGTTGGCCTTTGAACTTGCAAGTTAACCTTGAAAGAAAGATCCGGATGAAAGCCGATTCGTTCAAAACTTTCGACAACCTCCATTCGGACTAGGCAAGCCTGACGATTCTGCCGTTTACCGCCCGGACCAGACTCGCTGTTCAAAGGAGCACCACTTCACGGGTGCTCCGCCAGACGAGTAGAAGGCGCCGCGATGGAGTTTGCATTCAGCGACGAACAGGAAATGATCCGCGAATCCGCCGAAGGCTTTCTGGCGGATGTCTCGGATTCTGCCGCCGTGCGGGCGGCGATGGTCAGTGAGCGGGGTTTCGACGAGGCGTTGTGGCAGCGCCTGTGCAGCGAAATGTACTGGCCGGCGATTCACATTCCCGAAGCCTATGGCGGGCTGGGGCTCGGGTTTGTCGAATTGGGAATCCTGCTGGAACAGATGGGCCGGCGTCTGCTGTGTTCTCCCTTTTTCGCCACAGCCTGCATGGCCACGCCGGCGCTGTTGCTGGCCGCTGACGATCAACAAAAGCAGTGCTGGCTGCCTTTGATTGCCGACGGCAGCGTCACCGCAACATTGGCATTCAGCAGCGCCAATGGCCGCGCCGCCGAAGACGTGCAGGCCACGGTGGTCAAGGAGGGCGACGGTTTTGTGCTCAACGGCACCCTCAATCATGTGCTCGACGGGCACGGCGCTGACCTGCTGATCATCGCTGCGCGGCTGCCCGGATCCGCTGGCGAGGCAGGTATCAGCCTGTTCGCCGTGGATGCCGATCACCCCGGAATCGAGCGGCAGATGCTGCCGACGATGGACCAGACCCGTCGTCAGGCACGCATCCGGCTCAACGGCGCGTACCTCGACGGGCAATGCCTGCTCGGCGAATTCGGCGCAGGCTGGCCGCACCTTGAACGGGTGCTGCAACTGGCCTGCATCGCCCTGGCTTGCGAGCAGACCGGAGGCGCGCAACAGGTGCTGGACCTGAGCGTCGCCTACATGCAGGAACGCCAGCAGTTCGGCCGGCCGATCGCCAGTTTCCAGGCCCTCAAACACCGCGCCGCCGACATGATGCTGCAAGTGGAATGCGCCCGCTCGGCCAGCTATTACGCGGCCTGCGTTGCCCAGGAAGTGCTCGATCCCGAAGGTAATCCGCAGGTGGCCGGCGAATTGTCGACGGCATCCGCGCTGGCCAAGGCCCAGTGTTCGGACACCTTCTTTCACTGCGCCTCGGAGGCCATTCAGTTGCACGGCGGGGTCGGCTTTACCTGGGAATACGACGTGCACCTGTATTTCAAACGCGCCCGCGCCAGCGAGAGTTTTCTCGGGCTGCCGGCCTGGCATCTGGAGCGTATCGCCGAGGCGATTCTGGGGGAGCAGCCATGAAGATCAGTTTCAGCGAACACGATGAACGCTTCCGTCAGGAAGTGGCCGACTGGTTGCGCGTCAACCTCAGCGGTGAGTTCGAAGCCCTGCGTTTTCGCGGCGGCCCGGGTGACGAGCACATGTTCCCCGAAGAACGCAAAGCCTGGGAGCGCAAGCTTGCCGAGGGTGGCTGGACCTGCGTGGGATGGGCCCCGGAGCACGGCGGTCGTGGCCTGTCGATCAGTCAGCAAGTGATCTTCCACGAGGAATACGCCCGCGCCGGCGGTCCCGGACGCATGGGGCATATCGGCGAAGGCCTGGCCGGCCCGACCATCGCCGCTTTCGGCAGCGCCGAACAACAGCAGCGATTCTTGCCGGGCATCGTCAACGGCACGGCATTCTGGTGCCAGGGTTATTCGGAACCGGGCGCCGGTTCGGACCTGGCCAACGTCAAAACCCGGGCCGTGCTCGATCAGGACAACGGCACTTGGGTCATCAACGGGCAGAAGGTCTGGACCTCGCTCGCCCATGAATCGGACTGGTGTTTTGTGCTAGCCCGCACCGAGCCCGGCAGTGTCGGCCATCGCGGTCTGTCGTTCCTGTTGGTGCCGATGGCTCAGGCCGACATCACGGTACGGCCGATCGAACAACTGACCGGCACCTCGGAATTCAATGAAGTGTTCTTCGACGACGCCCGTACCGATGCCGCCAATATCGTCGGCTTGCCCGGCGAAGGATGGAAGATCGCCATGGCGCTGCTCGGTTTCGAGCGCGGGGTCTCGACGCTCGGCCAGCAGATGCAATTTCACAATGAACTGAACGAGATCATTGGCATCGCCCGGGCCAATGGTGCCGCGCGCGATCCGGCCTTGCGTCAGCGTCTGGCCCAGGCCTGGAGCGGTCTGCGGATCATGCGTTACAACTCGCTGCGCATGTTGTCGGGTGCCCAGGACGGTTCGCTGCGCAAGGAAGCGACCATCTACAAGCTGTTCTGGTCAACCTGGCACGCCAATCTCGGAAAGTTGGCGATGGATGTGCTTGGCGCCGATGCCGAACTGCTTGAAGCCGCGCCGTATCAACTCACGCGTCTGCAATCGCTCTACCTGTTCAGCCGTGCCGACACCCTTTACGGCGGCAGCAACGAGATCCAGCGCAACATCATCGCCGAGCGCGCTTTGGGCATGCCCAAAGAGCCGCGCCTTCCTGTGTGATCAAGGAGTTTTCCATGTCTGTTCCTCACTATGTCGCCGGTCACGGTCTGTTGCGTGGCAAGTCGGTGCTGATCACGGCGGCGGCCGGCGCCGGTATCGGTTTTTCCGCCGCGCTGCGAGCCGCCGAGGAAGGCTGTCGCGCCCTGATGATCAGCGACATCCATGAAGGCCGGCTGGCCGAAGCGGTGCTGAAAATCCGCGAAGCCACCGGCCTGCAGCAGATTTTCGGGCAAGTCTGCAACGTCGCCGACGAAGCCCAGGTGCAGCGTTTGATTGCCTGCGCCGAGCGTGACCTTGAAGGCGTCGACGTGTTGATCAATAACGCTGGCCTTGGCGGCTCGGCGTTACTGGTGGAGATGACCGATGAGCAATGGAACCGGGTCCTCGATGTGACGCTGACCGGCACCATGCGCATGACCCGCGCCATGTTGCCGAAGATGATGGAGCGCCGCGCCGGGGTCATCGTCAATAACGCTTCGGTACTCGGCTGGCGGGCGCAAAAAGAGCAGGCGCATTACGCAGCGGCCAAGGCCGGGGTCATGGCATTGACTCGCTGCGCAGCGGTCGAGGCCGCCGATTACGGAATCCGTATCAACGCGGTGAGCCCGAGCATTGCCTTGCACGATTTCCTGCGCAAATCCGCGCCCCAGGCGGTACTCGAGCAACTGGCGGCCAACGAAGCCTTTGGCCGCGCCGCCGAGGTCTGGGAAGTGGCCAATGTGATGATGTTCCTGGCCAGCGACTACAGCTCCTACATGACCGGCGAAGTGTTGTCGGTCTCCAGCCAGAGGGCGTGACATGCCGCGTATTTTCGACACGCCTTTCGCCCTGCGCGATGCGGTGGGAGAAGAGCTGGGCGTCAGCGACTGGCTGTTGCTGGCGCAAGACCGCATCAATCTGTTTGCCGAAGCCACTGGCGATCATCAGTGGATTCACGTCGATCAGGTCAAAGCCGCCAGCGGACCCTTTGGCGGCTGTATTGCCCACGGCTATTTGAGCCTGTCACTGGTCAACCTGTTTCTGCCGCAGATCGTCGAGGTTCGCGGCATCGCCATGGGCGTCAACTATGGCTGCGAGCGTGTGCGTTTCCCCACGGTGGTACCGGTGGGGTCCCGTGTGCGAGGGCGTGCGCAGTTGATGGCCGTCGACGAGGTCAAGGGCGGTGTCCAGGCGACCATCCGCGTCAGCGTCGAGATCGACGGCGAAGAACGCCCTGGCTGTGTGGTCGACACCATCAGCCGCTACTACCCGCAAGATCCAGCAGCACCTTCGAGGAATCCCGCATGAAAGAAGCCGTCATTGTTTCGACCGCCCGCACCCCGATCGGCAAAGCCTTTCGCGGTGCATTCAACGACACCGAAGCGCCGCTGCTCGGTGGCCATGTGGTGCGCGAAGCCGTGCGCCGGGCCGGGATCGAGCCCGGTGAAGTGGACGACGTGATCATCGGCGCGGCGGCGCAGCAAGGCACGCAGTCCTACAACCTCGGTCGCCAGTGTGCGATTGCCGCCGGTTTGCCGTTTTCCGTGTCGGGTATGGCCGTCGAACGCCAGTGTTCGTCGGGATTGATGAGCATCGCCATGGCCGCCAAAAGCATCATGTGCGACGAAATCGACATCGCGGTGGCCGGTGGCCTGGAATCGATTTCGCTGGTGCAGAACAAGCACAAGAACCTCTATCGCAACCAGTCCGGGGCGGTGCTCGAGCGCGATCCGCATGCCTACATTCCGATGATCGAAACCGCCGAGATCGTCGCCGCCCGCTACGGCATCAGCCGCGAAGAACAGGACGAATACAGCTACCACAGCCAGGTACGTACCGCCCTGGCCCAGAGTGCCGGGCTGTTCGACCGGGAACTGGCGCCGATGACCAGCCGCAAGGCGATCTTCGACAAGGCCACCGGCGAAACCCGCTTCGAAACCCTCAGCCTGCAACGCGACGAGTGCAACCGCGTCGACACCACCCGCGAAAATCTCGCCGCACTGGAACCGGTCTGGGCCGGCGGCGAATGGACCGAAAAGGGCCGCTTCATCACCGCCGGCAATGCTTCGCAGCTGTCCGACGGCGCGTCGGCCTCGGTGTTGATGAGCGCCAAACTGGCCGAGAAACGCGGGCTGGAGCCCTTGGGGATTTATCGCGGCATGGCCGTCGCGGGCTGCAATTCTGACGAAATGGGCATCGGCCCGATCTACGCGATTCCCAAGCTGCTCAAGCGTCAGGGCCTGACCATGGACCACATCGGCCTGTGGGAGCTGAACGAAGCGTTTGCCTGTCAGGTGCTGTATTGCCGCGACACGCTGGGCATTCCTCAGGAGCGGTTGAACGTCAACGGCGGGGCGATTGCGCTGGGGCATCCGTTCGGCATGTCCGGGGCGCGGATGGTCGGCCACGCCTTGATCGAAGGCCAGCGCCGTGGCTTGCGCTACGTCGTGGTGAGCATGTGCATCGGCGGCGGCATGGGCGCTGCGGCCCTGTTCGAGGTGGTCTGAATGATCAGCGCACAGCAGATTCAAACCACCATGGCCCGTTATGTGGAGTTGGTGGATGCCGGTGACATTGACGGGATTCTTGCACTGTACAGCGAGGGTGCGACGGTCGAAGATCCGGTCGGGCAGCCACCGATTCAGGGCCTCGCGGACATCGAGCGTTTCTACCGTCAGGGCCTGGGCGCGAGCCAGGTGTCGGCCACGTTGACCGGCCCGGTTCGCGCGACGTTGAACGGGTGTGGGGCGATGCCGTTTCGCGTGGATATGCACTGGGCGGGGCAACCATGCTCGCTGCATGTAATCGACGTGATGGAATTCGATGACGACGGCAAGATCCGCTCGATGAAAGCCTATTGGAGCGAAGCCAACATCGGACCGCAGCCCTGATTTCAGTTGCAGGCTGCGCCATATCGCAGCCTGCAACCCGATTCATTGCGCGATGCCACTTTCGTAGTAAACCTTCAAATTCTCGGCAATCTGCCGCACGACCTTGTTAAAGGCCTTGCCCAGCAGTTTTTCCATCAGCCTGCCGCCGCGCAGGCTGTAGTGCATCTGGGTAGTCATGCGGCTGAACTCACCCTCACGCTGCAAGGCATAACTGAAACTGGCTTCGCGAAACGGGAAGGGCGCGCCGGCGCTGGCCTTGTGCAGCACCAGGACAAAACCGACGCCGTCCTGCCATTGCACCACGCTTTCATCCAGCCACTGGCCACCCTTGCGAAACACCCGGCGACTGGCGCCGAGCCCTTCGATGGGCCCGGGATGCAGCTGGCAGCCGGTGAGTCCCGGCACATAGTGGGGCGCCAGGCGCAGATCCCGCAGTTTAGCCCAGGCGGCGGGCGGAGACAGTTCGAGCAGAACGCTGTGGCAGGCAGTTGCCGGCATGCTGGATTTCCTTTTTGTTGAGCTCAATGAGATTGGGCAGCGTCGAGAAACGCCGGGCGTTCGCCACCACCATGCACGGTGATGTCCGCGCCGCTGACATAACGTGCCAGAGGGGAGGCGAGGTACAGACAGGTGTCACCGATGTCTTCCGGCGCCGCCAGGCGTTGCAGCGGAATGGTTGCCGCCACGCGGGCAATACCGGCCTGATCGCCGTAATGCAGCGCGGCCTGTTCAGTAAGGATCAGCCCGGCGGTGACCGCGTTGACCCGCACTTTCGGCGCCCATTCCACGGCCAGCGAGCGGGTCAGGTTGAGCAATCCGGCCTTGGCCGCGCCATAAGCCGCCGTGCCCGGTGAAGGACGAACCGCACTGACGCTACAGATATTGATGATCGCACCGCCGTCGACTTGCGCCTGCATCACCCGATTGGCCTGCTGACAGAGATTCAGCGGCGCCAGCAGGTTCAGGCGAATGATCGCTTCGCTGAAACGCGGCGAGGCGCTGGCAGCGTCGGCATTCGGTGAGCCGCCGGCATTGTTGACCAGCACGTCGAGCTGGCCAAAACGCTCGACGATGGTGTCGATCAACTGCCCGGACTGCTCGACATCGCGCAGATCGCACGGCAGGAACACTGCCTCGCGTCCAGCGCCAAAAGGCAATGACTCCGGCGCCTCGCGACCGCAGATCACCACCTCGGCACCGCCGTCGAGAAACCGCTGACTGATGCCCCGGCCGGCGCCTTTGCCGCCTCCGGTGACCAGCACCACTTTGCCGCGAAAATCCAGCGCATCCAGCATGCAAAAGCCTCGTTCTGTCAAAGATCAATGCCTTCGATGCTAGGGGCGCGGGGCCCGGTGGCCAACGTCCGAAAAGACTAGGACGGCTAGTCCTGTCGGACGATGTTGGGGGGCTGTCCAGCAGAAATAATCCGGCCACAACAATAGCCGGGAGCACACCTTATGAGCGCAATGGCGCAAGGGCACTTCGTTACGCTGCCGCAGGGGTTGCGGCTGCATTATCTGGATATCGGCGGGGAGGGCACCGCCGCCGCCGAGACGGTGGTGTTCATCCACGGCAGCGGGCCGGGTGCCAGCGGCCACAGCAACTTCAAGCAGAACTACCCGCTGTTCGTCACCGCCGGTTATCGCGTGGTCGTGCCGGACCTGCCGGGTTATGGCGCGTCCGACAAACCGGACACCCTCTACACCCTGGACTTTTTCGTCACCGCCCTGAGCGGGCTGCTCGATGCTCTGGATATTCAGCGCTGCATCCTGGTGGGCAACTCCCTGGGCGGCGCCATCGCCATCAAACTGGCCCTGGACCAGCCGCAGCGGGTCAGCCGACTGGTGCTGATGGCGCCGGGCGGGTTGATGGACAAGGAACAGTATTACCTGCAGATGGAAGGCATCCAGAAAATGGGCGCGGCCTTTGCCCGAGGTGAACTGCACGACGCCGACGGCATGCGCCGTTTGCTGACCCTGCAATTGTTCGACGAATCGTTGATCAGCGCCGAGACCGTCAACGAACGGGTCGCCGTGGTGCGCGAGCAACCGGTCTGCGTACTGTCGACCATGCAAGTGCCAAACATGACCGAGCGCCTGAAGGAGTTGCAGTGCCCGATCCTCGGGTTCTGGGGCATGGACGACAAGTTCTGTCCGGTCTCGGGTGCGCAAACGATGATGCAGCTCTGCCGGAACATCCGGTTTGTGCTGCTCAGCGAATGCGGGCATTGGGTGATGGTCGAGTACCGCGAGCTGTTCAATCGCGAGTGTCTGTTCTTCTTTCAGGAAGGCCAGCGATGAGCGCGCAATTGCGTCGCCAGTTCGGCGAAGAGTTGTATCAGGCGTTGCTTACGGGCAACACCGTGGCCCCGCTGACCGAGCGCTGGCCGTCGATCAGCATCGAAGACGCCTATCACGTTTCGCTCTTTTGCATCGAACGTCGGGTCGCGGCCGGTGACCGGATCGTCGGCAAAAAGATCGGCGTGACCTCGGCGGCGGTTCAGCGAATGCTCAACGTGCATCAGCCGGATTTTGGTTTCATCACCCGGCAGATGTCGTTCGGCAATGACGCGAACATTTCCCTGTCGGCCAACCGTCTGATCCAGCCCCGTGCCGAGGGCGAAATCGCGTTCCGGCTCAAGCATGACCTGATCGGCCCCGGCGTGACCGAAGCCGATGTACTGGCGGCGACCGAATACGTGACGCCATGCTTCGAAATCGTCGACTCGCGGATCCACGACTGGCGCATCCGCATCCAGGACACCGTCGCCGACAATGCCTCCTGCGGTGTGTTTGTGCTCGGCGATGTGCAAGCCGATCCGCGAGCGCTGGACCTGCCGAACCTGCACATGCGCGTATTCAAGAACGATGAACCGCTGAGCGAAGGACTGGGCTCGGCGGTGCAGGGCAACCCGTTGACGGCGGTCGCCTGGCTGGCCAACACCCTGGGTGCCTTCGGCATTCCGTTCAGGGCCGGAGAAATGATTCTCTCCGGCTCTCTGGTTCCGCTTGAGCCTGCCCGTGCGGGCGACCGCTTTTCTCTGACCATCGATGGCCTGGGCGCTGCCCGGGTGTCTTTCTGCGCCTGACCCGTGGGGTTTAACCGGATGAACAAGAAACTCAGAGCGGCCATTATCGGCCCGGGAAACATTGGCACTGACTTGCTGATGAAAATGTGTCGGTCCGAATGGATCGAGCCGGTGTGGATGGTCGGCGTCGACCCCGAGTCCGAGGGACTCAAGCGTGCCCGCGAACTGGGGGTGAAAACCACCGCCGAAGGTGTCGACGGATTGCTGCCCCATGTGCTCGACGATGACATTCGCATCGCCTTCGACGCGACCTCGGCCTACGTCCACGAGCAGAACAGCCGCAAGCTCAACGAACTGGGGGTGATCATGATCGACCTCACGCCGGCGGCCATCGGCCCATTCTGCGTGCCGCCGATCAACCTCAAAGAACACGCGGCGTCGCTGGCGATGAACGTCAACATGGTCACCTGCGGCGGCCAGGCGACGATCCCGATGGTTGCGGCGGTGTCGCGGGTGCAATCGGTGAGTTACGGCGAAATTGTCGCTACGGTTTCGTCCGGCTCGGTCGGCCCGGGCACCCGGCAGAACATCGACGAGTTCACCCGCACCACGGCCGGTGCGGTGGAGAAGATCGGCGGCGCCCGTCGCGGCAAGGCGATCATCGTCATCAACCCGGCCGAACCGCCGCTGATGATGCGCGACACCATCCATTGCCTGACGGACGACGAGCCGGATCAGCAGCGGATTCGCGCCTCGGTGCTGCAGATGGTCGAGGAAGTGCAGCGCTATGTGCCGGGTTACAAGCTGATCAACGGCCCGGTGTTCGATGGCCGCAAGGTCTCGATTTTCATTGAGGTGGAAGGCCTCGGGGATTTCCTGCCCAAGTCCGCCGGCAACCTCGACATCATGACCGCCGCCGGACTGCGCACCGCCGAAATGTTCGCCGAAGAAGCCCACAAGGGCGCCCTGCAATTGCCCGCCCGTTAAGTGGAGAATGACCATGAATCTGCAAGGTAAACGCGTTCGTCTGCACGACATGAGCCTGCGCGACGGCATGCACGCAAAACAGCATCAGATCAGCCTGGACCAGATGATCGCCGTGGCCACCGGCCTCGATGCCGCCGGCGTGCCGCTGATCGAAATCACCCATGGCGACGGCCTCGGCGGCGCATCGCTGAACTACGGCATGCCGGCCCACAGCGACGAGGAATATTTTTCGGCGGTGATTCCACGGCTGCGTCAGGCGAAAGTCTCGGCGCTGCTGCTGCCCGGCATCGGCACCCTCGATCACCTGCGCATGGCCCATGAGCACGGCGTGTCGACCATCCGCGTCGCCACCCATTGCACCGAGGCCGACGTCTCCGGCCAGCACATCGGCATGTCGGCAAAAATGGGCCTCGACACGGTCGGTTTCCTGATGATGGCCCACATGGTCAGCGCAGAAAAACTGCTGGAACAGGCGCGGCTGATGGAGAGTTACGGCGCCAACTGCATTTACTGCACCGACTCGGCGGGCTACATGCTCCCGGACGAGGTCAGCGAGAAAATCGGCGTACTGCGCGCCGGTCTGAACGCCGGCACCGAAGTGGGCTTTCACGGCCACCACAACCTGGGCATGTCGATTGCCAACTCCCTGGCCGCGATCGAGGCGGGCGCCGCGCGTATCGACGGCTCGGCGGCGGGGCTGGGCGCCGGTGCGGGCAACACACCACTGGAAGTTTTCGTTGCCGTGCTGGAGCGAATGGGCGTGGAAAGCGGCGTCAACCTGTACGGGATCATGGACGTGGCCGAAGACCTGATTGTGCCGATGATGGATCAGCCGATCCGCCTCGACCGCGATGCCCTGACGCTGGGCTATGCCGGGGTCTACAGCTCGTTCCTGCTGTTTGCCAAACGCGCCGAGAAGAAGTACCTGGTGGCCGCCCGCGAACTGCTGGTGGAGCTGGGGCGGCGCGGCACCGTTGGCGGTCAGGAAGACATGATCGAAGACCTGGCGCTGACCTTGTCCCGGGCGCGGGGCTTCCTGCCGAGCTGATCCTCGGCAGACAACAAAAAGCACCGGTGCTGCTTGCAGGCCGGTGCTTTTTTATTGGGAGCTGGTTTACGGGAGCAGATTGCGTACCAGCGGCGGGTAGCAGTTCACCGCCGTGCTCGAACAACCCAGAAGCGCGCCGCTCGGTCGATAGGCTTCGTTTCTGAACAACTGACACAGGCTGACGGAACTGCCGACGCAGACGATCAGCAGCAGGGCGCAGGTGGAATTTCGCATGGCGGGCCTCATACGGATTTTTATTGTTGTAGAGGCAAGGTAAGGCGGCGGGGGATATTCGGCTTCGTCTGAATGGACTAGTTGTGAACAGAAGCCATCGCCCGGGCGGGCGATGGCGCGGGAGGCTTGTCAGCCCAGTGTCGCCACGCTGCGCAGGATCAGGCGTACCAGCATGGTCTGACGGGTCACGCCGGTCTTGGAGAAGGTCGAACGCAGATGGGCTCGCGCGGTGTTGCGGCTGATGCCCAGTTCTTCCGAGGCTTCATCGAGGGTCAGACCGTTGGCCAGCAACATGGCGAGCTGAGTTTCGGCGGGAGTGAAGTCGAACAGGGCGCGGACGATCTCCTGGGGCGCGGTGGACTGTTGCTCCGGGTCGCTGATGAAGATCACCACCGTCGGGCACTGTTTGCCTTCGCTCCACTCCGACAGCGGCACCGAACGCACGATGATGCCCAGGTCCGCGCGCCCGGACGGTCGCTGCACGCGCAGCGCCTCGACCATCGACGGGTTGCTGCTTTTCTGCGAGAGCAGCGACTGCTTTACCAAACGGCGAAATTCCTGGGTGTCGCGGTCGGTGCCGACCTGCAAACCGTCGTTGACCAGTTTGATGCCGTCCTTTTCCTGGATCAGCCGGTCTGCGACCTGGTTGGTCTGCAGCACTTTGCCGGCTTCGTCGAGGATGATCGTGCCGACCGCCATCTGATTCACCGCGCCGGCGTAGAGGTTGCGTTCGACCTCGATGCGGTTGAGCTGCATGTGAACCTTGATCGAGCGCTCGAGGTGCGGAATGAAGTGCGCGAGCAGGGTTTTCTCTTCATCGCCAAACGGCTTGTCATCCCGCCCGCGACTGATGCGGATCCGGCACTGGGCGCCGTCGCAGGTGTTGATATCGGCGCCGAGGATATGGAACACGTCCACCGCTTCGAGGAAGTTCTTGTAGAACTCGGATTTCTGCCAGTCATCGCTGGAGACGAATTCGGCGAGGGTCACCACCTGACGGTTGGGCAGGCCGACGAAGGGGTCGAGAGTAAAAAAGTGCGTGTTGTACGAAGCGACTGCCTCGGTGGAGGTGCCGGTGGTGTTGACCATCAGTCCGTCCACGTGGGTGCTGGGCGGCCGCAGGATGAAGGTCACGTATTTGCTTTCAAGATGAACGTTGAGCTGGTTGAGAAAGGTCGCCCAGGGAATGGTTTCCAGCGGCCCCTGATACAGGTTGCCGATGAGATCGCTGAACGTGTCGAGGCTGAGGCTCTGCTGCATGGGGAACCCGTTCTTATTATTAGTGGTTTGCGGTGCCCGAGAATAAGCGCCTGTATCGACCACTTGCAACGCCCGGGCACGAGGCCTGACCGGCGGCGACCGGTCAGGCGCAGGATCGCGAAAAGCCGCTGATCAGGCGTGTTCGCGGGCCCGCACGATGAACTCTTTGTGCTCCTTCACCTCAGCCGAAAGCAGCGCGACGTCGGTGTAGAACTGCTCGTACCAGCGGCGCAATTGATAGACCGGGCCGTCGCCATCGCACAGCAGCGGGTTGTCGACGCGGGTCTTGCTGTGCCAGATCGACACGTCTTCGTAAAAGGCTGCCTGGGCCTGTTGCACATAGGCCTTGGCCATCGCCTGATTCTGTTCTTCGCTCAAGCCCGGGATCTTTTTCACCAACACGCCGTAGCGCAGGGTGAAGCTGTCGAGGTCGATCGGCACATGGCAGTTGAGCAGGATCGAATGGATCGGCTGGCCGTTCATGGCACCGGTCATTTCGGTGATCTGGTAGGCCGGCCCGTAATAGGTGGCCACGGTGCTCAGCGCGCTGTCGCCGGACAGCCGCTCGCTGCGGGCGCTCATGATCTGCGTGGCGAGGTGGCCTTCGAACACGTTGCTGAAGGCCTCGACCGGGGCGCCATGCACCGTGCCGAAGTGCGCCATGTCGGCGACGTTGTCGATCAGTTCACGGCAGTTGGTGTCGATCTGCAATTCGGCGACTTCCCATTCGGCCCATTCGTTGCTGAAGCAGGCGTCAATGCGCGGGATGCGTTGCTCGGGCAGCGGCGGGTTGCCTTCAGGGTCATTCCACACAAACAGCAGATGGTTTTCTTCCATCAGCGGCCAGCTTTTGAGCCTGGCCCGAGGCGGAATGCGCTTGGCGTAAGGAATGTCATCGCACACGCCATCGGCGCCCCAGCGCCAGGCGTGGAAAGGGCAGCGAATCGAATTGCCTTCGACACAACCGGTACTGAGGTCGGCGCCCATGTGCGGGCAATAACCGTCGAGGATATGCAACTCGCCGTCCTCGCCCTGAAACGCCACCAGACGGGTGCCGAATACGTCCAGTCGGTGGGCCTTGCCATCGCGGTAGCGGGCGGCCAGGCCCAGGCAGTGCCAGCCGCGTGCGTAGCGGTCTTCCAGCAGTTTGGCTTCGATACGGTGCAGGGTACTCATCTTGTTATTCTCCCAGGTTCACGGGTTTGAGCTTGCTGGAGATTCTGCCGCCCCTGTAGAAGCGGGCATCGTCTGAATGGACGATGGCCGGCCGAGCGGCGCCCGCTCTACTGACACCATTGGACTTAATGTCGGGAGCAGGCAATGAATCAGCAATCAGGGCCGGTCGCGGTCATTACCGGTGCCGCCAGTGGCATAGGACGAGGGCTGGCCGAACATGCGGCCAGGCTGGGGATGCGTTTGGTATTGGCCGACCTCGATGGGTTGCGGCTGGAAAAGCTATGCGAAGAACTGCGAAGCGGCGGGACGCAGGTGGTCGCCTGCGTCACCAACGTCGGCGATCTGCAACAGGTGGAGCACTTGCGCGATGTTGCCCTCGACCAATTTGGCGGGGTCGATCTGCTGTTCAACAATGCCGGCGTGATGCAGACCGGCTACAGCTGGGAAATCACCGCGCAGCAGTGGCAACGGATGCTCGACGTCAACCTCTGCGGGGTCATCAATGGCATTCGCTGTTTTGTGCCGTTGTTCCTGCGTCAGGGCCGTGCGGCCCATGTGATCAACACCGCGTCCCTGGCCGGTCTGCTCAGCAGCCCGTTGATGGCGCCTTACAACGTGACCAAGCAGGCGGTGGTCGCACTGTCGGAAACCCTGCATTACGAACTGAGCATGCTAGGTGCACCCGTGTCGGTTTCGGTGGTGTGCCCGGGGCCGGTGGCCAGTGAAATCATGGCTTCCAATCAGGTGGTCGACGGTGCCGGTTCGTCATTCAGTCAATTGCTCGACAACAGCATTCGCCAAGGCATGACGCCTGCCGAACTCGCAGAGCAGGTGTTCGCCGCCATCGCCGAAAAGCGCTTCTGGGTCTTTCCCCACAAAGGCTTCAAAGTGACGCTGCAGCAACGGGTGCAGAGCATCCTCGAAGAGTCCAACCCACAATTCAACATGTCCGATGTAGAGGAAGATGCCCATGCCGCTCGATAAACAGATCGCGCTGATACTCCAGCAATTCAGCGACCTGCCGGCACCCGATTACAGCCAGCTCGATGCGGCGCACTACCGGCAGTTCTGCGACAACATGCAGCCGGCGATTCCCGGCGTGCCGATGGCCGAGGTGCGCAATTTGCGAGTCGAGGGTGCGATTGGCGAACTGGATGCGCGTCTGTATCGGCCGTCGGAAGAGGGCAATCTGCCGTTGCTGGTGTATTTCCATGGCGGCGGTTTCGTCGTCGGCAACCTCGACACCCACGACAACCTGTGCCGCTCGCTGGCTCACCTGACCGACGCCATAGTGGTGTCGGTGGCCTATCGCCTGGCGCCGGAGCACCCGTTCCCGGCGGCGCCGCTGGATTGTTACCGGGCAACCTGCTGGCTGGTGGAGCACGCGGCGCAACTGGGCGTCGATGGCAGCCGGCTCGCAGTGGCCGGCGATAGCGCCGGGGGCAATCTGGCATTGGCGGTCAGTCAGTTGGCGGTGCAGCGGCAGGGGCCGAAGATCCGCTATCAATGCCTGTTCTATCCGGTGACCGACGCCGGTTGCGACAGCCATTCCTACCGGGAATTTGCCGATGGCTTCTTCCTCACCGGCGCCATGATGAACTGGTTCTGGCAGCAGTATTTGCAGGAAGACGGGCAGGGTGATGATCCACTGGCTTCGCCATTGCGCGCCGGGAGCGTGGCGCATTTGCCGCCGACGACGTTGATCACCGCCGAATTCGATCCGCTGCGTGACGAAGGCGAGGCATTTGCCGAGCGCCTGCGTGCAGCCGAAGTACCGGTGCGGGTGCAGCGCTGCGAAGGGATGATTCACGGTTTCATCAGCATGGCGCCGTTTGTCGAAGGTGCGGCCCAGGTTTTGTCTGAAGCCGCCGCCGATCTGCGTGAGGCGCTGCAATGAGTCTGGCGTTCGACAGCGTGCCGCAACTGCTCGAAGCCATCGCGGCGGGGCAGATGGTGGTCATCACCGATGACGAGAACAATGCCGAAGGTTCACTGCTGATGGCCGCCGAACGGGCCGGGGCCGAAGCAGTGACGTTCATGGCGGTGCAGGCGCGCGGTTTGATCTGCCTGGCACTGACCGAGCAGCGCTGCCGCGAGCTGGGGCTGGACCTGATGGTGCCCCATTCGCGGGCGCAGCACGGCGTGGGCTTTACCCGCTCGATCGAGGCCGCCACTGGCGTGTCCACGGGGATCAGCGCTGCCGACCGGGCGCGCTCGATCCAGGTAGCGGTGGACCCGACAAGCGGCCCGGCGGATCTGGTGCAACCGGGGCATATCTTTCCGGTGCAGGCCTTGCCCGGTGGCGTCATGCAGCGGGCCGGGCATGTCGAGGCCGCGTGTGACCTTACCCGTCTCGCAGGCCTGCAACCGGCGGCGACGCTGGTGGGGATTCTCGACGAGGACGGTGAACTGGCCCGAGGCGAGCAGTTGCACGAATTCGCCCGCCGCCATGGCCTGCGCATCGGCAGCATTGCCGAGCTGATTCACTACCGCATCCTTCACGAAGGCACGATCGAACGCGGCGAGGCCTATCCCTTGCTGACCCGCCATGGCGAATTCCAGGTGACGGCCTATCAGGACACTTATCAGGGCGCGCTGCATCTGGCGCTGGTCAAGGGCCGGATCGACAGCGCTCAACCGATACTGGTGCGGGTGCAAAGCATCGAAACCCTGCGCGATGCCCTGGGCTGCGAAAGCGAAAACGGACCGCAGCAATGGACCCTTGAGCGTTCGCTGGCAAGTATCGCGGCGGCCGGCAACGGCGTGCTGGTGTTACTGGCGCAGAAAGAAACCGCTGACGGCGTGCTCGAGCAATTGCGTCAGCGCAGCGGCGGAAAATCCCGCCCGCCGTATTTTCCGCACCGTACATTGGGCATCGGCGCGCAGATCCTGCGGGATCAGAACGTGCGCAAGATGCGTTTGATGAGTTCGCCGGTGCCTTACAAAGCGGTGTCGGGGTTTGATCTCGAAGTCACCGAGTTCGTCCCGTTTCAGCCCACCGTCTGAAACCGTTCAACCCCTGCGGGTGATCACCTGCAGGGGTTGTGTCGTTTCAAGGCTGGATGCTTTTGAGCATTTTCTTCGCCTGCTCCTGAACCGCCTGCGGCGCGCTCATATTGCCGGCGATCACCGTAATCACTGCATGCCCTTGCCACAGCTGATACGCATCGGCCTGCTGCTGGGTGACCGTAGGTTTTGGCGGTGCGACCAGGTTGACGTGAACCGTACCGTCGGCGCCGCGCTGTGAGGTGAAATTCACCCGGTCCCAATTGCCGATCGGCGCAAAACTCACGCCTTTGACTTGATTGGCAGGCAACGCGGGGTAGTTGAGGTTCAGCCCGTTGACGCCCGGCAGTCCGAGCACATTCAGTTTGCAGCTGTGTTTAGCGCAGTTCTGATGCGCTTGCTCAATGACCTTCACCGCAAATTTCGCGGTGTCGTCCATGGCGCCCAGGGTCTTGCGGTAGCCGGCCTGCTGGTCGCGCATGATCAGGTCCATGTCGATGGCCGTCGACACCGCCACCGCCGGAACGCCTTTGAACATGGCCCGGACAGCGGCGTTGAGGGTGCCGGACATCTGCGTCAGCGGGCCGACGTTCTCACCGAAGTTGATGCCGGACACCACCAGATCCGGCGGGGTGTCCTTGAGCAACACGTCCAGCCCGACGTTGACCGCATCCACCGGTGTGCCGATGGCCGAAGTCTTGCCGGCCGGCGGCGTGTAGCTCTCGGGCGGGCCGACGCAGAATCTGCCGGGCGCAAGCTCAGTCACCGCCAACGCCTGACCGGGCACCACGACGCTGGCAGCGCTGATGCCGCTGCTGTCGTTCAACGGGCCGACCAGGGTGACGGTGTGCCCGGCGGCAGTCAGTGCGCGGTACATCGCGTCGATGCCGGGGGCGCGGCAGCCGTCGTCGTTGGTCAGCAAAATGTTCAGGGCATTGGCCTGCATCGACAAACCGAGGCCGGCCACGGCAAGGGCCGCAGTGAGTAATCTGTTCATGGGCAGTTTCCATCAAGGTGCAAATTGAGAAAAAAACAACGCCCCGACCGAATGAATCGGTCAGGGCGTCATGGGTTCAGCGGGTGCCGAGTTTGCGCAGGTTGCCGGGGGTGAATTCGTCTTCGGAGAAGGCGGTGGCATTGAGCTTCGCTGGCTTTTGATCGACCAGCAGGCGGTCAACCAGATAGGAGCCGGCAATCAGGTCATGGTAGATGCCCAGACGCGCGTGGTAGCGCTGAATGTCGTAGGCGTAGACCGAGGTCTGCATGTTGGTGCGCCACAACTGGCCACGGGCGTCGTAGTTGTCGGCCATGGTTGCGGACCAGGTGTCCTCGTCGAGGTACAGCACGCGTTTGGCGTAGACGTGACGAGCGCCTTCCTTGAGCGTTGCCTGCAACACCCAGACCCGGTGTTTTTCGTAGCGCATGTATTGTGGATCGACGTGGCCGGTGGTCGACAGGATCTGATCGGCCGTCACGCTCGGGTCGTCGATCTTGTAGTTGTGGTACGGAATGTAGAGTTCCTTTTTGCCGACGATGGTCCAGTTGTAGCGGTCCGGCGCACCGTTGAACAAACGGTCTTCGTCGTACACCCGGAAGCCGCCGGCACCGGTCGGCGAGTCATACCCGACGGTAGGCGCACGGCGTACCCGACGTTGGCCGGGGCTGTACTGCCAGGCCTGACGCGGCGAAGCCGTCGGGTTGATGAACTCGTGACCGACCACGATTTCGCCTTTCTTGCGCACCGGCTCCAGGGTGGTGATCAGGAAGTTGGTCAGGATGCCGTTGGCGCTGTCCAGATTCTTGTCCGGGCTGGACCAGATCGAGAAGATCTTGTAGTTGACCTCTTCGAGGACTTTTTCCTTGTTGGCGTAGACCACCGCCTGGCCATAGTTGGCCTCTTCGGTGTTGGCGCGGCCTTGCAGGGTGTGGTTGAACATCAACTCGCTGCCGTTTTTCGGAATCGGAAACGGCGAGGCGCCCCAGGCGTTCTTGGTGTCGTTGTTGTCGTTGTCGAGTTCGGCGGTCACCGCGTTTTTCTTGATCAGGTCTTCCAGACGCTGATCGGCGCGGAAGTCGCGATGGCTCGGGTACACCGGGATCTTGAAAGTGTCCGGGTAGCGCTTGAGCAAGGCTTTCTCGCCGTCGGACAGGTTCTCGGCGTACTTGTCCATGTTCTTCGAATCGATGATGAACAGCGGTTTTTCCGCCGCGTACGGGTCCGGGTACGGCGTGCCGGGGCCGGCAAATTTCAGACCCGGCGGCAGACCACGCCATTTGCCGCTCCAGGCCGGGATGCTGCCGTCGGCGTTGCCGGCCTTTTCGGCGCCCATCGGGGTCAGGTCCTGGCCCAGTCGGGCGGCCTCTTCGGGGCTGACCTTGGCGTAGGCCAGGCCGCTGCCGAGCAGGCCGACGGTCAGCGCCGTACTCAATAACGTTTGGGTGAATCGAGACATGCTGTGCTCCTCCGACAGGGGAATCAGAACCGGTATTTGAAGTTGAGGGCGACGTTGTCGCGGTCGGCCAACGGGCTGTTGTTGGCGTTGCCCAGGTAGGCGTTGTAACGGGCTTCGACGGTGAAGTTGCCGAGGTAGCGCCACGAGCTGCCGATGCTGGCGCGGTCGTCGCCTTCGCCCTGGTTGATCGAGCCGACAATCGAGCTGTCGCCGTGGGCCGCAGTGCTGTAGGTGATCGGCACGGACATGTCCCAGCCGCTGAACACATCGTTGTAATCGAAGCTGACCTGCGCGGTGTAACCCCAGGCTTCCCGGTCGTAGACCAGGCTGTCGGTGCCAGGCAACGTGAAGCCCGGCGCCAGGGTCACGGGCTGCGACTTGTCGTTGCTGATGACGGTGTTGTAGACGACCTCGCCGGTCAGCGTGGTGTTGTCGGCGAAGGAGGTCGGGCCGAGCACGTAGATCATCGACGACTGCGCTTGCATGGTCTTGCCGCGTACCGCGCTGGAGAAGCCGTTGTTGACCATCACCGGCGCGCCGTCGCGGTAGCTGACTTCACCGGCCCAGCTGACATCGCCGATCACCGTGGAGAAACTGGCGCCGAACAGGTCGATGTTGTCGAAGTACACCGCGCGATAGCGACCTAGCTCGGACTGGAAGTCCAGCGACGGCGTCTTGTCGTGATAGCGCGAGTAGTAAATGCCGAACTCGGTGTTGTTAAGCGACTCGGCGGCGTAGGTGAAAGCCACGCCGTACTGGCCCTGATTGCTCGGCTTGTCGTTGGCCAGACGTGTGACAAAACCGCTGGCGTCGTTGTAGCCGCCCTCGTCGATGTAGTCGGTGGTGGAGAAGTAGCTGCCGACCCCGAACAACTGGGTCTTTTCCCATTTGTATTGGTAGTAGGCCTGGATATCGAGGCTGTCGGTGAGGCTGAACTGGGTGAACAGTTGCCCGACCGGCAGGAGGATTTCCTTGACCTCGACCCCGGGTGTGGTCGACTTGGTCGCGTCCACCGGGCTCTGCGCCGCCGAGATGCCGGGGTAGAACAGGCTTTCACCCCAGCTCACCACCTGATTACCCAACCGCGCATTGAGGTTGTGTCCGCCCAGATCCCAGGTGCCGTAGGCGTAGTAATCGAGCATGCGCAGTTCGTTGCGGTGCTGGTCGATGGTGTCCTGGGAGAAACGGTCCGGCCGGCTGCAATGGCCGCCGGCAAAGCAGTTCGAGGTGCCGGTGTTGTTGTCGTTGTCCTGGTCGTAGACGTTGTCGTAGAAGCCCGTGGCCCGCACGAACACGCCGTAATCGTCCTGCCATTTGATGTTGGCTTCGGTGAGGAAACCGGCGCGGTTGTTGATCAGGCTGCCTTTGGCAAACGCATTGTCGCCGTCGTTGGCATCGGCGTTGGCCGTCAGTTTGTGATCACGACCCTCGGTCCGCCAGGCGAGGCTGTAGGTCAGTGTGGTGTCCCAGTCGACGCTCAGATCTTCGCTCGGCTGGAAGGTCATCGCGCTGGCCTGGCTGCCCAGTCCACCGGCCAGCAGCAACACGGCCAGTTGTACGCGAGGGTGTAGCGATTGTGGGGCGATTATTGTTTTTATCATGTCGTCCTCATGCCCAGGTCAGGCCTGCCCGACCTGCATTTCAGGGGGGAGTGGTGCCGTGGGCGACTATGCGGTCACCGATCTGACGCAACATCGTCCAAGCGGACTAAGCGATTTGCACGGGGCGATTTGCACAGGGGCAGGACGAACATTCCTTAGTCCCATCGGACGATGACCACCCGGCACACGCCCCCAACAATCCCGAGACCGACCGCGCCGGACGAAGATCCGGCCGGCGGTTTTTGCCTTGAAGGCGCTGAGCAAGGGTGATCGCATGAAAGCTGCCGAGATCAAATGGGATGAGTGCTGCGATGTGCTGGTGGTGGGTTCCGGAGCGGGCGGGATGACCGCGGCGCTGCGCGCTCACGACCTGGGACTGAACGTGTTGCTGATCGAAAAGAGCAACGAGTACGGCGGCACCTCGGCGGTGTCCGGCGGCGGGATCTGGATCCCCGGCAACCACCGGATCGCGGCCCTGGGCGGCAGCGACAGCGCCGCCGAAGCGATTGCCTATATCCGCGCGGTGACCCACGGCGAGATCGACGACGGGCGCATCGAAGCCTATGTCGAGCACGGCAAGGCAATGGTCGAATACCTCGAACAGAAGACCCGCGTGCGCTTCGAGGCCCAGGCGAGCTACGCCGATTACTACCCGGAAGTCGAAGGCGGCAAACCCGGTTATCGCTCCATGGACCCGCAACCGTTCGACGCCGCCGAGCTGGGTGAAGAATTCCTGCGCATGCGTGCGCCATCCCCCGGCACATTGATGATGGGGCGCATGGCGATGACCATGAAAGAGGCGCAGGTCCTGCTGTGCCGTGGCCCCGGCTGGTTGCGCCTGACGCTGAAGGTGATGTGGCGTTACTGGCGCGACCGCGAAGGCCGGCGGCTGTCAAAGCGTGATCGCTACCTGACCCTGGGCAATGCCCTGATCGGCGCCTTGCGCTGTTCGTTGCAGGATCGCGGTAAATCGCTGTGGCTCAACTGCGGGCTGGAAGAACTGCTGATTGTCGGCGACCGGGTCGGCGGTGCGCGGGTCAGCCGCGAAGGGCAGCGCCTCAACGTCAAGGCGCGCTACGGCGTGATCATTGCCGCTGGCGGATTTGAGCGGAATCAGGCGATGCGCACCCAGTATCTCCCGCAGCCGTCAAAGACCGACTGGAGCGCCACGCCGCCGCACAATATCGGCGACGGCATTCGCGCAGGCCAAGCCATTGGCGCGCGCACGGCGCTGATGGAACACAGTTGGTGGGCGCCGACCACCCACGTTCGCGGCGAGGAAAAACAACGGGCGATGTTCGTCGAGCGGACGTTGCCCGGTTGCGTATTGGTCAACTCGGCGGGCGAGCGCTTCGTCAACGAGGCCGCGCCCTACACCGATATCGTCGAGGCGATGTACGCCAGCAACCGCGAAGGCGCCGAGAGCGTGCCGTGCTGGATGGTGTTCGACGCCGAGTTCCGCCGCAAATACCCCTGCGGCGCGCTGTTGCCGGGGTATGCCCAGCGCGACTGGCAACTGCCCGAACATCTGCGTGATTACTTTTTCAAGGCGCCGGATCTGCAGACCCTGGCGAACAAAATCGGTATCGATGCGGCCGGGCTGCTGCGCACGGTGCAGCGTTTCAACGGCATGGCGGTGCGCGGCTATGACGAAGACTTCCACAAGGGTGAGTCGCTGTTCGACCGCTATTACGGCGATCCCCATGTAACGCCCAATCCGTGCCTGGCGCCGTTGTTCAAAGGGCCGTTCTACGCCGTGCGCATCGATGCCGGCGACATCGGCACCAAGGGCGGTTTGCTCACTGACGTTCACGCCCGGGTCTTGCACGAGGACGGCCAGCCGATCAAAGGCCTGTACGCCATCGGCAACAGCGCCGCGTCGATGATGGGCCGTACCTATCCGGGGGCCGGTTCCACCATCGGCCCGGCGATGACCTTCGGTTACCTGGCGGCCAATCACATCAAGCGCCAGAGCCAGAAGAGCGGGGCAGTGATCAGTCAGTTCGGGAGCGTCAAATGAATCGACAAGTGGCAGTGGTGACCGGCGCCAGTCGCGGCGTCGGTCAGGGTATCGCCCTGGCGCTGGGTGCGGCGGGCATGCGGGTTTACGTCACCGGGCGTGCGCCGGAAGCTGCAGGTGCGCATCTGTATGGACAGGCATTGCCCAGTTCGCTGAACGACACGGCCGCCGCGATTACAGCGGCGGGCGGAGAGGGCGTCGCAGTGGTCTGTGATCATGCCGACGACAGGCAAGTGGCCGCGCTGTTCGCCCAGGTCGAACGTGAGTGCGGGCGGCTGGACCTGCTGGTGAACAATGCCGCGTTCATCCACGACCAGTTGATCGAACCAGGGCCGTTCTGGGAGAAACCGCTGGACCTGGTGCGCATCCTCGACGTCGGCCTGCGCTCGGCGTACATCGCCAGTTACCACGCCGCGCCACTGTTGTTGAACAGCGCACAAGGGCTGATCTGCTTCACTTCGTCCTTTGGCGGCGGCTGCTACATGCACGGCCCGGCGTACGGTGCGCAGAAGGCCGGTTGCGACAAACTGGCGGCGGACATGGCCATCGATTTCGAGGGCCGTGGCGTGGCGGCGTTATCGCTGTGGCTGGGGCCGCAACTGACCGAGCGCACGCGGATTGCCGGTGAACAGCATGGCGAGCAGTACAAGGCTTTTCTGGCGCACGCCGAAACCCCGCAATTCAACGGCCGGGTGATTCACGCCTTGCTCAATGATCCGCAGTTGATGGCGCTCTCGGGGCAGACGCTGATCACCGCCGAAATCGCTGCCGGTTACGGCATCAGCGAAGACGGCGGCCGCCAGCCGCCATCCCATCGCGCCCTGCTGGGCGATCCGCGTCAGCAGCATCCCGCCCGGGTAATCTGAAGGTCACTCCCCCAGTGGGTGTCCACTGGGGGACAGCAGTCAGCTCAACGCCCACTCCCGCAACACATTCTTGGTCACTTTGCCCGCCGCGTTCAGCGGCATGCTTTCCAGCACCTGCACCCGGCGCGGCACTTTGTAGTTGGCCATCTGCTCACGGCACCAGGCGAGGAACCGGGCCTGCTCGATCTCGACACCCGGCGCCGGCAGCAGGAAGGCCATGGCCACTTCGCCCAGGCGCTCATCCGGAATGCCGATCACCGCCACCTGCGCCACGCCGGGATAACCCAGCAGACAGTGTTCGATTTCCGCCGGGTAAACGTTGAAACCGCCGGTGATGAACATGTCCTTGAGGCGGTCGGTGATGCGCAGATAACCCTGTTCGTCGAGCACGCCGATGTCGCCGGTGTGCAGCCAGCCGTCAGCATCGAGGACTTCCTGACTGGCCTGCGGATCATTGAAATAACCCTGCATCAGGTTGTAGCCGCGCACCTGGATTTCGCCGGGAACGTTCACCGGCTGGCTGCGACCGTTGGCGCCGATGCAACGCACCTCCACCCCCGGCATGGCCCGGCCGCTGGTGGACGCCAGCAATTCCAGCGAGTCCCCTGGCCGGCAGATCGTGGCAAAACCGCAGGTTTCGGTGAGGCCATATGCAGTGACTATGGTGGCGAAACCCAGCTCATCGCGCATGCGGCGGATCATTTCCACCGGAATCGTTGCAGCGCCGGTGACCGCAATGCGCAAGGACGTCAGGTCGAATGCATTGCGCTGCGGGTGGGCGAGCAAGGATTGATAGAGGGTCGGCGGGCCGGGCAGCACGGTGATTCGCTCGCGCTGCACGCATTCGAGCACGGCCTGCACATCGAAGACCTGCTGCGGCACGATGGTGCAGCCGCGCATCAGCGCCGCCAGCCAGCCGGCCTTGTACCCGAAGGAATGGAAGAACGGATTGACGATCAGGTAACGATCGCCTTCACGCAGACCGACCACTTCACTCCAGTCCCGCACCACTCGCATGGTCTGCCCGTGATTGCTCATCACGCCTTTGGGCTTGCCGGTGGTGCCTGAAGTGAACAGCAGGTCGGACAGGTCTTGCGGGCCGAGCGCGTGCTCGCGTGTTTGCAAGGTTTCGGGCGAGACGTCGCCAGCCAGCGCCAGGAACGCGTCCCAGCCATCGCTGCGCAAGCTGATGATATGGCGCAGCGCCGGCAGCTCTTCGGCGGCAAGCATGCGCGGATAGTCGGCGCCGAGGAATTCGCCAATGGCAAACAGCACGCAGGCGCCGCTCTGACGCAGGATAAAACCGGCCTCGCTGCCCTTCATGCGCGTATTGAGCGGCACCAGCGCGGCGCCGACGCTTTGCAGCGCAGCGGCGGCGACAATCCATTCCCAGATATTCGGTGCCCAGATCGCCACACGGTCGCCGGGTTGAACGTTCAACGCCAGTAACGCCCGGGCTGCCTGGCTGCGCAGTTGATCGAGTTGCCGGTAGCTGATCGAGCGCCCGTCATCCTCGATGGCCGGGCGGTCGCCATAGTTGCGGGCAGCGTTGGCGAACAGTTGGACGATGGTCAGTGCGTTTTCGACAGGCAGCATGGGGCCTCCTCGGCCAGAGGACAGGTGCGGAAGAAAGGGGTGTGCCGGGCAGGCGCCCGGCAAGGCAAATCAGGCGGCGGGCGGGGCGAAGCGGCGACCTGCGGAGAAACCGCCGTCCACGGCGATCATCTGGCCGCTGACAAAGGACGCTTCGTCCGAGGCCAGGAACAGCGCGACGTTGGCCACTTCTTCCGGCTGCCCGGAGCGGTTGAGCATGTGTTGCGAGGCGAAGAACGCGTGGAAGGCTTCGTGCTCGCGGACCATGCTGGTCATCGGGGTTTCGATCAGGCCGGGGCACAGGCCGTTGACGCGAATATTGGCGTAACCGAAGTCGATCGCCATCGAACGCGTCAGCTGGTTGATGCCGCCCTTGGACACGTTGTACGCAACGTTGCCGTCGCAACCCTGCAGGCCGAAGATCGAGCCGATGTTGATGATCGAGCCGCTGCGCCGGGGTTCCATCGATGCCAGCGCATACTTGCTGGTGAGCATGGTGCCCGTCAGGTTGATGTCCAGCACCCGCTGCCAGTTGGCGGTGCTGGTCTGGGTGACGCTGCCCTGGTCGGCGACGCCGGCCGCGTTGACCAACACGTCGATGTGCCCGAAATGGTTCACGACTTCCTGCATGACCTGTTGCACTTGCGCTTCATCGCGCACATCCAGTGTCATGAACAGGCCGGGAAAATCCGCCGGTGCGTTGCCGATGTCCAGGCCGACAACCTGCGCGCCTTCGGCGGCAAAGCGCCGCACGCACGCCAGGCCGATCCCCGATGCGCCGCCGGTAACCACCGCGACCTTGTTTTGCAAACGAGCCATAACTGCACCTCTTTTATTGTTTTTGGGCCAATGGGCTGGCCGAGTCTAACTGCAGATCGCATCCGGGAGATCGTCCGTTGAGACTATTGTCGACGGGCGCTCAATCCGGGAACTTCAAGCGCACCCGCGCACCGCCCGGGCGGCTTTGACAGGCCAGGGTCCAGCCTTCGGCCAGTTCTCGGGGGCTGAGCACGTCGTTGCGGGCCATTCGGGTTTCGCCTTCCTCGACCACGCACATGCAGGCGCCGCAAAAACCTTCTTCACAGGAAGAGGGCACATCGAGGCCGGCGGCCTTGCAGCTTTGCAGCAGGGTATCGCCGGGCTGACAGGCAATTTCGTGTTGCTGACCGTCGAGTACGATCACCAGCGATTCGCAGCGCGAGGCGAGGGAGGCTTGCCGGGCGGCGGCTTCTTCCGCCAGCAATTCGTCGGGATCGGGCGGCGAGACGAAGCGCTCGACATGGATGCGTTCAGCGGCTTCGCCCAGCTCCAGCAACGTCCGTTCGACGGTGTCCATGAACGGACCCGGGCCGCAGATAAAGTATTCGCCGCCGGCAGACCCTTTCAGCAAATGGCGCACCTGGTCGGCGGTCAGGAAGCCTTGCACCGAATCCAGCGCGTGCACCACTTGCAGTTGTTCCGGATGGGCCTGGGCCAGTTGCCGCAGCTCATCCTTGAAAATCACCGACGCTACATCGCGATTGGCGTAGATCAACTTGATCGGCCGCCGGCTGCGCTGCAGCGTCGATTTGAGAATGGAAAACACCGGGGTGATGCCCGATCCGCCACCGAACAGCACCAAAGGTCTGTCGTCATCAGGCTGATGCTCATCGAGGCAGAAATGCCCGGCCGGCGGCAAGACTTCCAGCCAGTCACCGACCTTCACCTCGTTCATCCAGTTTGACACCCGACCGCCCTCGACCCGTTTCACCGTGACTTTGGGTCGCTCGTCGGTCAGCGGCGAACTGGCCATGGAATAGCAGCGGGTCAGCAGCTTGCCGGCACAGGGCACGCGAAACGTCAGGAACTGCCCCGGTTTGTAGGCAAAGCGCTCACGCAGGTCTGGCGGGATGTCCAGCACCAGCGAGCGGGCATCGGCGGTTTCGTCGATCACCGCGCACACTTGCAAGGAATGGCTGGCTGCCATGGCCTGGGCCGGTGTCAGGTTCTGTTGTTGCGTGCCCATGTTCACCTCTGCCTCAGAGCCCGCTGATCAGTTGGGCGTTGTCGACGCGGATCTCGGCACCGTTGACGAAACGCGACTCGTCGGTGGCGAGAAACAGCACCACATTGGCAATGTCGGCCGGCGCGCACATGCGGTTCATCGGGTCCTGATCGAGGTCTTGCTGGTTGATCGCCACGCCACCGGTGAGGGCCTGGGTCATCGGCGTGTTGACGCCGTCCGGGTGCACGCTGTTGCAGCGAATGCGGTAACCCTGTTGCTTGCAGTGCAGGGCAATCGAGCGGGTCATCGCCGCCACTGCGCCCTTGGACGCCGAATAGGCGCAGAACATCGGCATCGCGCCCAGCGCGGCCACCGACGACATGTTGATGATCGAACCACCACCGGTTTCCTTCATCGCCTGAATCGCGTACTTGCAGCCGAGGAAGTAGCCGTCACCGTTGATTTTCTGCACCTTCTGCCACAGCTCCAGCGTGGTGTCTTCGATGCTGCCCAGTGCCAGGATCGCGGCGTTGTTGACCAGCACGTCGAGGCGGCCGAAGTGTTCCAGGGTGGTTTTGATCACGTGCTGCCAGTCGCTTTCGCTGGCGATGTCGTGACGGATGAACAGCGCATTGCTGCCGATTTGCGCGGCCACTTCGCGGCCGGCGCTTTCGTTGAGATCGGTCAGCACCACCTTGGCACCTTCGCGGGCCAGCAGCAGGGCGTCTTCGCGACCGATGCCGCTGGCGGCGCCGGTGATGATGCAGACTTTGCCTTCTACACGTTGCATTGTTGTTCTCCTGAGCGTGTGGTTTGAGCAGCAAGTTGTTCGGCCACGTGGGCGGCGGCGCGCCGGCCGGAATAAATGCAATCGGCCAGGGACAGGCCCGAGACATACAGATTGGAAGCGACCCCGACCGCGTTGCGCCCGGCGCTGTACAGGCCGGCAATCGGCTGGTCGGCGTGGTTCAGTACCTGGCCGCTGGTTTCGCAGACCTTCAGCCCGCCGAGGGTGATGACGGGGCAGGGGAAGAGGCGGCTGGCAAAGGACAGATCGAGGGCGTACCACGGGCCCTGATCCATGTCGGCGAGCATCGCTTGGGATTTTCCGAACGGATCGACGATGTCCCCCCGTGCGGCGCGGTAGTAGGTATTCACGGTGCGTTGCAGGTTGTCGGGCGGTAAGCCGCAACGCTTGGCCAGATCCGCAAGGCTTCGGCTGCGTCTGGCGTTGAACAGCAGATTGAGCAGCACCGGCAAACGCTGGAAGGCCCAGACTTTGCCCGGGCCGACCTGACGCAGCGCTTCACGTACCAATGCCCGGTCGAGAATCAGGATGGCGCGGCCGTCCTGCTCTTCCACCATCGAATGGCCCAGGGTCGCGCCGTAGATTTCTTCGTTGGCGTAACGCTCGCCGCGCGCATTGACGATCAGGCCCCGGGCCCAGGCCAGCGGCGGGTTGATGAAACGCCAGGCGCTGACTTTATCCATCCGCGCCACGCGGCCGCCGGCGCTCTGGCCCAGAGCGATGCCGCTGCCGTTGCACCCGGTAGTGCCCAGCGGCAGACCGGGCAGATAGCGCGGCGCATGCTGACGCACCCATTCACGGTTGAAGATGAAGCCGCCGCTGCTCAGCAGCACGGCGTGGTCGGCGCGAATCAACTGGCGCTCGGCACTGGCGAGCTCAATGCGCCGCAAGCGTGCGCGTAACTGATCAGCCAATGCCGGAGCGTACATGTGAATCACGGTGGCCCAATGTGACAACCGGGCATGTCGTCGGGCGGCGCGACTGCCGCTCGGCAGGTGCCACGCTTCGACACCCACCACCCGGTCATTGGCATCGATCACCAGACGCCGGACTTCGCACTGGCTGCGCAGGCGTGCGCCGAGGCGCAAGGCGCTGGCTTTCAACGGGGCGAAAAGGCTCGCGCCCGACAGGCCGGGGCCTTTGGTGCGATGGCCGCGGGGTGCCGCTTTGGCGATCGCGGCGTAGGCCGGGACG
This sequence comes from Pseudomonas sp. MWU12-2029, assembly GCF_023242425.1. NCBI lineage: Bacteria > Pseudomonadati > Pseudomonadota > Gammaproteobacteria > Pseudomonadales > Pseudomonadaceae > Pseudomonas > Pseudomonas sp. MWU12-2029. Next base: position 453,021 of record NZ_JALJDY010000005.1, on the reverse strand, counting down.
GCTTCGTTGCCGGAGTAATAAAGGTAAAACTGGTCACTCGGGTAGGACGTCTTGTGCGGCGGCACGCTGGATTCGAATGCCACACCCTGGCGTTCGAGCCAGGCCAGTTGCTCGCAACTGCCTTCACAGAAATCGCGCAGGGTCTGTGGGCTCACGGCCTCGCCGACTTCCTGGCGCAGGTAGTTGAACATTGCGTCGTGGCTGTCGTCGTAACCGGCCTGGCGCTGATACGGCGTGCCGCCCCCGACATACACCACACCACCGCTGATGGCCGTAGCGCCGCCGCCGGCGAAGCGATCCAGTGCCAACACCGACAGCCCGCGACTGGCGGCTTCAATCGCCGCGCAGGCACCGGCGCCGCCAAAACCGACCACCAGCAAATCGCAGCGATCGTCCCAGTCCAACTGCTCGGCGCTGTTCACGCGCAATGGCGACAACTGTTGTTGAGCGTCCATGGCCCGGCCTCAGCCCGCAGCAGCAAAGGCAGATGCCGGGTTGGCGGTGGTGGTGTAGCTGCCGTCGAGGTAGACCAGCGGGGTGATGGTGTCGCTGGTGTGAATTTGCAGGATGCGCCCGATGAACACGGTATGGGTGCCATAGCTGAAGTGGCCGTCCTGACGGCAGAGAATCGCCGACTGGGCGTCACTCAGGTACGGAATGCCGCCGGGGCTGGTCAGCCAGTTGCCCTGGTCGAAACGTGCCTCGCCCTTGATCGAACCGCTGCAGCGATGGGCCAGACCTTGCTGTTCGACGCCGAGGATGTTCACGCAGAAGTCCGCGCCGGTGGCCAGCGCCGCGTGGGAAGAGGCGGTCTTGTTCACGCAGATCAGCAGCGACGGCGGCTCGGTGCTGAGGGAATCCACCGCCGTGGCGGCCATGGCGAAACGCTCGGAGCCGTTGCTGGTACTGATGATGGTGACTGACTTGGCCAGACGGCGCATGGCCTGGAGCATGTCGGCTTTCAGATTGTCGTCGTTCATCGCACTCGTCCTGTGGTTGTACTGGAGTGCGATGGATTTTTGCGCTGGCGTGCCTGCGCAGCATCGTCCGAGGGGACTAGGCCTTTGGGTGGGCTGCGTACGTGCTTCGGATCATCGCCGACATGGTCCGTTTGAGGGATGTCCGCCTCTTTTCACATTGTTTGAATGCCGCACAGGAGGCAGACACCGCAAGTGCGGCACGTGCCTCGCTGCACGCGCGCCCCGGCGGACGGGGTGAACAATGGAGAACAATAAAAATGCTCAACCAAGACCTGATTCGCCAGCGTCTGAGCCAGCGTGCCCGCGAGCTGGTACCGATTCTGCGTGAGCGCGCCCTCGACGCCGCGCAAGCCGGCCAGTTGCCGGAACAGACCCTGAAGGATTTTCAGGACGCGGGGTTCTTTCGCATCCTGCAGCCGGCACGCTGGGAAGGCTACGAGCTGGAGCCCAAGGATTTTTTTGAAGTACAGATGACCCTCGCCGAGGGCTGCATGTCTTCGGCCTGGGTGCTTGGCGTCGTGGCAATTCATAACTGGCAGATGGCGTTGTTCGACGACCGTGCGGCGCAGGATGTCTGGGGCGATGATTCCAGCGTGCTGATTTCTTCTTCCTATATGCCGGTGGGCAAGGTCGAACGGGTGGAGGGCGGTTTCAAACTCAGCGGGCGCTGGGGCTTTTCGTCCGGCAGCAAGCATTGCGAGTGGGCGTTTCTCGGGGCACTGGTTCCGGCGGAAGAGGCCGGTGGCGCGCCGGATTACCGGACGTTCCTGGTGCCGCGCAGTGACTACCAGATTCTCGATAACTGGAACGTCATGGGGCTGGAAGCCACCGGTTCTCACGACATCCTGGTCGAGAACGCTTTCGTTCCCGAGTACCGCACTCATCGGGCGTTCGACGGTTTCATGCAGAACAGTCCCGGGAATGCGGTGAACACCGCGCCGCTGTTTCGTCTGCCGTTCGGGCAGATTTTCGTGCGGGCCGTGTCGTCGTCGGCCATCGGCGCGCTGCAAGGCGCGGTGGATCAGTTTGTTGAACACAACCGTGCGCGGATCGGGGTTAACGACGGACGCAAGATGGTCCAGGACCCGGCCGCACAATCGGCGCTGGCCAACGCCATGGTCTGCGTCGACGAATGCAAGACCGTGCTCTATCGCAACTTCGCCTTGATGCTGGAGCGCGCACAAAAAGCCGAGCCGCTGAGCATGCCTGAGCGAGTGAAGATGCGTTACGACTCGGCATTGGTAGCCGACAAATGCGCCAAGGCAGTGGGCGAGCTGATGTTCAACAGCGGTGCCTCGACGATTTTCCGCAGCCATCCGATCAACCGTGCGTTCCGCGACATTCACACCGGTCGCGCCCACGTTGCCAACAGCCCGGCGAAGTATGGCTGGAACCTCGGCGCCGTGAGCATGGGCCAGGACAGCAACGACTTTTTCCTCTGAGCGCAGTGCGCTGAATCGGCTAGTCCGTTTGCAGGATTCCGGCGCCCGGGCTTTCCCTGAGCATGAGCGCCAAGGCGTCGCTCACCCGCGCCGGTTGCGCATCCAACAAGTACAAGGATCAACCATGAAATTTTCCCTGATTTACGAAGCCCAGACGGTGGATTCCAGCCGTGAGGGCGATCGCAAGATTTTCGAAGACACCGTCGAACAGGCCGTGCTGGCCGACAAACTGGGTTTCGATACGTTCTGGTGTGTGGAGCACACAGCGCTCAGCAACTACTCGCACATGTCCGCCCCGGAAACCATGCTGGCGTTCGTCGCCGGTAAAACCGAGCGGATCGGCATCGGCCACGGCGTGGTCTGCCTGCCGCCGGCGATGAACCACCCGGTCAAAGTCGCCGAACGAATCGCCACCCTCGACCTGCTGTCCAAGGGCCGCGTGCATTTCGGCGTCGGCAAGGGCGGCACCCAGCAGGAGGCCGGCACCTTCGGCTATGACCTGACGACGTTGCAGCCGCAGATCGACGAGATGATGTACCTGATCCCGAAAATGTTCGTGTTCGACGAAATCGAGCACCAGGGCGATTTTGTGCAGATCCCGAAACGGCCGATCCATCCCAAGCCTTATCAGGACCCGCATCCGCCGATGTACCTGGCCTGCACCAACACCGACTCGCTGAACAAGGCAGGCAGTCGCGGCATGGGCGCACTGGTGCTGGGTTTTGGCGGCCCGGAAGAAATCGCCAAGAAGGTCGAGGTCTATCACCAGGCCTGGGACAACCGTGACGTGAAACATCAGGTGGGCTTCCGTCCCAACCGCCACATCGCCGCGCTGTGCCCGGCGATCGTGCTGGAAAACAACGAAGAAGCGCGGCGCATCGGCATCCGTGGCCAGCGTTATTTCATGGAGTCGCTGGGTTACTGGTACGGCGGCGGCGAGCGTCCGGACCCGGAAAAGTGGAAGGACGACACCTTTGTCGATGGCAACGGGCAGAGCGTGATCAAGTCGCGGTTTGCCTCGGAAGAGGTCAGCGTCGATTTCTCCGACCCGACCATGGCGATGATGAACCCCAACCATGCTTACGGCACTGTTGAGGATTGCATTGGTTACGTGCAACGGCTGATCGATGCCGGCGCTGACGAAATCCTGTTCATCTGCCAGATGGGTACCGTGCCGCAGTGGGCGCAACTGGAGACGTTGAAGAACATTGGCGAGAAGGTGATTCCGCACTTCCGCAAAAAATAAGCGGACCGATGCCTGCTGTTGATCGCAATTAAGGTCTGGAACGGAATCCAGTCCCCATTTCCAACGGGTCCCCAAGGCCCGTTTTTTTATGCCTGCGTTCCGGGGCTGCGCTAGTCCCATTGGACGATGTTTCCCCCCTGCGAACCCGTTTGAATAGGCCTCGATACAGTCTCCCCGGCATTCGCCGTCGGGCGGCTCGGCCTGAGAACAACGAGGAGTGCATCCATGGATATCCGTGGTCTGGGTTACGTCACCCTGTTATCCAGCGATCTGGCGCAGTGGCGGCAGTACGCAAGTCAGGTGCTCGGCATGATGGTGGCCGGCAGCGATGACGATGAGCGTCTGTACCTGAAAATGGACGAGCGCCACCACCGGATTCTGGTGGAGAAAAGCACCGAGAACGGCTTCGGCGCCTGCGGTTGGGAAGTGTCGGGCAAAGCGGCGCTGGAGCAGGCCGTCAGCGCGCTGGAACGCGCCGATGTGCAAGTCACCCGTGGCACCGAGGCGCAGGCCCGGGACCGCAAAGTCCAGGAACTGGTGCACTTCAGCGATCCCGACGGCAACCGTCACGAACTGTTCTGGGGTCCGTTGCAGGACTTCGCGCGCTTCGTGTCGCCGGTCGGCGTGAAGGGATTTGTGACCAATGAACTGGGCATGGGCCATGTGGTGCTGCCGGCGCCGAGCTTCGATCGTTGCCGGGATTTCTACGAACAGGTGCTCGGTTTCGGCCTGTCGGACCTGATGAAAGTCCGCTTCACACCGGATCCGGCCGAGCCGCAAAAACGCATTCACTTCCTGCATTGCAACAACGGTCGTCACCACTCGCTGGCGATTTTCGAGTGCCCGATGCCCCACGGCTGCGTGCACATGATGGTCGAGGTCAACGCCCTGGATGAAGTGGGTCGGGCCCTCGACCGGGTGCAGGCCAACGGCGTGAAGATGTCCGCCACCCTCGGCCAGCACACCAACGACCAGATGATCTCGTTCTACATCAAGACCCCGTCCGGGTTTGACCTGGAATACGGCTGCGATGGTCTGGTGGTCGATTGGGAACAGCACACGCCGTTCGAAAGCACCGTGGTCAGTCACTGGGGCCATGACTTCAGTGTCGGTCGCCAATGAGGAATACGACGATGGACAAGCGAATGACCACGGCCGAGATGGTCGGCCAACTGCGTGACGGCATGACCATCGGCATCGGTGGCTGGGGCCCGCGGCGCAAACCCATGGCACTGGTGCGCGAGATCCTGCGTTCCGACCTCAAGGACCTGACCGTGGTCGCCTATGGCGGCGCGGATGTCGGCATGCTCTGCGCAGCCGGCAAGGTCCGCAAACTGGTATTTGCCTTCGTGTCGCTGGATTTCATCCCGCTGGAACCGTACTTCCGCAAGGCGCGTCAGGACGCAGCGCTGGAAGTGATGGAAATCGATGAAGGCATGCTCCTGCTTGGCCTGCGTGCCGCTGCGATGAAGGTGCCGTTCATACCGACGGCCGTGGGGTTGGGCACCGATGTGCTGCGGCACAACCCGCAGATCAAGTTGATCGACTCGCCTTATGCCGACAACAAGCAATGGGTCGCCATGCCGGCGCTCAAGCTCGATGCGGTGCTGATTCACGTTGACCGCGCCGATGTGCGCGGTGTGTGCCAGATCAGCGGTCCCGATCACTACATGGACGACTTGCTCGTGCGCGCCGCGACCCACAGTTACGTGACCTGTGACGAACTGGTCGACAGCGACTACTTCCATGCCGATCCGGCCCGGGCGCATCAGGTGTTCTGGGAACGCAACCTGACCACCGCCGTTGCCCACGTGCCGGGCGGTGCGCACCCGTCGTCCTGCGCGCCGCTGTACGGCTTCGATGTCGCGCATTTCAAGGCCTACAACGCGTCTGCCCAGGCGGCCGAGGGTTGGCAGGACTACGTCCGCGACTATGTCGACTGCACCCACGAACAGTATCTGGACAAGGTCGGCGGCCTGAACGCCATCCGCAAGCTTCCTTTGCCGGTCTACTAAGCGAGCCTAGACATGACGACTTCTGCAACGACTTACAGCCTCGCCGAGCTGATGATCTGCGCCGCTTCCGAAGCCTGGCGCGATGACGGCGAGGTGCTCGCCACCGGGATCGGGGTGATTCCGCGACTGGCGGCGTCATTGAGCATGCTGACCAGCAATCCGCAGCTGCTGATGACTGACTCCGAGGCCTACATGGTCGCCGAGCCGGTGCCGTTGGGCGCACGCAACGGCTATGAGCCTAAGCGCGACAGCTGGATGGGCTTTTCGCGGATTTTCGATAACGTCTGGAGCGGCAAGCGCCACGCTCTGGTCGGCCCGACGCAAATCGACCGCTTCGGTCAGGCGAACATTTCCTGCATCGGCGACTACGCCAAACCCAAGGCACAAATGCTCGGCGTGCGGGGCTTTCCCGGCAATTCGATCAGCCATGCCAACTCCTTCTGCGTGCCCAGCCACAACCGTCGGGTGTTCGTCGAAGGCGAGGTCGGTATGGTCGCCTCGGTCGGCTACAACCCGGCGCGCCTGGCCCGGGGCTGGTCGCTGGACGAGATCGATATCCGCCTGATCGTCACCGACCTGTGCGTGCTGGATTTTCTCGGCCCGCAACGACAAGTGCGCATCCGCTCGCTGCACCCCGGTGTGACAGTCGAGCAGGTGCAGGACAACACCGGGTTCGAGCTGCATGTGCCACAGGATTGCCCGACGACAGCGGCACCCACAGCCGAGCAGTTGCAACTGATCGGGCGACTGGACCCGCATAACCTGCGCGCCAGTCAGCTCAAAGACAACCCGCCGGGCCAGCGCTGAGTCGCACCGTTTCGGAGAAAAGTGATGGCTGAACATAACGATAATAACGCCGCCGACGTGGTGCTCTACGAGGTACGCGGGGAGGTGGCGCTGGTCACCATGAATCGCCCCGAGTACCACAATGCCCAGAACTCGCAGATGACCTACGCGCTGGACGCGGCGTTTCGCCGTGCCTGCGATGACGACGAGGTGAAAGTCATCGTGCTGCGCGGGGCCGGCAAGCACTTTTCCGCCGGGCATGACATTGGCACGCCGGGGCGGGACGTTCACAAGACGTTCGACCGCGCGAGTCTCTGGTACGACCACACCAACAAACCCGGCGGTGAGTTTCTTTACGCCCGGGAGCAGGAAGTCTATCTGGGCATGTGCCGGCGCTGGCGCGACATGCCCAAGCCGACCATCGCCATGGTGCAGGGCGCGTGCATTGCCGGCGGGCTGATGCTGGCGTGGGTCTGCGACCTGATTGTGGCCAGCGAGGATGCGTACTTTGCCGATCCGGTGGTGCGCATGGGCATTCCCGGGGTCGAGTATTTTGCCCATGTGCATGAACTGAACCCGCGTATCGCCAAGGAATTTCTGTTCCTCGGCGAACGCATGCCGGCGGCGCGCGCCTATCAGATGGGCATGCTCAATCGGGTGGTGACTCGCGAATCCCTCGAACAGGAAACCCTCGAGATCGCCGGGCGCATCGCCCAGATGCCGCGCCTGGGCCTGCAACTGAGCAAGCAGGCGGTCAACAACGCCGAAGACCTGATGGGCAAGCGCGCGACCATGGACATGGTCTTCGGCCTGCACCATTTCGCCCATGCACACAATGAACTGGTGTCCGGCGACCGGCTCGGCGGCTACGACGCCAGGGCCATGGCCAGTTCGCAACGCTCCACGGGTGGGGCGTGAATATGGCGATCTCTTTGAATACCCGGCTGACCGAGTTGCTCGGCTGCCGTTATCCGATCATCCAGACAGCGATGGGCTGGGTGGCTGACCCGAAACTGGTCGCCGCCACCAGCAATGCCGGCGCCTTCGGTTTTCTCGCCGGCGCGACCATTGAGCCGCAGCACATGGAGGCGGCGATCCTCGAAACCCGTCGCCTGACGGATCAGCCATTCGGGGTCAACTTCCATATGTACCAGCCCAACGCCGACGACATCGTCGAGTTGGTGCTGCGCCACAAGGTACGGGCGGTCAGCTATAGCCGTTCGCCCGGTAAGCAGATGATCCAGCGGCTGAAGAATGCCGGTGTGGTGTGCATTCCCACGGTCGGCGCGCTGAAGCATGCGCAGAAAGCCGTGGAAATGGGCGCCGATGCCGTGACCGTACAGGGCGGCGAGGGCGGGGGGCATACCGGTTCGGTGCCGACGTCGTTGCTGCTCGATCAAGTGGTCAACACGGTGTCGGTGCCGGTGGTGGCGGCCGGTGGCTTCAAGGACGGCAGGGGGCTGGTGTCGGCCCTGGCCTACGGCGCCGAAGGCATCGCCATGGGCACGCGGTTTCTGATGTGCGCCGAAAGCCCGGTGCCGGCGCAGACCCTGGCGCGTTATCTGGCTATCAAAGACCCGGCGGCGATCATCGTCAGCCGTGCCATCGACGGAATGCCGCAACGGATGATCCGCAACGAATTGCTCGACCGACTGGAAACCAGCGGCGTGTTCAAGCGCTGGGTATTGGCGGTGCGCAGCGGTCTGGCTTACCGCCGCCACAGCGGCATGAGTTTGACTCAGTTGCTTTCCAGCGCTCTGAAAATGCGCAGCAGCGGAGACCTGACTGCCGCGCAAAGCATCATGGCCGCCAACGCGCCGATGGTCATTCAGAAAGCCATGGTCGACGGATTGCCCGCCGAAGGTGTTTTGCCTTCGGGGCAGGTCGCGGCCTCCATCGACAGCCTGCCGAGCTGTGCCCAATTGATCGAACAGATCGTTCGTGACGCCGAATTGCGTCTGGACGAACTCTGCCGTCGCGTGTCGTGAAAGGAAAAAACATGCAGCCATTCAGCGTCAGTATCGATAACGGCATTGCCGAACTGGTGTTCAACCAGCCGCCGGTCAACGCCTTCAACTGCCGGACCTGGGCCGATATCGCCCGTGAAATCGAAGGCCTGGGCACCGACAACCGGGTGCGGGTCATCGTAATCCGGGCCGAAGGTCGCGGCTTCTGCGCCGGGGTCGACATCAAGGAACTGGCCGCCGACGGCAACCTGATCGTGGCGGTCAACAAGGGCAACTACGACAGCTTCAAGGCCATTCACCGCAACCCGAAACCGGTGATCGTGGCGGTGCATGGTTTTGTGCTCGGCGGTGGCATCGGTCTGTGCGGCGCTGCCGACATTGTCGTGGCCTCCGAGTGCGCGACTTTTGGCGTTCCGGAAGTTGACCGGGGCGCCATGGGCGGTGGCGCGCATTTGCAGCGGTTGTTCCCGGTGCAGAAGGTCCGGCACATGTACTTCACCGGCGAGCCGATCAACGCGACCGAAGCCTGGCGTCTCGGGGCGGTGGAACGTGTGGTCAAGCACGAAGACTTGCGTGACGCCGCGTTGCAGATCGCCCGCACCATCGCCGCCAAGAGCCCGGCCATGATCAGCCTTGCCAAAGAAGCGCTGAACGGGATTGAGGACGGCAATCTGGAAGACAAGTATCGCTGGGAGCAGGGCTTCACGCTTGAAGCCTATCGCTCACTGGATTCACAGGAAGCACGGGACTCGTTCATCGAGAAACGTGATGCCCGGTTCAACGGCTGAAGGTGCGCACATGGATCTGACTTATACCCCGGCCCAACAGGCCTTCCGTGCCGAAGCGCGCGCGTGGCTGACGGCCAACGTGCCTCGCGAACCGCTGCAATCATTCGACACCGAGCAAGGTTTTGCTCAACACCGAGACTGGGAAAACCGCCTCAATGACGGGCGCTGGGGCATGGTCACCTGGCCGGTGGAGCTGGGCGGGCGCGGTTGCGACTTGATCGAGTGGCTGATTTTCGAGGAAGAGTATTACCGCGCCGAGGCCCCTGCACGGGTCAACCAGAACGGCATTTTCCTGCTCGGCCCGACGTTGATGGAGTACGGCAGCGAAGCCCAGAAAGCGCGCTTTCTGCCGCGCATGGCCACCGGTGAGGATATCTGGGCCCAGGCCTGGTCCGAGCCGGGGGCGGGTTCCGACATGGCGGCGATCCGTTCGCGGGCCGAACGGGTCGGCGACCACTACGTCATCAACGGCCAGAAGACCTGGTCGACCCGCGCCGTATGGGCCGACTGGGTGTTCGGGATCTTCCGCACCGACCCTAACTCCCAGCGTCATCATGGCCTGACGTTCATTCTTCTGCCGCTGGATACGCCGGGGATCACGGTACGGCCGATTCCTCAGCTCAACGGCTTGCCGGGGTTCGCCGAGATCTTCTTCGACGACGTCAAGGTCCCGGTGGAAAACGCACTGGGCGGCGAGGGCATGGGCTGGCATGTGGCGATGTCCACCGCCGGTTTCGAGCGCGGTTTGTTGCTGCGTTCCCCCGCACGCTTTCAGGAAACGGCCCGGCGTCTGGTGCAGCTGTATCAAGCCAATCGCGAGCAGGCCGACCGCGACCCGGCGATTGGCGAGGCGGTAATGCGCGCCTGGCTGGACGCCGAGGCCTACACCCTCAACACCTACCGCACCGCGTCGCAACTGGTGCAGGGCGGCAAGATCGGGCCGGAATCCTCGACCAACAAAATCTTCTGGTCGGAACTCGATCAGCGCATGCACGACACCGCCATGAGCATTCTCGGCCTGCGTGGCGAGCTGCTGCCCGAAGCCCCGGCGGCGGGCGATGTCGGCCACTGGCTGGAAGGTTTTCTGTTTGCCCAGGCCGGGCCGATCTACGCCGGCACCAACGAGATCCAGCGCAACATCATTGCCGAACGCATGCTCGGCATGCCGCGAGCTTGAGGAAGAGACCATGGACTTTAATTTCAGCCGCGACCAACTGCTGTTCCAGGACAACGTCAGGCATTTTCTGATCAACGAGGTGACGCCGGAGCGCATTCGCGAACTCTGGCAGACCGATTGCGGGCGCAGCGATGAGCTGTGGGCGCAATTGGTCGAGCTGGGGCTGACTGCACTCACCGTTCCCGAAGCGTTTGGCGGAATGGGTATGAACGAGCTGGACTTCGTGCTGCTCGCTCAGGAGTGCGGGTATGCCGGGCTGCCCGAGCCGTTGGTGGAGACGATGCTGGTGGGCGTGCCGTTGCTCGCCGGACTTGATGAGCGCCACGCGGCTCTCAAGCAGGACTGGCTCGGGCGCATCGCAGAAGGCACCGCACGACTGGCGGTTGCCGAACCGGGTAATCCGCTGGTCAGCGATGCCCATGTTGCCGAACTGCTGTTGCTTGCCCATGGCGATGAGGTGCATGCGGTCGAACCCGGCGCGGTGCAGTTGACCCGCAATGTGTCGGTCGATCCGGCTCGGCAGTTGTTCCAGGTCTCCTGGACTCCGTCGCCTGCGACCTGCGTGGCCTCCGGCGAACAGGGGCGGCGACTGTGGGCGGAGGCGGTTGATCGTGGCGCGCTGGGCAGTGCCGCGCAGATGTTGGGGCTGGCCAAACGCATGGTCGATCTGGCGGTGGATTACACCTTCGAGCGCAAACAGTTCGGCAAGCCGGTGGGCTCGTTTCAGGCGGTCAAGCATTTGATGGCCAATGTCGCGGTGCAGATCGAGTTCGCCAAAGGGCCGCTGTACCGCGCGGCCTATGCTGTCGCCGAACAGCAGCCGAACCGCTCGGTGCTGGTGTCCCACGCCAAACTGGCGACCTCGGAAGCCGCCCTGCTGGCGGCAAAAAACACCATTCAGGCCCACGGTGCCATGGGCTACACGTGGGAAGTCGATCTGCACCTGTTCATGAAGCGCGCCTGGGCGCTGGACAAGGTCTGGGGCGATCGCGGTGCTCACAAAGAGCGGATTCGCACAGCCTTGTTCGACGGTCGTTGCGCACTGGGTGCCGGCCAGACGTTCTGACGGCACCACTTACCGAGAAAAATCATGCCTGAAGCTTATATTGTCGACGCCCTGCGCACGCCTACCGGGCGGCGCAAGGGTGGTTTGAGCCATATTCACGCGGCCGATCTGGGCGCCCATGTCTTGCGTGCGCTGGTCGAACGCAATGGCATTCCCGACGAGGATTACGACGACGTGATCTTCGGCTGCGTCGATACGATCGGCCCGCTGGCCGGGGACATCGCCCGCACCAGTTGGCTGGCTGCCGGACTGTCGCAATCCGTCCCCGGCACCACGATTGATCGCCAGTGCGGCTCGTCCCAGCAAGCGGTGCACTTTGCTGCGCAAGCGGTGATGAGTGGCACCCAGGATGTGGTCATCGCGGGCGGCGTGCAGACCATGACGCAGATCCCGATTTCGTCCGCCATGATCGCGGCCGAGCCTTTGGGCTTCAGTGATCCGTTCAGCGGCTCCGAAGGTTGGGTACGGCGCTACGGTGCGCAACCGCCGACGCAGTTTCGTTCGGCGCAGATGATTGCCGAGAAGTGGGGGTTGTCTCGCGAGCAACTGGAAGCGTATTCGCTGGAGTCCCATCAACGGGCATTGCGCGCCATCGAGGAGGGACGGTTCCTGCGGGAAATCGTGCCGCTGGCCGACGTGGTTCACGATGAAACGCCGCGTCAGACCAGCCTGGCGAAAATGGCCGAACTGGATTTTCTGTTTGGCTGCGACCGGGTGACGGCGGCGGTGTCCAGTCAGACCTGCGATGCGGCGAGCGCGATGCTGATCGTGTCCGAAGCGGCGCTCAAACGCTACGGACTGACGCCGCGTGCGCGAATCCACCACCTCAGCGTGCGTGCGGAAGACCCGATCTGGATGCTGACGGCGCCGATTCCGGCCACCGCATACGCACTGAAACGAGCGGGCATGAAGCTGGAAGACATTGATCGGGTCGAGATCAACGAAGCCTTTGCCTCCGTCGCCATGGCGTGGCTGAAAGAGACCGGCTATCCCCACGAACAGACCAACGTCAACGGCGGCGCGATTGCCCTCGGCCACCCGTTGGGCGCCACCGGCACGCGCTTGATGTGCAGCCTGCTGCATGAGCTGGAGCGCAGCGGTGGCCGCTTTGGTTTACAGACCATGTGCGAAGGCGGCGGGCAGGCCAACGTGACGATTATCGAACGCTTGTGAATGAAGTTTTGACGGGAGCAGGACCATGCAGATCTGTAACAACCGCGTCGTGATCATCACCGGTGCCGGGGGAGGGCTGGGGAGGGCGTATGCGCTGGCATTCGCCGCCGAGGGCGCGAAAGTGGTGGTCAACGACATCAATCGCGAGGCAGCACTGGCGGTGGTGGATGCCATTGAGTCGCAGGGCGGCAGGGCCGTGGCCAACAGCAACGACATCACCCGCTATGACGATGCGGCGTTGATCGTACGCCAGGCGATCGAGACCTTTGGCGGGCTGGACGTGGTGGTCAACAACGCCGGCATCTGCCGTGACCGCATGTTCACCAGCCTTAGCGAATCCGACTGGGATGCGGTGATGGCGGTGCACCTCAAGGGGCATTTCTGCATTTCCAGCCATGCAGCGCGTTATTGGCGTGAGCAGGTGAAGGCTGGCCAGCCAGTGAGTGCGCGGGTCATCAACACCAGCTCCGGCGCCGGTTTGCAGGGTTCTATCGGCCAATCCAACTACGCCGCAGCCAAGGCCGGCATCGCTGCGCTGACGCTGGTGCAAGCGGCGGAATTGGGGCGCTATGGGATTACCGTCAACGCCCTGGCCCCGGCCGCGCGCACCGGCATGACCGAAGGGGTGTTTGCCGACGTCATGAAAAAACCGGACGAGGGCTTCGACTACTTCGCGCCGGAGAACGTCGCGCCACTCGTGGTGTGGCTGGGTTCGCAGGAGTCAGCAGAGGTGAACGGGCAGATGTTCGAAGTGGAAGGCGGCAAGTTGTCGATTGCCGATGGCTGGCGTCGCGGGCCGGAACTGGACAGGCAAGGCCGCTGGGCCATGGACGAAGTCGGCGGGGCGGTCGCGCAATTGCTGAACCGGGCGGTGCCGGCTGCGAAGGTGTATGGCAGCTGAGATTCAGGCTACTGGCATTCGCCTGCTGTAATGGCGGGCGAGTGCGCTGCCGTTTTCCATGGGTGTTACTCGGCTACCGTTCTGCACCTTTTCCGGGCTCGCAATGAGCCAATAGGTAGCAAATCCCGATCTTCGTGCGTGGTTGTGCACGGCGCATTTTCTCCTTAATTCATTCGAATCAAACGCTTGGCGAGTTGCTGCAGGTTTTGGCATGCATTCTGCTTTTATGTATCCGTGGATAATTGGATACAAAAAGACAGAAGGTGCCGCCATGCAATTCGCTCCCGCCTATGACCAGCGCCAACCGATGACTGCCGAGGAAGAGGCCTACAACTTTCTTCTGGAAGGCATCTGCGGCGGTCGTTATCGCAAAGGTGACCGGCTGATCGCCGAGGACATCGCCGGCGAAATCGGCATGAGCCGGATGCCCGTGCGCGAAGCCTTTCGCCGTCTGGATGCGCAGGGCCTGGTGACGCTGCGGCCCAATCGCGGTGCGATTGTCAGCGGTCTGGATGTCGAGGAAATGCACGAGGTCTTCGAGATGCGCAGCGCGCTGGAGGGGCTGGCGATTCGGGTGGCGGTGCCGAAGATCGGCGAGCGTCAGTTGACGGCCCTGGAACGACTGCTCGATGAAATGGATGACTACCGCGACGAGAGCGCGGAGTGGGTCAGTCGTCACCGCAAGTTCCATGAATACCTGTGCAGCCTCAGCGGAAGACCTCGTCTGGTGAAACAGATCAGCGCGCTTTACTCGCTGATCGAAGCGCCCATGCGCCTTTGGCTACAACACGGTGAAAAGCCGCTGAGTGCACGCGAGGAACACGTGGTGATCCTCGATGCCATACGCGCCGGTGATGCGGTCAAGGCCGAAGCGGTAGTGCGCGAACACATCGAAGGCACGGTCCCCGAGCTGATCAAGTTTCTGCAATCGGAACGATAACCACAGAGCGGGCAACGAACCCGCCGATGTTTTGACTTTGAGTACTGCCCCGTTACTAACCGAACTGGAGTGTCTGGTCATGCATACGTCTCGCCTGTTGTTGGCTGCAATTTCCCTGGGGCTCTGTACGCAGTGGGCGGTTGCCGCACCCACCGTGCCGGAGCGCTTGCTCAAGGTCGACAAACTCACCTATTGCTCGGGCATGGATTCGCCGCCCCTTGTTTCCTTCGATGAGGCGCAAAAGCCAAAAGGCCTGACCGTCGACCTGGGCCTGGAAGTCGCCAAGCGCCTGGGAGACAAAAAGGTCGAGTGGCGGGTGATCCCGTTTTCCGGACTGCTGCCGGCCTTGCTGGCCAAGCAGTGCGACATGATCGTCGACCAGTTGTTCGACAAGCCCGAGCGCCGCGAGGTGATCGACATCGTCAACTACATGTATTCCAGCCAGGCGGTGGTGGTGCCCAAGGGCAATCCGAAGGGGCTCAAGACGCTGCCCGATCTCAGCGGGCACAAGATTGCAGTGCTCAACGGTTCGACCATCAAGACCTTGCTCGACACCGAGAATGAAAACCTGACCAAGGCCGGCAAGCCACCGATGAAGCTGGTGGTCTACAACACCGACACCGATGCATTTCAGGCTCTGCGCATCAGTCAGGTCGACGCTTACGGCACCACGGTGGAAACCGCCGGATATTACGCCGCCATGGCCCCGGATCTGTTCGAGGAAGGTGTGCCTGCCTTCAGCCGGATCCTCACAGGCCTGGGCATTCGCAAGGACGACCCGCAACTGAGTGCCGCCGTGCAGCAGGTGATCACCGACATGCGCAGCGACGGCAGCTACAACCAGCTCCTGAGTAAATGGCACGTCTCCAGCGACACTCTCGATTGAGGTCAGCGTTGATGAACTTCAATTGGGATGTGTTCTGGCAGTACCTGTTGCAGCCCAGCGGGGTCTACCTCACCGGGCTCTGGCTGACGTGCCTGATCAGTGTGCTGGCCATGTTATTGGGTTGTGTTTTGGGGCTGGCCGCTGCGCTGTTGCGGTTATCGAAGAACCCGTTGCTGCATCTGCCGGTGCGCTTTTATGTGTGGCTGATGCGCGGGACGCCGTTGCTGGTGCAGATCGTGTTCCTTTACACGGCGCTGGCGGCGGGCGGGATTTTCCGCTTCGAAGACATCGAGCTGTTCGGGCTGGTGGTCCCCGGCAATATTCAGGCTGCAATCATCGCACTGGGCCTGAACGAAGGCGCGTACATGGCCGAGATCATTCGCGCCGGTATTGGTGCCGTCGACAAGGGGCAATACGAGGCCGGGCGTTCCCTGGGCATGACCTTCGCCAAGCTGATGCGCCGGATCGTTTTGCCGCAGGCGTTTCGGGTCATCGTTCCGCCGCTGGGCAACGAGTTCAACGTGATGCTTAAAAACACCACGCTGGTCAGTGTGATCGGCGTGCAGGAGTTGCTGCTCAGCACGCAAATGGTCACTTCGGCGACTTTCCGGGTGTTCGAGTTGTACCTCGTGGTGGCGATCTATTTCCTGTTGCTCACGACGCTGTGGGGCTTTTTCCAGCGCTGGCTGGAGACGCGCTTCGGCCAGTCGGATCGACCTTCGTCGCCGCCGCCGGCATCCAGCCGGATGTTCGGTCGCAGCACGCTGAAACTGCTGAGGGGACGCTAACCATGGCGCATCAAAGTGACGAACTGATCATCGAAGCGCTGAACATTCACAAGTCGTTCGGCAACCTCGAGATTCTCAAAGGGATTTCCCTGCAAGTCCGGCGCGGTGAAGTGGTGGTGCTGATCGGCGCCTCGGGGTCGGGCAAAACCACGTTTATCCGCTGCATCAATTTGCTGGAAGACATTCAGTCCGGGCAGATCCGGGTCAACGGTCAGTCCATGGGCTATCGCACCAAGGCCGATGGCAGCCTGGTGCGGGATTCGGAACGCAACATTGCCCGTCAGCGGCGGGACATCGGCATGGTGTTCCAGCGCTTCAATCTGTTCCCGCACATGACCGCGCTGGAAAACATCATCGAAGCACCGATTCAGGTGTTGGGTGTGCCGCGCAAAGCGGCGGAGGAACAGGCGCGGTCATTGCTCAAGCGTGTCGGGCTGGCCGAGAAGGCCAACCACTACCCGTCGATGCTTTCCGGTGGCCAACAGCAGCGGGTGGCGATTGCCCGGGCTTTGGCCATGAAGCCCCAGGCGATGCTGTTCGACGAACCCACCAGTGCCCTGGACCCGGAAACCGTCGGTGAGGTCCTTCAGGTGATGAAGGAACTGGCGGAGGAGGGCATGACGATGGTGGTGGTCACCCATGAAATGGGTTTTGCCCGTGAAGTTGCTGACCGTGTGGTGGTGCTCGATCAAGGTGAACTGATCGAGCAGGGCCCACCGGAACAGATTTTCAGTCACCCCACTCATCCCCGTACCCAAGCCTTTCTCAGCCGCGTGCTGTGAGACCCACAAGGATATTGATGATGCGTTTATCGAGCGTGTTTGCGGCCCTGTGCTGCGCTGCCGTGGTGCCCATGATCCAGGCTGCCGACCCGGTGGTGAAGGTCTACAACTGGTCCGATTACATTGGCCCCGACACCCTGAAGAACTTCGAGAAAGACAGCGCCATCAAGGTGCAGTACGACATCTTCGACACCAATGAAATGCTCGAGGCCAAGCTGCTTTCCGGGCACTCGGGGTATGACGTGGTGGTGCCTTCCAGCCAGTTTCTGTCCAAGCAGATCCGCGCAGGCGCCTATCAGCCGCTGCAGCGTGAGTTGCTGGATAACTGGAAGCACCTCGACCCGCGCTTGATGCAGCGTCTGGAGGCGGCCGATCCGGGCAATCGTTATGCCGTGCCTTATATGTGGGGCACCGTGGGCATTGGCTACAACGAGGAGAAAGTGCGAGCGGTGCTGGGCAAGGACGTGCCGCTGGATTCCTGGTCCATGGTGTTCGATCCGCAGAACCTTTCCAGGCTTAAAAGCTGCGGCGTGGCCTTTCTCGATGCGCCGGTAAAGATCATTCCTCAAGCCATGCTTTATCTCGGGCTGGACCCCAACAGTGTCAAGCCGGACGACTACAAGCAGGCGTCGAAACTGCTGATGACCTTGCGGCCGTCGGTGACCTACTTCAACTCATCGAAGTACACCGCAGACCTGGCCAATGGCGATATCTGTGTGGCGATCGGTTACTCCGGCGACGTGATGCAGGCTCAGACCCGAGCTCGTGAGGCCGGGAAAAACATCGATATCCGCTACATGATTCCCAGGGAAGGCGTGAACCTGTGGTTCGACATGCTGGCGATCCCCAAGGATGCCGGCAACGTAGCCAACGCCCACGCGGTGATCAATTACTTGCTGCGACCCGAGGTGATTGCGTCGGTCAGTGACTACGTCGGGTATGCGAACCCGAACAAGGACGCGACGCCGTTGATGGACCCCAAGGTCAGCGGTAACCCGGGGATCTACCCGGGCGACGAAGTGATCAGTCACACCTTTGTCTCCGCCGATCTGCCGGAAAACATCCAGCGCCTGATGACCCGCGAATGGAACCGGATCAAGTCCGGCCAATGAATCCTTGTTTTGAAGAGCCTTTGCCATGCTGAAATTTTCTGCTCATGAGTATCCGTATCCGTCACAACGCCAAAGCGTGTTTGCCCGTCGAGGCATGGTGGCGGCGTCCCAGCCGCTGGCCGCTCAGGCCGGTATCGAGATGATGCAAAAGGGTGGCAATGCGATCGACGCCGCCATCGCCACGGCGGCAGCGCTGACCGTGGTCGAGCCTACGGGTTGCGGTCTTGGTGGTGATGCTTTTGCTCTGGTCTGGTTCAAGGATCAGTTGCATGGACTCAATGCCAACGGCCATGCGCCTGCAGCTTTGAGCATCGAAGCGGTCAAGGCTGCCGGCCATGAACAGATGCCGCTTTATGGTTGGACGCCGGTGACGGTGCCTGGTTGCCCGTCGGCGTGGGCCGAGCTTTCTCAACGCTTTGGGGTATTACCGTTCGCTGACTTGCTGCAGCCCGCGATCAGCCTGGCGTGGGATGGTTTTCCGCTGTCGCCCGTGGTTGCCCATCAGTGGCAGGTTGCTTTGGATGAGTTCGGTCCCCATCGCGACGCAGTGCTGGACGCCTGGTTCGATACGTTCCTGATTGAGGGCAGGGCGCCGAGGGCAGGGGAGCTGTTTCGTAATCCAGCGCAAGCGCGGACGCTTGAAGAGTTGGCACAGAGCCGCTGTGAAAGTTTGTATCGTGGCGCGTTGGCCCAACGGCTGGATGCCCATTCACGGGCGACTGGCGGGTATCTGCGAGCCACGGATCTGGAACATTACCGTGCGCAGTGGGTGGAGCCGATCCACGTCAACTATCGTGGTGTGGATGTCTGGGAAATTCCGCCAAGCGGCCAGGGTCTGGTTGCATTGATGGCATTGAAGATTCTCGAGGGGTTCGACTTTGATCATCGTGACAGCCAGCAGACGTGGCATCGTCAGCTGGAGGCCATGAAACTCGCCTACAGTGATGGTTTGCACTACATCACCGATCCACTGCACATGCGCGTGGCGGTGGCCGATCTGTTGAATGATGACTACAGCGCACGGCGCCGTGGGAAGATCGGCGATAAAGCACAACCACCGAAGCCAGGCGATCCTCATGCCAGCGGTACGGTTTATCTGGCGACGGCCGATGGGCAAGGCAACATGGTGTCGTTCATCCAGAGCAATTACCACGGCTTTGGTTCGGGTGTGGTGCTGCCTGACTGCGGCATTGCACTGCAGAACCGGGGGCAGGAGTTCAGTCTTGATCCGGAACACGCCAACTGCCTGGCGCCGGGCAAGAAGACGTTTCATACGATTATTCCGGGCTTCCTGACCCAGGATGGCCAGGCGCTAGGGCCGTTTGGTGTGATGGGCGGGTACATGCAACCTCAGGGGCATGTGCAGATGGTCATGAACCTGGTGGATTTTGGCCTGAACCCGCAATCAGCGCTGGACGCTCCGCGTTGGCAATGGCTGGGGGGAATGAAGGTTGGGATCGAGCAGGGAGCTTCGAGGGATCTGGCCAATGCCTTGATGCGCCGGGGGCATGAGGTGCAGATCGCCTGTGATCTGACGGATTACGGCCGGGGGCAGATTATTCTTCGTGATCCGGTCAGTGGCGTGCTGTGTGGCGGGACTGAGCCGAGGGCGGATTCGCATATTGCGGCGTGGTAAAGTCAAGGGTAGAAATGCAGCGAACGTCTTCGAATGTGAGGCCATTATAGGTTAACTACACTAAATGACCGTTTAGTCGAGTTATTACAGGCTGTATTGAAAATCGTTGGAGCAGGTCATGAATCCACACTCGATTACTGCGTCAAACCTGATCGCATCACTGGACCTTGAACCTCACGTCGAAGGCGGATTCTTTCGCAGAACCTATCAGGCCGACCACCGGGACATGCTCGAAACAACGGGCGGACCGCGTTATCTGATGACGTCGATTTACTACCTGTTGACCGAAGATTCACCGGTCGGCCAGTTTCATTTCAACCAGTCGGACATCCTGCATTATTTCCATCTGGGCGATGCCATCGAGTACAGCCTTATTCACGCTGACGGTTCGTTGCAGACATTCGTGATGGGCAGCGACATTCTGGCAGGACAACATCTACAGCTGCACGTACCGGGCGGAATCTGGAAAGCCTCCAGACTGCTCGATGGCGAGAACGGATTTGGCTTGATCAGCGAAGCGGTTTCGCCAGGGTTTGATTTTGCGGACATGGAAATGGGGAATCGGCAGAAACTCACAGCGCAGTATCCACAGCATCGAGCGCTGATTGAAAAGCTGACGCGTGATGAGGATTGAGAGCCGTACATTTGAAATGGATCGTGTGATCACCTGGCATCAAGCGCATGGTGCCTTGGAGAGAGATGCTGGAGATTGAAATCGGGTGTGCAACCGGGCTGATCTCGTAACATCTAGTTACGTGTAATGTATATTATGTTAAATTATGTGTCAGAGCGGAACTTTACGAAACCTGCTTTATGGCCTGTCACTCCGATTCGCCACTCAACTCAACCTGGATCTTTCGCACCACACTGTGCATCGCTGGCAGGTAACGCCGAGCCGCTTCATCCACCGACATTGCCTTGGCGATGTACACCAGGTTCAGACAACCCATTAGCCGCGCCTCATGGGTGATCGGAATGGCGATGGCGGCGATCTTGCGCTCCTGGCCCCAGTGGGAATTATTTTCTCCATATCCCTTGCTTACCGTATGCTCAACCAATCGCTCAACAAACCGCCGGTCCGCTGCCAGCGCGGATTGCTCGTCTTCGCGGCTGATCATCAACTCAATCAGTTCTTCACGTTCGGCCGGCGGGCAAAAGGCGAAGTAGGCACGCCCCGTGGCGGTCATCAGCAACGGCAGACGCCGCCCGACCATGGAACGGTGGAACGAAAGGCGACTGAAGCGATGGGTAGTCTCGCGAATCACCATGGCGTCGCCGTCCAGGGTGCACAGATCGGTGGGCCAGACTACCTCTTGCAGTAGCTCGCCCAGCAGCGGTGCCGCAATGGAGGAAATCCACTGCTCATCGCGAAAACCCTCACTCAATTCCCGCACTTTCAAGGTCAGCCGATAGCTGTCGTCGGACTCGCTGCGCCGCACGTAACCCTCGGCCTGCAAGGTCTCCAGCAAGCGCCTGACGGTGGTGCGGTGCAGCCCACTTTGCTCGGCCAGTTGAGCCGTGCTGGCGCCGCCGTCGAAGCGATTCAGGCCGTTGATCAGGGCCAGGCCGCGCATCAACCCACGTACGGCCTTGTATTCGGTCTCGCTCATCGAATCGCTCCGTTCTGCTTGTAAATCAACGTTGTGCACCTGGTGCACACTAACAAGGGTTGTCGTTGTCGACCAGCCCGACCATTTCCATACTGCGCCCAACAAGAAATCCAAAAGCGCTGTAGGGAGATATCCATGAGTTCTGCACCCACGCCTACCCCATTGGAGCTGAGCACCGACGTCGCCATCGTCGGCGCCGGTCCCGTCGGCTTGATGATCGCCAATTACCTTGGCCAGTGTGGCGTGAAAGTCACTCTGGTGGAAAAACTCGACAGCCTGATCGACTACCCCCGCGCCATTGGCCTGGACGATGAGAGCTTGCGTACCTTCCAGGCGGTGGGCCTTGCCGACGCCGTGCTGCCCCACACCACCCCTTGGCACGCGATGCGCTTCCTTACTCCCAAAGGTCGCTGCTTCGCCGATATCCAGCCCAAGACCGATGAATTCGGCTGGCCACGACGCAACGCCTTCATCCAGCCCCTGGCCGACCGCGTGCTGTTCGACGGCCTGCAACGCTTCGATAACGTCAAAGTGCTTTTCAGTCGCGAACTGGAGAGCTTCGAACAAAGCGACAGCGCTGTTGTGCTCAACCTCAAAGATCAAAACGGTCGCGGCGAGCGCCTGAATGCCCGCTACCTGATCGGTTGCGACGGCGGCAACAGCCTCGTGCGGCGCAGCCTGGATATCAGCTTCGAAGGCAAGACCGCGCCGAACCAGTGGATCGTGGTCGATATCGCCAACGATCCGCTGGGCACTCCTCACGTTTACCTTTGCTGCGACCCGGTGCGCCCTTACGTTTCTGCTGCCCTGCCCCATGGCGTTCGGCGTTTCGAGTTCATGGTCATGCCCGGAGAGACGGAAGCCGAGCTGAGCAAACCGGAAAACATGCGCAAGCTGCTCGGCAAAGTCTTGCCCAACCCGGACCACATCGAGCTGATCCGCAGCCGCGTCTACACCCACAACGCCCGTCTGGCTGGACGTTTCCGTCAGGGTCGGGTGCTGCTGGCCGGCGATGCCGCGCACATCATGCCGGTCTGGCAAGGCCAGGGTTACAACAGCGGAATGCGCGACGCCTCCAATCTGGCGTGGAAACTGGCGATGGTGATCCAAGGCCTGGCCGCCGACAGCCTGCTCGACAGCTACGAACAGGAACGTCGCGACCACGCCAAGGCAATGATTGATTTGTCAGTGCTCGCCGGTCACGTACTGGCGCCGCCCAAGCGCTGGCAAGGTACCTTGCGCGATGGTGTGTCCTGGTTGCTGAACTATCTGCCGCCGGTCAAACGCTTCTTCCTCGAAATGCGCTTCAAGCCGATGCCGCAATACACCAAGGGCGCGCTGATCGCCGCGCAAGACAGCGCCTCGCCGGTGGGCAAAATGTTCATCCAGCCGCAGGTGCTCACCGAAGCCGGCGAACGGGTGCTGCTCGACGAAGTGATCGGCAAGCATTTCGCAATCATTGCCTGGGGCAGCGATCCGACCTGGGGCCTTTCGGCTGCGCAAATCGAACAGTGGCAGGCGCTGGGTACGCGCTTCATTCAGGTGCTGCCGGACGTCCAGCTCAAGGCCGCCAGCGATGCCGGCAAACACGTGATTCGCGTCGGTGACAGCACCGGCCGGATCCGCGAGTGGTTCGCCCAGGGGGCCTCGTCCATCGCCCTGGTTCGCCCGGATCGTTTTGTTGCCGGTTTGGCCATTCCGCAAACCGTGGGTCAGGCCTGCGATCAGTTGATCCTTGCGCTCAAGGCTCTGCCGCAACCGGCCGCGACTTTCGTCGCCAGCAAGGTGGCCTGAGATGAGCGCTTATCTGCACTGCATGTCCCACACGCCGCTGGTGGGGTTCGTCGACCCCGAACCGCAGGTGCTGGCCGAAATTGACGGCATGACCGCCGCGGCCCGTGAGCGTATTGCCCGCTTCGCCCCGGAGTTGATCGTGCTGTTCGGCCCGGACCACTACAACGGCTTTTTCTACGACGTGATGCCGGCGTTCTGCATCGGTATGGCTGCCCATGCAATCGGCGATTTCGGTACGGCTGCCGGTGAACTCGACGTGCCTAGGGCGCTGGCTGAATCGTGCGCCCAGGCGGTGCTCAATGCCGGGGTCGACACCGCCGTGTCGTATTGCATGCAGGTCGACCATGCTTTCGCTCAGCCACTGGAATTGTTGCTCGGCGGTTTGCAAGGCTGTCCGGTAATCCCGGTGTTCATCAATTCGGTGGCGGTCCCCCTGCCCGGTTTCAAGCGTGCCCGCTTGCTCGGCGAGGCCATCGGTCGATGGGCCAAAACATTGAACAAACGTGTGCTGTTTCTGGCCTCCGGCGGCTTGTCGCATCAGCCACCGGTGCCGGAGCTGGCCAAGGTCGATGCGCGCATGGCGGACCGACTGATGGGGAGCGGCCGTGATCTGCCTGCCGATGAGCGCCTGGCCCGCCAGAACCGGGTCATCCAGGCCGCAAGGGATTTCGTTCAGGACCAGCACTGCCTGCATCCGCTCAACCCGACCTGGGACCAGGGCTTTCTCGACAGTCTCGAACAGGGTCGCCTGAGCGACTTCGATGGGCTGGGCAATGACGAACTGTCGGCACTGGCCGGCAAGTCCACCCACGAAGTGAAAACCTGGGTCGCGGCGTTCGCCGCCCTCTCCTCCTTCGGCCCGTACCAGACCGAAGACCGCTACTACCGACCGATCCCTGAATGGATCGCCGGCTTCGCCAGCCTCGGCGCACGACCACAGCACAACCATCACTGAATTTCGAGGAACTGCCATGACTGCCACTGGATTCACCGAAGCTTCCACCAGCCGCTTTGCCCGCATCAAGGAAGGCGACCTGGACCTGCAACTGCATTACAACGATGTCAGTCCAATCCCTGAAAATCCGGGCGCCGAAACCGTGGTCATGCTCCACGGCTCGGGTCCCGGTGCCAGCGGCTGGGCCAACTTTCACTGCAACATCGAGCCCTTGGTCAACGCCGGCTACCGGGTGATCCTGATGGACTGTCCTGGCTGGAGCAAAAGCGATCCGGTGGTCTGCGATGGCTCGCGCTCGGACCTCAATGCCCGCGCCCTGAAAGGCCTGATCGACGTGCTGGACCTGGACCGCGTGCACATCATCGGCAACTCCATGGGTGGCCACAGCACCGTGGCGTTCGCCCTCGCCTACCCGCAACGCATCGGCAAACTGATCCTGATGGGCGGCGGCACCGGCGGCCCGAGCGCCTTCGTCCCGCAACCCACCGAGGGCATCAAGCTGATCGGCGCACTGTACCGCGAGCCGACCATCGACAACCTGAAGAAGATGATGAACGTCTTCGTCTTCGACGCCAGCAGCATCACCGACGCGATGTTCCAGACTCGCCTGGACAACATCCTGGCGCGCCGCGACCACCTGGAAAACTTCGTCAAGAGCAGCACCCTGAACCCCAAGCAGTTCCCGGACTTCAGCCATCGCCTGCACGAGATCAAGGCCCGCACCCTGATTGTCTGGGGCCGCGAGGACCGCTTCGTGTCGATGGACACCGGCCTGCGCCTGCTGGCCGGCCTGCCCGACGCGCAACTGCACGTGTTCAACCGTTGCGGCCATTGGGCCCAGTGGGAACACGCCGACACCTACAACCGCCTGGTGCTGGATTTCCTGACCCATTGATGACCGAGGCCACCATGACCCTGAATCAAGCCACACTGGAGCAACTGGCAAGCGACCTGCGCCAGGCCCAGGCCCACGGCGAAGCCATCGCGCCTTTGCGCGAACTGATCGGCGAAGACAATGCAGACGCCGCCTACGCCATTCAGCGCCTGAACATTGCTCACGCGGTGGGCAATGGCAACCCCGTAATCGGTCGGAAGATCGGCCTGACCAATCCCAAGGTCCAGCAGCAACTGGGTGTGGATCAGCCTGACTTCGGCACCCTGCTCGCCGACATGCGCTATGACCACAACGACTGTGTACCGATCGGTCGCGTGTTGCAGCCGAAGATCGAGGCGGAAATCGCCCTGATCCTCGAGCGTGACCTGCCGAGCACCGAGACCACTTTCGCCGATGTACTGGCCGCCACCGGTTGGGTCGCTGCGGCGCTGGAAATCGTCGGCAGCCGGATCCAGAACTGGAACATCCGCTTCGTCGACACCGTGGCCGACAACGCCTCCAGTGGCTGTTTCGTCCTCGGCGAAAGCACCCGCCAGATCGACGGCCTCGACCTGCAGGCAGCCACCATGCGCATGACCCGCAACGGCGAGGAAGTATCCAGCGGCAGCGGCGCCGAATGCCTGGGACATCCACTCAACGCTGCGGTCTGGCTGGCTTGCACCATGGCCCGCCTGGGCGATCCGCTGCGCGCCGGCGACATCATTCTGACCGGCGCACTCGGGCCGATGGTCGCGGTCGCTGCCGGTGACCGTTTTGAAGCCGAGATCGACGGTATCGGTCGTGTCGCGGTCGACTTTGCATAAGGGGCAACAACCATGAACAAACTCAAAGTCGCGATCATCGGCTCGGGCAACATCGGCACCGATTTGATGATCAAGATCCTGCGTAACGCCAAGCATCTGGAAATGGCGGTGATGGTCGGCATCGACCCTGCCTCCGACGGCCTCGCCCGCGCCCAGCGTATGGGTGTCGCAGTGACCCACGAAGGTGTAGAAGGCCTGATGCGCATGGACGAGTTCAAGAACATCGATTTTGTTTTCGACGCTACCTCGGCTGGCGCCCACGTGAAGAACGATGCGTTCCTGCGCTCGGTCAAACCCGGCATCCGCCTGATAGATTTGACCCCGGCAGCCATCGGCCCGTATTGCGTGCCGGTGGTCAACCTGGAACAGAATCTGGCTCAGACAAACGTCAACATGGTGACCTGTGGTGGTCAGGCGACTATCCCGATGGTCGCGGCGGTGTCGCGGGTGGCCAGGGTGCATTACGCCGAGATCGTCGCCTCGATCGCCAGTAAATCCGCCGGCCCCGGCACCCGTGCCAACATCGACGAGTTCACAGAAACCACTTCCAGGGCCATCGAAGTGATCGGCGGTGCAGCCAAGGGCAAGGCAATCATCGTGATGAACCCGGCCGAGCCGCCGCTGATGATGCGCGACACCGTGTTTGTGCTGTCCGAAGCCGCCGATCAGGCGCAGATCGAGGCTTCCGTCGAGGAGATGGCGGCGGCAGTGCAAGCCTATGTGCCGGGCTATCGCCTCAAGCAAAAAGTGCAGTTCGACGTGATTCCCGAACACGCGCCGCTGAACATTCCGGGCCTCGGACAATTTTCCGGGCTCAAGACTTCGGTGTTCCTCGAAGTCGAAGGCGCTGCCCATTACCTGCCCGCCTACGCCGGCAACCTCGACATCATGACCTCCGCTGCCTTGGCCACCGCCGAGCGCATGGCGCAGTCGATGCAAAAGGCTTGAGGAGAATTTCATGAACGGCAAAAAACTCTACATCTCCGACGTGACCCTGCGCGACGGCAGCCATGCCATCCGACATCAGTACTCGCTGCAAAATGTTCAGGACATCGCGCGCGCACTGGACAAGGCCAGGGTCGATTCGATCGAAATCGCCCACGGCGACGGCCTGCAGGGTTCGAGCTTCAACTATGGCTTTGCTGCCCATACCGATCTGGAATGGATCGAAGCAGCGGCCGATGTCATTGAGCACGCCAAAATCACCACCCTGCTGCTGCCGGGGATCGGCACGGTGCACGACCTCAAGGCCGCCTATGACGCCGGTGCACGGGTGGTGCGCATCGCCACCCATTGCACCGAAGCGGATGTCTCGAAACAGCACATCGAGTACGCCCGCGAGCTGGGCATGGACACCGTCGGTTTTTTGATGATGAGCCACATGATCCCGGCCGAGCAGCTCGCCGCGCAGGCCAGGCTGATGGAAAGCTACGGCGCGACCTGCGTGTACATGGCCGACTCCGGTGGTGCGATGAACATGCAGGACGTTCGCGAGCGCTTCCGGGCTTTCAAAGCCGTTCTGAAACCGGAAACGGAGACGGGGATGCATGCCCACCACAACTTGTCGCTCGGCGTGGCCAACTCGATCACCGCTGTCGAGGAAGGCTGCGACCGCATTGACGCCAGTCTCGCCGGTATGGGTGCCGGCGCCGGCAATGCGCCGCTGGAAGTGTTCATCGCCGCCGCCGAGCGCCTGGGCTGGAACCACGGCACCGACCTCTACACCCTGATGGACGCCGCCGACGACATCGTGCGTCCGTTGCAGGACCGCCCGGTGCGGGTCGATCGCGAAACCTTGGCCCTCGGTTACGCCGGGGTCTACTCCAGTTTCCTGCGCCACGCCGAAATTGCCGCCGCCAAATACGGCCTCAAGACCCTCGACATTCTTGTCGAGCTGGGCAAGCGGCGCATGGTCGGCGGCCAGGAAGACATGATCGTCGACGTCGCGCTGGACCTGCTCAAACGCTGACCCCTGTACCACCCCGGCCGACCGTCCACGCAGCGGTCGGTCGGTTCTGCTTTGCCCATTACAACAATAAAACGGGTACTTCCCATGACATCGCTGAACGTGACAACCACCACGCTGTACATGGCACGGACCATCAGTCTTTGCTTCCTCGTCGCCCTCATGGAAGGCCTCGACCTGCAAGCCTCGGGGATCGCCGCCCAAGGCATGGCGGCAGCCTTCCAGCTGGACAAACTGCACATGGGCTGGGTCTTCAGCGCCGGGATTTTTGGTCTGTTGCCCGGTGCATTCCTCGGTGGCCTGCTGGCCGATCGCATCGGCCGCAAACGGGTACTGATGGCCTCGGTGGCACTGTTCGGGCTGTTCTCCCTGATCACGGCCATGGCCTGGGACTTCAACAGTTTGATGATTGCCCGTTGCCTCACCGGCGTGGGGCTCGGTGCCGCCCTGCCCAACCTGATCGCCCTGACCAGTGAAGTGGCCGGCCCGCGTCTGCGTGGCACTGCCGTCAGCCTGATGTACTGCGGCGTGCCGCTGGGTGCGGCACTGGCAGCCAGCATCGGCATCGCTGACCTCGCCGGCGGCTGGCAGGTAGTGTTCTACGTCGGTGGCGTGGTGCCGCTGTTGATCGTGCCGCTGTTGGGGCTGTATCTGCCGGAGTCGGCGCAGTTTCGCAACGCCCGTGAATCTGCTCCGACCGGAGTGGTCCGGGGTCTATTCCGAGAAGGAGCGGCGCTGCCGACGCTAATGATCTGGGTCAGTTACTTCTTCACCCTGATGGTGGTGTACATCCTGATCAACTGGCTGCCCAGCCTGTTGGTCGGCCAGGGCTTCAGCGGCCGCCAGGCCAGTTGGGTCATGCTGGCACTGCAGTTTGGCGCGGCCTTCGGCACCTTGTTGCTGGGTTGGGTGATGGACCGGTTGCCGGCCTGGGCCCTGTCCGCGCTGATCTACGTCGGCATTCTCGGTTCATTGATGGCTCTGGGTCTGGCCAGTCGGTGGGAAAGCATGCTGGCAGCCGGTTTCGTCGCCGGTTTCTTTGCCACCGGCGGTCAATGCGTGCTGTATGCCCTGGCACCGCACTTCTATCGTCCGACGATTCGCGCCACAGGCGTCGGCAGCGCCGTCGCCATCGGCCGCCTGGGTGCCATGAGCGGCCCCTTGGTCGCCGGCAAAATGCTCGCACTCGGCACCGGCACCACCGGGGTGATGATGGCTTCGGCACCCGGCATCGTCATCGCCGCCCTGGCGATGTTCTACCTGTCGGTACGGCGCAACGGCGCTCAAATCGACTGAAACCCCTTTCTCGAACCCCGTGCTAGAACAGTACGGGGCTGCTCCATAACCCTGAATTGAACACCGCCCTGTTCAAATTCGTCGCTGACAAGGAAACCGCCATGAAACGCAGAGACTTCCTGAACGCTACAGGCGTAGCCATTTCCGCAGGTGCTGTCATGTCCGTAATGCCTGCCGTCGCTTCTACCGCTTCACCTTTTTCGGATGGAATGATCAACACGAATGCCCGGCGCATTGACGTACACCATCACTTCGTTCCGGACTTCTGGGCAGCCGACCTGGCCAAAAATGGCGGCGATCCGTCAGGCTGGAAAATGCCAGCCTGGAACCCCGTCTCGGACATCGAGTTCATGGACAGCCTGGGCATCGACATGGCCATGCTCTCGCTCACTGCGCCGGGTGTCGCAGGCTGGAAGGGGCAAGCGGCCCTGGACATGGCACGTCGCGTCAATGAATACGCCGCGCAACTTGCCAGTGATCATAAAGGGCGCTTTGGCAGCTTTGTGACCCTGCCGATGCAAGACATCGAAGGTGCCTTGAAGGAGCTGGAACACGCCATGACAGTGTTGAAAGCCGAAGGCGTGATTCTGCTTTCAAATTACGACGGTCTCTACCTGGGCGACGCCCACTTCGATCCGGTCTGGCAGGCTTTGGAAGCCTACAAGGCTGTGGTGCTCATCCACCCAACTCAACCCAGGCTGGAACTTATCCCTGGCATTCCTGGCCCCACGGCGGATTATCCTTTTGATACGACCCGCGCGGCACTGAGCCTGCTGGCGAATCGAGTACCTGCCAAATACCCTGATGTCAAAATCATTCTGTCCCACGCTGGCGGTTTCATTCCCTACGGGGCTGACCGATTTGCGCAAAGCCTGGGCAATCTTGGCCTAGGGTTTACCCCTCAAGAACTGATCAGTCAGATGCAGAACTTCTATTTCGATACTGCACTGTCCGCCAGTGCAACCGTGCTGCCGAGCCTGATGGCGTTCGCGCGCCCCGGCCATGTGCTTTTTGGCAGTGACATACCCTATGCAATCAACGACAAGGTGAAATGGTTCACACGTAACCTGGACACTTACCAGGGTTTCTCCAAAGGTCAGTTAAGTGCCATCAATCGTCAATCCGGCCTGACGTTATTTCCCCATCTAAAAAACTGAACACGCAATAAATCCACCTCGCCGACCTCGTTTGTCGGCGAGGCGGATTCGTTCGCCTTTCATTCAGTACACGCCTATCAATAACAACAAAATGAAGGCCAAAATGAACAAATATTTTGTACTGACGACCCTCGTCGCCATGAGTTCATCCTTGCAGGCAAATGACTTCATCAGCGATAGCTCCGCAAAACTGACGTTACGCAACTTCTATTACGATAGGGATTATCGCGATGGCAGTGGCCAGTCCCAGGCACAAGAGTGGGCACAGGGTTTCATATTCAACTATGCCTCGGGCTATACCGAAGGCACGATCGGTTTGGGTTTGAATGCCGTTGGAATGCTCGGCGTGAAGCTTGATTCAGGCCCTGGTAGAACCGGCACCGGCATACTGGCGTATAACGCCTCGACTCACGAAGTTGCAGATGATTATTCCAAATTCGGCCTGGCTGCCAAGGCGCGCTACTCAAAGACAGAGGTGCAACTGGGCACACTGCAACCCTTGATGCCTGTGTTGCTGGCTAACACCATGCGGTTGTTCCCGCCTTTACTGCGGGGGGGCTACCTGACGTCCAAAGAAATGGATGGGTTAACCTTGCATGTTGCGCATCTGGATCGCATCAAATATCGCGACTCCACTGATTTTGAACCCATGGCAATCGCCAATCCCAACCGCCGATTCAAGGCCGGGGCGACCTCAAACGATTTGAATATTGTCGGGGCTGACTACAACTGGTCGAAAACCCTTACTACCCGCTATTACCACGCCACGCTTAACGATCTGTATGAGCAGGACTATATCGACCTGGTGCATTTCCTGGACCTTGGGCACAGCCGTTTAAAGACTGATTTACGTTATTTCAACAGTCGTGAAAACGGCAATGAAAAAGCGGGAGCCGTCGATAACCAAACGTTGAGCAGTATGTTTACCTGGCTGGCGGGTGCTCATTCCCTGGGCGTGGGTTACATGCAACTCACTGGCGATACGGCCCTGCCCTACGTTTCAGGTACGAGTGTCAACGTCAACACCGAAGGCGCATTGGTCTCCGAGTTCGTTAATCCCAACGAGCGTGTGATGCAAATTCGGTACGACTACGACTTTGCGGCTTTAGGCATTCCCGGGCTGCGCGGTATGTGGCGCTACATCAAGGGCGATCACATTGAACTGCCAGGCGATGCCATCGGCAGCAAAGAACGCGAACGTGGAATAGAGCTCTCTTACGTGATTCAAAGCGGCACGTTCAAGGATGTGGCATTCAGGATTCGTCAGGCCGACTACAACAGTGACTTTGCGCGTAACGTCGGCGAGTTGAGAGTCAATGTGGATTACTCTGTCCAATTGTGGTGAGTATGAGACGGGAGCTTTCGGGCAAAAGCAGACAGTCAATGCTTGCGGGTCTGATTTCTTGAGATCAGTAGAGACCTTCACAAAATCGATCTCGGCCTGGTCCGGAAAATTTATGTTTTCCGGAATTCACCAAGGCGACACATTTGACTCAAATTGAACGACCGTGTTCAACTTGCGCTACGCCATACTCTTGCGCCTAGAGGCTCCCATAGTGAAGCTCAATCCCGCACAGCCAGCACGCCACGACGCTCCCACCGTACGCGCCCGTGCACTGACTCATCTGATTTTCGAACGGCCGGATCTGGAACGGACCGAGCGCTTTCTTAAGGACTTCGGGCTGCTGACGGTTCTGCGCAATGCGGATCTGCTGCTTTTACGTGGCACCGGACCGACGCCCTATTGCTATCGCGTACATCGCGGCAAGAAGCCACGTTTTATTGGTTTCGGTCTGAGTGTCGGTTCGCGCGCAGACCTGGAGCGTCTGAGCTTGCTACCACAAGCCTCACCCATCATGCCGTGCGATCACCCCGGCGGTGGCGAACAAGTCATCTTGCGCGACCCGTCCGGTTTTCTCGTCGAGGCCCTTCATGGTCAGTCAGTGGTTGGCGCCCGGCCCCATCGCCCGGCCTTGCCGCTCAACCTCGGGGATAGCGTGGTACGCATCAATGCAACCCAGCGTCCACCAATGGTTCCCCCGGAGATCATTCGCCTTGGCCATCTCGTGCTGGAAGTGGCGGATTTCCAGCGTACCTGCGCCTGGTACACACAACACTTCGGATTCATTCCCAGCGACGTGCAGTTGCTGCCTGACGGTTCGCCGGCGGTGGCCTTCCTGCGTCTGAATCTGGGCGACACGCCAGCCGACCATCACACGCTGGCCCTGGCCCAGGGATTCATGCCGGCCTACAGCCATAGCGCTTATGAGGTGGTCGATCTGGACGCCGTCGGCATGGGCCAGAAGGTTCTTCGGGACCAGGGTTGGCGCCATGCCTGGGGTATTGGCCGGCACATTCTTGGAAGCCAGATCTTCGATTACTGGCAGGACCCGTTCGGCGACAAGCACGAGCACTATTGTGATGGTGACCGGTTCACTGCCGACCAGCCCACAGGTCTGCACAGTGTCAGCGCAGCGGCGATGTCCCAGTGGGGCGAATCCATGCCCAGAAGTTTTACCAAACCGAAACTGACACCGGCGAATGTTCTTTCCTTGTTCCGCCATCTTCGCCGCAGTCCGGATCTGAGCGTGCGCAAGCTGATCACACTGGCACGTCTGTTCGCCTGATTTTGCAGCGTCGCAAACCACACGAGGTTGGCGCTGGCCCCCTCCTCACCCCTCAGGAGTCGTTGTCATGGCTGTGCAGGTTGTCCGTTTCGAATATCAGAACACCGTCCAATGGGGACGTATTCACAATCAGCGCATCACGCCCGTTTCTGGGCAATACGCGACAACCGGCGAGTTCATCCGGCAAGTCAGCATCGAGCAGTTGCGCGACCTGAAGAGCCCGACACTCGACCTCAATCAAGTGCGACTGCTCTCCCCGGTCACCCGCAACCAGCAGTTTGTCTGTCAGGGTGCCAACTACCGTCAGCACATGATCGAGTCCGGGATGGATCCGGACGCCAAGTCGTACAACATGATGTTTACCAAGGCAGCCAGTTGCATTTGCCCGGCCGACAGCGACCTGATCAAGCCACGCCATGTCCGCTTTCTCGACTACGAGATCGAGTTGGGCCTGGTCATGCGCAGCGACATCAACGGCCCGGTCCAGATTGACGACAGCAACCTGCACCAGTTCGTGGCCGGACTGGTCATCGTCAATGACTATTCGGCGAGGGACATCCAGATTCCGCAGATGCAGTTCTATAAAGGCAAAAGTTTCCGCACCTTCGGCCCGGTCGGGCCTTATTTGTGTCTGTTGGAAGCCAACCAGATGCACTACCTCAAGGCCTTGCAGCTGCGCCTGACCGTCAACGACCAACTGCGCCAAGACGACAATACCGCGAACATGGTTTACCCCCCTGCGCAGACCCTGACAGAACTGTCTGCCGTGCAAGATCTCGCGGCCGGAGACCTGATTGCCACAGGCACTCCGGCCGGCTGTGCGCTGGCCATTCCATCACCCGCCACCCAGCGCATTGCCGCCCTGCTGCCCGAGGCCCTCAAGTGGAAACTGTTTCTGAAGGCCCAGGCCCGTCGCGAGCGCTACCTCAAGCCGGGCGACAGGGTCGAGGCGAGAATCCGTAGCGCGGACGGCATTGTCGATCTGGGTGTCCAGCGCAATCTTGTCGTCGAGCAAGACTGATCAGAAGCTGTGATTCAACTGCAGCCCAAGGCCATTGACCGTGTTCTGGTAGGTGGCGCTGTAACCCGGACGCAGCCCGCCCTGGGACGTGTCCTGTGAAACCTTCACCGGATCTTCGTGGATGTAGCCGTATCCCAGATCCAGAGAGGTCTGATCGGTCATCTGCCAGTTCAGGCCAACCGTGAAAATCTTCCGGTCTCCCGTTGGTGCACGGGTGGACGTGTACTGATTGGGCATCGGCGTCGGCTCATAGGCGATCCCGCCACGAACCTTCCATTGCTTGTTCAGGCGATAGGCTATGCCGGTGGAGAACGACCAGGTGTCACGCCACTTCAGGGTTTCGAGGATCGTATCGAAAGGGCCATAGGCCTGTGGCACGCCGGAGTTCAGCACCCTCAATTCCTGCACGCGGCTCCAGCGACTCCACAACGCGCCGGCGGAGACATCCAGTCGTTCATTGATGCGCCAGGTCGCCGAGGCATCGACCGTTTCCGGTGAAGTGAAATCCAGGCTCGCGTCATATTTACCGTTGAGTCCCGGCAGCCCCAGCACCGGGATCGGTGCCAGCAATCCATTGGCACCGGAGACCTTGGTCTTTCCGCTCAGGTTGTAATCGACTCTGGAGTGATAGGTGAGCCCCAGGGTCAGGTCGTCGAGCGGGTCGAACAGGATGCCCAGACTGAAGCCCATTGCCGTGTCGTCGCCGGTGACTTTGACGGTCCCGTCGCCCTGCCCGCCCACCGCGCTGTTGGCGATCTTGCTTTCGAGCAGCCCGTCGATGCGGTTGATCGTCGGCCCAAACCCCACAGACAGTCGATCATTGATCCGGTAACTGACCGTCGGCTGCAAGGTGACGACCTTCACCTGAGTCTGCGAGCTGCGGTAGCGTCCCTGGAAGTTGCTCTCGTAGTCCGTGCTCCCGCCAAAAGGGGCGTAAACCCCGAACCCAATGTGCCAGTCCTCGTTGAGTTGCAGCGTGTAGAAGCCCGATGGCACGACGATCGGATCAGGCACCATATCGCCGTGTGAAGTGCCCGACACCGTGGTATTGACCTGGCTGATGCGCGAACTGACATCGATGAAACTGAGACTGCCACTGACGTGTTCACCCGCCAGGCGGGACATGCCGGCGGGGTTGCCGTAAACGATCGAGGCGTCCTGAACATCAGAAGCCCGGCCGGAATAAGCCTTGCCTCCCGAGCTGATGCTCTGTTCGTTGATTTGCAGGCCGTTGGCCAGGAGTTGAGTGGAGGTGAGGCAAAGCCCCAGCACGCAAAGCTGATTTCTTATTGTCATGATTTGGCTCTTGTTATTTTTTTGGCGGGCGCGAACACCCAAGGCACGCGGATGGATCGTTGGATTCAATGATGTGTTAGGTCGCCGGCCATCCATGGCGACGGGTTTGGTTCAGCGTTTGCGCATCCGCTCGGCCAGCGCACCGATCGGTCGGGTCATGCTGCGTCGCAAGCGTTGAGAGAAGGATTCGCCCTCATAGACCGGTGCCGGGGTGACCACTTCATTGGGCTGGCTGTACTGCGGAAACAGACTGAGTGCATGGGCACGGTTGATGCCATGCATGATCGCCGGCGACCACATCTCCAGGCTTTCCAGCGTCCGGCACTGCAGCGCCGTGGCGGGAGCCGGGGCGAAGGGAAAGTCACTGCCGAAAAGAATGTGTGACGGTTCCACCAGCTCCTTGAGCGCCGCCATGGAATAAGGTGATGGTGACAACGCCGTGTCGAAGTAAAAACGACGGATATAGGTCATGACGCCTTGCGGCGCGTGTTGCTGAAATTCCGGCAACATGTTGGCCAGCGAGACACGCCAGGCCACAAACGGCAGGAAGCCGCCGGAGTGGGACAGAATCCAGCGAATGCCGGGATAGCGCTCCATGGTCCCGCTGAGGATCAGATTGACCGCCGCGCGCGTGGTATCGCAGAGAAACTCAATGAGAAATCCCGGGGTCTGCAGACCAATGCTTTCGCTGGTCTGGTGCATGTTGGGATGGATGAATACCACGGCTTTTCGGCGATCGAGTTCGGCCATCAGTTCGTCGAAGCGTGGATCGCCCAGGAATACCCCGTCGGTGCTGCCCAGCAAAACAATGCCCTCGGCCTTGAGTACGTCCAGCGCATGAACGGCTTCACGGCAGGCGGCCTCGGTGAACGGCATCGGCAGCACCGCGAAGTTGCCGAAGCGGCTCGGGTAGCGTGTACGCATCTGTGCGGCGAACTCGTTGCAGCGTCGCGCCAGCTCGCTGGCTTGTTGGACCCCGTCACCGAAGTGGACGCCGGGCGCAGACAGCGAGGTGATCGCCCGTTCGATGCCGTTCGCATCCATCACCTCAATGGATTTTTCCGGGGTCCAGTCTGGCAGCGGCGCACCCGCAACGGAGTGCAGCCCTCTGGTATTCATCGCATCGACGAATGCGGGGGGAATGATGTGATGGTGGACATCGATACGGCCTTGCTTGATTGACATGCTGACTCTCTTGTTTGGGCTTCGACCGAGCACCTGCGGCCATTGGGTAAAGAACCGTGCTCGGTGGGCGTACAACTTTCGAGATCAATATTGAACATTTGTGTTCAATTATGTCAATGATCGGCAAACGCTGATTTGCTTTATTTTGAACGCGCTTGTTCAATGTCCGGAATCTCTCCGTTGGAGCTCATTGCTTTGAAACTCAGTCCCGTGCAGAAGCGCATCCATGAGGCTGCGATCCGGCTGTTTGTCGAGAAACGTGTCGAAGAAGTCAATGTCAGCGAACTGGCACAGATCGCCGGGGTAGCGCGCGGCACGATCTACAACAACCTCAACTCGGTGGAGACGCTGTTCGAAGATGTCGCCAGCCAGCTCAGTGCCGAGATGAACGACAGGGCCGCGCGCAGTACGGATCCCCATGCATCCCCCGCCGTCCGCTTGGCCACCGGTATCCGCCTGTATATCCGCCGCGCCCATGAAGAGCCGCACTGGGGAGCCTTTATCGTGCGCTACGGGGCCAGCAATGAGACGCTGCAACAGATGTGGAGCGGCCCACCCATGCACGATGTGCTCAGCGGCCTGAGCAGTGAGCAATACAGCTTTCGACAGGAGCAACTGCCTTCGGTGATGGCGATGATCGGTGGCGGCGTGCTGGGGGCCACGATGCTGGTACTTCAGGGGCACAAGACCTGGCGCGACGCGGGTTCCGATATGGCCGAATTCGTTCTCAGGGCGCTCGGCGTGCCAGCCGATGAAGCGCGCGGCATTGCTACACAGGATCTACCCCTTCTCGCAGCCTGATGTCCTCCTCTGATTTTTCTAGAGCCAGATCCCTTGGGGAATCTGGCTTTTTTATTGCCCGCAAAAAGACAATTGAACACTGTTGTTCAATTCTAATCTTGAGTGTTAGAGTCTGTCGCAAGCACTGACCCACCGCCCGGGTCGTAGTGCCTTACGCCAGGAACTGACAATGAACAATAAAGAACCTCTTCCTGCCCTGACCTCGCGAACGGTACAAGTGGGTCGACGGCAGATTTTCATCAGCGAAACGGGCGTCGGCCATCCCCTGCTGATGCTTCACGGTGGCGGAGCGGGAGCCTCGGGACTCTCCAACTACTCGCGCAATATCGAATCGCTTGCCCGGCAGTTCCGGGTCATTGTGGTCGACATGCCCGGTTACGGCCGATCCACCAAAGGTGTGGATCGCAAGGACCCCTTCGGCGATCTGGCGGGGGCGATGCTCGGCCTGCTCGACACCCTGAACATCAGCAGCGCTCACGTGGTGGGCAACTCGTTGGGTGGTGCCTGTGCCTTGCGCATGGCGCTGGATGCACCCGGCCGTGTCTCGGCTCTGGTGCTGATGGGCCCCGGTGGCGTCAATACCACTCGCAGTCTGCCGACACCGGGTCTCAAGCTGTTGCTCGACTACTACAACGGTGAAGGCCCGACGCTGGCCAAGATCACGCGTTTTATCCGCGACTACCTGGTGTATGACGGCAGCCAGGTCAGTGACGAGATGATCCGCGAGCGTTTCGAGGCGAGTATCGACCCGCAGGTCGTTGCAGCCCCTCCCCTGCGCCGGCCAACGGGCATTCCCCGCTTCTCGCGCTGGGACTTCACCCGCGATTCACGCCTCAAGCATTGCCAGGTTCCGACCCTGGTGCTCTGGGGGGCGGACGACAAGGTCAATCGTCCCAGCGGCGGCGAGGCGCTGCGCAGTCGCATGCCGGATTGCAACCTCTACCTGTTCAGCCGGACCGGTCATTGGGTGCAGTGGGAACGTGCGGACGAATTCAACTCCGTGACCCTGGCGTTCCTCGCCAGTCGCACAAAGCGCTGAGTTGTCGTCATGAATAATCAAGCAACGATCAGTCGAACAACGCCGGACATCTTCGGCGCCAGCAGCATGGGCTATGCGTTGATCGAGTCCCGCCACCTGGCGCGTTGGCGTGAGTTGCTCCAGCACGGCATCGGCCTGCATCTGGCCAGCTCGGACGAACAAACCCTGGCTTTTCGTATGGATCAGCACCAGCGGCGGATCATCATCCAGCGCGGTCCGCAGGAAGATTTTCTTGCCGTCGGCTGGCAATTACGCGACCAGTCCACCCTCGACGAAGTGCTCAAGCGCCTGCAACGCCTCGGTATCGAAGCGCAACCCAGCCAGCCGGAAGAAGCCGCACAACGTGGGGTGAAAAGGTTCTGGCGGGTGCTCGGCCCCAAACGCATGGCCGTCGAGCTGTTCTGGGAGCCGCTGCTGAGCGACAAGCCACTGAACATGCTCAGTGCAGGGTTCATCACCGGTTCCGCCGGGATGGGCCACCTGGCGATCACCTCGCGCAAGCCACAGCAGATGCAGCGTTTCTGGCAGGAAATATTTGATGCCAGAGCCAGCGACCACATCGTCGAGCGGATTGCCGGAGTGACCCTGGACATTGATTTCTTCCGGGTCAACGAACGTCACCACTCGATTGCCATCGCCCGTTTGCGTGGCCTGCCGATGGATCCGATTCGTACCCGTGTGCAGCACATGAACCTGCTGACCACCTCGGTCAGCGAACTGACCAATGCCTATTTGCGCTGCCGGACCCTCGGTTTCGAAATGGCCCACGAAATCGGAGAGCACCCCAACGACCGTGAGCAATCGTTCTACGTGATGACCCCCAGCGGTTTCGAGCTGGAACTGGGTTGCAACGCCAGGGTGGTCGATGAGGCTCTTTGGCGCACAACCTCCTATCAAGGCATCAGCCTTTGGGGGCATCGCCCGGAGAAAAGCGGTGCCTGGCACACGTTGACCACCAACCTGGGCAACTTCGCCCGTGGCACACGTTCGTTGCTCAAGCCCGAATATTCACCGCTGTAAGAGAGATATCGTCATGAATAACAAAAACGAGTCTGTAACGAGCGTCGACGTGATTATTTCCGGGCTTGGCCCGACGGGCGCCACGCTGGCGCATCTGCTCGGCAAGCGTGGTCTGTCGGTGCTTGTGCTGGAACGCGAGCCGATGTTTTACGGCAACGCCCGGGCGGTCTATACGGACGACGAATGCATGCGCGTCATGCAGGCGGCCGGTGTTGCCGCCGAGCTTTCAGCCAACATGCAAGTCGATACGCCCGCTCAGTGGGTGCTGGCCAATGGCAAGATCCTCGGCCAGTACTGGCGCCTCGATCGCCCCTACGGCTGGCCGATCATCAACTTCCTTTACCAGCCCTGGCTGGAAACCACGCTGAGCGACCTGCTCGAGCGTTACCCCGATGTGCGGGTTGCCCGTGGTCGTGAACTCACGCAGTTCACACAGGATGAACATGGGGTGACCGTGACCCATCAGGCCACCAGCACCTTCCGCTTCAGTGATGCGACGGATGCCCGTCAGGCCTGCGAAATCGATCCGGACCCGCAAACCATTCGCGGGCGCTATCTGGTGGGGGCTGACGGCGGCCGCAGTACGGTCCGAGAGGCTTTGGGCATCGGCATGAGCGGCAAGAACTTTCCCGAACCCTGGCTGGTGGTCGACCTGGAGATGAAGGAAGGCGAGGATGCCTTGCGTCATCTGCCCTACTTCAGCTTTATCTGCGACCCTGATTGCCCGACGGTCTGCTGTCCTCAGCCCGGTCGTTTCCATCGCTTCGAATTCATGCTGATGCCTGGCCAGACTCGCGAACAGATGGAAGACCCGACTGTGGTGCGCAACCTTATCAGCCGTTACGTTGACCCGGACAAGTTCGAGGTCAAACGCAAGCTGGTCTACACCTTCAACGCCCTGGTCGCGAAGGATTGGCGCAAGGGTCGGGTTTTGATTGCCGGCGATGCTGCCCACATGACGCCGCAGTTCATGGGTCAGGGCATGAGTTCCGGTGTGCGTGACGCCTACAACCTCGCCTGGAAAATCGACGCCGTGATCAAGGGGCAAGCCGGTGAGCGGCTGCTCGACACCTATGGCAGCGAACGCTTCCACCATGCCAAGGCGATGATTGATATTTCGGTGCAGATGAAGGACTTCGTCTCGATGTCCAGTCCGGTTTCCAGCCTGATGCGCAACCTGCTGGTCAAGACCGTCCTGGCGACGCCGTTTCTCGGCCGCTATGTTCGCGAAGGCCGTTTCAAACCGGCCCCGACCTATGTCCCTGACAGCTATCTGGGCATGCCACGCCGCCACCGGCGCTCGCCTGAAGGCCGGATGATTCCGCAACCCGAAGTCCGCACCTTCAAGGGCCAGCGCGTATTGCTCGATGACCTGTTGGGCGACGGTTTTGCCTTGATAGGGCTTGAGGTCGATCCACGCGTCCATCTGAGTCAGGCGTCCCGGAAACTGCTGGATATCCAGCACACGCGTTTCGCCACCCTCTTCCCGTTCGGCACCCGTCCGCAGGGCGCCGATACCGATCGTTCCAATACTCAAGAGTTGGTCGAACTGGAGGACGTGCAGGGCGAGATGGTCGCCTGGTTCAAGCGCTCGGGGTTCTCCAGTGGAGCCGTCGCCGTGGTGCGCCCGGACAAATTCACCTTCGCCATGGTCGAGGCTGCGGATCTGGATCGGGCCATCAACGAACTCAAGTTCCAGCTGCAATGGAGCCCCGGCGCTGAAGTCGTAGCAGACGAGCCTCGACTGCTGAGGAAAATCGCATGAGCCAGTTCCCATTGAAGATTCTGCAAGACGCCGCAGCGGCCCTGGCCAGAGCACGGGAGCAACGCGAACCCTGTGCGCGGATCTCGTCCACTTTCGGTATCGATTCGTTGACCGGCGCCTATGCCGTGCAGGAGATCAACACCCAACGGGCCCTCGCCCAGGGACGGCGTCTGGTCGGTCGTAAAATCGGACTGACCTCGGCTGCCGTGCAACAGCAACTGGGCGTCGATCAACCGGATTTCGGCATGCTGTTCGCCGATATGGAAATCGCCGATGGCGGAGAAATCCAGATCAGTCAGTTGATCCAGCCCAAGGCCGAAGGCGAGATTGCGTTCGTTCTGGGCCGCGATCTTCCATATGAAGATACGACCCTCGCGGAACTGCTGCGGGCAGTGGAGTACGTGGTGCCTGCGCTGGAAATCGTCGATTCGGCCATTGAGAACTGGAACATATCGCTGGTGGACACGGTGGCGGACAACGCGTCATCCGGGCTGTATGTGCTGGGTAAACAGCCGACTCCACTCGCCTCGCTGGACCTTCGGCTGGAAGGCATGCTGCTGGAAAAAAATGCCGCCACGGCTTCGATCGGAGTCGGTGCCGCATGCCTCGGCAATCCGGTGGACGCCTGTCTGTGGCTGGCTCGCACCATGGCCCGGATGGGCCGGCCCTTGCAGGCCGGCGACGTGCTGCTCTCCGGTGCTCTGGGGCCGATGACGCCTGTCGTGGCCGGGGACAGCCTGCACTTGCACCTGACCCGACTTGGCCAGATCCGTTGCCGCTTCATCTGACCTGCCCGTCCTTCTGCGCCAGGCTGTCGTGGCCTGGCCAATTTGAGAGATTGCTCCCATGAGTCAAACCAAACTCAAGGTCGCCATCATCGGCTCCGGCAACATCGGCACCGACCTGATGATCAAGATTCTGCGCAACGCCAGACACCTGGAAATGGCGGTGATGGTCGGGATCGACCCCACATCCGACGGTCTCGCCCGCGCAGAACGCATGGGCGTCGCGACCACCCACGAGGGGGTTGAAGGCCTGACCCGCATGGACGCGTTCAAGGACATCGACTTCGTCTTCGATGCCACCTCGGCGGGCGCCCATATCGAGAACGAAAAACGCCTGCGCTCGATCAAGCCGGGGATCCGCCTGATCGACCTCACTCCGGCAGCTATCGGCCCTTACTGCATTCCAGTGGTCAATCTGGAGCAAAATCTGGATCGACTCAACGTCAACATGGTCACCTGCGGCGGTCAGGCGACCATTCCAGTGGTCGCCGCCGTATCCCGTGTTGCCCGGGTTCACTACGCCGAAATCGTCGCT
This sequence comes from Pseudomonas sp. MWU12-2029, assembly GCF_023242425.1. NCBI lineage: Bacteria > Pseudomonadati > Pseudomonadota > Gammaproteobacteria > Pseudomonadales > Pseudomonadaceae > Pseudomonas > Pseudomonas sp. MWU12-2029. The sequence continues at coordinate 410,786 of NZ_JALJDY010000005.1, read as the reverse complement.
TCGATCGCCAGCAAATCGGCCGGCCCCGGCACCCGCGCCAACATTGACGAGTTCACGGAAACCACCTCCAGGGCCATCGAAATGGTGGGTGGGGCGTCCAAAGGCAAGGCGATCATCATCATGAACCCCGCCGAACCGCCACTGATGATGCGTGACACGGTGTTCGTGCTGTCCGAAACCGCCGATCAGGCGCAGATCGAGGCTTCCGTCGAGGAGATGGTGGCGGCCGTCCAGGCCTATGTGCCGGGCTATCGCCTGAAACAGAAGGTTCAGTTCGACGTCATTGCCGAATCGGCCCCCCTGAACATTCCGGGACTGGGACGCTTCAGCGGCCTCAAGACCTCGGTATTCCTTGAGGTCGAAGGCGCCGCCCATTACCTGCCAGCCTACGCCGGCAATCTCGATATCATGACCTCCGCTGCCTTGGCCACCGCCGAGCGCATGGCGCAGTCGATGCTCAACGCCTGAGGGGCCCGACATGACATTCAATCCCGGCAAGAAAATCTACATCTCCGACGTGACCCTGCGCGACGGCAGCCATGCCATCCGACATCAGTACTCGCTGCAGAATGTTCAGGACATTGCGCGCGCACTGGACAAGGCCAGGGTCGATTCGATCGAAATCGCCCACGGCGACGGCCTGCAGGGCTCGAGCTTCAACTATGGTTTCGCCGCCCATACCGACCTGGAGTGGATCGAAGCGGCGGCCGATGTCATCGAGCACGCCAAAATCACCACCCTGCTGCTGCCGGGGATCGGCACGGTGCACGACCTCAAGGCCGCCTATGACGCCGGCGCACGCGTGGTGCGCATCGCCACGCACTGTACGGAAGCCGACGTTTCGAAACAGCACATTGAATATGCTCGCGAACTGGGCATGGACACCGTCGGTTTCCTGATGATGAGCCACATGATCGCCCCTGAGCACCTGGCGGCCCAGGCCCGGCTGATGGAAAGCTATGGCGCGACCTGCGTGTACATGGCCGACTCCGGTGGCGCGATGAACATGCAGGATGTTCGCGAGCGCTTCCGGGCTTTCAAAGCCGTTCTGAAACCGGAAACCGAAACCGGCATGCACGCCCACCACAACCTGTCGCTGGGCGTCGCCAACTCGATCACCGCTGTCGAGGAAGGCTGCGACCGGATCGATGCAAGTCTCGCCGGTATGGGGGCCGGCGCCGGCAACGCGCCGCTGGAAGTGTTCATCGCCGCCGCCGAACGTCTCGGCTGGAACCACGGCACCGACCTCTACACGCTGCTCGATGCCGCCGACGACATCGTGCGTCCGTTGCAGGACCGCCCGGTACGGGTCGACCGTGAAACCCTGGCACTGGGTTATGCCGGCGTCTATTCAAGCTTCCTGCGCCACGCCGAAATTGCCGCTGCCAGATACGGCCTCAAGACTCTGGACATACTGGTCGAACTGGGCAGGCGTCGCATGGTTGGCGGGCAGGAAGACATGATCGTCGACGTCGCGCTGGACCTGCTCAAGCGTTGAACCACGCAACATTGCCGGCCTGCCGCCCACGCAGCGGTGGGCCGGTCCTGGATAAGTGCATGTGCCGAGCGCTGTCAGGTCAGCCCTGGTGCGCACCGTCTGACCCGCCAGCTGCTGAGCGCCGCACAGACTTACTCGCAAACGCCGGTAGCAGGTCGTGTGCCATCGAAGGTGCGTATCCAGGACAACAACTTTATTCTTCAGCATGACCGGAACGGCGGTGAAGCGTATGTGCTTATGCGGAACAAGTAATCAGCACTTTTACTTCGCGTACGAAAAAAACCCGCAGGTTGCAACCGCACTTCCGAACTGCGTAAATTCTTGGTGCTGCAGCACCGATGTTAAAGGACGAATTATCGATGGGTACATGGTCAATTCATGCATTTGGGAACGACGAAGCAGCTGATTTTGCTATTGAACTGAGCGAGTCCAGCGATCTCGACCTGATCCAGTCAGCGCTGGAGGATGTAATTGCAGCGGATGAGTATCTGGAGGCTCCAGAGGCGGACCGTGGGATAGCTGCTGCAGCGGTTTTGGCTTTGCTCAACGGCCAGGAAATCCCTGGAGCCCTTGATGAGGCGCTATCTACTTGGGTGAAGAGTCAAACGACTAAACCAGGTTCGGCTCTGCTCACCAAAGCACAAGTGGTCATTGAGCGTGTGTTATCCGAAAACTCAGAGCTCGCGGAGCTTTGGATCGAGAGTGACGAATACGAGTCTTGGCAAGACGGACTGCGCCTTATAAAAGCATCGCTAGGTCGATAGTATCGAAAAGAGGACTGACTTAACTTCTCAGCAAATAAATCAGTCCCCTTTTCTACTCTTTTCTACTTCTACTCAGGGATTCGGCAGTTCTCGTACGCCTCAAGCGGCAGCCCCGACCTGGAGCCAACAACAACACCGGTCAACCCGCAATGAGGGCAACAGGCGTGCCTTTCGTTGTACCACTTTGTGATTTGGGCGGGTTCTGACCATTGGCCGCAGGCGCTGCAAATGCATTTTTCACTCGCGTTAATTTCCTCACGATTGTTCCAACCATGATCGCTGGCCGACTCGTCCAGCCACTGTAGGCGCGCCTTTGTTGCATCATCCATCGAACAGACCTGATCGCTCATTCACATGACGCGATTCTAACGCAGCGCCGCTCAGTGGGTATCGGCCTGAGACGTGCCCGCAGGCATCACGATACAGCCAGAGGTGCGCAAACGTGAAGCGCAACGGCCAAGTGTGCGCAGGCTTGGTCCCCTTATTGTTCTTCCTGTTTTCACAGCAGCGTGAAAAACTGCACGCTCTCGTAACTCTTTTTTTGTCTGTTTTGATGGAACTGCCGATGGACATCATGGATACCCAGCAAGAAAACACCCTCGAGAAGTCACTCAGGCTGGCGGCGGACGAACCGGCCCACCGACCCGACTTTTTCAAGACACTGTTGAATTCCACTATCTACATCCTTGGCACAACCGGTACTGGCGAAGGTCTGTCCAGCCTTGAAGCGGGCAGCAACATCAGCATCGCGCATTGGCAAAAGCCCGACGGCTCCGCTGTCATACCGTTTTTTTCTTCGTTGCAAACGCTACAAAAATCCATCAACAGTGAAGAATCCTACATCGAGATCCCGGCCAGATCGCTGTTTGAAATCACACTGGGCACCCCGCTACTCCTCAATCCGAAGTCTCCCTACGGGAAAGAATTTTTCCCGGAGGAAGTGCGCCATCTGCTCTCCGATGAGATCGGTCAAAAGCCGGTGCAGCGCACCGTCGCAAAGGACACCCGAGTGCTCCTCGGGCAGCCGTCGCAATATCCGTCGAAAATGGTCAACTCGCTCAGTCAGTTACTCGCAAAACATCGCAACGTAAAGCGCGCGTTTCTGGCGTTGATGCATGACGCATCGTCTGACCAAAAGCCTCATCTGGTCGTTGGTATCGAAGCGGACGGCGATTTTGAACGGGTCATGCTCGAAGCCGGTAACGTTGCCGGAGACACCGCTCCGGATGGCGAACCCGTGGACCTGTACCGCGTTCAGGAAGGTGATCCGGGCCTTGGCGATTACTTCCTCAAGCAAACCATCCCCTTCTATGAAAGGAAGCCGGCAGGCTGGTTGCGTTCATTGTTTGGCTTTGGCAAGGCGTGACAAATAACAAAGCCGCGCTAACGGTGCAGAGGGTTGTGCCGAGAAGACTGTGACCAGCGAAGACAAGTAATCCCATCGATCGAAATTTAACCTGCTCCGTCATGGTAAATCTCTCACCTCGAAGCCCATTGCTGAGGAAACCTCATTGCAAGATTCAAAATATCTGGAAAACCTCCGCTCCCGCTTCAACTCTGGAGAGGCGCTTGAATTCATGTTTTTCTGGGGACACCAGCGCAGCAAGCACGGCGTCACTGCTTCGTGCTTCAGTCAGTGGTTTGAAGCCGAATTCGTTGTCGACGGGCAACGCTACGCGACTGCCGAACATTTCATGATGGCCGAGAAGGCCGCCTTGTTCGGTGATCAGGACATTCGTGCTCAAGTGCTCCAGGCGCCCACACCCAACGCAGCCAAGGCGCTTGGCCGAAAGGTGCGCGGCTTCAACGAACACGAATGGCTGGAACATCGATACGAGATCGTCGTCCGGGCCAACCGGGCCAAGTTCTCGCAAAACCCGGAACTGAATGCGTTCCTCAAGGAAACCGGCTCCAGCATCATCGTCGAGGCAAGTCCGGTCGACAGCATCTGGGGCATCGGGCTCGCCCAGGACCACAAAAACGCGAGCAATCCCGACCTGTGGCAAGGCCTGAACCTGCTGGGGTTCGCGCTGATGCAGATCCGCGACGAAAAATGATTCGCCCAGGTCGCGGCGATTTGACACCGCGACCGGCGCACAGAAGTGAAATCGGAAACCTTACGCGGCCGCCCTCTCATGCTCGCTTTCATGGACGTAAATCCACGAAATACCCGATGGGGAGTTCTCATCAAGACGCATGAGCGCCGAGTCGACTTTTTTCTTGGTGATCCCGTCCTTGACCAGGTCGAACACCGTCAGAAAAAAGCCACCGGGTAACGGCGTGATCGATAGATTGGTGATATGCGATTCGGGGCTTCCGGCACGCTTGCCATGCAGACCCCAGAGTCGTTCCCAATAGTCGGCCCGTTCCATGATCTGGCCATCCGTGAGCACCACGCGAAAATCGTCCGCCAGCGCATCGTACAAAGGCTTAATGGCGCCTTCCGATTGCGAAGACATGCCGCGTGACCACGGGAAAAACAGGTTGTACCAGCGATACACCTCGGCTTCGACGAGCGCTGTTTTGTCTGAGGTTTCGAGTACTCGATTGCTTGCCATCTGCGTTCTCCTTAACAAGTGAAAAGGCGCGGGTGCTCCGTTACGCATCGAACGAACGATGCTCCGCGCCTTTCAAGATCCATCCTGAAAGATGCGTCACCGGGCTCAGCTAAAGTGATCGTTTCCCAAGGGCTACTGTCACTTCGCTGACCCGGATAAAAAATTAGTCTTTACCCTGTTGGATAGTATTGAGAACTGACCAATGGTCAAAGATCGCCGAGCGATCGCTGTCCTCCTATCCGGGGCCAGCGGCGAAGATGGCATACTCCCCTGAACCTGATCATTTCGGAGACCCTTATGCTTCGCGTGTTTGAACGCAGGCTCGATCCTTTCCCGCCCGACGAGGCGCCGCCACCGCCCGTTGGCCTGATGCGTTTTCTGTGGGCCTGCACCCGGGGTGCCCGTGGCTACGTGCTTGCGCTGGCGCTGCTCAGTGCCAGCGTGTCGATCTATGAAGCCTGGCTGTTTTCGTTTCTCGGGCAAGTAGTGGACCTGCTCTCGACCTGGCAGGCCGGCGGCGCCGCGAGCGGTCAGGAAAGCCGTGTGCTGTGGGGCATCGCCATCGTCTTGCTCACCAGCATTGGTCTCGTGGCGTTGCGCACGATGGTCCAGCACCAGATTCTGGCGATCAACCTGCCGCTGCGCCTGCGCTGGGACTTCCATCGCCTGATGCTGCGGCAAAGCCTTTCGTTCTTTTCCGACGAATTCTCCGGCCGCGTCACGACCAAAGTGATGCAGACCGCGCTGGCCGTACGCGAAGTGCTGTTCACGATCATCGAAATCGCCCCCGGTATCGGCGTTTATTTCATTGCGATCATCGCTTTGGCCGGTGGATTTGCCCTGAAACTGATGCTGCCGTTCATTGCCTGGGTCGCCCTGTTCGGGCTGGCGATGCTGTATTTCGTGCCGCGCCTGGGACAGGTCGGGCAGGAACAGGCCCATGCGCGCTCGTCGATGACGGGGCGTATTTCCGACGCCTACACCAACATCACCACCGTCAAACTGTTCTCGCACTCCAACCGTGAAGCGCACTTCGCGCGGGCGGCGATGGAAGACTTCAAGCTCACCGGTTTTCGCCAGATGCGTCTGGTCAGTCAGTTCGAAATCGTCAATCAGGCCCTGGTGGTCGGTTTGATCCTTGGCGCCGGCGGCTATGCCCTGTGGCTCTGGCATCAGGGTCAGGTCGGTGCGGGCGCGGTGGCCGCGATCACCGCCATGGCGTTGCGGATCAACGGCATGTCCCACTGGATCATGTGGCAGATGACCTCGCTGTTCGAAAACATCGGCACCGTGCAGGACGGCATGGCCACCCTCACCCGCGGCCCCAAGGTGCAAGACGCGCCCGACGCCGGCGTGCTGGTGCCTTCCGGCGGCGCCGTGACCTTCGACAACGTGCACTTCAACTACAACGGTGAGCGCCAGGTGCTCGACGGCTTGAGCCTGCACATCCGCGCCGGGGAAAAAATCGGTCTGGTGGGCCGCTCCGGGGCCGGCAAGTCGACACTGATCAATCTGCTGCTGCGCTTCTATGACGTCGACAGCGGTACGATTCGCATCGACGGGCAAAACATCGCACAAGTGACGCAGGACAGTCTGCGCAGCGCCATCGGCATGGTCACTCAGGATACGTCGCTGCTGCACCGCTCGATCCGCGACAACATTGCTTACGGGCGCCCGGACGCCACCGATGCGCAGGTTCACCGTGCTGCGGTCAACGCCCAGGCCGACGGCTTCATCAGCCAACTGAGCGACCGCCAGGGTCACACCGGTTACGACACGCTGGTGGGCGAACGCGGCATCAAGCTGTCCGGTGGCCAGCGCCAACGTATCGCGATCGCCCGGGTGATGCTCAAGAACGCGCCGATCCTGCTGCTCGACGAGGCCACCAGTGCACTGGATTCCGAAGTCGAAGTCGCCATCCAGGAAAGCCTCGATGAAATGATGCAGGGCAAGACCGTCATCGCCATCGCGCATCGGTTGTCGACGATTGCCGCCATGGACCGGCTGATTGTCATGGACGAGGGTCGCATCATCGAACAAGGCACCCACGCCGAACTGCTGGAACGAAACGGCACCTACGCGCGGCTCTGGCAGCATCAGAGCGGCGGTTTTCTCGGTGAGGATCAAGGGCTGGATGAGGCGATGGACCGGGCATGAACCGTTCCTGCCGAACATTGAAATTTTGAGGTTTTGAATGGTATTTGCAAAAACCTGGCGAGCGCTTGCCGTCCTGACGGTCTGCCTGTCCGGCGCCCAATATGCCGAGGCCGACGCGCCGCTGCTGTACACCCTGAACGCCGCCAAGGCATTGCCCGGTGACGGTCACAGTTGGGGCTTCGCCGCCCTGCAACCACAGAGCGCGCAACTGTTCGTGGCCCGCCGCGAAAACGGCCTGTCGGTGTTCGACGTTGATAAGCAGAAACTGCTGAAGACCCTCGACAACTCCGCCGGCGCCAACGCCGTTGCTTTCGTGCCGGAACGCAACCGCGCCTATATCGCCAACATGGATGGAACGCTGGGCATCGTGGCGCTGGATCGGCTGCAAGTGCTGCAGCGGCTCAAGCTCGATTCGGGCAATCTCAACAATCTGGCTTACGACGCCAGCCGCGACCGGCTGATCGTCACCAGCGGCCGGCGCGGCGATCATTCGACGCTGTATCTGATCGATGCCAAGACCGATCGCCTGACCGATGCGGTGGACATTCCTGCGCAAAAACTCGATGGCCCGGTGATCCTTGAAAACGGCCACTTCATCGTCCCCATGCGCGACGAAGATAAAGTCGCCGTGCTTTCAGGGGCGAAGCTTGAACAGCAGCAATTCTGGACATTCAAGGGTTGCAGCAAACCCAGCGCACTGGCCGTGGACGAATCGCGTCAACGCCTGTTCGTGGCCTGCCGTGGCGCTGACCCGACTCTGGTAGTCGCCGACCTGAAAACGGGCAAGACCTTGAGCACCCTGCCCATCGGCCGCGCCGTGAACGCGCTGGCTTACGATCGGGAGAAAGACCAGTTGCTGGTGCCCAGCGGCGCCGACGCCAGCCTTGCGATTGTCCAGCGCGACGATCAAGGACAATACCAGTTGCGCGGCACCGTCGGGACCCGGCCATGGGCGCACAACATGGTGCTCGACGCCCAACGCAGTCAGGCCTATCTCTTCACCGCCGACTTCACCCAGCCGGCGCCGAGCCGGGAGCAACCCAAACCCGACCCGGAATTTCACCCCGACACCTTCACCGTCCTGACCTACAAGGCGCAGTAGTCGTCAGGAAGCCTCGATGACCTCGGCGGCGTGTGCCTTGCGCCGCCGACGCTCGAACCACAGGTAAACCACCGGCGTGGTGTAGAGCGTCAGGATCTGCGAAACCGCCAGGCCACCGACAATCGCAATGCCCAGCGGCTGACGCAATTCCGAACCGGCACCGTGCCCGAACGCCAGCGGCACGGCCCCCAGCAATGCCGCCAGCGAAGTCATCAGGATCGGCCGCAAGCGCAACAGGCACCCTTCCCTCACCGCATCCCGAGGCGATAATCCACGCTGCTGCGCCTGCAAGGTGAAGTCGACAATCATGATCGCGTTCTTCTTGACGATGCCGATCAGCAGAATGATCCCGATCATCCCCAGCACCGACAGATCCTGCCCGCACAGCATCAGGGCCAGCAGCGCGCCGAAACCGGCGGATGGCAAGGTCGAGATGATCGTCAGCGGGTGGATCGCGTTTTCATACAACACCCCTAGCACGATGTAGACCGTCAGGATCGCCGCCAGAATCAGCCACGGTTGCGACTTCAGCGAATCCTGAAATGCCTGGGCGGTGCCTTGGAAACTGCCCGCCACGGTGTCAGGCATGGCGACCGCCAACGACGCCTGATTGATCGCGCTGACCGCCTCGCTCAGGGCATGCCCCGGCGCAAGGTCGAACGACAGGGTAATGGCCGGGAACACGCCCTGATGGTTGATGATGATCGGCACCTGTTCGGTCTTGAGGCTGGCCAACAGGTTCAGCGGCACCAGCGCCCCGGAGCTTGCGCGAACAAATAGATGCTCAAGGGTGGCGGTGGACGTTTGCCAGCTCGGGTCCAGCTCCAGAATCACATGGTTCTGATCCAGCTGTGTGAACATGGTCGCGATCTGCCGCTGGCCGAATGCGTCGTACAGCACGTCATCAATCGCCTGCACGGTCACGCCCAGACGCGCAGCGGTCGGACGGTCGATCACCAGCGTCGATTGCGGGATGGCCTGCTGCTGGTCGGAGGTGACGTGCTGCAATTGCGGCAAGGTCTTGAGTTTGGCCAGCAGCACCCCGCTCCAGTGATCCAGCTCGACGCTGTCCGGGTCTTGCAAGGTGTACTGATACTGGGTCTTGCTGGCGCGGCCGCCGATCTGGATGTCCTGGTTGGCCTGCATGAACACCTTGACCCCGGATAACCCGTCCAGCGCCGGTTGCAGGCGCTGGATCACCTGCGCGGCGCTGGCCGTGCGCTCACTGAACGGCTTGAGGTTGATCATCACCTTGCCCTGGCTGACCGTCGGGTTCGGGCCGATCCAGAAATACACCCGCGCCACCGCCGGGTCCTGCCCGATGATCTCCGCCGCACGGTTGACCTGCGCGCGCATGGCCGTCGGCGAAATGTCCGCCGCCGCTTCCGCCACGCCTTGAATCAGACCGTTGTCCTGCTGCGGGAAGAAACCCTTGGGAATTCCGACATACAGCACCGCCGTAGCCGCCAGCGTGGCGATGGCCACGGCCATGGTGATGCGCTGATGATCGAGCACCCAGTCCAGGCTGCGGCGATAGCCGTTGTGCAACCGCTCGAAGACGCGCTCGCAGGCCTGGGCAAAACGCCCCTCTTCCTGATCGGCATGGGGTTTGAGCAGCCAGGCGCAGAGCATCGGGGTGATGGTCAGCGAGACGATGCCGGACATGATGATCGCCACACTGACGGTCACCGCAAACTCGCGCATCAAGCGCCCGACGATGCCGGACATCAACAGGATCGGCAGAAACACCGCAATCAACGACACCGTCATCGAGACGATGGTGAAGCCCACCTCACGCAAACCATCGACCGCCGATTGCAGGCGCGATTTGCCCATCTCCAGGTGTCGGACGATGTTTTCCATCACCACGATGGCGTCGTCCACCACGAACCCGACGGCAATCGCCAGGCCCATGATCGACAGGTTGTCGAGGCTGTAGCCGAGCAAATACATGACACCGAACGTGGCCACCAGCGACAGTGGAATCGTCAGGCTGGGAATCAGCGTGGCAGTGGCCTTGCGCAGGAACACGAAGATCACCACGACCACCAGCGCAATCGACAGCAGCAAGGTGAACTGCATGTCGTTGACCGACGCTTCGATGGTCTGGGTGCGGTCGCCCACCACTTGCACCTGCACGTCGCGGGGCAAGGACGCGGTCAGCTCGGGCAACTTGGCCTTGATCGCGGCAATAGTCGACAGCAGGTTGAAACCCGGTTGCTTGTGGATGTCGACGATGACCGTCGGTTCGCCGCCCAGTTGCGCGGCTTGCTGAGTGTCCTCGGCCCCGGCGATCACCCGGCCCAGATCGCCGAGTTTGATCGGCATGCCGTTTTTATAGGCGACGACCTGATCGCGATAATGCTGGGGATCGAGCAACTGGTCAGTCGCACCCAGGGTGATCGAGCGGCTCTGACCGTCGAGCGTGCCCTTGGGCTGATCCAGAGTGCTGACGCCAATCACGCTGCGCACATCTTCCAGCGTCAGACCGCGAGCGGCCAGCGCATCGGGATCGATCTGCACGCGCACCGCCGGTTTCTGCTCCCCATGAAAATCCACCAGCCCGACACCGGGCATTTGCGACAGGCGCTGGGCGATGTAGTTGTCGGCGTAGCGATCCAGTTCCGGCAGCGTGCGGGTCGGCGACGTCACCGCCAGCGACAGCACGGTGCCTTCGGCGGGGTTGACCTTGTTGAAAGTCGGCGCGCTGGACATGGTCTTGGGCAGGTTCGGCGTGGCGGTGTTGATCGCCGTCTGTACGTCCTGCGCGGCACCGTCGGTGTCCCGCGACAGGTCGAATTGCAGCACCACCTGGGTCTTGCCGGCGGCGCTGGACGAGGTCATCGATGTGACTTGCGGCACGGCGGCGAAGGCCCGTTCCAGTGGCGTCGCCACCGAAGAGGCCATGGTTTCCGCGCTCGCCCCGGAGAGTTTCGCGGTGACCTGAATGGTCGGGAAATCCACCGTCGGCAGCGGCGCCACCGGCAACTGGAAGTACGCGAAAGCCCCGAGCAGCATGACGCCGAGCGCCAGCAGGCTCAGCCCCACACGCCGTTGAATCAGTCCGGCCAGCGCATTCATCGGGCGGCCTCCGCCAGGTCGGCGCTGGTGTCAGTCTTTACCGGCATCACCTTCAACCCCGGTGCGACCCGCGACTGGCCCTGCACCACAACGGTTTCGCCGGCGTTCAGGCCTTGGCGAATCCACTGCTTGCCATCCACCACATTGGCGGCGTCCACCAGACGCGGTTGCACCCGCTGATCGGCATCGACCACATAGACGAAATTGCCCTGACGCCCCAGTTGCACCGCATCGGCGGGGACAACGGCCACGTCGCGATGGGTCTGCACCAGCAGGCGCGCACTCACCAACTCACCCGGCCAAAGCTTGGCATCAGCGTTGTCGAACTGCGCCTTGAGCTGGATCTGCCCGCTGGCCGCTGTCACCTGGCTGTCGATAAAGCTCAGATGACCTTTGGCGATTTCCTGCTGGCCATCGCGGGTCATGGCGACAACTTGCAAGGCACCTTTGGCGTTCTCTTCGAGGATTTCCGCCAGATCATCCTGGGAGACAGCGAACGCGACGGAGATCGGATTCATCTGGGTAATCGTCACCAGCCCCGTCGCCTCGGCACCGTGGGCAATCGCGCCAACATCCAGCAGACGCTGGCCAGTGCGACCGGTCAGCGGCGCCTTGACCTGCGTGAACTCCAGTTGCAGCCGCGCTGCATCCAGCGCCGCTTGGTCAGCCTGCACCGTCGCCTGTTGCGCGGCCAGTTGGGCGCGGAAAGTGTCGACGTCCTGGGTCGGGCCGGCCTTGGCAGCAGCGAGTTTGCTGGCCCGATCGAGATTGACCCTGAGGTTCGCCAGTTGCGCCTGATCCTTGGCCAGCAGGGCCTGAGCCTGGGCGACCTGGGCCTGATAGACCCGTGGATCGATCACGGCCAACAGGCTGCCGGCGGTGACGGTCTGCCCCTCGTTGAACAGGACTTTCTGCAACTCGCCGTCCACCCTCACCCGCACATTGACGCTGTTGAGCGCCTGCACGTTGCCGATGGCACTGATCCATACCGGCAGATCCTGACGGCTGACCTGGGTCATCTGTACCGGGATCGCGCCGGCATCAGTTTTTACCGGCGCAGCGTGAGCCTGTTTGATCCATTGAAACCCGCCGACGGCCACCGCCAGCGAAAGAGCCGCGACGCCCAGGAAAACGGCGCGACGACGTGGGTGCAGGACAGTCATGGATGAGTCACCTGAACAGAAGAATTGAGTGCCAGAGCGTCAGCGGAAAAGTCCCCGCCCAAGGCCCGGAACAGGCCGACCGCCGCTTGAAGGTGTTGCAGACGGACCTGCAACAGCGTGTCTTCGGCCTGATATTGCGTGCGCTCGACGATCAGCAGCGTCTGGAAGTCGGTGGAGCCGAGGCGGTAGCGAACCTGCGCCAGACGCGCCGCTTCCCGCGCCGAATCCACTGCCGAGGCGTTCAACGCGTAACTCTTGTCGAGTTCACGGGCAGCGCTGATCTGGGTCTCGACGTCTTGCAGGGCTTCGACGATGGACTCGCGATAACTGGCGGTCAGTTCCTGAACGTGGGCCTGATCGAAATGCAACTGACCTTTGAGTTGGCCGCCGGCAAACACCGGTTGCCCGAGGGTGCCGATGACACTCCAGATCTGCCCGCCGGCGAGGGTGTCGATACCGCCCAGCAGGTCCAGCGACAGGTTGGGCAGGAAAGCCGCACGGGCCACGCCGACGTCGAAGTTGGCGGATTTCAGCCGCGCTTCGGCAGCCTGAATGTCTGGCCGCTGACGCAGCAGGCCGATGGGCAGACCGGTCGCCGGTTGCGGCACCTGCACGGCACCGAGGCTGTCACCCTGCAAATGGAAGCCCTCGGGCGGCGCGCCGACCAGCACCGCCAGTTGATACAGCGCCTGATCCCGCTGCTGACGCAGCGGCGGCATTGCCGCTTCAAAGGTCTGCATGGCGTTGCGCTGCTGGGCGACTTCGAGATTGGAAACGGCGCCCTGACTGGCCTGGATTTCCACCAGATCCAGCACCTGACGGGCATCGTCAGCGATGGACTGGGCCAGACGCAGGCGCTCTTCCAGCGACAGCACCTGAAAGTAACTGTCGGCGATGCTTGCGCTCAGGCTCATGCGAAGGGTCTGGGCGTCGAACGCGGTGGCGTTGGCCAGGGCATCGGCTGAGTCGGCGGCCGCGCGCTGCTTGCCCCAGAAATCCACTTCATAGGTGGCTTCGGCAAACACACTGCGCTTTTGTGTGGTGCCGTAGTTGTTCTGGCGCTGATAGTTGCCGCCCAGATTCAGCGCCGGATATTGCCCGGCGCCGGTGACCTGCGCGGAGGCCCGCGCCTCGTCGATACGGCTGATCGCGGCTTTGAGGGTAAAGTTGGAGGCCAGCCCACGGTCGATCAACTGATCCAGCTCGGCACTGTGAAACTCGCGCCACCATTGCCCGCCCGCAGCGGATTGCCCGCCAGAAGCCGCGTTCCACTGTTGGGCCAGCGGCAACTCGGGCTGCCGATACTCGGGCACCATCGAGCAGCCACCGAGGGTCAATACGCCCAGCAGAATCAGCGTCGCCGATGATTGAAATGCAACGCGCCGTCTGCGCGCCTTGGTCTTTGGAACCGACATGAGCAAGCTGTCTCCCCGCTTGAGCCTTTGTGGAGCGATCCACGAATGCGGCGAAGATAGCGAGGGGCGCCTGCCAGAGCGTTCCCCGGCAGATAAACTTTTGTTTAGCCTTGCTCGGGCGTTGTCTGGAAGCTGTAGCCAGCGCCGGGGATGGTCCGGATCAGCGAGTAGTCAAAACCGTCATCGAGTTTGCGCCGCAAGCGATGAATGTGTTTGTCGATGACGTTGTTGTTGGGGTCGAAATCGTAGTCCCAGGCACTGTCGAGCAGCATGTCGCGGGTGACGATCTGGCCGCTGTGGCGCATGAGTTTTTCCAGCAACAGGGCTTCGCGATGTTGCAAGGCAATCACCTTGCCCCGCCGCACCGCTGTGCGCGTGGCGCAGTCCAGCTGTAGCTCGCCAACCACCAGTTGCCGCGCCGGCCCCGCGACCTGATCGCGCCCGCGCAGCAAGGCTTCGAGCCGCGCCAGCACTTCGGCGAAGGCATAAGGCTTGGCCAGATAATCATCACAACCGGCCTGCAAACCTTCGACCTTCTGCTCGGTCGAGGCCTGGGCGCTGAGCATCAGGATCGGCACCCGCACCTGCCGTGCGCGCAAGGCCTTGATCAGGCCAATGCCGTCCAGGCCGGGCAAGCGCCGGTCGACGATCAGCACGTCGTGAATGCCTTCCAGCGCCATGTCCAGACCGCTGTTGCCATCGCCGGCAACATCGACCACATGCCCGCTTTCGCTCAAACCGCGCAGCAGGTAAGCGGCGGTCTGGGCGTCGTCTTCAACCACGAGAATGCGCAAGGCACCTACTCCATCAAGCCAACCTGAACTTTTATTTATCCGGCGGGAACGTGGCGCAACCGCAGGCTTTGCCACACTATGCCATCTCTGCCTGATGATGTGAGTGGTTCAAAAGCCATGACCCATGTTCTGGTCGTCGAGGACGACTTGCCCACCCGCCGCGAAATCGAAGCGGCCCTCACCGACCACGGTTTCACCGTGAGCAGCGTCGACAATGGCCGTGAAGGCTTGCTCAAAGCCCTCGGCGAGCCATTCGACCTGATCGTGCTCGACCGCATGCTGCCCGGCGGCCTCGATGGTCTGGGCGTACTCACAGCATTGCGCGCCGCCAGCGTGAACACCCCGGTGCTGATCCTCAGCGCCCTGAGTGCGCTGGATGAGCGGGTACGCGGTTTGCGCGCCGGGGGCGATGACTACCTGACCAAACCTTTCGAATTCATCGAGCTGACCGCCCGCCTGGACGCCTTGAACCGGCGTCGGGCCGAACCGGTGGCCGTGGCTCAGGAAACCCGCCTGAAGGTCGGTAACCTGGACGTCGATCTGCTGAGCCGCACCGTACGCCGTGGCGAGCGCACCATCGATCTGGTGCCCCGGGAATACGCGCTGCTCGAACATCTGGTGCGCCACGCCGATCAGGTGGTGACCCGCACCATGCTCTTCGAAGCGGTATGGAATTACAGCTATGACGAACGCACCAACGTGATCGAAGTGCACATGAGCCGACTGCGCCGCAAGGTCGATGGCGAAGGCGAGCCGCCGATGATCCATACCATTCGTGGAGCCGGGTATGTCCTCCGTTCACCTGAGTGAAATCCCGCGCACCATCAGTTTTCGCACGGCGTTGCTGTTTCTCGGGCTGTTCGGCTGCTCGTTTCTGGCGTTGTTCGGTTACGTCTACTGGCAAACCGCGTTCTACCTGAAGACCGAAGCCGACACCGCCCTGTATCGACAAGTGGAAAACCGCAGCGCCCAGCCGCCGGAACTGCAACTGCAGGAAATCCGCAAGCACGCCCTGCAGGACGTTGAAGCACGCCTGCCCCACAGCCTGTTCGACGCTGACGGCAAATTCATTGCCGGTGTGATCAAAGAACTGCCGCCCTTCTCCGCCTACGACAAACCGCAGGAGTTTCGCTGGCTCAAGTCCAACGGGCATCACCGGCCCGTGCGCTTCATCGTGCATAAACTGGCGGACGGCAAAACGCTGCTGGTCGCCCAGGATGTCCACGACATCCGCGAATTCGACGAACTGCTGATCAACGCGCTGATTTCCGGCGGCCTCCTGCTGTTGCTGGTCGGGCTGCTCGGTGCGGTAGTGCTGGGCTATTCGGCACACCAACGGCTGGACAAGGTCAGTCGCTCGATCAAGGGCATCATCGAGGGCGACTTGAAAGGACGTTTGCCGGTCAAGGGCAATAACGATGACATCGACCGACTGGCTTCCGTGGTCAACGGCATGCTCGATGAGCTGGAGCGTTTGATGAGCGAGGTCAAAGGCGTATGCGACGACATCGCCCACGACCTGCGCACCCCGCTGACGCGCCTGATCGCGGGCCTGGAACGCACCCAGCGCCGGGGCCTGGATGAAGCGCAATACGCCGCGAGCATCGATGCGGCGCTTACCGAGGCCAAGGCCTTGCTGCTGACCTTCAAGGCCCTGCTGCGGATTTCGGAAATCGAAAACAGCGCCCGGCGCAGTCACTTCGCGCCGCTGGACCTGAACCTGATCAGCGCCGATGCCGCTGAACTCTACGAACCCCTGGCCGAAGAACGCGGCATCAGCCTGACCATCGAAAACAGTCAGGCCCCCGCGATCATGGCCGGTGACGCACAACTGCTGTTCGACGCCCTGTGCAACCTGCTCGACAACGCCATCAAGTTCTCGCCCGACCACAGCCAGGTGCGCCTGAGCGTGATTGCCGATCATGAAACCGTGGGCATTCGCGTCACCGACAACGGGCCCGGCATTCCCCCGGCCGAACGTGAAGCGGTGTTGCGCCGGTTGTACCGCGCCGAATCCAGCCGCCATACGCCGGGCAACGGGTTGGGCTTGAGCATGGTGTCGGCGGTCGCGCGCCTGCATGACATGCGGGTGACGGTGAACGATGCGGCGCCGGGGTGTCGGATTGATTTGTTGGGCAAGGCAACGCCGGCCAGCCATTGAAAACCGACAGGCCTCAACCCACTGACCGTAACCACTCCAGCAAATCCATTTCCAGGCTGCCCGGTTTGGGAGGCGCAGGCGACAGCAGGCAATAATGCGAGCCGTCTTCAACGAAGCCTGCCGGTGCAGCCAACACCCCGCTTTCGATATCGTCGCGGACCAGATGCCACGGACCGATGGCCACTCCAAGGCCCGCGACAGCCGCCTGAATGCTGAAGTAAAAATGCTCGAAAGCCTGCATCTGCGCCGCAGAAACCGGCTGGCCCGCTGCGGTGGCCCATTCCTGCCAAGCCGTGGGTCGGCTGCTTGTTTGCAGCAGAGGCGCCGGGGCACGCAGGCCTTTGCCGCTTTCATCGAACCACTGACCGACTTTATCCGGCCGACAGACTGGCCCGACCTTTTCAGCAAACAAGCGCTCGGCGTGGTACCCGGGAGGCCGGGGGAAATCGTCGCGCCGAATGGCCAGGTCGATTCCCTGTTCAAATGAAAACGGACCGCCGCCAGCCACCAGATGAATGTCCGGGCCGTGATGCTGTTTCTGGAAATCACTCCAGCGCGGAATCAACCAGCGCATCAACAGCGTGGGTTCGCACGACAGGACCAGCCGCCGCGTCCGGCGCGCCTCAGTGCGGATCTCGCGGACGGCCTGGTTCATCACCCCCAAACCTTCGCTCACCGCTTTCAGCAGTCGCCTGCCAGGGTCCGTCAGGAAAACCCTTCGCTGGCGCCGCTCGAACAGATCAACGCCCAGATCCTCTTCAAGCAGGCGCACGGCCCGGCTGATGGCGCCGGGTGTCAGATGCAGTTCGTCAGCCGCACGGGCGAAGCTCTCGAACCGGCCAGCGGATTCGAAGCAACGCAGCGCCAGCAGAGACGGCATACGCCCCTCGGTAAACGGTGAGTCAAATTCACCATCTGCTTCAGAAATCATCGTTAGTTCCAGCGTTCGCTATCTGTAAACATGGCTTTCTATCACCAACCCACCCAAGGTTCCACCATGAGCGAATGGATAGTCGTAATCACCATCACCCTGCTGGCATGCATCAGCCCCGGACCGGACTTCGCCCTGGTCTCGCGCAACGGCTTGCTGCTCTCTCGACGTGCGGGCGTACTCACGGCGATGGGCATTGGTCTGGGCGTGCTGGTGCATGTCGGCTACACCCTGCTCGGGCTCGGATTAGTGCTTCAACAATCGCCCTGGTTGTTCAATGCACTGAAACTGGCGGGGGCTGCGTATCTGGTTTATCTGGGCATCAAGATGCTTCGTTCCAGAGCTGACGTTCAGCAGCCGGATGCCGCGTCACCTGCCCTGTCGGATCTGGCCGCGCTGCGCTCGGGTTTTCTCACCAATGCGTTGAACCCCAAAACCTCGATTTTCATCGTCAGCCTGTTCATGGGCGTCGTCCGGCCGGACACCGGCCTGCCGGTACAAATGGCCTACGGGGTGTTCATTGCCGGGGCGCATGTGCTGTGGTTCAGCCTGGTGGCGCTGTGTTTCTCCGCCGGGCGGGTGCGGGAGAAACTGCTGGCGGCACGGCAGTGGATTGACCGGGCGTTCGGCGGCCTGCTCGTGGGCTTCGGGGTTCTGCTGACGCTGTCTCAGCGATCAGGCTGAACGCATTGCTACACAGCGATACATAACCCCCGTTTCATGACACATCCCCGGTACATGCCGATGCAAAAGTGTGGGCCATCGGAGCCTTCCCTCCGACTCAACCACTCACACAGGCAGACCTTCTCATGATCAATCAAATCGACACCGTGCTGTACACCGGCAAGACCCGCACCACCGGCGGACGCGATGGCGCCTCGCGCAGTTCCGACGGCAATCTGGACGTCAAGCTGTCGCCACCGGGCTCCAATGGCAGCGGCACCAACCCGGAACAATTGCTGGCGGCCGGCTGGTCGGCCTGTTTCATCGGCGCCATGGGCAAAGCGGCGGCTGCGCTGAAGATCAGGCTGCCGGCGGATGTGGCGGTGGAAACCGAAATCGATCTGGGCAAGACCGGCGACGCGTTTTTTCTGCAGGCACGTTTGAATGTCAGCCTGCCGGGGCTGGAACCTTCGGTCGCTCAGTCGCTGGTGGAAGCCGCGCACCAGACCTGCCCTTACTCCAAGGCCACGCGTGGCAACATTGACGTGACCCTGCGCCTGATCTGAATCCCGATCCTCCCTATACGCCCGAGGCAGTGCCTCGGGCGTTTTGTTTTGTCGGAACAGTCGCGTTCGGCTGACCATGCTGACGCGTGGTCACCAGCCCGATAAAGGAAATGGCCAGCGCCAGGCCAATGGTCGACGTCACTTCCAGACGGTGCTCCGGCGTCACCATCATCACCGCGAGCGCGGCACAGATGAACGCCATCACCAGATAGGTCAGCCACGGAAACAGCCACATGCGAAAGGTCAGTTCAACATTTTGCCGAAGCAGCATCCGGCGCATGCGCAACTGAGAAACTGCGATCACCAGGTACACCAGCAACGCAATGGCACCGGAACTGGCGAGCAGAAACTGGAAAAGCCCGGCAGGCATGAAGTAGCTGAGCAACGTCACCCCAGCGCCGATGACGCTGCTGGCAATCACCGCCGCCCTCGGCACGCCTGCGCCGGACGTCACTTTCAACACGTGCGGTGCATCGCCGCGCAGCCCCAGTGAAAACAGCATGCGCGAAGCGATATAGATCGACGAGTTCATGCAACTGGCCACGGCGATCAACACCACCACATCGACCATGAATTTGGCGTGGGGAACGTTCATCAGTTCCAGTGCGCGCTGATAGGAGCCGACGGACGCCAAAAGCGGATCGTTCCACGGCACCACGGAAATCACCACGAAGATCGACAAGAGATAGAACACGCCGATGCGCCAGATCACCGAACGCGTGGCCTTGGCGATGTTCTGTGCCGGATTGTCCGATTCGGCGGCGGCGATGGTCACCGCCTCGGTGCCGATGAAACTGAACATGATGGTGATGAACGCGCCGACCACCGCCGACAGACCATTGGGGGCGAACCCGCCATGTTCTTCCATCAAGCGGCTGAGACCGCTGGCTTCACGCTCGGGAATCCAGCCCATCAGCACGGCGAAACCCACGCCGATGAAACCGATGATCGCCACGACCTTGGCCATGGCGAACCAGAATTCGAACTCGCCGTACTTGGAGACACTGAACAGGTTGGTGATCACCAGCAGGATGATCGACACCAGCGCAAACAGCCACGCATCGACCTGGGGAAACCACTGGTTCAAGACATGCCCGGCAGCCAGCGCCTCGATGGGAATGACCAGCACCCAGAACCACCAGTAGAGCCAGCCGATGGTGAAGCCGGCCCAGCGACCGATGGCCTGATCGGCATAGGTGGAGAACGATCCGGTGTCCGGTCGGGCCACCGCCATTTCCCCCAGCATGCGCATGACCAGCACCACTAGCAGGCCGGAAAACAGATACGCCAGCAACACCGCCGGCCCCGCCGCCGCGATGGCGTGCCCGGAACCGACAAACAACCCCGCGCCGATGATTCCCGCAATTGACAACATGGTCACGTGGCGAGGCTTGAACCCCTGCGCCAGTTGACCGCTCGATTCCTTCGAATTCAGGCTGTTCATTGTTTTTGTTGTTCTCTGATGGACGCCTCACCTTACGTGGCTGAAGTTGAACGCAAATAGCTCGAGTGCGGCATGCCGATGCCTGATTTCGACATGCCCGGGTGACGGTCAGCGTGAACCGGCGAGTGTCTTGCGCATGAAAACCCGGGCAAATCCGTCCTCGGTGGCGCGATGGGTTTCCACAAAACCGAGTTTTTCATAGATGGCGACGTTCTCGGTCATCCGCTCGTGGGTGTACAGCCGCACGGCCTCGCAACCGAGACTCAGCGCATGCTTTTCACAGAAGGTCATCAGCACTTTGCCGAGCCCCTTGCCCTTGTGCCGGGGCGACACGGCGACGTTGATCAGCAGCAGCTCCTTGCCTTCCTGGCTCATCACCAGCACACCGAGGATTTCATCGTTGTCAGTCAGCACGAACGTATCGGTTTCACGCAGCACTTGTTCGTAGTCATCGAGCATCGGCGCGGGTTTGCGGCCGATTCGCGGGACGTAAGGGCTGTAGGCCTCATCGACCAGTGCGGCGATGGGCGCGGCGTCTTCGGGTCGGGCGCGGCGGAGGGTCTGCAAGGTGAGCCTCTTCAGTGATGGCGAATGGGGCGCTCAGCATGCGATGGATGACGATCCTTGAGCAAATCCACCGCCTCCCCGTAGCACAATCGAAGCGTCCGAGGATGAACATACGTTCACCAAAAAATTCGACGGATGCGTCTAGTCTGCGGGTTCCAACATAGTGACTACAGGAGTAACCCACCATGTTCTCGCACGAAAGCATCCCGCTGATCATCCTTTTCATCATCCTGTTGCTTGGCGTGCTGACGGCTGTTTTGCATCCGGTGCATGCGTTTTTCAGCTGGCTCAAACGGCGCAAGCAAAGGGCATCTGCCGGAGTTGTGAAAGAGGTGGATACGCGCTGAAGTTCTTTCAGTTTGAATCGGACGGCATCAGCTTGCGTTGAATCCGCCGACAACAAAAAAGGCCTGCCACATTGGCAGGCCTTTTCGGTATCCCGGGGATTATTGCTTGAGGATCAACAACGGCTCACCCTTCTTGACGATGTAAGTCGCCAGCTCCGAGCCCTTGTCATTGCCGACGTTCTTCGCGATGTGCGCCACGCCTTCCGGGATGAACAGGGAATCGCCGGCCTTCAGCGTCACCGGTGCCCGGCCTTCGAGCTGGTATTCGAAGGTGCCGCTGATCACGTAAGCAACTTCAACGCCCGGGTGGGCATGTCGGGGCGAGGTGATGCCCGGTTCGAAATCGACCCGGGCCTGGATCACTTCGCGATCCGCAGTGCCCAGGTCCTGATGGACCAGATCCGTGCGGCTCAGGCCTTGTTGCCAGCTCTTCGCCGGGGCGGCTGATTGAGTGTCGGCGGCGTGTGCCAGGCCGGTCATTGAAACCAGTACGGCGGCTGCGGTCATCAGGAGTGTGCGGCGCATGGTGTTGCCCTCTTGGAAGTAGTGAAGTGACGCCACTACTTTGAAGAGGGCATGTACCGGGAATGTGTCCCGATATCGGCGCTTGTTAGCTCACTGTGTACGAGGGCGGGATTGATACACGCTCATACAACTCGCACCACCTGCGACAGCCACTGCCTGAAGGCGACGATCTTGTTCGAACCGGCGTTTTCATGGGGCGTGACGAAGTAGAAACCCGAGTCGGACTTGAGCCGCAAATCAAACGGCGCCACCAGCCTTCCGGCCCGTAAATCGTCCTCGACGTAGGTCGATCGCCCGATGCACACGCCCTGCCCGTCAATCGCCGATTGCACCGCCATCATGGCCAGGTCGAAGGTCAGGCGCGGGCCTTTGGCCGGTGGTGACGGTTGACCTGCGGCGTTCAGCCAGGCGCTCCAGTCATCGGCAGTCTGCCCGCTGACGTGCAGCAAAGTGTGCCGGGCCAGATCGGCCGGCGCTTTGATCGGATCCGGCCCGCTGAGCAAACGCGGGCTGCACACCGGGAAAATCTCGTCGGCCATCAGCCAGTCGGCGCGCAGTCCCGGCCAGTTTCCGTTGCCGTAGCGGATCGCCGCATCAATGCCACCCTTGCGAAAGTCCACCAGATCGGTGGATGCGCTGATGCGCACATCGATCTCGGGAAACGCCTCGCGAAAGGACGGCAGGCGCGGCAACAGCCATTTCGACGCCACCGACACCAGAGTGCTGATCGTCAGGACGCTTTGATTGTTCGCCTCCAGCAAACGCTCAGTCGAATGGCGCAGTTCCATAAACGCCGAACGAATACCGGGAAAATAGGCGTTGCCCTCTTCCGTCAGCGCCAATCCGTCCTTCAAGCGCATGAACAGGCGCACGCCGAGTTCATCTTCGAGGCGGCGGATCTGATGGCTGATCGCGGTTTGCGTGACGTTCAGCTCTTCGGCGGCGCGGGTAAAACTCAGGTGTCGGGCCGCGCATTCGAAGGCTCGCAATCCGTTGAGCGAGGGTAGTCGGGTGAGCATGGGGCTTCTTCAGTCCATGAGATTTTGTCATACGCTAGCACTGCAGATGTCCTTTGCGAAGCGCCGCCATAATGCCGGATTCTGGGCGTTCATTTGAAGGAGACTCCATGAAACTGTACTTCGCACCCATGACCTGCTCGCTGGCCCCGCACATTGTGCTGCGAGAACTGGCGCTGCCGTTCGAACTGATCCGGGTCAACAACCAGACCAAGCGCACCGCCGACGGCCGGGACTTTCGCGAGATCAATCCGAAGGGCTACGTGGCCGCGCTGATGCTCGATAACGGCGAGGTGCTGACCGAAGGCCCGGCGATTCTGCAATACCTCGCCGACCTTGCTCCCGCCCAGAGACTGGCCCCGGCCAATGGCACCTGGGAGCGCTCGCGCCTGCAGGAGCACCTGAACTTCATCAGCTCGGAAATCCATGGCGGCAGCGCACCGCTGTTCAGCAGCGAAATCCCGGAGTCCACCAAAACGATCTTCAAACACAAACTCTTCAAGCGACTGGATTACCTGAACCGCGTCCTTGCGACCCAGCCGTTTCTGATGCAGGCGTTCGGCGTGGCGGACGCCTATCTGTTCACGGTATTGAAGTGGTTGCCGACGTTCAGCATCGCCATCGAAGACTGGCCAGCGCTGGCGAACTACATGTCGCGCATCGCCGAACGGCCCGCTGTGAAGGCTGCGATAGCGGAAGAGGAAGCCACGCAACCGGTCTGAAGCGCCCGGTTGCGTGGTCGTGGTCAGGCCTTGGCGGCCTCGTCGATCAACGCTGCGACTTCTGTAGCGCGGGAAGCCAGCGAGGCGTGGCTGGCGTCGAGGGTGATGACTTTCTTCGCGTTGAGCCGGGCCGACATGCGTTTCTGGTTGTCCGGGTGAATCATGTGGTCCTGACTGGAAATCTGATACCAGGAAGGTTTGTGCTTCCATGCCGGATCACTGATGACATCGCCGAAGGTGCTGGCCAGCGGCGCTTTCTGGGTGACGGCCATCACCAGCGCTTCATCCGCCGGCAGGTCCTGGCAAAAGCTTTCATGGAACTTGTCGGCCTTGAGCCAGAGGAACCCGTCGCTGTCCGGGGCGAGATTCGGCGCGGCGGCGGGCAGATGTTCCTGAGTGATGCCGCCGGGGCTTTCGCCCTGATCCGGGGCGAACGCAGCGATGTACACCAGCCCGGTCACATTCGGTTGATTGCCGGCCTGGGTGATCACCGCCCCGCCGTAGGAATGCCCGACCAGCAACACCGGCCCGCTCACCTGCGCGACCATTTTTCGCGTGCGCTCGGCGTCGTCGGCCAGCGACGTCAGCGGCATCTCCACCGCCTGAATCTTGCTGTAACCCTTGCGCGACAGTTCGACAATGACCTTGCCCCAATGCGCGGCCCCGCCCCAGAACCCGTGTACCAGCACAATCGTCGGTTTTTCACTCATGGCCCTGCTCCTGCTCGTAATGAATTCGGCGCCAAGGAGTATGGAACGCTTCCACAAACCCGGCGGGCCGGCAGACCAAAGGTGCATTTCCGGATGTGACAGTTGTCGGATGCCCCAACGCGCCTATATTGAAGAAGGTTCAAGCCCTCCTCCCCTCGAGCGCCCCATGGCCAAGACTGATCACCTGATCATCTGCGAGCATTGCGACTGCGTGTACGAAAAAGCCACGCTCGCCCGCTACCAGAAATCCCTCTGCGCCCGTTGTGGCGGCGTGCTCCAGCGCCACAACAACCTGAGCGTGGAGCAGCGTCTGGCCCTGAGTTTCACTGCCGCGATGCTGTGGCTGTTCGCCAATTTCTACCCGGTGATGAGCATCAGCATGAAGGGCCTGAAAAACAGCGCGACCCTGTGGGATTCGGTGCTGGCCCTGAGTCAGGGGCCGATCACCTTCATGGCCATGGTCGCGGCGATCTCGATCATCATCGCGCCGGCCTTTCAATTGGTTTTGCTCATCTGGGTATTGAGCTTCGCCCTCGCCTCGCGCCGCTCGCCGGCCTTCAAGCTGTGCATGCGCTGGCTGGAAGCGCTGCGGCCGTGGAGCATGCTCGAAGTGTGCCTGCTCGGGGCGATGGTGGCGGTGTTCAAACTGGCGGGCATGCTCGATGTGATCCCCGGCATCGGCCTGTTTGCGCTGGCCGTGCTCAGCCTGTTGCTGATCCGCGTCGCCGGACGCGACATACGTGATTTGTGGGACATCCTGTGAAACGACCACCGACCGCCAGCGAACTCAACCTCTGCCTGTGTCACAGCTGCGGGCTGGCCTGCGACATGACTGACGAGCCGCACCAGTGCCCGCGCTGCGACGCACCGCTGCACCGGCGCAAGACCAACTCCCTGGCACGCACCTGGGCCTACATGTTCGCCGCCCTGGCGTTTTACGTGCCGGCAAATCTGCTGCCGGTGATGAACACCACCCTGCTCGGCAACGGCGCCGACAGCACCATCATGAGCGGTGTATTGGAGTTCTGGGAGCACGGCGCGTGGGACATTGCGCTGATCATCTTCATCGCCAGTATTGCGGTGCCGGGGATCAAATTCATCGCGCTGACGCTGCTGCTGGTCACCGTGCAACGGGACAGCCACTGGGCACGCCGGGAACGTTCGAAGCTGTACCGGTTCGTCGAGCTGATCGGCTACTGGTCGATGCTCGATGTGCTGGTGGTCGCACTGGTGGCGGCGCTGGTGAAATTTCAGGCGCTGGGGGATATCGAACCGCGACCGGGGATTCTGTTCTTCGGGCTGGTGGTGGTGTTCACCATGCTTTCGGCCATGAGCTTCGACCCGCGCCTGATCTGGGACAAGGCGCCGGCCGAAGAAACCGATGAAACAGACGAGCCCCGGCACTCGAACGAACAAGTGCCGGGGCATTGAGTGACTCCAATCAGATCTGCGCGGTGCCGCCGTCGACGAACAGTTCGATACCGTTGACGAAGCTGCTGTCATCCGAGGCCAGGAACAGCGCAGCCTTGGCAATTTCGCTCGGCTCGCCCAGACGCCCGATCGGCACCACCGACGCCAGTTGATCAAACAGCCCCTGAGCGTGTTCCGCCGGCACCAGCCCTGCCAGACCTGGCGTACGCACCGGGCCGGGGCTGATGGCGTTGACGCGGATGCGCCGGGGTTTCAAGTCCAGTAGCCACGACCGGGCGAAGTTACGCACCGCGGCTTTGCTCGCGCTGTAGACGCTGAAGTTTTCCGTGCCTTGTACCGAGGTGGTCGATGAAGTCAGCAGAATCGAAGCGCCATCGCGCAGCAGCGGCAGCGCCTTTTGCACAGTGAACAGCGTGCCCTTCACGTTGGCGTCGAAAATCCGGTCGAAGTGCTCTTCGGTAATCGAACCCAGCGGCAGCATGTCACCGCCACCGGCATTGGCGAACAGGATGTCGAGGTGGCCGGCCTTCTCGGCGATTTCGCGGTAGACGCGATCCAGATCGTCCAGCTTCGCCACGTCGCCCTGAATGCCTATGGCGCGAGGGCCGATGGCGGCGACGGCTTTGTCCAGTTCGGCCTGACGACGGCCGGTGATGAATACGGTGGCGCCCTGGGCGACGAATTCCTGCGCCGAGGCCAGGCCGATGCCGGTGGTGCCGCCAGTGATCAGTGCGATTTTGCCTTCAAGTCTGTTGCTCATGATGTGTCTCCAAATAACCGTTTCAAGGAAGGTGACGGGTCGTAGGTGAGCCGTTGGAAGCGACTTTAGGCCGATGGATTGAATTGAAAAATCCGCAAAATCGGTTTTGTTTGTGCACAGACATGCACAATACTCAGCCCTGTCTTCGATCCTTGAGTGCAGCCCGATGAATCAGTTACTGGCGATCCGCGTGTTCGCCCGCGTCGTGGAAAGCGGCTCGTTCACCAAAGCCGCCGACTCGTTGAACCAGCCGAAAACCACGGTCAGCAAACTGATCGGGCAACTGGAAAGCCACCTCGGTGTGCGCCTGCTGCAACGCACCACCCGGCGCCTGACCGTCACCGCCGACGGCGCTTCCTACTACCAACTGACCCAGCAACTGCTGCATCAACTGGACGACATCGATCAGGGTTTCAGCCAGGCCCAGGGATTGCCCCGTGGCCGGATTCGTGTGGACATCGGCGGCTCCACCGCGACCATGCTGGTGATTCCCGAACTACCGAAGTTCTTCGAGCGTTATCCGGACATTCAGGTCGATCTGGGCGTCAGCGACCGCCCGGTGGACTTGATCAGCGAGCGCGTCGACTGCGTGATTCGCGGCGGCCCGCTGACCGAACAGGCCCTGGCTGTGCGCCGCCTCGGCGAAGTGTCCTGGACCACCTGCGCCACGCCCGACTATTTGCAGCGTCACGGCACGCCGATGCATCCGCTGGAGCTGGCCCGGCATCAAATGATCGCCTATCGCTCGGCCTCCACCGGGCGCATCCTGCCGTCGAACTTCCAGCGCAACGGCGAACGCCATCAAATCGAAGGCAAAGGCCTGGTCAGCGTCAACGAAAGCAATGCGCATCTGGCGGCCGGACTGGCGGGGCTGGGGATCATTCACACATTCAGCTACACAGTCAGGGCGGCCATCGAGCGTGGTGAACTGGTGCCGATCCTCACTGACTGGCGCCCGCCGGCGTACCCGTTCCACCTGCTGTATCCGCCGAACCGGCACCTGAGCAACCGCGTGCGGGTGTTCATCGACTGGCTGGTGGAGCGCTTTACGCAGGTGGACTGAGCCTCGCTGTCGCACCGATTCGACTAACCTGACGTTGCAGCCGCCGACGTTTTTCCGCAGGCTACGCACCGATCCTGACGCCCATGAAACGGAGATTCCCATGCTCAAACGCACCCTGGCACTGACTGCAGGTCTGGCCCTGTCCTTTTCCACCCTGCTGGCCCAGGCCGCAGACGTGTTGAAAGTCAGCGCGATTCCCGACGAGGCCCCGACCGAACTGCTGCGCAAGTTCGAACCGCTGGGGGCTTATCTGGAGCAGCAATTGGGCATGAAAGTGCAGTTCGTTCCCGTGGCCGACTACCCGGCCGTGGTTGAAGCGCTGGCCACCGACCGCCTCGACATGGCCTGGCTGGGCGGTTTCACCTTCGTCCAGGCACGACTGAAAACCGATGCCACCACGCCGGTGATCCCGCTGGTACAGCGCGAGCAGGACGCACAGTTCACCAGCAAATTCATCACCGCCGACCCGAACGTGAAAAGCCTCACCGACCTCAAAGGCAAGACCTTCGCCTTCGGTTCGGTATCGTCCACGTCCGGCAGCCTGATGCCGCGCTACTTCATGCTCAAGGACGGCATCAAACCGGAAACCTATTTCAGCCGCGTCGGCTACTCCGGTGCCCACGACGCCACCGTCGCCTGGGTGCAGGCCGGCAAGGTCGACGCCGGTGTGCTGAACGCCAGCGTCTGGCAGAAACTGGTGGACGCCGGCAAGGTCGACACCAACAAGGTCAAGGTCTTCGCCACCACCCCGGCCTACTTCGATTACAACTGGACCGTGCGCGGCACCCTCGACCCGGCGCTGGCAGCGAAAATCAAAAAAGCCTTCCTCGCCCTCGACCCGGCCAACCCCGAGCAGAAGAAAATCCTCGACCTGCAAGCAGCCAGCCGCTTCATCGAAACCAGCCCGGACAACTACAAAGGCATCGAGGAAGCCGCCCGCGCCGCCGAACTGCTGAAATGACCCTGAGCCTCAAGCAAGTCTTTCTGCACCACGCCAACGGCGTCGAAGCCCTGCGTGGTGTGGATTTGCAGATCAACAGCGGCGAGCAGGTGGCGATCATCGGCCCGTCCGGCGCCGGTAAATCCAGCCTGCTCAACCTGCTGGCCACCGCGATACGGCCGAGCAGCGGCGACATCGAGGTGCTGGGCCAACGGGCCTGGCACTTGTCCGCCCGCCAGCGCCAACACCTGCGCGCAAAAATCGGCCTGGTGCATCAGGCACCGCCCCTGCCGCCCCGGCAACGGGTGGTGACGGCGGTGCTGGCAGGCAAACTCGGGCAATGGAGCCTGGGCAAAAGCCTCATCAACCTGCTGCATCCACTGGACATCCCCGGCGCCCGCGCGGCGTTGGCGCGGCTGGATCTGGCGGACAAACTCTTCAGCCAATGCCAGCAACTTTCCGGCGGCCAATTGCAGCGGGTCGGCATCGCTCGCGTGCTGTATCAGGCGCCGGAGGTATTGCTGGCGGACGAACCGGTGTCCGCCATGGACCCGGTCCTCGCCGGGCACACCCTGACGGTGCTGTCGCGCCATGCCCGGGAGAACAACGTCACGCTGGTGGCGAGCCTGCATGCGGTGGACCTGGCACTGGCGCACTTCCCGCGCATCATCGGTTTGCGCGAGGGGCAGATCCTCTTCGATTGCCCGTCCGATCAAGTCAGCCACGACATGCTCGAAAGCCTGTACGCCAACGAACAACTGCAATCCCCGGCGCCGGCCCTGACGCCGCTGATTGTGCAGATTCCACGATGCTGAGCACCGACACCCGCGACCCCGCCGCATTGCCACGCCTGTTGCTGACACTGCTGGCGATTGCCTTGCTGTGGCCGGGGATTCAGCTCAGCGAACTCGACCTCGGCGTGTTGCTGCACGCCGACAGCCAGAGCGAAATGGGCCGCTTCGTCTCGACCTTCTGGCCGCCGGCCCATGACCGGGACTTTCTGCAACTGCTGCTCAAGGCCACCCTGCAAACCCTGGCCATCGCCACGGCCGGCATGGCGTTGGCACTGATATTGGCGGTGCCGGCCAGTTTGCTCGCGAGCCGCGCCTTGTCGCTGTCCGCCGCTTCCCACGGCGGCCGCCCGAGCCTGTTGGGCCGGTTGCTGCGCTGGCCGGTGCGCGGGTTGCTGATCTTCCTGCGCAGCGTGCCGGAAATCGTCTGGGCGCTGCTGTTCGTGCGCGCCGTCGGCCTCGGCCCGGCGGCCGGCGTGCTGGCGATCGCCATCACCTACAGCGGCATGCTCGGCAAGGTCTACGCGGAAATCTTCGAATCCACCGACCAGCGCCCGGCTCACGCCTTGCTCCAGGCCGGCAGCGGACGCCTGGCCAGTTTCGCCTACGGCGTGCTGCCCAACGTCGCGGCGGAACTGCTCTCCTACACCGTGTACCGCTGGGAATGCGCGATCCGCGCCTCGGTGGTCATGGGCTTCGTCGGCGCCGGCGGCCTCGGCCAACAGATCGACCTGTCGATCCGCATGTTCGCCGGCGGCGAAGTCGCCAGCATGCTGCTGACCTTCCTCCTGCTGGTGCTCGGCGCCGACCAACTCAGCCGCCTGCTGCGCTGGAGACTGACATGAAGCGCCTGATCAACACGGCGCTGATCCTCGCCATCGTCTTCGCCGTCATCGCCTCGTTCACCTACCTGGGCCTCGACCTCGAAGAACTCGGCAGTGCCACCAGCCTGAAACAAATGGGCTCATATGTCGGCCGCTTCCTGAGCCCCGACTTCAGCGCCGGTTACCTCAACGCCATCCTCCACGGCGCCATGGAAACCCTCGCCATGTCCGCCCTCGGCACCCTCCTCGCCGCCGTCTTGGGACTGTTGTTGGCACTCCCCGCCGCTGGCCGCTTTGGCTGGCCATTACAAAGCGCCGCCCGCCTGCTGCTCAACGGCCTGCGCGCCATTCCTGAATTGGTATGGGCTGCGTTGATGGTGTTTGCAGCTGGCCTCGGTCCTAACGCTGGCACCTTGGCCCTGGCACTGCATACCACCGGTGTACTTGGGCGGCTGTTTGCTGAGGCACTGGAGAACACGCCGCCGGAACCGGCGGAGGCGATTCGGCTGCAAGGGGGGAATCCGGTTGTGGCGTTCTGTTATGGGACGCTGCCGAACCTGGCGCCGCAGTTGCTGGCGTATTGTTTGTATCGGTGGGAAAACAACATCCGGATGGCCAGCGTGCTGGGGTTTGTCGGCGCTGGGGGGCTGGGGCAGATGTTGTATGTGAGCTTGAGCCTGTTTCAGGAGGCGCAGGCGGGGACGGTGATTTTGGCGATGTTGGGGTTGGTGCTTGGAGTGGATTCGTTGAGTGCTTGGAGTCGGGGGCGGTGGGTTAAGGCGTAGGTTGATTAACCTTTGAAACGGGCTAAAAGCAGGTACTCGGAAGGTCCGCTTTCGGCCATAAGCGGACGTTCGGCAAGCACATCTGGCAGTATGTTTTTCTGACAAACCTGTCCGAATCCATGGCAAAACTGATTGGCGAGTACTTTTACCCTATGAACAGAGGTCTGAGTGATGACAACCTTGATTACGTACTTGCGGTCATTGAAAAGGCCCCAAACACGGAATTAAGTGTGATGTGTGAACACCTGCAGATCGACAGTCGCGACCTTTTGAACCAATTGGCAATCTCAGTAGCAAGACTGTTTATCACGGGCACCCGCGATTTTCATTACTGCGATGAGGTGATGAATATTGTCATCAGCGATATCGTCGACTTGTCCATGCACACGGAAATGCCCCAGCCGGCATTTTCTATCTACCAGGCATTTGATGCAGGCGAGTATTGGCACAGCGACGATGACCGGGATGTATTTCCTTGGGAGAAGTGGACGCGGCCTGAGCTGAAGAGAATTTTGCGTGATGTCGACGACGGCGCAAACGGGCTTTCGAGGTAGGTTCGATTCGAGCCCGAAAGACCGCTTATGGCCGAAAGCAGTCCCCTACCAGGATCCGCGATTGATCAAAAAGTGATAGTGGGCGTGGAGTTCGTGATAGATTCTGCCGCCCAAGAGAGCTTTTGACAGGACGTCACCATGGCCAAGCCGGCTGCGCGTAAGAGCGACCCATCTAACTGCCCTTTACCAGGGCATGGCACCAACTCCATCGCCACAGGTTCTTCTGATGTTTTTTTTGACGGCTTACCCGCTGCGCGTCAGGGGGATACATGCACCTGTGGCAGTGCGCTGTCCTCTGGTCTCTCTTCAACCGTTTTCATAAACGGCAAGAATGCTGCGACCATCGATACCGCCGGTACCCATGGCAGCATTGTAATCGGCGGATCGTCGACAGTGATCATTGGTGATACTCACTCACCTTGTGAGTTTATCCCGCCTGAGCCTATAGCTGGGCATGCTAGGTGGATCGCCTTCAGAATTCCTGCTGACGAGAGCTATAAAGGCTTATCGTGTACTGCGCATTTCGAGAACGGTTCTTCGCTTCCTGGTGTGTTTGATGAAGACAACGCGGTCAAATTTTCTAACCCATCAGGCAAGACGTGCGTGATGCTCAAGTTTGAAGAGCAAGCAATCGCAGAGTCCTCCTCTCTGACCGAGAGTCTTTTGAATACAATTTTAGGATAAGGATCATCCTATGACAGAGCCGTACATTGTCACGGGTAGCTATGTTGTTCAGCGTGAGCATGCCTTGCGAGATTCACCCCTCGATAGAGCGTTAGAGCTAATGGAGGGCGCTGCACTGAGATTTTCTTTGGATGCCATCTCTGACGAAAAAATCAGGGCTAGCTATCTGAGGAACATTAAACGCATGTCTCAGCAAACGATGGAGGACGTGAAAGCAGGAAAGATAACAGCGCAAGAAGGTGTAGCGTTCAGCCATGAAATGCGAAACAAAATTTTGGTGGAGCATCGCAAGTGGACCTCTGCGCAGGGCCTGGCAGTAGTACAAAGGAAGAAAAAAGACGGTAGGACACTGAAATGGCTTATGGATCGTTATTCCAACGATCTCTTCAAGAAAAGTTATGAAAGCCTTTCAGCTGCAGAGCAAAAGAAGGTTCATTACACCATTTTGGAAGCCGCTGGCCGGGATGATGCCAAGTTCACGAAAGGCACTAAAAAAATGCTGATCATGGGCAAGCTTGGCGTTCTTGTAACCGCTGCGCTGGCAACTTATCAAATCCTGAATGCCGAAAACAAACCCAAAGAAACGGCCCGACAAGGCATCATTGTCGGAGGAGGCGCGTTAGGCGGCGTACTGGCTGGGATGGGCGTCAGTGCATTATGTGGCCCAGGAGCACCGATTTGCGCAATTGCCGTCGTCTTGGTTGGATCCGTAGCCGGTGGCGTCGCGGGCGGCGTGGTAGCGGACTCGCTTGATGAGGAACTAGAGGAGTTTTCGCATTGGGACATTTTCTGACCGAGCCACAACTGACAGAGGTCAGATCCGCACTGTCTGAGCCATTCAACTATTTTCCGACCGATTACGACTATGTCGCGCGCCAAGTCAAAGGCATAGATCCTGACGTGCTGTGCGAAATATTTTTTTCGGAGGTAGCGCCAGTGTGCTTCTCCAACATTGCAGCAGCCTTGCCCTCTGTCTGGACAGGATTTGACCCCGACTGGCTCAGAGTTACGATCGAGGAAAGGCTGGCGGCGCGTGAGCATAATTGGCTACGCAGGCAGTTTGATAAGGTGCTGGTTCAATGGTTGAAGTACAACTACGACTATATGTGGAAGGAAATTGCTTGCAGACTTTGATCCGGAACGAAAATAGACTTTTGACTCGCTGATTTTTTCAAAGCCATCGATCTAGCTGGCTTCACTTTATGCTTATAACAGATCCCATTTATCAATTATTACCAATCACAGGCCGCCAAAAGTGACTGAGCATTCACTACACTCCTCATATCGTGAGTAAAAATGGGGACAGATTTATTTTTAGTCCCCATTTTTAATTCACTCTGGAAACATTTTGAAATCCTTGTAGTAGGAATTCACGGTTGAAAGTCCGACCTTGTAGAACTCGAGCGTTACGGCTGCTCTACCAAGCTCTACCCAGAGTAGTTGTGCCTTTTGGATATCATTGAGCAGAGCCCAGCCAGCAAGGGTCTGCCTTGTTGAAACGATGACCGGAGGACGAGAGGTCTGATTCAGTATCCTGCCCATCCGAAGGACATCCATTTGCGTGGTTTTGTTTTGCGTAAAGCGGATGTAGCAATGTGCTGGCAGGTTTGTTCTATTTTGCGCTCCGGCAGCAAGGGCTGCCCGAGTATGCAGAACAGCCAAGTCACTTTTGTCCGAGTGGAATACGGACTCTATTAACTCGCCGCCACACCGGACAAGGTTATCCACGTCACTGCTACTGAGGGACTCTACATAAAGCTCGCCAGCCATGCTTGCCTCCTTGTCTACTGGAAAATAAATCTGTCACATTTTTTTCGTTGAAGTCATAGTAGACGATGCAAGAACGCGTTGATGACTGAACGAGAGAATCGAAAAATAAATCTGTCCCCATTTTTCTCTCAAGAGTTGCTTTAAAGCACTACGACCTCTTCGGCTGTCAACCAGCCAGCGTCAATGACTCTCTCCCTCGCAACCTCCGGCTGAGCGCTGTAGACCACGATGGCCAAGCTCTCCTCTGCGCGACTGCAGGTGACGTACAGAAGCCTTCGTGTGCGTGAAAGCGACGTGTCTTTACCCTCGCTCTCATTCTTCATATCTGTGGCGGAGGCAGGTGTAACACCTAGCAATTTCTCATAACTGAACAGAAAACCACCGGCTTCTTCGTCGTTCAGGATGACCATCACCCGGGGAAACTCTAGGCCTTTGACGCCCTGGTGGGTACCGTACGGCGAGAGGCCATTTGCGTATCCTGCGAAGGCTGCCATCTCTGAGTAACGACGCCCCAGGACAACCCGATAAGCATGGATTTCAAGCGCCTCACGATCGGACGTTTCTGGTGCTGGGTCTGCAGTGGCACCTTGATCCATTGCAGCAACGAGTAGATCAGGCAGCGCAAGCAAACCCGAACTCTGGAGGAGTTGAGCAACCTCTTCAATCAAGGGATTGTTATCTTTGAGCATCTCGCAGAGTGCATGGGTCGCCACTCCAACAGACTCCAGCAGCTCGAATTGATTGTTGCCAGCAGCCTCCAGGTACTTAGGATCAAGCAAAGGAGAGCGCAGCCGCACCGCCTCCATGAGCGTGAAATCATCCGAACGGGCTGCGGCGACGATTGGAGCGACCCCATCGAAGAAAACCTTGAGGATGGGTAGCGTACCGTCCATCAGCGCGGTATTCAGATGTGCAACGGCATAGAGCGGAGCGAACACGCCTTCAAACCCCATCCGACGGGCAGCCATCTTGTGCTCTAGGATCAGCGTCTTGCGGCCATCTTTGCCGGTGGCCCACTGAGCATCACCTGTGATCTCTTCCATTTGCTCAGCGATCTGGTCTTCCAAGCTGAAATCCTGCCCGGGCGCTTGCCGGGTGCAGAACATACGCACGGCACCTTGGGCTGCTTCCTGCTTTGGTATCTGCAGATGATCATCGGCACCGGCGCGGATATCATTGATCAATTTGACAACTCTAATCGGGCAACGGCGATTGATACGTTTTTCAGGCTTGGCCCAATCTGATGGTATCGCCTCATCAAGCCCTAGCTTCCCGTCGTTATAGATACGCTGCATCGTATCGCCGAGCAGTCCTAGGCAAAATCTCCCAGGAATCGCTGCCTGAGCTTTCAGAAATGCATCCATGAGCGCGCCATTCGTATCTTGGCTTTCATCGATGAGCAGCACCGGATGCCGATCCGCCATAACATCGAGTAAAGGCGGCTGGGGTAAAAACGCTGCAGCCATCTGGATGACTTCACTGTGGTTCAGCGATTGCTTACTTACGTTGTCTCCTGTCGGACTGTAGGTAAATTCAGGAATTTCATCCAGGACCGCCAAACGACGAGCTTTGCTATCCCGGCTCGACTGGTTAGCCTGGGACGTCTTGTTCACTGATCTCGCACGACCGAGCCTGTCGTCCAATTCAGCAATGTCGCTCGCAAGCTTGATACGTAACCATTCACGAATATCGTCGTTGAAGCCCTTGATCATCTTCCAAGAGAAAGCATGAATGGTTGAAACCTCTACCAGCGGATCGTGCTCAAGGCGACGTGCGATTTCCTCACAGGCTGCGTTGGTGTACGTGATGATCGCTATTTGCCGCCCCTCAAACGTGAGGCGCTGACGCTCACGTTCCTTGAGTGATTTCACCGCTACGACGAGTGAGTGGGTCTTACCTGAGCCGGCACCGGCGTATAGGAAGAAACTGCGTGGCGTCTCCAGATTCAGGCATTCCTGGATAACATCATCCGCAGTCAGCGTTACTTCATCGGCGACATCCTTTATGGCACTCATTCAGGAGTCACCTCAACACTGGCCGTCGGGATAATCAAGAGCTCCTTGCTCTTCTTCTGCAGCTTTTCCTCTAACCAGACGAGCCCTTCCCGGATGTACTCTGGAACAGCGACCTTGGCGAAGTCGGGATCTCCAAGCACCTGTAGCGCGAACTCCGCCTTGTCACCCGACCTGAGCGCATCGAACAAAGCCTTACCTAGGTCGTCTACAGTTGCAGAATCACGCAGCGCTTTGGCGAAGGCCTTGGTCAGACCCCGCCCCTGCTTCGTTGCAAAGTGCTGCACATTGCTCAGCACCAGACTGTCCTCAAACGTGTTGGGTAGCGCCTGGGTTTCACCTTCAGTCTTAGGCAGAAGGATGTGGATGGGTGTCTGATACGCAATGCGGATCGCAAACAAGTGATCTATCTGCTGCGATTTTTGCTTCTCATCCAGATCCAGCAGGGTGTCGACATCGTGCCCTATTCCAAGGGCGCTCACCCAACTACGCAAGGTGGGGTTGTTGGTTTCTTGTTTGGCCTTGCGTTTGACGGGTACCGCTGTTTTCTTCAATCCGGCGTCCAAATCCGTGATGACCAGGGTTACAATTCCCAGCGCATCGACTAATGGCCTCAGGCGATGTGCGTGACTGCCTCCAATATCCAGGATGGTAATGTAGCAACGATCAAGGAACGGAAATTGACTGCGTAAAAAATGCGGCAACATCATTCTCTCCGCAGCACCTTCAACCAAGATCACCGCGTCAGCGAAGAACAGATCGGCATGCTGCGCCCGCAAGTAACGAGTCACGAACTCCTTGGTTTGCCTGTGACGGTTTTTGTCGCCGAACACTGCGCTCAAGTTAGAAACGGTGGACACCGGGATGGGTACACCGGCCATTCCTGCGGGTAGCCTTCGGAAATACCGAAGGTTCGCATAATCCGTCTCGTGAGCGACATGGCTGGAGTGAGAGCTGACCACCAGCTGTGTTTTGAGCCTCGGGTATTTCTTGAGAAGCGGCTCATTACATAGGACGTGATAGGCGTGTTTGATGAATGCCTGCTGCACTTGGACATGAAGATGAGCCTCAGGCTCCTCAACCAGCACGAGGTGGATCGGCTCGATGCCTGCGTCGGACTGCTCCTCGGTATTTTTGTACTTCCTCAGCCACTCATCCCGAAATGCCATCAACTGGAAAATCATCGAGATCAGGTTCTGATAACCGAGGCCGTTGGATGTTTCGGGGAGGCGCATGGGAGGAGCGCCGGGTGCGCCTGCGACTGAATCCAACTCGAACAGCACCGCAGCTTCATGGTTCATGCCGTCCGTAGGAGAAAGCCGGGTTTCTACCCTGATTGCCGGGTCAGTAGTGTTCGGATAGCCCAGACCTGCCACCTCTATAAGGGCCGGAGCGAAACTGGAGGTTAGTCGGGAGTCGAATGCCGACTGTGCAGCTTGAATGGCTGTAAGCGCCTCCAAGTCCGAAATATCCGGGCTGTCACCAGGATCGAGATGCCGACTGTAGTAAGCACGCAACTGCTCAGTCAGTTTTTTCCCTGAACCACCTCGCCCCTCAGTGATGGACTCCTCGGCGCTATCACCGAAGCCGCGCTGCGCATTGATCTCGTGCACGCGTATGAGATCGGTCAGCGGATTACTCTCCAGCGGAAGTGCATTCGCAGACAGTGCTTGCAGGCTTGCGTGACGAGTCTTGGGATCCGGTTCGCAGAGCTGCGCCGGGTCGAGACGATACCAGCGTATGGTAAACATCGCCCCCAAGCGCCGGTTAAGGTAGTCATGCAGGCTTTGCGGCCAAAGTGACAGCGTGGGCGGGGTTTTTCCTTCCTCGGTCTTGCTCAAGATCTCCTGCAACAGCGTTTTGACCCGATTACGCTCTTTCCGGTAATCGGTGAAGAGTTTGGCCATGTCCTTGGGCTCAAGTCGAAAACGCATCCCGACGCAGCCACCTTTCCAGGCAAAATTGGGAATCAGATCCTTGATGTAGTGCAGCTCCCCTTTCGAGGCTTCCACCCATAAATCGAGAGTGGGTAACCAATGCGTCCACTGGTTTGCCGCTGGTATCTCGAAGGTTTCGTCAGCCTCTTCCCACTCGGCACCAATGTCATTAATGGTCGTGAG
This sequence comes from Pseudomonas sp. MWU12-2029, assembly GCF_023242425.1. Classification (NCBI taxonomy): domain Bacteria; kingdom Pseudomonadati; phylum Pseudomonadota; class Gammaproteobacteria; order Pseudomonadales; family Pseudomonadaceae; genus Pseudomonas; species Pseudomonas sp. MWU12-2029. The sequence goes on along the minus strand of NZ_JALJDY010000005.1, from coordinate 372,868 downwards.
GTGAGCAAGCGTTAAATCCTGGAGGCGAAAAGCAGTCGCTTTCGAGAGCAGGAATTTACGCAACGCCAACATTGCGGAGGACTTACCACTGTTGTTGGCCCCGACCAACAGGGTAGTGGTGCTCGCCAGGTCGATTCGAACGGACAGGAGCTTGCGGAAATTCGCGATCTCCAAATACTGGATCTGCATAGCCTCTTCCTTGTAACGGCTGAAGGTAATTCGCCGGGCTGATGATTTCTGAGACTCTAGCCCAGCACCTGCCGCGCTCCAATAGACGTAGTGAATTTCTGCCACTGCGTTGTGGTAAGAGGACGGCAGTGATCACGAGCCAATTTCAATCAGCGCGCACATGCACGGATGACGCATCTTGCGCCCGCCGTACACTGATGTCAGACGCGCTTTGCCTGGGTTTCTACTACCCCTCCGCCAGTAACTCAAGCATAGCTATAAATGAGTTATCGCTCAGTCCATCGGCTGCTTTTGGCCGACAGCGGTAGCATGCCAATGTCCGCTTTTGGCCGATAGCGGACATTCGCAACGTGCAACTTGGTCTTGAAGCCCACCTTGATCGGAGGGCTGACTCACGGTCCTCAGATCAATAATCAGCGATTTACACAGCCGCGTTTAAAGTCACCACTCGTAACTTCCCCAAGGCTACAACGCCTTGCGTCATTGCCTACGACTACGCCAGAATCCGCCGGCTTGTGCGTCTGGCATGCGGGTTTTATCGTTCTGGGGTCACTGAAAAACAGTGATCGGGTTTGGTAGCCCGGTATTTCCAGGCGCATAGCGCCACCTTTTTGCAGGGATCGTTCTCGTCTCTGCATTTTTATGGTGGCCGTGCGCAGGGCTTCTTCGGAAGCGCCGGGTTCCTGGACCGGTCTACCAACCTGAGCATGGCCACCACCCAACGTTTGGTAGCGAAGGTTGATGGCTCCTAGATAGCTTTCCAGGAGATAAATCCATGATCAAACCAACACCCAACCCACCCGAAACCGACCCAACCTCCCCTTACGAATTTCCCGATTCGAAGAAATTCCACGACGCCGCCGAGCGTGCTCTGGATCACTACCTCTCCCCGTCTTCCCGGGTGATGTCGTGCTGCATCGATCCCGAGCCGATGTTCCGGGCCAATCCCAAGTACAACACTGAATCCCTGTTGGCCAATGCCAGCGAATCCCTGGGTTCGGCCACCGAGATGTTAAATAACTTTGCGTCCACGCTCGAACCCTCGCATCGCAAGACGGCGTTGGGGATTGCGCAAGTGGTGATGGTCGCCGGGTTGGCGGTGAATCAGGCGCTGGATCACGTCGAAGTGGCGTAAGCGGTCGGTGGCTGTAGAAGCAGTCGATGGCTGCTTCTACAGCCGTTCACCAAAACCAGTACGGCAAAAACTTCGGCGCGGGATCGATCAACAGGTCGATCGGATTGAAGAAAAACATATCCGGAATCAAAAACGTCCCGAGTCCGAACGACAGGACGAAGCGATCTCCGTCCTGACTCGTCCCTCAGCGTTACACCTGATCAACGTTGCGCGCAGCGACGGCAACGGTGGTCGGTGAGTCGGAAAGTTTGATGAAGCGGCGAGTGGCGCCATCCAGCGCATCGATGCAGCCCGCCTCGATGTCGTAGACCCAGCCATGCAGGTTCAAACGCCCCTGCTCGAGCGCCAGTGCCACCGATGGGTGAGTGCGCAGGTTCGCCAGTTGTGCGATCACGTTTTCACGCACGAGGCCGTCGAGCTTGTCACGCGGCGTATCGAATTCATGCGCGGCGTTGATCGCTTTCGCGGCGTCCGAGTGGCGGAGCCAGTTGGCAACGGCCGGAAGATGATCCAGGCATGTGCAGCGTGAAATCGCGCCCATCGCCCCGCAATCCGAGTGGCCGCAGATCACGATGTCCTTTACGCCGAGCACGGCAACCGCATATTCGACGGTGGCCGAAACGCCACCCGGTTCAGGGCCGTACGACGGCACGATGTTGCCGGCGTTGCGGATCACGAACAGCTCGCCCGGTTCGCGCTGTGTGAGGAGTTCAGGTACTACACGGCTGTCCGAGCAGGTGACGAACAACGCCTTGGGGTTCTGTTCTGTTGCGAGCTGCTTGAAAAGCTCGACACGTTGCGGATAGACCTCGCGCTGGAAACGCAGAAAGCCATCAATGATGTCACGCATGGAATCCTCCAAATCAAAATGCCGGATACCGACACGAGCACTCGACATGCCCTCGCGCCGCAATGGTGGTCATTATTGCAGACCTCGCGCGCATTGGATGTACTCAATCAACGGTGGACGATGCCTGGCCGGGGTTCCGGGGGAATTTCAACTGGTCGGGTACGGGCCTTTTCCTGCACAATCCCACGCACTGAAATTCGCTCCGAGACCCACTGATGTCCCTGACTCCCCAAGACGAACGACTCATCAAGGCACTGGCCCTGGCCATCGTTGATCGTCCACGCGCGACGCTCAAGGAACTGGCTGAAGCCGCCGGCGTCAGCAAGGCGACGCTGCACCGTTTCTGCGGCACCCGTGACAATCTGGTGCAGATCATGGAAAGCCACGGTGAGACCGTTCTGAACCAGATCACCACCACGACTGACCTGTTGAATGGCGATCCGGTGCAAGCCCTGCGCGGCTTGGTCAATGAGCATCTGGCACATCGTGAAATGCTGGTTTTCCTGCTCTTTCAATATCGCCCCGACACGTTCACCGACACCGATGAAGGCAAACGCTGGCAGTTTTACCTCGATGCCCTTGATGCCTTTTTTCTGCGCGGCCAGCAGTTGGGCGCATTCCGTATCGATATCACGGCGGCAGTCTTCACCGAGCTGTTCCTGACCATGATCTTCGCCATGGTCGATGCCGAGCGCCGTGGGCGTGCGGCCAGTGCCAACTCGGCCAATGTCGTGGAACAGATGTTCCTCCATGGCGCTGCCAACCCCGCCCGTCCTCAATAACGTTCCGCCAGGCAAAAAAAGCCCCGCGACCTCTCGGTTCACGGGGCTGAATGGCTGGACGTGCCAACCCAAAGGAGCTGTTGTCAGGACTTGTCTGGCGACCAGCCTCCGCCCAGCGAGCGGAACAGATCGACCAGGGCAATCTGCCGCTGGGTGCTGACTTCGATAAATGCCGTTTCGTTGACGAAACTGGTGCGCTGGGCATCGAGGTAGCGCAGGTGACTGTCGATGCCACCTTCGTAACGCGCCTTGGCCAGTTTCAGGGTTTCGCTGCTGGTGTTGGCCAATGCGCGTCGGGCCGCCTCTTCCCGGCGCAGGGTGTCGGTGGCGGCCAGTGCATCGGCGACCTCGCGAAACGCCGTCTGAATCGTGCCCTCATACGCTGCAACCGCCGAGTCCTTGCGCGCTTCCGCCAGGCTCAGGCCGGCACTGTTGCGCCCTGCATCGAACAACGGCAATGACAGGTTCGGCACAAAACTCCAGGACCGCGAGCCTCCGTCGAACAAGCCGGACATTTGCGCGCTGGACGTGCCGAAGCTGCCGGTCAGGCTGATACGCGGAAAGAACGCCGCCCGCGCAGCGCCGATGTCGGCATTGCGCGCCTGCAGTCGGTGCTCGGCGGCGAGGATGTCCGGTCGGCGCTCGATCAACGTGGAAGTGGTGTCAGGCGCAATGTCCTGAACCAGCATCGGCTCCGTCGACAGCCTCTCGGGAATCGACTTCGCGGCATCCTTGGTGCCGAGCAACAACACCAACGCGTTGAAGGCCTGCTGTTTCTGCCGCAGATTGCTTTCCTGTTCGGCGCGGGATTGCTCTACCAGCCCCAGTGCTTCCTGATAGTCCAGCGCTGTGGCCGTACCGTTCGAGCGGCGCTGGCTGATCAGCGCGAACGAGTACTCGCGGCTGATCAGGGTTTGTTGCGTCAGATCCAGACGACGCTGGGCGCCATCGTGAAGCAGATAAGCCTGGCTGACTTCGGCGATCAGGGCGATCTGCGCGGCGCGGGCCGCCTCTTCGGTCGCCAGATACTCCTGCAACGCAGAGTCAGTGAGGCTCTTTACCCGGCCGAACAGATCCAGCTCGTATTCAGGCAGCGACAGACCGACTTGATAAGTGCTGGCAACGCCTCCCCGACCGTCGCTGGCCAAATCCGCCGGCAAGCGCTGACGATTGCCGGAGGCGTTGGCACTCAATCCAGGAACCCGGTCGGCCCGCTGGATGCGGTATTGCGCCCGAGCCTGCTCGATGTCCAGAAGCGTCTGGCGCAGTGAGCGGTTGTTGTCCAGGGCGATCACCACCAAACGGCGCAACTCGGGATCGACGATAAACGTCTGCCACGCCAGTTGATTGATCGGACTGCCCTGCTTCGTCGTCTCTCCCGCCCAGTGCTCCGCAACCGGCGCAACTGGACGTTCATAAGTCGGTGCCAGCGAGCAACCGCCCAACAGCAGGGCGATCACCAGCGTAGAGAATGCCGAAATACGCATGGAATCACTCCTGAGCCAAAGCGGGTTGTTCGACAGGCGCGGGTTTGCTGCGCAACCGCGACAGCACCCAGACAAAACAGATCGGTACGAACAGCACACCCAGCAGCGTCGCGCTGAGCATCCCGCCGATCACGCCGGTACCGATTGCACGCTGACTCGCCGCCCCTGCCCCGGTGGCCAATGCCAGCGGCACCACACCGAGGATGAAGGCCATGGAAGTCATGACGATCGGACGGAAACGCAGGCGCGCGGCCTCAATGGCGGCGTCACGCAGGCTGTAGCCCTTCTCCCACAGCTCCTTGGCGAACTCGACGATAAGGATCGCGTTCTTCGCCGCTAGACCGATGATGGTGATCAGGCCCACCTTGAAGTACACGTCGTTGGGCATACCGGCGACCATCACCGCGAGTACCGCACCGATGGCACCGATCGGCACGATCAGCATCACCGTCAGCGGAATCGCCCAGCTTTCATACAGTGCAACCAGCAACAAGAACACCACGAGGATCGCCAGCGCGAAGAGTTGCGTCGCCTGGCCGCTGGAAACCTTTTCCTGATACGACAGCCCCGTCCACTCGTAGCTGAAACCTGCCGGCAATTGCGCGGCGATTCGCTCCATTTCCGCCATGGCTTCACCAGTGCTGTAGCCCGGTCCGGCATCACCGACGATGCGAATCGATGGGTAACCGTTGTAACGCACCACTTGCACCGGGCCTTCCTCCCAATGAGTGGTGACGAAGGCACTGAGCGGCACCAGATCGCCTGAATTGTTGTGCACGTACAGTTTGAGCACGCTTTCCGGGGTCATCCGGTCGCCCTGCTCGGCCTGCACCACTACACGTTGCTGACGGCCAGAGTTGGTGAAGTCGTTGATCACTTCGGAGCCGAATGCGGCGGACAACGCACTGCTGATGGACTCGAAACTCACGCCCAGGGTGCGCGCCTTGTCACGGTCAATCACCACTCGCAATTGTGGCGATTCGGCCAGACCTTCCATCATGGCGTAGAGGATTTTCGGGTTGCCGTTGGCCTGACCGAGCACCTGGTCACGGGCGGCGAGCAAGGCTTCGCGACCAAGGCCGGCACGATCCTGCAGACGCAACGCAAAACCACCGGAGTTACCCAAGCCATCAATCGGTGGCGGCGGCACCGCCATCACGGCACCGTCGTTGGTCACGGCAAATTGTTCGTTCAGCGCCATGACCTCGGCCATCGCCGATTGATCTTCGCCGCGCAGCGACCAGTCCTTGAACACCGGGAATGCCAGCGCCGCGTTATCGCCCATCCCGGAGAAGCTGAAACCCGAGACCAGGAACATCGACTGCACCGCGTCACGGGAGGCGAGATAGCGCTCAAGCTGTTCGCCGGTCGCTTCGGTACGGGTACGGGTTGCGCCCGGCGGCAACTGGACATCGACGATCATGTAGCCCTGGTCTTCCACGGGCACAAAGGATTCCGGCAGACGCAGGTAGAAGTAACCGAGCATCGCGATAATGCCGACGTACACCAGCATCATGCGGCCGGCACGGGCGACCAGTCCGTTGTTGAGGATAGAGTAACGCTCGGTGAGCCGTGCGAAGCCACGGTTGAAGGCGCCGAAGAAGCCGCGCTTTTCATGGTGCCCTTGCGGAATCGGCTTGAGCAGCGTGGCACACAGGGCCGGGGTGAACGTCAGCGCGAGGAAGCCCGAGAACAGGATCGACACCGCCAGCGACACCGAGAACTGCTGATAGATCACCCCCACCGAACCGGACATGAACGCCAGCGGCATGAACACTGCCGAGAGCACCAGGGTGATACCGATGATCGCACCGGATACCTGCCCCATGGCCTTGATCGTGGCATCGACCGGCGACAACCCTTCTTCGGCCATGATCCGTTCGACGTTCTCCACCACCACGATGGCGTCGTCCACCAGAATGCCGATGGCGAGGACCATGCCGAACATGGTCATCATGTTCACCGAGAAGCCCAGCAGGTACATCATCACCAGCGTGCCGAGCAGGCACACCGGCACCACGATCGACGGAATCAGCGTGTAGCGGATGTTCTGCAGGAACAGGAACATCACCAGGAATACCAGCACCATCGCCTCGATCAGGGTGTGAATCACCTTCTCGATGGCGACGTCGACGAAACGCGAGGTGTCGTAGGGAACGGAGTATTCCACGTCGTCCGGGAAGTACGCCGACAGTTCGGCCAGGCGTTCCTTGACGGCGGTTGCGGTCTGGATTGCGTTGGCGCCGGGGGACAACTGGATTGCTGCGGCCACGGCCGGTTTGCCGTTCAGGCGCGAGTTGAAGTTGTAGCTTTCCTGGCCGACCTCCACGCGGGCGACGTCGCCCAGCTTGACCGTCGAGCCGTCCTCGTTGGCACGCAGGACAATACGTGCGAACTCTTGCGGATTATCCAGCGTGCCTTTCACCGCCAGGGTCGCGGTCAGTTCCTGCTGGCTGCTGCTCGGCGTGCTGCCGAAGCTGCCGGCCGGCACCTGCACGTTCTGCCCGCGAATCGCGGTGCTCACGTCGTCGATGGACAGGCCGTAACCCACCAGTTTCTGCGGGTCGAGCCAGATGCGCATCGCAGCTTCGGATGAGAAGAATTGCAGCTTGCCGACGCCCGGCACCCGGCGCAGTTCGTTGTTGATGTTGCGCGCGGCGTAGTCGCCCAGCGCGGTCGTGTCGGTGTGTTGGGAGCCTTCCTTATAGTTGAGCGCATAGATCAGCAGGAAACCGGCGCTCGCCTGCTCCACTTCCAGACCCTGGGTCAGCACGGCTTGCGGCATGCGCGACTCAGCCTTTTTCAGGCGGTTTTGCACGTCGACCTGAGCGAGCTGCGGATCAGTGCCCGGCTGGAATGTCACCGCAATTTCGGCGATACCGTTGGAGTTGTTGGTCGACTCGAAATACAGCAGGTTCTTGGCACCGTTGAGCGACTCTTCGATCACGCTGGTGACCGAGTCCACCAGCACTTTCGCCGAGGCACCGGGATAGGTTGCCGTCACTTTGATCTGCGGCGGCGCAACGTCGGGATACTGCGCCACCGGCAGCATCGGGATGACCAGCAGGCCGGCCAGAGAGATGAACAGCGCCACCACCCAGGCAAAGTTCGGGCGTTTGATGAAAAACTTGGACATCGGGAAATCCTCGCGGCGACGGCGCCCTTATTGTTTCGACTCGGACGACTGAGCCACGGCCTGAGACTGACCCGGTACGACCTTGGCCCCCGGTTGCAGTCCGGCAAGACCACCGACGATCACTTGATCGCCCGCTTTCAGGCCTTCACTGATCTGCCAGCGCGAACCCTGCATGGCGCCGGTGACCACACTGCGCGCTTCGACCCGCTCGTCCGCGCCGACCACCATTACCTGTGCAGAACCATCGCTGCCCCGTTGCACCGAGCGTTGCGGCACGAGAATGGCCTGGCTGTCGGTGCCCTGTGGCGTGCGCACGCGGACATACATGCCCGGCAACAGCACGCCGTCGGTATTGGCGAATTTGCCGCGCAACGACACCTGCCCGGTGCCGCGATCCACCGCGACATCGGTAAACATCAGCGCACCCTGACGCTCGTAGTTAGTGCCATCGACACGAATCGACAGCGCCTTGTTGTCGTCGGCGGAGAGCTTTCCGTCCTTGAGCGATTCGCGCAGACGCAGCGCGTCGGCAGCCGATTGGGTGAAGTCGACGTAGACCGGATCCAGTTGCTGAATCCGCGCCATCAACGTCGCGTCCCCCTGCCCGACCAAGGCGCCTTCGGTGACCAGCGCACGGCCGACGCGGCCGGAAATCGGTGCCGTCACCGAGGCATAACCGAGGTTCAGCCGGGCACTTTGCAGATCGGCCTGGGCCGAACGCGTAGCTGCCTGAGCGCTGCGCAGATCCGCCATGGCGCTGTCGAAATCCTGCTGGCTGACCGCTTCGATCTTCACCAACGGTTCATAACGTTTGACCCGGGCCTGCGCCTCAAGCGCAACGGACTGGGCGCGAGCCAGTTCACCTTCAGCTCGCGACAACGCGGCTTTGAGCGGTGCCGGATCGATCTGGAACAACAGATCCCCGGCCTTCACATCCGCGCCTTCTTCAAAACGCTTCTGCATTACGATGCCCGGCACCCGAGCGCGTACTTCCGCGATGCGCATCGGTTCCACCCTGCCCGGCAGCTCCGACGTCAGCGCCAAAGGCTCGGTCTTCACTGCCACCACTTCTACCGGGCGCGCCACTTCCGCCACCGCCGCCTGTTCACTTGCCGGTCCACACCCGGCCAATGCAATGGCGACTGCCAGCGACCCCGCCATTCCTACCGCACGCAAATTGCCCATAACTCACCCAAGGCTTGATCGAATTTGGCGCGAATGCTACTTTTCAAATCCTAATGAGTCAATAATGTCTCATGTGAGTATTTTTTGAATCTTATATGAACACCGCTCAAGGCCTCTGATGAACTCGATTTCCCATGATGAACAGCTGCTCAAGTCGCTGACCCTGGCCGTGGCCAACCGGCCGCGGGCGACGATGAAGGAACTGGCGCAACAGGCAGGCGTGAGCAAGGCCACCCTGCACCGCTACTGCGGAACACGGGAAAACCTGACGGCCAAACTGGAAGAGCACGCCGAGGGCACGCTGAAGCTGATCATCGACAACGCCGGCCTGCAGCATCTGGAACCGCTGGAGGCGCTGCGCCGATTGATTCGCGAACACCTCGCCCACCGCGAGCTGCTGGCCTTTCTGATGGCGCAATACCGCCCTGACTTCCTCGACCTGGAACAGGGGGGCAGGCGCTGGCTGTTTTATCTGGAGGCGCTGGACAGGTTCTTTTTGCGAGGCCAACAGGCAGGATTGTTTCGCATCGATATCACTGCGGCGATCTTCACCGAGTTGTTCATATCGCTGGTCTACGGGCTGGTGGATGCCGAACTGCGCGGGCGTGCGGCCCATGCGGATTCGGCGCGGACGCTTGAACAAATGTTTTTGAATGGGGTGCTGGCTGTTCGGCGTCTTTCTTGATCAGCCAAACAATTTATGGATCTCGGAAACCACCTGCATAGTGGCGTCTTCGATCGTGCCTTCATTACGGCACAAAACCCAGCCGTGATCGGCAGCCGCTTGCTCGAACATCTCCGTACACGCGACATGTTCAGCGTGCCTCTGGATCACAGTACCGCCCAGTCCTCTGGATCGTGCCTTTGCCCTGGCCCATGAAATATCCGGCGCGGTGACGACGCCGACATGCAGGTCAGGCACCTGCACGTTTCGCTCGATATTCAACCGGAGAATCTCCGCAAACGGGACGGTATGGCGAAACGCGGCGTCCGACGGATACCAGCGATCGATCAGGATAATGCTGCCCGGCGGTTGTTCCGTCAGCACGTGCCGGGAGATCCAGCTCCGGCTATCAGCAAAGCGCTGACACACCGCCCACTCCAGATCCCGGGAGTGATTTCTGGCGAGTTCATTGACGAGGGCCATGGTGGCACCCCGGTGCGGATCGCTTTTTCTCTCGCAAAGCCGGATGACTTTCTTGTTGTCGGCCCTCAGTACTGCCGTCACCGCTTCCAGTAATGTGGTTTTGCCGGTTCCTTTTGGCCCATCCAGAGAAACAAACAGCGGACGATTCATTTTTCACACAACGATTGAGGCATTGATGACCACTCTATCCTCATTTCTGCATTTCACTCAGCTCATCCCTGCCCTTTGCCTAAACTTGCTTCCCGATGATGTTCGCCAGACCTTTTGACTGCCAGGGAATCACAGAAGGAGTCACCCCATGTCAAAGCTATACCCGAGTATCGATCCTGAGGGGTTGGTCGAGTACTCCGTGGTCTACACCGACCGCTCGCTCAACCACATGTCGCAGTCATTTCAAGGCGTCATGAAGAACATTTCCAGGACCCTGAAACAGGTCTACAACGCCGAGGCGGTTGCGGTGGTTCCGGGCAGCGGCACTTTCGGCATGGAAGCGGTGGCGCGACAGTTCGCCACCGGCCAGCAATGCCTGGTGATACGCAACGGCTGGTTCAGTTATCGCTGGAGCCAGATCCTTGAGACGGGCAACATCCCGGCGGCTACTACGGTGCTGAAAGCCCGACCGGTCGAAACGGGTCGCCAGGCCGCTTATGCCCCGGCCCCTCTGGACGAAGTCCTGGCAGCCATTCACACGCACAAGCCGCAGATTGTCTTTGCGCCCCACGTTGAAACCTCCTCAGGGATTATCCTGCCCGACGAGTACCTGCGGGCCGTCGGCGACGCCGTGCATGCGGTGGGTGGGCTGTTCGTGCTGGACTGCATCGCTTCCGGCACGCTTTGGGTTGATATGCACAAATGTGCCGTCGACCTGCTGATCAGCGCACCGCAGAAAGGCTGGAGCGCCTCGCCTTGCTGTGCCCTGGTGATGTTCAGCTCCCTGGCCCTCGAGCGCATCGAGCACACGCAAAGCAGCAGCTTCGCCTGCGACTTGAAGAAGTGGCTGCAGATCATGCAGGCCTACGAACAGGGCGGACATGCCTACCACGCGACCATGCCCAGTGATTCCCTCGCGCGGTTCAACGACGTAATGAACGAGACGCAAGCCTACGGTTTCGAAAAGGTCCGCGGCGAACAACAGGTTCTCGGTGACCGGGTGCGCGCAATGTTGACCGGCAAAGGCTTCAAAAGCGTGGCCGCCGCCGGCTTTCAGGCCCCGGGCGTCGTGGTGAGCTACACCGAAGATGCCGATATCAAAAACGGCAAGAAGTTTGCCAGCCACGGCCTGCAGATCGCCGCCGGGGTGCCGCTGCAATGCGACGAACCGGCCGACTTCCAGACCTTCCGTATCGGCCTGTTCGGACTGGAAAAGCTGCATAACATCGAGCGTACGGTCAGCACGCTTGAGCAGGCACTGAATGAGTGTGATGGTTAGCTAGGCCCTACTCTCGCCCGCAGCAAATACCGTTTCCGCCGATCCTGTTCGGCGGAAACCATCAGCCTTGATCAACCTGTCATAACTTCCATATCTGCTGGCAAATAAAAGATTTTTCCACCGTTCCTATTGTCCATGAGGACCCGCGAGGACAAGGCCAGCGTCGATTAGTCGCACCATTGAGCGCAAAAACCCCTTTCATTCTGAATTAGTGATTTAACTAGGTAGTTACCTAACGATATACTGCCCGCCTCATTTCAACGGGACATTCAACGTGAAGCAGAGTCAACGCCTCTCGGGCATATCAACATTCATTCTGGTCGGGCTCGGGGTGATCATCGCCCTGCTCGGCCTGGCACTGGCGGCTGGCGGTGTGAAATTGGTCAGCCTGGGAGGCTCCTGGTACTTCCTGGTGGGTGGTCTGGTCATGGCCCTGTCCGGTCTGCTGATCGCTCGCCGCAAGCCTGCCGGCGCCTGGCTGTTCGCAGCGTTTCTGGTCGGGACTGCGATCTGGGCAGTGAGCGACGCAGGCCTGGTGTTCTGGCCGGTGTTCTCGCGCCTGTTCATGTTCAGCGCCGTGGGTCTGGCAGTTGCGTTGGTCTACCCGATGCTGAAACGCGCCAATGGCGGCGTTGCGGGTCGCGGTGCTTACGGCGTTGCCGCTGTCCTGGCAGTTGGCCTGGCCGTGGCTGCCGGCAATATGTTCGTCGCGCACCCGACCGTCGCCCCTACCGGCACCGGCCCGGGCCTGACCCCGGTCGAGCCGGAAAAGGCGCAGAAAGACTGGGCGCACTACGGCAATACCGAAGGTGGCAGCCGCTTCGCCGCGCTGGACCAGATCAACCGCAGCAACGTCGACAAACTGAAAGTCGCGTGGACCTATCACACCGGCGACATCGCCGAGAGCGATGGCAATGGCGCCGAAGACCAGCTGACCCCATTGCAGATCGGCAACAAGGTGTTCATCTGCACCCCGCACAACAACCTGATTGCGCTGGATGCCGACACCGGTAAGGAACTCTGGAAAAACGCGATCAACGCCAAGTCCAAAGTCTGGCAGCGTTGCCGTGGCATGGCCTACTTCGATGCCAGCGCAGCCGTTGCCAAACCGGCCAGCTCGCCAGTCACCGAAGCCCCGGCCGCTCCTGCCGCCAACTGCACCCGCCGTCTGCTGACCAACACCATCGACGCCCGCCTGATCGCGGTCGATGCCGACACCGGCGAGTTCTGCCAGGGCTTCGGCAACAACGGCCAGGTTGATCTGAAGGCCGGTCTGGGTGATGTCCCGGACAGCTACTATCAACTGTCCTCCGCCCCTCTGATGGCCGGCACCACCGTGGTCGTTGGCGGTCGCGTGGCAGACAACGTGCAGACCGACATGCCGGGCGGCGTGATCCGTGGTTTCGACGTGATGACCGGTGCAATGCGCTGGGCTTTCGACCCGGGCAACCCGCAGGATAAAAAGGCCCCGGCCGATGGCAAGACCTATGTTCGCAGCACGCCGAACAGCTGGGCGCCGATGTCTTACGACCCGGCAACCAACACCGTGTTCTTGCCAATGGGCAGTTCGTCGACCGACATCTACGGTGTTGAACGCAACAAACTCGACCACACCTACGGCGCTTCGATCCTGGCGCTGGACGCCAACAGCGGCGAAGAAAAGTGGGTCTACCAGACCGTACACAACGATCTCTGGGACTTCGACCTGCCGATGCAGCCGAGCCTGATCGACTTCACCAAGGACGGCAAAACCGTACCTGCGCTGGTGATCGGCACCAAGGCCGGGCAGATCTACGTGCTGGATCGTGCCACCGGCAAGCCACTGACCGAAGTCAAAGAAGTACCGGTCAAGGCTTCGAACATTCCGAACGAACCGTACTCGCCAACCCAGCCGAAATCCGTGGGCATGCCGCAGATCGGTGCCCAGCACCTGACCGAGTCGGACATGTGGGGCGCCACCCCGTACGACCAGCTGCTGTGCCGGATCGATTTCAAGTCGATGCGTTACGAAGGCCTGTACACCGCGCCGGGCACCGACAAGTCCCTGAGCTTCCCGGGTTCGCTGGGCGGCATGAACTGGGGCAGCATCTCCACTGACCCGGTGCACGGTTTCATCTTCGTCAACGACATGCGTCTGGGTCTGTGGATTCAGATGATTCCGTCGCAGAACAAAGGTCAGGCAACCTCCGGTGGCGAAGCGCTGAACACCGGCATGGGCGCCGTTCCGCTGAAAGGCACGCCATACGCGGTGAACAAGAACCGCTTCCTGTCGGTGGCCGGCATTCCGTGCCAGGCACCGCCGTTCGGCACCCTGACCGCGATCGACATGAAGACCCAGAAAGTCGCCTGGCAGGTTCCGGTCGGCACTGTTGAAGACACCGGTCCACTGGGCATCCGCATGCACCTGCCGATCAAGATCGGTCTGCCGACCCTCGGCGGCACCCTGTCGACCCAAGGTGGCCTGATCTTCATCGCCGGCACCCAGGACTTCTACCTGCGCGCCTACAACAGCGGCAACGGTGAAGAAATCTGGAAAGCCCGCCTGCCGGTCGGCAGCCAGGGCGGCCCGATGACTTACGTTTCGCCGAAAACCGGCAAGCAGTACGTGGTCATCACCGCTGGCGGCGCCCGTCAGTCGACTGATCGTGGTGACTACGTCATGGCGTACGCCCTGCCGTAAACCGCTGCGCCCTCCTTCATTTCACTGCGCGCGGCACCTTCGGGTGTCGCGCCGTTTCATGTTCCTGGCTCTGGATTTCAGCAATGTCATTCGTTGTTCGTTTTTCCCACACTGGCGTACTGCTCGCTCTTGCCTGCAGCACCGCCCTGCCCGCTTTCGCTGACACCGATTCGAACGTGTTCACCCGCAACACCCTGACCGGCGACTGGGGCGGCCTGCGCCACCAGCTCGACGAAGACGGCGTCAAGTTCACCGGCGACTACACCGGCGAAACCGCCTACAACGCCGATGGCGGTTTGCATCGCTCCGCCCGTTACTCACAGAACATCAAGCTCGGCGCGCAATTTGATCTGAGCAAAATCTATGGCGTCGACAACGCCGGCAAGGTCCAGCTGACCATCAACGACCGGCGCGGCAACAGCGCCTCGGAAGATCTGGTCGGCAACCGTCTGCCGATCCAGGAAAACTACGGCGGCCTCTACACCCGCCTGACCGAACTGAGTTATGAGCGCACCCTGTTCACGCCGGCACTAAACGTCAAACTCGGCTACATGGCCATGGGCAACGACCTCGGCGGCCTCGACAGCGGCATTCTCTGCAACTTCATGAACGCCGGTTTCTGCGGTCATCCGCTGAACATGTCCGGCGGCAGCGGCTGGACCAACTACCCCAACGCGCACCTGGGCGTGCGGGTGAAATACGACCTGTCGCCGGAATGGCAACTGCGCGTGGCCGCGTTCAACGTCGATCCCGAAAGCAACGGCAACTCCAGCCGCGCCTGGCACCTGGGACCGAAACACACCACCGGCACCGTGGTGCCTGTCGAACTGGTCTACAAACATGCGGGCACCCTGCCTGGCGAGTACAAGCTCGGTTATTACTACGACAGCTCCGACGTGAAACGCATCGGCAGCGACAAGGAAGTGTCCGGTCGCGGCGGCCATTACCTGCTGATCGATCAGGCCGTGTGGAGTTCGCCAACGTCCGAAGGCCGCAGCCTGCACACCTTCGGTCAATACTCGGCGGCCAGCGAAGCGGCTTCGCCGTTCAGCAAGTGGTATGGCGCCGGCGTGGTCCTGTACAAACCGTTCGAAGGCCGCCCGCGCGACACCGTCGCCCTGGGCTACGGTCGGGCCGTGCAAAACCCGCGCAGCCGCGACGTGCAACAAGACGCCGCACTGGCCAACGGCACGCCGCTCTCTAATATCGACGGCGCTGAACAACTGATCGAGCTCGGATACGGCTATCAAGCCACCCCGTGGCTGACCCTACGCCCGAACCTGCAGTACATCATCGAGCCGGGCGCGTTCTCCGGTCAGGACATCGACAATGCACTGGTGGTGGGCCTACAGGTAAAAGCGGCGCTGTGACGTAGCGGTTGTCACCGCGCGGTCACCTTGCGCGCGGTGACACAGGTCTGGCTCAGATCGCTGGCCCAACCGTCGAGCACGCCTTTGACGTTCTCGGCGGTCATCACTTGTTTGTCGTTTTCCAATGGCACGCCCGTGCCCTTGCGCACGACTTTCGCCACCACCTCGCCGGTGGATCCGTCCTCGATCGACACTTCCGTGGCGATTTCACTGTCCTGATCACGAATCCCGGCAGCGGTGCTCACGCCGGCCGCGACCAGCGTGATCGGCAGCCATTCGTAGTACCGCAGACCCTGAGTGCTGGTGGCGACTTGCGTGATCGCGGGTCGCACAACCAGTGTGTTCGGGCCGGGCGCGGATGCCAGTGGCAACGTTTTGCCCAGTTCCTGCCTGAGGGCTGCGTCGTAGTAGTGGGTCACACCGGACAACGTGGTCTGCGGAATTCGCCCCGTGGGCTGAACCTGCGGATAAAACTGGCTCGGCGCCAGATAAACCCGGGTGTAACGCCCAGTCGCCAACGCCGGGCTGACCCAGCTCAGAACCGTCTGCCCCGACGGCGTCTGCTGCTCCTTCAACATGCTGTAGTCGTTGAGAAACCCGGAATACATGTCCGGTTCGACTTTTTTGCTGCTGCAGGCCGACAGGCCCAATGTGGCAGCCAACAACAGCACCAGCGAATGACGGTTTCTCATCAATGCGCTTCCCCTGCGGTCTGAATCTGGCCGAACGGCGTGTTTTCAGAACACTCGATGCGCAACTGGCCGTGGGTCATGATCCAGTGGATGAATTCGGTCGTGGGGATGGAGTGGATGTATTCCACCCAATGACTGTCGGCCGGACTGAAGCGCTCGAAGTAGCGGCGCATGACGAGTTGGCTCTGGTCCGGAGCGATTCCCAGGCAGGTTTCCTGGAAAAAGATCGGCGCGTTGAAAACGCTGCTAGTGGTGCGCTGGGTCAGAATCAGTGGGCGCACGGCACCATGCCCCTGAGTGGAATAAGCGCTTTTCATATCCTTCATATGAACCCCCTTGGATGGAATGCCGGCAGAGTGCCCGAGGTTTTTTGCCCGAGGATGTCCGGCTGATGTCCGTCCGGAAGGAATGTTGCTGGATTGAAATAAATGACCCCGCCTTCGAAATGGTTTTAGATGCCCTCTTTTGATTCATGGATCCTGCAAACGTGAGCAGACTGCTGATCGTCGATGACGACGTGGAAATTCTGTCCCTGCTGAAGAAATTCTTCGTTCAGCACGCCTACGAAGTCGAAGTGGTAACGGATGGCCAGGCCATGTGGGCGGCCATTGACCGGGCGCGGCCGGACACGATCATTCTCGACCTGATGCTGCCGGGTGAAGGCGGTTTGAGCCTGTGCCAGAAAATCCGCGCGCAGATGGGGATCCCGATCATCATGCTGACGGCGATGGCCGAGCTGAGTGACCGGATTGTCGGTCTGGAACTGGGGGCCGACGATTACCTGACCAAGCCCTTCGCGCCTCAGGAATTGCTGGCCCGGGTGCGCGCACTGCAACGCCGCGCCGGCGAACACGGCCACCGCACCAGCGAGCCCGCACGCCCGGTCATGACCTTCGCCGGTTGGCACCTGGACATTACCTGCCGTGAGCTGCGCTCACCCGAGGGCGTGATGATTCCGATGTCCGGCGGGGAATTTGATCTGCTGCTGGTCTTTCTCGAACATCCGCAACGCATCCTGACCCGCGAACAACTGATCGACCTGACCCACGGCCAGGGCCACGACGCCTTTGATCGCAGCATCGACGTGCAGGTCAGCCGCTTGCGGCGCAAGATCGAACCGGACAGCAAGCGTCCGGACCTGATCCGCACCGTGCGCAACGGCGGCTACATGTTCACCGCCAAGGTCAGCCGCTCATGATCGGTCGACTCTTGCGTCGCGACACCCTCAGTCGGCGGATCGCCTTGACGATTGTCGCGGCGATGCTCGCCTCACTGCTGCTCAATGCCCTGTTCGTGCAGGTGGCGGGCATCTGGGCCCGTCCGCCCATCGAACGCACCGGCCTTTTGGAACGAATTGCGGCGACCACACGAGTGATCGAAGCGGCGCCCGCCCCATTGCGCCCGCAGCTGGCGAGCGCCGCCAGCACCCCGACGCTTGAAGTGGTGTGGAATGCACAGCGCGCCTCATTCAATTTCCCCGGGGACGGCGCCGCGGTCGAGACCTCGAAAATTCCGGCGCTGGAGCAATTGCTGGGCAGTCATCGGGAAGTCGAAGTGTTCAATCCTGACGACTGGCCGGCCGGCAGTGCGCAGGCTCACTATGTCGCCCTCATCCCTTTGACCGATGGCAGTTGGCTGTCCTTCACGCCGCCGGAGCGTAGCTGGGGCCTGACCCTGAACGCCCGGATCGCGGTGATTGCCTCTCTCGGCCTGATCGCCACGTTGCTGGTTGCCTGGATCGCCACCCGCCAACTGGCCAATCCGCTGCAACGCTTTGCCGGGGCCGCCAGGCGTTTTGGCGTCGACCTGAACGCACCGCCCATCGAGATCGAAGGGCCCCATGAAATCCGCCAGGCCATCATCGCCTTCAACGCGATGCAGGCGCAGATCCAGCATTTCATCGGTGAGCGCACGCATATGCTCGCGTCCATCTCCCATGATTTGCGCGCGCCTCTGACCCGGATGCGCCTGCGCAGCGAGTTCATGGAAGACCTGGATCATCAGCAGAAACTGATTCGCGACATCGAAGAAATGCAATCGATGATCAACGCCGCCCTGGCGTTTTTCCGCGAAGGTACACAGCTCGAGCAACCCACGGCGTTCGATCTGTCGGAACTGCTGCAAACCATCCTCGACGACTACCGTGACCAGCACATCCTCATCGACTTCAACGGCCCGGCCCACCTGGTCTACGACGGCCGACCGCTGAGCCTCAAGCGGGTGATCGTCAACCTGCTGGAAAACGCCGTGAAATACGGCGAACGCCCGCGCATCGCACTCAGCCGCAACGCGCACTCGATCTGCATCGAAGTCTGCGACGAAGGCCCGGGTATTCCCGAAGACGCGCTGCAACGGGTGTTCGACCCGTTCTTCCGCCTCGAAACCTCGCGCAACCGCGAAACCGGCGGCGTCGGGCTTGGCCTCTCGGCGGCCCGGGCGATCGTGCGTGAACAGGGCGGCGAACTGACCTTGAGCAATCGCAAGGGCTCGGGGCTGGTGGCGAGGGTCCAATTGCCTTTGATGGATTGAGGCAGCTCGCTCCGCAGAATCTACAGTTCGACAGAAGTCGTTCGTCGCGCCAGACTCGCTCGATTGATCGTCAGCTCGCCACTCACGTCCGGGCCTCGATAAACCATGGATGTTTCATGGTGCACATAATCGCCATAGCGCTGCGCGCTCAACCAGTTGAACGAGCCGACGCAGAGCAGTTCTTCGTCAGCCATCACGATTTTGCTGTGCACCTTGTTAACCAGCCGCACCTGAATATCCCGGGCTTGCAGCGTACTGATCGCCTCCTTGAATTGCGCGATCTTGGTCGAGTCACCCGGATCCGTGGCGTGTCTGATATCGGTATTGAATCGCAGGTCGGTGTAAACCACGACCTGGACCCCCCGCTCCACGGTGCTGCCCATCAAGTCCAGTGCACCGCTTTCCTGCATCCAGCGTAACTTCACCCAGGGCGTCACAATTTGCACCTGTTGACGCGCCGTTCCCAGTGTTTGCATCAGAAATCGATCGTGCTCATCCACTTCATGCAGGTGGCTCAAACCGGTTCGCATGGTCTGCAGATCTTCACGGGGCTGGTAAACGAACGAAAGCTCGTTCGCCGGATCCGCCAGCAGAAACCGGGCCAGTCGCCCGCGTGGCTTGCTGATCGGAACCTGGCTGAACAGGTCCATGTCGCCAAACACCAGGAAACTGTCCTTGGCACGGGAAACCGCAACATTGAGCATGCTGTCCCTGCGGTCGATAAATTCCCCATCAGCATGTTTTGAATAAACAGCGGAAAAAATGACCACTGCACGTTCCGCGCCTTGAAACGAGTGCACCGTGCCAACGGTCAACTCGCCCTCGCCTTTTCCGGTTCTTATGCCTAGCGCGGCGCAAGCCTGGACAATTGCCTGGGTTTGAGCTCCGAAAGGCGTGATCACCCCGAGTATTTCCCACAACGGTTTGTTGTAGCGGGTTGTCAGCTCAGTAGCGTTGGCCTGAATCCATTTCGCGATCGTCTGCGCCTCCAGCAGGTTGCGACGACTGCCACCATTATGCTGCTGACACAAACCGTCAATATGCAGATAGCCCAGCCCCGGCAAGCCACCGTGCGGTTTTGGTCCTCGTCTTGGTTGCAGCTTGCCCTTGTAACAAAGGGCATTGCAGTAATCGATGATCGAGTCGTAACAGCGTCGGTGTTCGTATAGGTAGATACCCCGGTCAAGTTCTCGGTCGTAGTGATAACGGCTGGTCGACTGAGCGACCGCCATGACGCTGCCATTGGCCGCACTACGACCGCCCTCGCAAAAATCAGCATAGTCGTCATCGACTTGATCCCGAGCGAGCAAACCGGCACTCAGCAGGTTTCCGATATCGACGGCCGCCGGAATCGACCAGATCGGTTCAATCTGCCGGGTGTCGCCAATCACGAGGGCTCGTTTGGCCAGTGCAAATGAGGGCGCAGCGACTTCAGGCAGCACCTGGCCGGCCTCATCGACAATCAGCAGATCAATGAAATTGAGTGCGTAATCGTCGACGTACCCATTGCCATCATGTCGCGAGCAGGACATTTCTGTGGGTAGCCTGAAGAAAGTGGCCACGACACAGGGCGTAAGCTTCATCCATCGGCGCCAGTTTTTCTCAAGGGTCTTGCGCCCTGTCTTTGTGCGACTTTTCAAAATGTCCGGCAACGTTCGCGTAACTTCCAACAGCCAGCGGCCCTCCCAATAGTGGGTCGTCAGCAGAAAGATTTCGAAGCGTAGCGAGGTGTCAGCCCAATTATCGCAATCGTCCAGAGTTACTTCGCCAGCAGGTTTGTCGTCCGGCACGGGTAAAACACCGATCACGGCTTGCCAGTTCATGACCTCGCGTTGCTCGCTCGCCAGCAATTTCTGCACTTCATGCAGCCGCGCCATGATCGTAGCGCAGGCCTGCTCGGCGTCAGTCACGGAGCTCGCCAGACGAGATTCGATTTCGCTGACAGTACGTGCACTTTCTACTTCGATGCAGGCATCCTCGAGCTGTAGTTTCGCCAGCCGCAGACGTTTGCTGGCGATCGGCCCGATCCAGCCAAACAGCGTGTAGATCAACGGTTCATGAGCCAGGTACCGTTTGAACGTTTTCAGCCAGCCTTGTGCTGTTGCTGCTTGTTGCGTCCGCTCCAGATGCTGTGCCTGGATTCGCTCGACTGCTGACTGGGGGCTATCACCGAGCTGCGCCCGAACTGCCTCACGAACGGTGACCAGCCTGCCCCATGCCTGCTCGACGTCGGAGAGATGTTGCTGGCGTACCCGGATCGCATCCTGGAGCCGGTCGACGACGCGTTGCAGGTCTGGCTCCGGCTCATCTGCAAAGGCAATCGCAGCCTTGGCCATGTAGGTCTGTCGGGCCTTTTGCAGGTAATCCTGCGATTCAAGTTCGGTATAGAAGCTTTTGGTCTGGTAGGTGCGGGCCATTTCCGCTTCGGCCGAAACCTTGGGAAAATAGGCGCCAAAGCTTTTTATGTCTGGAAGCCAACGCCCTGCAAATGGACCACTTCCGTGGGCAAAATCCTTGCCGAATGCATTGATGATGTTCGTCACAGCCTGGTTGTTGGTAGAGCTTGCGACGATTACCGGTGGTTCGCCTCCCTCCAGGGCTGCCTTGGCCCAGAGCGAAGCAACGACCGACAGAAGCAATGTAGTTTTACCCGTCCCCGGCGGCCCGTTGATTGCCAATACATCACCTGGCTCGGCAACCAGCAGATGTGCCAGGCCATCGCGCTGAGCAGGCGCCAGGGCAAATTGATCGCCCGAGTGCCCCAGCCGTGCGGAAAACTGGCTATTGGCAGGCAGGCAGTCCTGGTCCGGACTGGGCTCTCTCTGAGCGAAACGTTCAAACAACGGCGTTTTGGGCTTGCTGTCGCGCAGGTAATCGTAAAGCGCGACGATATGACGGCTGAACCCGTCAGCTTTGGTTTCCTTGAACAAATAGCCGAAGTTGGTCAGATCAAAGCCGTCTTCCGTCCCGTCCCAGCCATTGCAGATCTGATCGACCATGTTTTCGCAAAACTGCAGATAGCTATTCCATCGTTCAAGATATGGCGCCGAGGCGAACTCTTCTCCCTGCGCTGGAGGATCGATATGCGGAACTTTCTCTCTGGATAGAAAACCGTCCAGTTCCGTCTGTGCCCCGATTGCAAAGTTGTCGCGATCCAGCGGCTCGAGAATGTCACGGGGAATCAACGTGTTCGCTGTGGGATAGATACGACCATCCCGGGTGACGAGCACTCGACAAATGACCGGGGTAACGAACACCGGTAGGCCGTTGCGCGTCTTGCGATGCTCCAGCCTCGACTTGTAAACGAAGGGACGCAGAGTCACTTCCACAGAGGATGCTCTGGCAGGTTCGTCTGCAAACAGCACGTCAGTCTGCTCTGCCGGCACACAGCCGGCGAGTAACGAGTCCCGGGGCACGACTGTCAGTTTGGCGGCTTGAAGCACAGACAGGCTTCCATTGCCGTTTTCAGCATCTGCGAGGGAGTTACGCCAGTAGTTGGCGAGTTTGATGGAGTAGTCGTTCATCGTCCTGATTCACTGGGCACCGTCACTCACTGTGACGTTTCATGGATGGGAATGGGGCGCGAGATTAGCGTGTTGGCGAGCGAACGCCAATCAACGCATATCTACAAGTGAGCACACGCGCTCAATCACTCAATGCGCACTTATCTGATCATCGACCCACATTTCATCGTCTCGGGTCACGGAAACATGAAGCCGTCAATTTTGCCCTTGGTGCTTTGCGCACTGACAGAGAGTGCGTTCGCCATTGGTTTTTTCGAGGACGGCAAAAGCGAAGTGCTCAGCCGCAATTTCTTCCTGAGCAACGACTATCGCTCGCCCTCGCCCAGCGGCAAGAACTACAAACAGGAATGGGCTCAGGGGTTTATCGGCACTTTCGCATCTGGTTTCACCGAAGGAACTGTCGGTTTTGGCCTCGACGCCCACGCCTTTTATGGTCTGAAACTCGACGGCGGCCGGGGGCATTCGGGCACCGGTCTGTTGCCGGTGGACAGTGGCGGTCGCAGCGAAAGCGAGTATTCCAGCGCTGGCGGCGCCCTGAAACTGAAGGCCTCGCGCACCACCCTCGCCTTCGGCGAAATGACCGTCGAGACCCCGGTATTCGACACCTCGGACAAACGCCTGCAACCGGAATACGCCACCGGGTTTCTGCTCAACAGCCATGAAATCGACAACGTCAATCTGGTGGCCGGGCATTTCACCGCGTTCAAGAATCAGGACAGCTCATCCGGCCAAGGCGACTTCCAGGGTTATGGCGCCAATACCAAGGCCGGCGGAATCACCTTCATCGGCGTCGATCTGTTCACCGAAAGCCCGGTCGGCGGCGCGCTGTACGCTTCAGACCTCAGCGAAACCTGGCATCAGTACTACGCCAACCTGCATTTCAAACAGTCCGGCGTGCTGCTCGACGCCAACGTCTACCACACCCGCGACACCGGGCAGGCACTGGCCGGGGAAATCGACAACACCGCGTTCAGCCTCTCGGGCAAATACGCCTTCGGCCCGCACGCGGTGATGCTCGGCTGGCAACGCATCAACGGTGACACACCGTTCGATTTCGTCGGTGGCGACTCGATCTATCTGGCCAACTCGATCAAATACGCCGACTTCAACGGCGCCCACGAACGTTCATGGCAAGCACGCTACGACCTCGATCTCGGCGCGTTCGGCATTCCCGGCCTCAACTTCATGACTCGCTACGTCTCCGGCAGCCACATCGACGGCACCCACGCGCCCAAGGGCGGCGCCTACAACCCGTTCGACCCGGACAGCGGCCAGTTCCAGCCACAGCAAGGGGACGGCGGCAAACACTGGGAGCGCGATATCGATCTGCGCTACATCGTCCAGTCCGGGGCGGCCAAGGATCTTTCGGTGCAGCTGTCCCACGTCTCGCACCGGGCCAACAGTGCCCAGGCGGGGGATGACATTGACCGGATCTATGTGGTGATTCAGTACCCGTTAGTTTTTTGAGCGCAGAACACAAACGTATAACTTTCTGAGCCTTGCGCTTCCCGTCACTGGACCTTTTGCTCTTTCGCCATTCCTGCAAGCTGCTCGCTAATGGAACGGAAGAGGGTTTCGACGGCAGCGACGAATAGCTTCAGCGATTCGATGTCCACCTGAAACAAGGAAGGAGGTCGCGGATTTTCCTGCTCACGGCAAAGCCTTGAAACTTTTGCGAGGTTTTTTTGGGTGTACCGACCTCCGTTATGGCTGATTGCATTGCGTAAAGTCCGAAAATTCTCCACGGCTCTGAGTTGCTTACGTTGTGATGAAAAGTCAAACCCATGTTCCAGGATCAAATAGCGAAACATTCTGGAGAGCTCGGAGTGGCTCTTTTGGGATCCATTTTTGCTATTACGTTTCTTCAGCGCATCGCTTAACCTTTTTTTGAATTTCGGATAATCAACATCAACAATATCTGGAGAGGATAAGAACTCGATGAGCAGTCCCAGATTAGCCTCGATCATGCTGTAGACAGCCATCACGGTTGAGTTCAGAAAGATATGGCGGTGCATCGATTCACGCGCTGTCAATATCCCCAGAATAAGTCCGTCTTCGTCCTGGTCGTCACTTCCGTATGTTTTCTTGATGCGATGTCTGGCTTTGGACAGACGCTCATCCAGAGTCTCGAACACTTCATCGACATACGATTTCATGTGTTTGATTTCGTTTTTGAAAATAATTCCTGCGCTGATGTTAAGCAGTTGTAGCGCAACGCCCCTGTCCAATACGGTCTCCAATAGTCAATTGCCAGTTATTAGATACGAGCCCTTTCAGCAACCCGCCACTCGCAACTCGACGCTAATTTCCCAACCTAAGCCAACGGCGTGTTCTTTGAGACAGTTCTTTCCAGGACCGGTTGGGGATTCTACGGGAGCGGCCTGTTGATGGCACTCCCAGTCAAGAATTGGCGGAAGGCAGCCGGAGTCGAACCTGCCCGGGAACGGATGCCGTCCCCAACCGGGTTTGAAGCCCGGCCGCGCCACCGGGCGCGATTGCCTTCCTTGAACTCATTCGGCGCCGGGGTTGGCCAGCGCGTTGTCGAAGCGGATCTGCCGACCCTCGCCGAGACGCCGGGTCAGGCCGAGGCGGTCGAAGTATTCGAGGATCTGGATACAGCGTTTGCGTCCCAAGCCTAGCGCATCGCGGAACGCCGTGACTTGAATCGGCGGATTTTCTTCACCCAGACGCAGCAACACGGCTGCCATCTGCCGCAAGGTGATGTCGGTAAAGAACAAGTCCCGCACCACCTGATGCACCACGCCCAGCCGCGCCAGTTTGCGCAGCAACAGCCGGACAGTGGCGTCCTCCTGGCTCACGGCTTTGGCCACGTCGCGCACCCACGGCGGGTCGAAACCGGCCTGTTCGAACAGCGGCTGCAGTGCCTGCCAGAGGGATTCATCGTCGGCATTCAGGCGCACCTGATGGTCCGGCAAATGCAGCCACGGGCCGCTTGCGGTGAGCGAACCGGCGCTGCGCAGTTCTTCCAACAGACTGACGAAGGTCGAATGCTCGATGTTCAGGCCGCTGAAGCGCCGCAGACGATCACGGTCCGGGCCCATCTGGTCGGGCTCCAGTTCATGGAAGCGCGCCAGTTGCTCCAGCAAGGTGAACTTGAGAATGCCCCAGCGCTGGGCATTGAACAGGACCTGGCCCTGACGGGTTTCGATCAGGCGAACGTTGTCCGGCAGCGACCAGCCTTCACGCGGGCGGTTGAACTGACGCTCCAGACGCTGCGAATCAATGCCGCTTTCGCTGTACTCCAGCAACGTTGGCAGCGCTTGCTCGAGGCTGGAGCTGATCGCCAGCGCCCGCAATTGCGCCAGACGCCCGGGGCTGCGCCGTTGCCGGGCCGGGGCGAACGGGTCGAGCAACTGGCCGCCGCCGAGCGTGCGCTGGGCGCTGGGGTCGCGCAGGATCAACCGATCGCCCTTCACGCCGTGTACCGGGACATGGGTCAGCAGTTGCGCGAGCATGCGCTCGCCCGGAAGCAGCCGGGGTCCTTCGAGCAATGCCACGCGGGCGATCACGTCTTGCGTGCCGAGGTGCAGATGCACGGGCTGAAAGTGTTCGAAGGTGCGCGTCTCATCAGGCAGCAGCTGAAATTCGATGTCCAGGCGTTGAGTCGGCGCGAACAGTGCTTCGGCGAGCAGCCATTGGCCGCGATGGATGTGCCCAAGTTCCAGGCGATCAGCGCTGATGTTCAGGGCTACACGCTGGCCGGCAAACGCCAGCTCTGCGGGTTGATTCTGCGCGTGCAGCTCCCTCACCCGCACCGTTTTGCCCGACGGCCCGAGGATCAGCCTGTCGCCCACCGCAACCACTCCCGACAACGCCGTGCCCGTCACCACAATCCCGGCACCGGCGACACTGAACGCCCGGTCGATGGCCAGACGAAAACCACCCTCGCGCCCCCGCTTCAACACTTCACTCTGTGCCTGCAGCAACGCTTGCCGCAGGGCCTCGACGCCTTCACCTGTCACGCTTGAAACCGCGAGCATCGGCGCATCTGCAAACGGACCGTGCGCCAGCAGATGTTCGATTTGCCGGCGAACCTCTACCAACCTGCCCGCCTCGACCCGATCAGCCTTGGTGATCGCCACCAGCGCCCGGGGAATGCCCAGCAACTCGACAATCGCCAAGTGCTCGCGGGTCTGCGGCATCACCCCGTCATCCGCCGCGACCACCAGCAACACCAGATCGATGCCCTGGGAGCCGGCCAACATGTTGTGGGTGAATTTCTCGTGGCCCGGCACGTCGATGAACCCGGTCAGCCCCCCTCCGGCCGCCAGTTCGGCATAGAGATAACCGAGGTCAATGGTCATGCCCCGCTCGCGCTCCTGCGGGCGGCGGTCGCCGGATTGCCCGGTCAGGGCCTGAAGCAGCGAGGTCTTGCCGTGGTCGATGTGCCCGGCGGTGCCGACGATCATGTCTGCAACGGCCCGAGTTGCGCGAGCCACGCCGGTTCGTCATCGAGTTGCCGCAGATCCAGCCACAGCGCGTCATCGTCGAGACGTCCGAGCACCGGGATCGGCAATTCGCGCAATGCGCTTTGCAGATTCAGCAGCGAGCGTCCGCGCAGGCGTTTCGACACTTGCGGGCGGGCACACAGTGCCGCGCTTGGCAGCCGCGCCACCGGTTGGCTGCCGCTGCCGATCATGCCCAGTGTCGCCACGGCAGTGACAGTCCAGCCTTCACCGAGAACATTGGCCAACAAGGGTTGCAGACGTTGGGCCTGGGCCAGAATTTCGTCTTGCGGGCGGGTCAGCAGGCGCAAGGTCGGTAACCGCTCGGCCAGACGATCAGGATCGCGATAGAGCCCAAGCACCGCTTCCAGCGCTGCCAGCGTCATCTTGTCGACCCGCAAGGCGCGTTTCAGCGGGTTTTTCTTGATCTTCGCGACCAGATCCTTGCGCCCGACGATCACGCCGGCTTGCGGCCCGCCGAGCAGTTTGTCGCCGCTGAAGGTGACGATGTCCGCGCCATCGAGCAAGGCCTGACGCACCGTCGGCTCCGCCGGCAGGCCCCAGCGGGTCAGGTCCAGCAGACTGCCGCTGCCAAGGTCTTCGAGTAGCGGCAGGCCATGACGATGGGCCAGTTCCGCCAGTTCGGCGGTCGGCACCCGGGCGGTAAAACCCTCGATGCTGTAGTTGCTCGCATGCACCCGCATGATCAAGCCGCTGCGCGGGCTGATCGCCGCTTCGTAATCCCGGGCATGAGTGCGATTGGTGGTGCCGACCTCGTGCAGACGCACGCCGGCCCGGGCCATGATGTCGGGGATGCGGAACGCGCCGCCGATTTCGATCAGTTCGCCGCGCGAGATGATGCCTTCCTTGCGTGCGCCGAGGCTGTTGAGGGTCAGCAGCACCGCGGCGGCATTGTTGTTGACCACGGTGACGGCTTCGGCGCCGGTCAGTTCGCGGATCAGGCCTTCGATCAGGTCATCACGGTCGCCGCGCTTGCCGCTGGCCAGGTCGAATTCGAGGTTCAAGGGATAACGCGCCGCCAATTGCACGGCGTCGATGGCTTCTTCCGGCAACAGCGCACGGCCCAGGTTGGTGTGCAGCACCGTGCCGGTCAGGTTGAACACCCGCCGTACCTGACTGCGCTGCTGCAACGCCAGACGTTCGGCAATTCTGCCGGCCAGGGCTTCAGGGCTGATCTCGACGGCGGAGAGCTGCCCCGCCACGACCGAATCGCGCAAGTCGTCGAGCAACTGACGCAACATCGCCAGCAGCGCCTCGCGCCCGTGTCGTTCGGCCACGGGCTGGAAGGCGTTGTGACGCAATAGACTGTCGATGGAAGGCAAACGCTGGGCAACACTGGCAGGCATCAGACGCTCCGGATAAAAAGCCGTTGCGCCAGAGTGTAGACGCTCTGCTTATTCGTCTCCGGGTGCCAGCAACAGATTCGGTGCCAGCCGCTGATAGCCGTCCTGGGCCAGGCGCATGTCCAGCAGCAGACTGCTCAAGTCTGCCGACAAGGCTTCGGCCTCGGCATCGTTTTCCAGATACAGCAATTTCAGGTAGCTGTTACAACTCGGGCAGACCTCCGCCCGCAACGGCGCCTGATTTGCAGCGTGACGATCATCCTCAAGGCTCAGGTATTCAAGGCCCTTGCTCTGCTCGCAATACACACACTTGACCCGCACCACATGCCATTCGCAGGCGCACAGCGAACAGACCAGATAACGCAAGCCGTTGTGTTTGCCGCGATGGCGGATCACCCCGGCCATGGCCGGCGAACCACAGGCCGGGCACTGGCCGAGACTATTGCCGGGCGCCAGTTGCAGATTTGGTGCGCTAAGCAACCAGTGGCTCCAGGCCGTTTGCAGCGCTGCGCCAAGAAACGGCACCAGCGCCGCCGACACCAGCGAATACTGGCCGCTGACCAACGCCACCGCCCAGGCCCGCAACTGGCCGGAACCGGCAACCCGCAACGACGTGACCGCATCGGCGACGGCGGGTTGTTCCGGTGCACCGTAGCGCTGCAGCAAGGCATCGAGATACGCCTGCCAGCCATCCTCGCGAATCAATGTGTCGGCGGCGAACGGCGGCATGCCGTGTTGCCGGCAGACTTCAAGACGTTGCTCATCAATCGGGGCGTTTGAAGGCGGATCGTCGAGCACTTGCTGTTGCACGCGGCACAGTCCGGCGATCAGACGCAGGTAGTCGGCCAGCGGATGACCGATCGCCAGGTGTTCCAGACGTTCGGCGCGCAGCGTGAACAGGTTGTGCGGCGGCAAGTGCAGAAACGGCGGCGCACTGGCCGCCGCTTCGATTTCCCCGGGTTCAAGAATGGTTGGCAAGTGTCAGCCCTTTTTGGTGACCGGTCGCTCCGGCGGATCCTGGGATTCCACTTCGCGATACCAGAGTGCGTGATGTTTTTTCGCCCAGGCGCGGCTGACCCAACCGTGCAGCATCGCGTCCACCGAGCCCTTGATCCAGATCCCGGCATAGATGTGCACGATGATGCTGAGGATCAGCACAAACCCGGCCAGTGCATGCAGCAACATCGCCCAGCGAATCGTGGTGATGCCGAAGTAATGACTGAAATACGCGCGCCAGATCACCAGCCCCGTGAACAACAGCCCGAGCATGCACAGCAGTAAAGTCCAGAACAGCATCTTCTGCCCGGCGTTGTACTTGCCCACCGGCGGCACGGTCTCTTCGTCGTTGACCAGCACCCGGTCGATGCGCCGCAGCCACTTCCAGTCGTTGTCGATAAAGAAATTCGAACGCCAGAAACGGAACACCAGGCCGAGAAAGAACACGAACATCAGCACACCCATGAACGGGTGCAGAATCCGCGTCCACGGCCCGCCGCCGAACAGGTTGGTCAGCCAGAACATCGACGGATGAAACAGCGCCAGTCCCGAAAGCCCGGCCATGAAGAACAGAATCGCCACCAGCCAGTGGTTGGTGCGCTGGTTGGCGGTGTAGCGCAGGATCGTCTTGTTGCTCATGGCCGGTCCTCCCTGCGTGGATCGAAGGTGTGCACCGCCGGGTCGACCACTTGGACCGAGGTGTCGGGCGGTTCCGGATGGTCATCCTCTTCGGTGCGGTTCGGGCCGATCCGCACATAGTGGAAGAACCCGGCCAGCACCGCCGCGCCCATGGCCAGCAGGCCCAGGGGTTTGCTGATGCCTTTCCACAGGCCCACCAGCGGACTGATCGCAGGATTCTCCGGCAGGCCGGCGTAGATCTTAGGCGTGTCGGCATGATGCAACACGTACATGACGTGGGTGCCGCCGACGCCTTCGGGATCGTAGAGACCGGCGTTGTCGAAGCCGCGACTCTTCAAGTCGACGATGCGTTCGGCGGCGTGGGTTTTCATGTCCTCTTTGCTGCCGAAGACAATCGCCCCGGTCGGGCAGGTTTTCACACAGGCCGGCTCCAGACCTACCGCCACGCGATCCGAACACAAGGTGCATTTGTAGGCCTTGTGGTCTTTCTGCGAGATGCGCGGAATGTTGAACGGGCAGCCGGTGATGCAATAACCACAACCGATGCAGTGGTCCTGATCGAAGTCGACGATGCCGTTGGCGTGCTTGATGATCGCCCCCGGGCTCGGGCACGCCGCCAAACAACCGGGCTCGGCGCAGTGCATGCAACCGTCCTTGCGGATCAGCCATTCGAGGTTGCCGGCGTCGGTTTCGTGCTCGGTGAAGCGCATCAGCGTCCACGACTCTGCACTCAGATCCTGCGGGTTGTCGTAGGTGCCATGGTTGTGGCCGACCTCGTCGCGCAGCTCGTTCCATTCCGAGCACGCGACCTGGCAGGCCTTGCAGCCGATGCATTTGGTGGTGTCGATCAGCTTGGCGACTTCCTCCTGATTACGCACCGAGGGTGCCGGCGTGGTGGTGGCCGAGCGGGCAATGATGTCTTGGCTGGCCATATCAGAGCTTCTCCACGTTGACCAGGAATGACTTGGATTCCGGGGTCTGTGTATTGCCATCGCCGAGGAACGGCACCAGGGTGTTGGTCAGGTAACCGTGACGCGTCAGGCCGGTGAAGCCCCAGTGCAGCGGGATGCCGATCTGATGCACGACCTGGCCGTTGACCTGCAACGGCCGGATCCTTTTGGTCACCACCGCCACCGCTTCGATGAACCCGCGTTTACAGCTGACCCGTACCCGGTCGCCGGCAGCGATGCCCTTCTCTTTCGCGAGCACTTCGCCGATTTCCACGAACTGCTCCGGTTGGGCAATCGCGTTCAACCGGCAATGTTTGCTCCAGAAGTGGAAATGCTCGGTCAGCCGGTAACTGGTGGCGGCGTACGGGTAGTCCTTGGCCACGCCGAGGCTGTCCCACACCGAATCGAAGATCCTGGCCGCCGGGTTGCTGGTGGCTTTCTTGTTTTCGGGGTGCAGCGGGTTGATGCCGATCGGCGTTTCAAACGGCTCGTAGTGCTCGGGGAACGGCCCTTCGTTCATCTTGTCGACGGCGAAGAACCGCGCCACGCCTTCGGGGTTCATGATGAACGGGTTCATCCCGGCTTCCGGCGGCACGTCGGCCTTGTAGTCCGGCACGTCGGTGCCGCCCCAGGCCTTGCCGTTCCACCACACCAGGCGTTTTTTCGGGTCCCAGGGTTTGCCCTGCATGTCCGCCGAAGCGCGGTTGTAGAGAATCCGCCGGTTGGCCGGCCAGGCCCACGCCCAGCCCTGATGCTGATGCATGCCGTAAGGGTCGGCATTGTCGCGCCGTGCCATCTGGTTGCCGGCCTCGGTCCAGCTGCCGCAGAAAATCCAGCAACCAGAGGCGGTGCTGCCGTCATCCTTGAGCTGGGCGAAGGCGGCCAGTTGCGAATTGCCCTTGATCGCTGCGCCCGTGGCGTCGGTGAAATCGGTGGTGGCGTAGCCGTTGACTTCCTTGGCGATTTCTTCCGGCGACGGCTCTTCCGGAACCTTGTACGGCCAGGAGAGTTTGAGGATCGGATCGGGATAGGCCCCGCCCTCGGTCTGATAACGCTGACGCAGGCGCATGAACAGCTCGGTCATGATCCGCACGTCGGTGCGGGACTCGCCGGGGCCGTCGGCGCCTTTCCAGTGCCATTGCAGCCAGCGACTGCTGTTGACCAGCGAGCCGTCCTCTTCGGCAAAGCAGGTGGTGGGCAGGCGAATGACTTCGGTCTGGATGTCGGCGCTTTTCACATCGTTGTAAGGCCCGACGTTTTCCCAGAATTGCGAGGTTTCGGTGGCGAGCGGATCCATCACCACCAGCCATTTCAGTTTGGCGAGAGCAGCCATCACCCGGTTCTTGTCCGGCAGCGCGGCAATCGGGTTGAAGCCCTGGCACATGTAGCCGTTGACCTTGCCTTGCCCCATCAGGTCGAACACCTTGAGGATGTCGTAGTTGGGGATATCGAGTTTCGGCAGGTAGTCGTAGGCCCACTGGTTTTCGGCGGTCGCGTTGGCGCCGTACCAGGCTTTCATCAGGCTGACATGGAACTTGCTGTAGTTCTGCCAGTAGGACAGTTGGCCCGGCCGCAGCGGCAATTGCGTGCGTTTCTTGATGTAGCCGTTGTAGTCCTGCTCGGCATCCATCGGCAGGGTCAGGTAGCCCGGCAACGAGTTCGACAGCAGCCCGAGGTCGGTCAGGCCCTGAATGTTCGAGTGCCCGCGCAAGGCGTTGACCCCGCCGCCGGGCATGCCGACGTTGCCCAGCAACAGTTGCACCATCGCTGCGCTGCGGATGATTTGCGAGCCGATCGAGTGCTGGGTCCAGCCCAATGCGTAAAGGATGGTCATGGTCTTGCCCGGCGTCGAGCAAGTGGCGATTTCCTCCCAGATTTTCTTCATCGCATCGACCGGCATGCCGCAGATCTGGCTCGCCAGGTCGATGTTGTAGCGGCTGTAATGCTGCTTCATCAGCTGATAGACGCAGCGCGGGTCCTGCAGGGTCGGGTCGACCTTGGCAAAGCCGTCCTCGCCCAGTTCGTAACCCCAGCTGGATTTGTCGGTATAGGTGCGTTTGGCCGCGTCATAACCGGTGAACAGTCCGTCCTCGAAGCCGAACCCGGCTTTGACGATGAACGACACGTCAGTGTAGTTGCGCACGTATTCGTGCTGGATCTTGTCCTCGGTCAGCAGATAATTGATGAGCCCGCCCATGAACGCGATGTCGCTGCCGGTACGAATCGGCGCGTAGTAATCGGCCACGGAGGCGGTCCGGGTAAATCTCGGGTCGACCACAATCAGCCGCGCGGCGTTGTGCGCCTTGGCTTCGGTCACCCATTTGAAGCCGCACGGGTGCGCTTCAGCGGAGTTGCCGCCCATCACCAGGATCAGATTCGCGTTGGCGATATCGGTCCAGGTGTTGGTCATGGCTCCACGGCCGTACGTCGGGGCAAGACTTGCCACCGTCGGGCCGTGTCAGACACGCGCCTGGTTATCGAACCCCAGCATGCCGAGACTGCGCACCACCTTATGGGTGATGTAACCCGCTTCGTTGGACGCCGCCGACGCTGCGAGGAACCCGGTGGTCAGCCAGCGGTTTACCGTCTGCCCCTGAGCGTTCTTCTCGACGAAATTGGCGTCGCGGTCGGCCTTCATCAGGTCGGCGACGCGGTCGAGGGCTTCGTCCCAGGTGATCCGGGTCCATTCGCTGCTGCCGGGCTTGCGCACCTGCGGGTACTGCAGGCGGCCCGGGCTGTGAATGAAGTCCAGCAGGCCGGCGCCTTTCGGGCACAGAGTGCCGCGGTTGACCGGGTGGTCGGCGTCGCCCTCGATATGGATGATGTTTTGCGCAACGTTCTTCGCGGCATCGCCCTGGCTGTACATGATCAAACCGCAACCGACCGAGCAATACGGGCAGGTGTTGCGGGTTTCATGGGTGTGGGCAAGCTTGAAGTGGCGCACCTGCTCGGCGAAGGCCAGCGTCGGGGCCATGCCCAACGCGCCCAGGCTAGAGCCTGCAAGGCCGATACCGGCGACCTTGAAGAACTGACGACGGCTGAGATCCATCGTGCACTCCTGATCAGGTGGAACCCGGTACTTGAGCCGGGTTTTTTCTGGACAATCACGGTGGCGGCAAGCGAGTGCCGACTTTTTCACTGTAGACAACGGCGCCGTGGTCTGTGTGAAAACCGACCGTCGGCCATTCGTCGGTCACAAGTTCGCGCCCGCAGGGGATGGAGGTTTATCATCGCCGGCACGACCCATCTCCGCCCTCAGAGACCGCGCATGACTTTCGATTTTGATCAGGTATTCGACCGCCACGACACCGGCAGCACCAAGTGGAGCCGCTATGCGGCCGATGTGTTGCCGATGTGGGTCGCTGACATGGATTTCGCGGCACCGCCGGTGGTCATCGAGGCGCTGCAACAGCGTCTGCTGCACCCCTTGGTCGGCTACAGCGTCGCCCAGGACAATTTGCGCGAGGCCATCGTCGCCGACCTCTGGAACAAGTTCGCCTGGCGGGTCAAACCGCAGGAGCTGATCTTTCTGCCGGGTGTCGAGTCGGGTTTCAACATGGCGCTCAAGGCGCTGGTTCAGCCACAGCAGAATGTCGTGGTGCAAACCCCGAACTACCCGCCGCTGCGCCATGCACCGGGACATTGGAGCCTGAACAAGGTCGAGCTGGAGTTCAACGCCCAAGCCGACGGCACCTACGCCACGCCGCTGGATGCCTTGCGTGAATCCCTCACCGGTGGCGGCGCCCTGCTGCTGAGCAACCCGCACAACCCGATCGGCAAGGTCTTCGACCGTGAAGAACTGCAAGCGGTGGCCGACATCTGCATGGCGCAGGACGCCTGGATCATCTCCGACGAAATCCACGCCGAACTGTGCTACGACGGTCGCGTGCACATTCCGACCGCGTCCCTGAGCCCGGCAATCGCCCAACGCACCATCACCCTGATGTCGGCGAGCAAGGCCTACAACATTGCCGGCCTCAAGACCTCGTTCATGATCATCCAGGACAGCGCCCTGCGTGAGCGCGTCAACCACGCCCGCTGCGGCATGGTCGACAGCGTCAATCCGCTGGGCATGGAAGCCACCCGCGTGGCGTACAGCGAAGCCGGGCCGTGGCTGAAGGAACTCAAGCACTACCTGCAAGCCAACCGCGATTTTCTGGTCGAAGCGGTTCGCAGCCGCCTGCCGGGTGTGACGATCAACGTGCCGCAGGGCACTTATCTGGCGTGGCTCGATTGCTCGGCCCTGGGCCTGGACAATCCGCAGCAGTTCTTCCTCGAACAGGCCCGCGTCGGACTCAGCCCGGGCATCGATTTCGGTGACAACAGCCAACAATTCGTACGCCTGAACTTCGGTTGCCCGCGTTCGTTGCTGGAAGAAGGCATTGCGCGGATGGAGCGTGCGCTGGTCAAGCGCCAGGCCTGAGTCATCGCGTCAATCACGGCGGGCGTCCCTGCAAGTCAGCGCCCGCCGCCTCTTCCCCGAGAAAAACTGAACCGTCGCCGCGAGCACCTCTCCATACTTCATGGCCCTGTCGGGTCGCGATGGTCAGGGCGGGCCGCGAACCATGACATTCATTATCTGGGTAACGGTGCTGGGCGCCGTCCTGCTGATGCTGGCGTTGACCTCGTCGTACCTGCGCTGGATGCCGGTCACGACGTCGGCCGTGTGCCTCCTGCTCGGCATCGGTATCGGCCCGAGCGGGCTCGATCTGCTGAAACTGCCGCTGGAACATGCCGCCTCGTGGATGGAGCACCTGACTGAAGTCGCGGTGCTGTTTTCGCTGTTCGTCTGCGGTTTGAAGTTGCGGCTGCCGTTGCGCGACAAGCGCTGGCGGATAGCGTTCGGCCTGGCAGGCCCGGTGATGGTGCTGACGATCATCGGCGCCAGCCTGCTGCTGCATTACGGTCTGAAACTGTCGTGGGGGCCATCGTTGCTTATCGCAGCGATTCTGGCCCCCACCGATCCGGTGCTGGCGGCGCTGGTGCAGGTCAACGATGCGCGGGATGTCGACAGTGTGCGCTTTGGACTGTCCGGCGAGGCCGGCCTGAACGACGGCGTGGCCTTCCCCTTCGTGATCCTCGGGCTGTTGCTGCTGCAAGGTGAGGGTTTGGCCGCCGAATGGAGCCACTGGGTATTGCGCGATCTGCTCTGGGCGGTCCCTGTCGGTTTGCTCACGGGTTACTGGATGGGCCGAGGTCTGGGGCGGGCCACGCTCGCATTACAGACGCGCAATGAAGACAGCACCGTCAGCCCGAACGACTATCTGGCACTGGCCTTGATCGCCCTCGCTTTTGTGGTGGCCGAGTCCGTGGGCGGCTATGGCTTTCTGTCGGTGTTCGCCGCCGGACTGGGCCTGCGGCAGGAGGAAGTGAAGTCCACCGGCGCCCATCAGCCGCCGGCCGAGCATCTGGTGCAACCGGTGGTCGGCCACCAGAACGTCGAACCGCAACACGCCGTGCATGGCGACACAGAAGGCCTGGAAGGCAGTCAGGTGGCCGCCGGGATCATGATGGGCGACATGCTCGCTTTCGGTGGTCTGGTGGAACGGGCCATGGAAGTGTTTCTGGTGACCCTGCTCGGCGTGGTGCTGGTCACCCACTGGGACTGGCGGGCGCTATGGGTCGGTGCAGTGCTGTTCTGTGTCATCCGCCCAGCCTGTGTGGCGTTGATGCCATGGGGATCATTGCTGGTGTGGCGTCAGCGAATGTTGATCGGCTGGTTCGGCATTCGCGGCATCGGCAGCCTGTTCTATCTGTTCTATGCCCTGAATCACGGCCTGGGCGAGACACTGGCCGCGCAGTGTACCGATCTCACCCTTTCAGTCGTGGCCCTGAGCATTTTGCTGCACGGCATCAGCACCCAGCCGCTCCTAGCCCGTTACGAACAGCGTAAACAAGCTGATGCCTGACCTCACTTCATCGACTGGGCGATGATCTCCACCAGTTGCATCTGGTTGAACGGTTTCGACAGCCGTGGCAGTTGCGCCGCAAACCCTTCGAGGCGCTCGGCGTAACCGGTGGCCAGGATGATCGGCAGATCCGGCTTGAGCACGCGCACGGCATGGGCCAGCTGCGCGCCGTTCATTTTCGGCATGGCCATGTCGGTGATCATCAAGTCGATCACTTCTCCTTGATCAAACAACTCCAGTGCCTGCGCACCGGAGGCCGCACCGATGACCCGATGCCCCAGATCCTCCAGCAACAGGCTGGTGCTGGTGCGCACCAGACTGTCGTCGTCCACCACCAGCACGCTGAGTCGCGGCACCGACGCCATGGACGGCCTCGGGCTCAGAGGCTTGGCCGCCATCCCGTCGACGGCGACCGGCAGCCAGAGCTCGGCGCAAGTCCCCTGTCCCTTCACGCTTTTGAGGATAAAGCGGCCGCCCAACTGTTCGATGAAACCATGCACCATCGACAACCCCAGCCCGGTGCCCTTGCCGAGGCCTTTGGTGGTGAAGAACGGATCGGTCGCCGAGGCCAGCGTCGCGTCGTCCATGCCTTCACCGGTATCGGCCACGCTCAGGCAGACATAGCGTCCCGCCGCAAGGCTTGCCTGACTCTCCTGCAAAACCACTCGCGGCTCGGCACCGATGACCACACTGCCGCCCTCGGGCATCGCATCGCGGGCGTTGGTGGCCAAGTTGAGTACCGCCAGTTCGAGCTGGTTGGTGTCGGCGAGCACCGCTTCAAGATCGTCGGGAAACTGCGTTTCGATGCGAATCCCCGGCCCCAGTGAACTGCGCAACAGACCGGTGATGCCTTGCACCAGTTTCGGGATGTCCACCGGTTCGGTCTTGAGTTCCTGGCGCCGGGCGAAGGCCAGCATGCGCTGGGTCAGTGACACACCACGCAGCGCGCCCTGGGTGGCGTTTTCCAGCAGACGGCTGACCTTCGGGTCGTCGCCGACGCGTTTACGCACGATCTCCAGGTTACCGAGGATCACTGTCAGCAGATTGTTGAAGTCATGGGCGATACCGCCACTAAGCTGACCGATGGCCTGCATCTTCTGCGCCTGGAACAGCGCTTCGCGGGTCTGCTCCAGTGCCAGTTGCGCCTGGTGGGTTTCGGTCACGTCACGGGTGATCTTGGCAAAACCGAGCAACGTGCCGGTTTCACCGCGAATCGCATCGACCACCACGTGGGCCAGAAACCGCGTGCCGTCCTTGCGCAGGCGCCAGCTCTTGTTCTCGAAACGGCCCTCACGCACGGCGGTTTCCAGCGCCCGTTGCGGCTCCCCGATCTCACGGTCTTCCGGGGTGTAGAACATCGAAAAATGCTTGCCGATGACTTCGTTGGGCGCATAGCCCTTGATCCGTTGCGCGCCGGGATTCCAGTTGGTCACGCGGCCTTCCGGGCTGAGCATGTAGATTGCGTAGTCGGTGACGCCCTGCACCAGCAGGCGGAATTGCTGTTCGCTTTGCTTGAGGGTTTCCTCGGCCATCTTGCGGTCGGTGAGGTCACGGGTGATTTTCGCAAAACCGAGCAGTTGCCCGTCCGGGCTGTAAATCGGGTCGATCACCACGTGGCACCAGAAATGCGTGCCGTCCTTGCGCACCCGCCAGCCTTCGCCTTCGAACCGGCCTTCGCGGATGGCTGTATCCAGTGCCCGTTGCGGCATGCCGACGGCGCGGTCTTCATCGGTGTAGAACCGCGAAAAGTGTTCGCCGAGAATCTCGGCTTCCTCATAACCCTTGAAGCGTTTGGCCCCGGAGTTCCAACTGGTGATGATGCCGCCGGGGTCGATCATGTAGATCGCGTAATCGACCACGGCATCGATCAGCAGGCGAAAGCGCATTTCTTCGATCGCAGCGGACTTCTTGTTCTCGCTCATCAGGCTTGGCTCAAAGCAGATTTTCAATAACAGGAGTATGCGTCAAACCGGCGGATTGGAAAGCTGCATCTGCATGATCGAGCTGCCACCAGCGCGGCAACAGCTGCTGGATGCGGCTCTCGGAGAAGCGATCGTCGATCAGCATGACCACGCCGCGATCCTGCTGGGTTCGGATCACCCGCCCGGCAGCCTGCACCACTTTCTGCATGCCGGGAAACAGGTAGGTGTAGTCGTAACCAGCGCCGAAGATCGCTGCCATGCGCCGTTTCATCTGTTCATTGACCGGGTTGAGCTGTGCCAGACCCAGCGTGGCAACGAAGGCGCCGATCAACCGGGCGCCGGGCAAATCGATGCCCTCGCCGAACGCACCGCCGAGTACCGCGAACCCGACGCCCTGGCTGTGCGCCGTGAACTGATCGAGAAACGCCTGCCGCTGCCCTTCGGCCATGCCCCGTGATTGCTGCCAGATCGGTATGTGCGGATGCCGTTCGGCGAGCAGCTGCGCGACCTGTTGCAGGTAATCGAAGCTGCTGAAGAACGCCAGATAATTGCCCGGGCGCTCAGCGAACTGGCGGGCGATCAATTCGACAATCGGTTCCAGCGACGCCTGACGATGGGTGAACCGGGTGGAAATCTGGCTGACGATCCGCACCTGCAACTGTTCGGCGCTGAACGGCGACTCAACGTCGATCCAAACGATGTCCGCCGGAGTGCCGAGCAGGTCGGCGTAATAGTGGCGCGGGCTGAGGGTCGCGGAAAACAGCACGCAGCTTCGGGCCGCTTTCAGGCGCGGGCCGAGCAGTGTCGCCGGCACCACGTTGCGCAGGCACAGTTGCGACAGCGGACGTTTGCGCTCGAGGTCGCGTTTGCTGATGTCGAACAGGTAGTTCGCGTCGAACAACTCCGCGACCCGGCCGAATTGCAGCATCTCGAACCAGGCATTCTGCAAGCCGCTGTCGAGCCCTTGCGGGTGATCATTGAGGTAATCGCCAATGCTCGCGCTGCACGACGTGATCGCCTGCAGCAGTTTTTCCGGTGCCTTGTCGTAGGCCTGATACGGCGCCAGTTGCGCGTTGTGCAAGGCATTCCATTCCCGGTTGACCCGTTGCAGGGGTTTCTTCAACGCCTCGGGTGCGGTTTTGCGAACGCTGTTGAAGATCCCCTGATCGAGGGTGGCGCTGTACATCTGCCGCCCGCGCTCGACCAGGTTATGCGCCTCGTCCACCAGCACCGCGACCTTCCATTGATTGAGCTGGGCCAGGCCGAACAGCAGCGCGGTGAAATCGAAGTAATAGTTGTAGTCCGCGACCACCACATCGGCCCAGCGCGCCATCTCCTGGCTCAGGTAATACGGACACACCGAATGTTGCGCGGCGACTTCACGGATTGCAGCCTGATCCTGCAACCTCAATTGACTGGCGGCTTCACGGGCCGCCGGCAACCGGTCATAGAAGCCTTGAGCCAGCGGGCAGGACTCGCCGTGACAGGCCTTGTCGGGATGCTCGCAAGCCTTGTCCCGCGCGACCATTTCCAGCACTCGCAGCGGCAGGGTTGCGTGGTGATCGAACAGCACTTGCGCCGAATCCAGCGCCAGTTTGCGCCCCGGTGTCTTGGCGGTGAGGAAATACACCTTGTCCAGTTGCTGCGGCGCCAACGCCTTGAGCATCGGGAACAGCGTGCCGAGGGTCTTGCCGATGCCGGTGGGCGCTTGGGCCATCAGACAGCGGCCGGTGCTGACGGCCTTGAACACCGACTCGGCAAGATGACGCTGGCCGGGGCGGAAACTGTCATGGGGAAAGCCCAGTTGCTGCGCCGCCTGATTGCGCGCTTCACGATGGGCCATTTCCTGCTCGGCCCATGCTAGGAACAAGCCGCACTGTTGTTCGAAAAACTCGCGCAATGCTTCAGCGCTGAAGGCTTCGACCAGGCAGGTTTCCTTTTCGCTGACGATGTCGAAGTACACCAGCGCCAGGTTGATCTGTTCCAGCTGCAACCGGCAGCACATCAGCCAACCGTAGATCTTCGCCTGCGCCCAATGTAGTGCGCGGTGGTTGGCCGGTTGTTTGCTCAGGTCGCCACGGTAGGTTTTGACTTCCTCCAGGCAGTTCTGCGTCGGGTCGTAGCCGTCCGCCCTGCCCTTGACCTTCAAGGTGCGGAACTCGCCTTCCAGCGCCACTTCGCTTTGATAGGCGTCATTGCGCCGCGAGGCGACGGTGCGGTGACCGGCGATCCCCTCCAGCGCGGTGGGCGACGGGGTGAAACGCAAGTCGAGGTCGCCGCTCTTGGCGGTGAACTCGCACAACGCCCGCACCGCGATGCTGTAGCTCAAGCGCCCTGCTCCGCCCATTGCACGTAACACACGGCTACCGGCATCTGGTGTGTGTGGCAGAACTCCAGCCAGCGCAATTGATTGTCCTGCAAGCGGTCGCCGGGGCCTTTGACTTCAATCATCCGGTAGGTCTTGTGCTGCGGCCAGAACTGGATCAGGTCGGGCATGCCGGCGCGGTTGGCCTTGATGTCCAGCAACAGGCGATTGAACCAGTGTTTGAGGTGTTCGGCCGGCAGGCAAGTCAGCGCTTGTTCCAGCAGTTCTTCATTGAGCGCGCCCCAGAACACGAACGGCGACTGAATGCCCCACTTGGCGGCAAACCGGTTGCGGATGGTTTCGGCATAACGGCCGTCGTCGAGTTCCGCCAGGCAGACTTCGAACAGCTCGGCCCGACGTCCCTGGAAATCCTCATGGAGCAAATCTGCCGGCCCGCGCTGGAACGGATTGAAAAACGCCCCCGGCAGCGGCGCGAAAATTGCCGGCCAGCACAGCAGGCCGAACAGCGAGTTGATCAGGCTGTTCTCGACGTAATGCACGGGGCCGGTGTCCTCATGCAGATGCGCCTGCACGTGATATTCCACCGACAGCGCCGGATCGAGCCGAGGCAGGTGCAGATCCAGGCGTTCCACGGGGCGTGCTGTAACGCGCTTGAGCGGTGGCCCGCCAAGTTTGCGCCGCAGCCGTGGCAGTGCCCGTTGCAGGCCCTGCTGTTCGGCGGCGCTTTCCGGCGCCTGTTCGGCCAGCGTGCCCAGCTCCAGCGCCAGGGCATATTCGCCGCAGCGTTCCAGCACCCGGATCATCCGCAACCGCGCGCCAGGATAGGCACAGCCGCGATAAAGGCTCAGGGCCAGGGCAAATTCCGCGATGCGTTCGCAGTGCTGGCCGATCTGGAACAGCAATTTGCCGAGCCGACGCTGCAACCACGGGTTGTCGAACTGCAAAGCGCTCAGTTCTTCGGCAATCGGCTCGATCGCCTCACCCGTCTCGAAACGCTGCTGGCAATCGTGCAGGAACAGGCAGGCATCGACGTCGGCACGGCTGCGCAGGCCCCGGGAATCGGCGCTGAATTCGACTTTTTCGTAGGTATAAATTCCGAGGTCAGCCAGGACAAACTCCGACCAGTCCTGGTACAGATTGCCGAAGAACATCAGGCGAAACCGGTCACACAGGTCCATCAACGTCAGGCTGAACAATTGGTCTGCAATCGCCGGGCACCAGTCATGCCAGCGCCGTGATTCGGGAAACTGCTCATGCAGGATCGGCAACCAGTCGACCTTGCGACCCTTTGGATCATCGATGGCCGGGCCGAAGGCTTGCACGACTTCGGCCTTCAGCAGCAGATCAAATAGCTCCGGCATCGACAGCAGCGCCTGTTCATCGAGCCAGCCATGATCGAGCAACGGCTGCGCGGCTGATGCAATGTCGCCGATTTCCGGATAGTTGAGTTTGCCCGCCCGAAAATGCACGCCCTTGCGCATCACCATCCGCACCAGCAAACCCTGGGAGCCGCGCGGCAGTGACTTGAAGTCGCGAATGAAGGCATGCTCCGTTTCGCTCATCACGTCGGCATAACGAAGCTCAAGCCAGTCAAGCACTTGCCGGAAGTTGTTGAGGTAATAGAACGGGTCGTCGAGGGGGCTGGAAGTCACGGTGATAACGGGCCATGGCAAGCGAATACTGGTTATGCGTACAGATAACAGTTCTGCCCCGACGGGCGCAAACGGAAAAGGATCAGTGGCATCCGCGATTGAGGTTTTTTCGCCAGTCCATCGAACTTTTACCGGGGATTTGGCACCAACCGCGTTAGAGGACCGACACCGGTCGAAATGAATGAGGAATTACCGGGTATGAATTTCAAGACGTTGTTTATGCCGATGACCGTCGTAGCGCTGATGGCGCTGGCCGGTTGCTCCACCCCGACCGTGGTGACCTTGCAGAATGGCACGCAGTATCTGACCCAGGACATGCCGAAAACCAAGTCCGAGGACGGCTTCTATGAGTTCCGGGACATTTCCGGCGCGAAGATCCGGGTCAAGTCCGACGAAGTGGCCACGGTACGCAAGCAAGATTGACGATTACCCCCATCAAAAAAGGCTGCGTTCCTGTTGGAGCGCAGCCTTTTTTGTCTTCCTCAGCGGGGTAACGCCATGCCGGGAAGGGAGCCGTCGCAGTTCAACGGGCGCTCACCGCGCCGGACCATTTCTTCCTGCAGGCGCTGGCAACGTTGACGCTCCTGTTGCGCCATGCGGTCGATGCTCAGGTTGCCGGTCATTTCGGGCTCATTGTTTTCGCCGATGCGAACGGTCACGAACGGTTGTTCGGGCTGGATATGAAAGCGGCTTTTCTCTTCGACCGGCTCGCTGTTCTCGGTGGGTGCCGGTTTCGGCAATTCATC
This sequence comes from Pseudomonas sp. MWU12-2029, assembly GCF_023242425.1. NCBI lineage: Bacteria > Pseudomonadati > Pseudomonadota > Gammaproteobacteria > Pseudomonadales > Pseudomonadaceae > Pseudomonas > Pseudomonas sp. MWU12-2029. Next base: position 329,763 of record NZ_JALJDY010000005.1, on the reverse strand, counting down.
GGAGCTGACACCGTAACGGCTCAGAATCGAGCTGTGAGGCAAATCGGCCCAGACGTTGGCCGACAGCAGCGCCAACCCGACAATACCGATATACCCCTTGAAACCTTTCACGTTTGAATCTCCTGTACTCAATGGCGGCTTGCCCATACATGACGAGTGCGCATGCGATGGCTTTAGTCCGCATTTCCTGTTGGTGCAGGGCTTTGAGTCAGGTAGTGGCCAATGAGTCACTTTTGACAGGGAGAGGGAAAGAGTTCCCTCTCCACAGTCACCCTCAGGCGATCACGATGCCATCGGCACTGAGACTGCTCAGCGAAACCCCGACCAGCGTCACCGAATCAGCACCAAACTTCAGCACCGTATCCTGCCCCACCGACGTGGCATGGGCGCGGAAGTCATCGCCGGGCAACACGCCCTGCACGCCGAGGAACACCAGTTTGTCATTGCCGTTGAAGCCCACCACCCGGTCCTGGCCGAATGCGCCGCTGAACAGGAACGTATCCGCCCCGCCACCGGACTCCATCAGGTCATTGCCGGCGCCGCCGACGAACACGTCATTGCCCACGCCACCGATCAGGTGATCGTTGCCGTCCAGGCCGAACAGCCAGTCGCCACTGGCATGCGCCTTGAGGGTGTCGGCGCCGCTGGTGCCCTTCACGCTCGACTCGTACTGGGTGACGTTGTTGCCGACCTTCAGGCCATCGGCGGTCACGCTGTGGGTCACGTCGTCCTTGAACAGGCCCCAGAGGAAGCCCGGCTCCTTGGTGACGATGCTGCCAATATCGCGGGTGATGCTGATCCCGCCGTTGGCATCGCGGATGTACAGGTTGCCGGCGCCGTCGTTGGCGAAGTCGAACTTGTTCACCGACTGCTGCAGCTCAAGGGTGTTATTGCCTGAACCGCCGAGGATGATGTTGTAGCCGCCGCTGTCGCGGAAGGTGTCGTTGCCGGCACGGCCTTCCAGATAATCGTTGCCACTGCCGCCCTGGATCAGGTCGTTGCCGTCGCTGCCGATGATGAAGGTGCTGCCCTTGTGGGGCTCGGCGTTGCGGTTGAGATCCTGCACCCAGGTGTTGGCCCGCGCCGGGTCCGACAGGTTGGCCACGATAATCGTCGAGTCACGGCTGGTGAGGTCGTAGAACTTGGACTCGATGACCCTGTTCATGCCGTCGCCGTAAGCCGTCGGCAGGTGCGAGATCCAGGTCGGGATGTTGACGATCGAATACGGCAGCACGTTCCACGCGTTCGAGGCGTAGTGGTCGTTGAAGCTGACGATGTTGTCGGTCGCCGAGACTTTCGATGCGTCGTGCACGCCGAGCGAGGCGCCAGTGAAGGTCGAGCCGTCGAGGGCGCGGAATACCGGGTCGTTCTCATAGCCGACGTTGAGCACTTTGTCGGTGCTGCTCTGGGTCGGCGAGGCGTAGGCGATGTAGTTGGAGTCCTGGAAGAACCCGCCCCACTTGCTGCCGCTCAGGTCCGCCATACTGTTGACCGCCAGCCCACCGAGGCTGTGGCCGCTGACCAGCACGTCCTTGCCGGTGAGACCGTTGGCCTTGGCGAACGCCACCACGTTGTTCATCAGGTTGCCGAAGGCTTCGCCGACGTAGTTCTTGGCGTAATCCTTGGGCCCGAATGCGGCGAGCAGGTCATTGATGGCATCGGCGATGGAGTCGCCGATCAGGATTTCCCGTGGGCCACTGGTGCCGCGAAAGGCGATGCCGATTTCCGTGAGATGGCCCTGGGCGTCGTACTTGCCGAGGATTTCCACTTGGGCACTGGTGTAGCCGGGCTTTTCGCCGAAGAAGGTTCCGCGCACGTCGGTCTTGCCGTCATAGCCCAGTTGCGACGCAGTGATAGGCGTCCAACCGGCCTGCTTCACGGCATCGAGGGCAAGCTTTTCCGAGTCGGGGTTCCACGGGATTCCGGGAATCACCCCTTGCGAATCGGTGCCGCCGATCAGCGCGCTGATCAGCGTGGCCGGCAGCCCGAGGCCGAAGCCGTTGTGCTGATAGCCGACCGCGAAACCGTTGTCGAGGTTGTGATAGGAGTACAGCGTGATGGCCATGGCATCGCTGAACAACGCCTTGGAATCCGCTGTGCTGAAGTTCTTGTAGTCATACACACCCATTGCTGTTGCCTCTCTCTTTGTTGGAATTATTCAGAGATAGCTCACAACCAGAACGCCCCTCTCGGGGCGCCCCGGAGCATTTCCTTACAACACTTCTGTCATGCAACTCCAATGGGAACCGCCGCAAGCCACGGTGGTTCCCGCACGGAATCAGGCGAACACGAAACTCGAGTCCGACAGGTTAGCCACACCCACCCCGATCAGGGTCACGGCATAGTCGCCAATCTTCAGCACGGTATCGGCGCCGGACTGCGAAGCATGTTGCTTGTAGTCGTAGCCCTGCCCCGCGCCCTGCACGCCCATGAACACCAGTTTATCGCTGCCCTGGTAGCCATTGATCGAGTCGAAGCCGAACGCGCCGCTGAACAGGAAGGTATTGTTGCCACCCACCGCATTCATCACGTCGTTGCCGGCGCCGCCGACGAAGGTCACATGGGCCTTGTCGCTGAACAGGTGATCGTCGCCACCCAGACCGAACAGCCAGTCGCCGTCAGCGGTGGCTTTCAGCGTGTCACCGAGTGCGCCGCCGTTGAGCGAATGGTTGTACTGGGTCAGTTCGGCGCCGTTGGCCAGGCCTTTGCCGGTGACGGTCCAGGTGATTTCCTTGCTGCTCCACATCGAACCGGACTCTTTGCTCACGATTGCGCCGATGTCACGGGTCATGCTGATGCCGCCGTAGGCGTCGCGCACGTACAGCGTGCCGTCACCGTCGTTGGCGAAGCTGAAGTTCTGCAACGGTTTCTGCAGGTCGAAGGTGTTGTGGCCCTGACCGCCCAACAGAATGTTGAAGCCACCGTCATCGCGGAACAGGTCATCGCCGGCACGGCCTTCGAGGAAGTCGTTGCCCGCCCCGCCCTTGAGCCAGTCGTTGCTGTCGGTGCCGATGATGAAGGTGCTGCCGGTGTGCGGCTCGCCGCTGCGGCCCAGATCCTCGACCCAGGTCTTGCCCCGGGACGAGGCTTCCAGATTGGACACGATGATGGTCGAGTCCTGGCTGGTGAGGTTGTAGAACTTCGAGTCGATCACCCGGTTCAGGCCGTCTGCATAGCCCAGCGAGCTGTGGGCCGACCAGTTCAGCGGATTGACGATGCTGAACGGCACCAGGTTCTGCGCGGTGGACGCGTAGTTGTCGTTGAAGTTGACGATGTTGTCGGTGGTCGAATCGTGCGGCTTGTCGTGTTTGCCCATCGACGCCGTGCTGAACGTGGTGCCGTCGAGCACACGGAATACCGGATCGTTCTCGTAGCCGATGTTCAGCACGTTGGTGCCGGTGCTGCTCTGGGTCGGCGAGGCGAAGGAAATGTAGTTGGCGTCCTTGAAGAAACCACCCCAGTCGCTCGCGCTCAGCTCCGCCACGCTGTTGACCCCGAGCCCGCCGAGGCTGTGGCCGCTGATCAGCACGTCCTTGGCGGCAATGCCGTGAGCCGTGGCAAACGCGGCGACGGATTTGAGCAGGTTGTCGAAGGCGTTCTTCGCGTAGTTCTTGGCGTAATCCACCGGCCCGATGGCGGCCAGCAGGTCGTTTTTCATGTCGCCGAAGGTGTCGCTGTAACTCAGCCCGCCCGTGCCGCGAAAGGCCACGCCGATGCCGATCAGCTTGCCGGCGGCGTCGTATTTGCCGAGCACTTCCGCCTCGGCGCTGGTGAAACCGTCCTTCTCGCCGAAGAACGTCCCTTTCGCGTCGGTCTTGCCTTGATAACCCAGGGCCGAGGCGCCCAGTGGCGCCCACCCGGTGCCGGGCAAAGGCTGCCCGGTCGGCGTGTAGGAATACAGCGTCAGCGCGATCGCATCGCTGTACAGCGCTTTGCCGTCGGCATTTTTGTAATCGAACAATCCCATGTCGTGCTCTCTCTTCCTTTCAAAAGCGGCAGTTCTCTGCAGAACTGCCGCTACACCTTAGAACTGCCAGTCCAGCGTCAGGCCCACACCGTGGTCCTTCTCGTTCGAACCGATCAGTCCGTTGTAGTCCAGGTTGACCCGGACATCGCGATTCAGCGCCAGACCGGCACGCACGCCGACCACCGCTGCATCTCGATCCATCGACACACTTTGCACGTTGAACGCGCTGTTGCCATTGACGAAGGCCAAGTGGCTGTCGGAATCCACGCTGCTCAGGTTGTGCTGCCAGCCCAGTGTCGCACCCAGTTCCAGTTGATGTTTGTCCGACAGGGCAAACGTGCGCTTGGCGCGAACGCCGAGGGTCGACAGCACGGCGTCGCGGTTGTCCTCACCGCCCTTCAGTGCGGCGGCATCACCCTTTTCGGTGAAGCTGTCGCTGTTCAGGTGCACGTAAGCCAGATTGGCGAACGGCTCCAGGTTCATCGGCTGCAGACCGAGATCGTAGGCGGCTTCTGTGAACAGTTGTGCGGTGGTCGCATCGCGTTTGGTTTTCTGCTTGCCGCTGACACCGGCGAATTGCAGGTCACGTTTGACGTCGATGCGATGCCAGCTGTAAGCCGCGCCGGCGGTCAGGCGCAGGGCATCGATCTGGTGCCCCAGGTATGTACCCAGGTGATAGCTGTCAATCGATGCCGACGAGTGCGTGCCGCTGCCCATGTTCAAAGAACTGTCGCTATAACCGGTAACGAAACCCAAGCGAGTATCTTCAGTAATCAAGCCATCGACACCGAGCAACAGCCCGCCAATGGAGCTATTGGAATTGGCATTTTCATGGCCGCCATCGGTCTTGCCCCAGGCACCGAGCACCTTGAACCAGGCGTTGCTGCGGTCATCGGTCGGCGCACCGGCATCGAACAGATCCCGTTCGCGCAGACGCTCGCCCACCGCATCACGCAGGTAACGACTGTCGTTGATCAGCAGCGTGCCGATGGCCGGGTGAATCTCGCCGGACAGTTGCTGGAACGCGTCCTGCGCAACGGCGGCAGTCGGCGACAGCAACAGGGTTTCGAACAACGCATTGCCCGCCCCCAGACGCTCGGCGGCCGCACCGACGGCGCGCTGGTTCGGGGTCAGGCCGACGCTGGCGAACGAAGCACCGTTGCGCCCGACATTCAGTTGAACACCGCCCGAGGAGTAATCGAGAGTGCCGCCGAGGAACGCGTAGTTGGGCAAGACCTGACCAAAGCGCCCCTGAATGCCGCCCGCCGCCTGCAGAATGTTGAACTGGCTGCCCAGCAGCGATTTCACTTCAGTCGTGGTCAACAGCGTCGGGCTGTTTTCCAGGGTCAGGGCGACCGTTGCGCCGTCAATGATTGCGGTGCCGCCAGCGACCACACGGTCGCTGCTGGTGGGCGAGACTTCCACGGCATAGGTCGAGCCCGGTTCGAAGGTCACGTCGCCGGCCACGTTCAGCGTCCCGATGGAGTTACCCGGCGCCACGATACCGCCGCTTTTCGCGGTCAGTGCGGCGATGCGCCCGTTACCGCCGAGAATACCGCCGTCGTTGACGGTGACCGCCGATTGCAGGGAGCCATTGATCGCCAGACGGCCACCGTTCACCAGGGTCGGGCCGGTATAGGTGTTGGCACCGGTCATCACCAGAGTGCCGATGCCCTGTTTGGTCAGGCCGCCATGGCCGGAAATGTCGTTGCGCCAGGTGTCGAGCCCGCAGGTGATGTCGGTGCATACCCGCTGGGTGGGCTTGCCGGCGTCGATGATCGCGCCGATCCCCGGCAGATCCGCCACGAACTGGCTGGAGCCGTAGGCGCCTTCGATGCGGAACTCGGCCGGAATGTCCTGCTCGGTGACGAACATCGCCGGGCCGTCGATGCCCTTGCGCAGGTTGATCATGCCCCAGCCGTACAGGGCGTCAATGCCCGGAGCGCCAAGGTCGGTGGCCGTGGTGCGCAACACGCTGGCAACCTGGGCACCGGTCATGTACGGGAAACGCTCCATCAGCACCGCCACGGCGCCGGCCGCGTGCGGAGCGGCCATTGAGGTGCCGTTGTAGTTGGCGTAGCCGGTGGTCAGGTTATCGGCGTTGGTGCCGCCGATGATCGAACTGTAGATCTGCGTACCCGGCGCCGAGACGCAGAAGCTCGCGGTGTAACCGCAGCGCGAGGAAAAGGTACTCATGATGTACGGGTTGGCGCTGGTCTGATCCGGGTTCTTCTGCAGCGCGGAGACGGTCATCCAGTTCGGCGCGATTTCCGGCACGAAGTAACCGAGGCCGGCGATGGCGTCCGGGTTGTTCAGGTTGTAGTCGTTGCCGGCAGCGAAAATCGTCACGATCCCGCTGCGCGCGGCGGCGATTGCACCGTCATAGGCGCCGCCGGGTTTGGTGCCGAGCAGCGTGCGGATCTCGTTGAACTGCAATTGCGCGTCGTTGACGGTGAAGTGCGGGTACGCCGGGTCGCGACCGCCGAGGTCGAAACGGTCAGTGATGCCGATGCCCCAGCTGTTGTTGATGATTCGCGCGCCGCTGGCGATCAGGGCATCCCAGCCGGCCTTGTACACCGCGCCGTCGTTGCCACGGACGATGCCGTCTTCCGGGCCCGGGTCGCCGTTGTCGGCACTGATGATCTGCGCTCCGAACGCCACGCCATGCATCGGCCCGCCATCACGGCTCCCCGCCGCGATACCGCCGACGTGGGTGCCGTGAGCGCCGAGTTTGCCGTTGGAGCCTACCGAGGGTGAACCGTCATAGAGGAAGGCATCCCCGGCTTTGACCGGGATGTACGGGTCGGTGTATTCGCGGATACCGCTGGTGACCAATGTGATCACTTTGTTCGGCCCGGAAAACTCCGGGTGCGCCGCGTATACCGGCTGGTCGAAGATCCCAAGTTTCACGTTTTTGCCGGTGTAACCGGCGGCGTAGGCATAATCCGCGCCGATCGCGCCAAGGCCCCAGTCCGCCTTGAACTCGGCACTGCGCCAACTGGCCGGGTCCCCTGCCCGACCGTTTTCCACGTAGGGCGCGGCGTGTGCGCTGCCCCAGGTGGCCATGGCGCAGAGCAAGGCGCAGTTGAGGGTTTTCAGGCAAAAGCATCCACCCGATTGCGCGGGGGTGTTGTTGTTTTTCATCCAGCGACCTTCCTTAGTGATGTTGCACAAAATCCGTCTATTGAATTGATCGTTCCCACGCTCTGCGTGGGAATGCCTCTAGGGACGCTCCGCGTCCAGTGACGCAGAGCGTCACGGGCTGCATTCCCACGCGGGAGCGTGGGAACGATCATCTCTTGATGAGTCAGAACTGCCAGTTCAGGCTCAGGCCGACGCCGTGACTCTTCTCGCGGCTGGCCAGTTGTCCGTTGTAATCCAGGTTCACCCGCACGTCGCGGCTCAGGGCCAGGCTGGCCTGTACCCCCACCAGCGCGGCGTCTCGCACCAGCGGCGAACTTTCGACGCTGTACGGCGCGCTGCCGCTGGCGAAGCGCAAATGTTGTTCGGATTCGATGTCGGTCAGGCTGTGCTGCCAGCCGAGATGGCCGCTGACATCGAGTTTCTGCGAGCCCGACAGGTTGATCGTCTTGATCGCCCTGACGCCGAGGGTACTGAGCACCGCGTCACGCTGGTCGCCATTGCTTTTCAGCGCGGCAGCATCGCCCTTCTCGGTGAAACCGTCGCTGTCCAGATGCACGTAGGCCAGATTGGCGAACGGCTCCAGAGCCAGCGTTTGCACGTTCAGCCGATAGGCTGCCTCGCCAAACACCTGAGTGGTGGCGGCATCGACTTTGGCTTTCTGTTTGGCGCTGACGTCGCCGTATTGCAGGTCCCGTTTCACGTCGGCGCGATGCCAGCTGTAGGCCGCGCCGGTGCTCAGACGCCAGGCACCGATGTCATGCCCGGCATAGGCACCGAGGTGGTAGCTGTCGACCTTGGCCGAAGCGTGCGTGCCGGAACCCATGCTCAACGAACTGTCGCTGTAACCGGTGACCAGACCGATGCGGGTCTGCTCGTCCAGCGCACCGTCGACACCGGCCAGCAGGCCGCCAATCGAGGTGCTGTAGCCGGCAGTGTCGTGTCGCGAGTCGGTTGTGCCCCAGGCGCCGAGGGCCTTGACCCAGCCGTTGCCTTGCGCGCTGTTCGCGTCGTGCAGGCGTTCGCCGATGGCGTCGCGCAACTGACGGCTGTCGTTGATCAGCACCGAACCGAGGGCCGGGTAGATTTCCCCGCTCAGTTGCTGGAAGGCTTGCTGTGCATCACTGGCAGTGGCGGACAACAACAGGCTTTCGTACACGGAATTGCCGGCGCCCATGCCTTCGACGGCGCTGGCCACGGCCCGCTGGTTCGGCGTCTGGCCGACACTGGCAAAAGACGTCGCGTTACGCTCGACACTCAGCGTGATCCCGTTGCCGGTGGACGCGAGGCTGCCACCGATGAACAGGTAGTCGGGCACCACCGTGCCGAACTGACCCTGAATACCCCCGGCTGCTTGCAGAATGTCGTACTGATGACCAAGCAGGCTTTTCGCTTCGGCAGTGCTGAGCAAGGTCGGACTATTTTCCAGTGACAGGCTGACGGTGGCACCGCTGATGGACGCCGTGCCGCCGGCGACGATGCGGTCGCTGGCCGTCGGGGACAGCTCCACCGCGTAGGTCGAGCCCGGTGCGAAGGTCACGTCGCCGGCCACATTCAAGGTGCCGATGGAGTTGCCCGGTGCCACACGACCGCCGCTGTTGGCGGTCAGTGCGCCGATCCGCCCGGAACCGCCGAGGGTGCCACCGTCATTGACCGTGACCGCCGACGTCAGCGAGCCGTTGACGCTCAGCAGGCCGCCATTGACCGTGGTCGGGCCGCGATAGGTGCTGTCACCGGTCAGGATCAAATGCCCGGCCCCGGACTTGATCAGGCTGCCCTGATACACCCGGTTGGCAGCCGCGGCCTCACGGGCCGTGCCGACGGCGTAATCCGTCTGGTCCTGTTGGCTGGCACCGACCGGAACGCCGTTCTGCCAGCCCTTGTCATGCAGGGTTTGCTGCCAGACGCTGTGTTCGGCGAGGTCTTCGCTCTGGCGCTGGATCAGTGCCTTGTCGGAGATGTCGTTGCTCCACACATCGCGTTGCCCGGTGGCCAGATTTGCGTCGAACGCACCGAGCAACTGTCCCGGCCCGCCCATCGCCCGCTTCAGGTTGGCCACGCCCCAGCCGACCACCCCGGTCGGCGCATCGGTCACGGAGCCGTCGAGTTGGGTGGCGGTAGTCAGCAGCACTTCCAGCGCCTGCTGGTTGTTCATGTACGGGTAACGCTCCATCACCAGCGCCAGGGCGCCGGTGGCATGGGGCGCGGCCATCGAGGTGCCGGACTTGATCCCGTAGCCACCGTCGGGCACGGTGCTGTCGATCTTCGCCCCCGGCGTGGTGATGCACCAGTATTTGGCGATGCCGCACTGGTTGTACTTCTGCTGATTGCTTTGATCCAGCCCCGACACAGCCAGCCAGTGGCCTTCCAGATCCGGCTGAAAGTACGGCAGCGCCGAGCGTACGCTGGCGTTGGGGTAGCCGCTGTTGCCGGCGCTGAACACGTTGATCACGCCGCGGCGCGAAACATCGGCGGCGGCATCGAGCCAGGTGCCCTTGTTCCAGTGCTGGGCGTAAGCCGCGTGCAGGTCCGCCAGGGTTCGATAGCTGACATCCGGCGGCTGGCTGCCCCAACTGTTGTTGATGGCGCGCACGCCAGCAGCGGCCAGGGCGTCGTACGCCGCTTTGAAATAGCGCGGGTCGGGATTGGGGCCGAACAGGAAGCTGTCGTTCTTGTTGGTGTTGCCGACGTAGATCTGCGCGTTGAACGCCACACCATGCATGCCGGTGCCATCGCGGGAAGCGCCCATGGTGCCGACCACGTGAGTGCCGTGGGAGTCGTTGTTCGGGTTGAGCGTGCCGTTGACCGTGAACAGCGAACCATCCATATAGCTGCCGCTGGCCGACACCGGGTGATAACGGTCGCTGGCGAACTCGGGATGGGCGGCGTCGAAACCGGAATCCAGCGCGCCGATCTTCACACCCTTGCCGGTGATGCCGGCGGCGTAGGCCTGATCGGCCTGCATCCGGTCCAGTCCCCAGTCCCGCAGGAATTCGGCGGAGCGCCAACTGGCTGGATCGCCGGGTTTGCCGGATTCGAGGTATTGCGCCTGAGCCTGGCTGACAGAAATTGCGAGCAACAGGGTGCCGACCGATGCCGGCTTGAAGCGTACGTCCATGTTCACCACTCGTTTTTGTTGTTTGGTGTAAAAACTACGGTGTTATTGCGTCCGTGGGCCTTGCCCGAATGCTTCATCCACCCGAGCCAGATCCTGCTCGCTCAAGGTGCCCGCGTAGTAATGCAGCTTGGTCCAGGCCATGAGGTAGTCATAGCGTGCCTGGGCCAGATCGCGGCGGGTGGTAAACAGTTGTTGTTCGGCGTTCAGCGCGTCCAGATTGGTCCGTTCACCGCCGAGAATGCTTTGCTTGGTCGAGACCACCAGGGCTTCGGCCGAGGTCAGGGCCTTTTGATAAGCGCGCAGTTTGTTGACGCCGGACAGGCAGGCACTGAACTGGCGCCGCAACTCGATCAGGGTTTCGCGGGTCTTGCCGTCCAGTTCGTATTCCGCCTGCTCCATGTTACGGCTGGCCTGACGGGTCGATGCCGATACCCCGCCACCGGCGTACAGCGGCACGTTGACTTCGAAGCCGATGGTGTTGGTTTCGTAGCGCTGGTTGTAGGTGTTGCCGCTTTCCGACTCGTTCTGACGCATTGCCGCGTAGGCGCTGACTTTCGGCAGATGCCCGGCGCGGTTGCGCTCCACTTCATAACGGGCCACTTCCACGGCCTGACGCTGGGACGCCAGGTTCGGGTTGTTGCTGATCGCCAGTTCGTGCCAGGTGTCATAGTTGGCCGGCATCAGGGCGAAGGTCTGGAAGTTCTGATCCAGTGGCGCCAGATCGGTGATGTTCACCGCTTGCTCACCGATCAGTGCCCCCAATTCACGCAACGCGGCATCCTGCTCGTTGCGCGCTTCGATTTCCTCGGCCGTCGCCAGTTCATAACGCGACTCGGCTTCGAGAATGTCGGTTCGCGTGCCTTCGCCCTGCTTGAACATGTGTTCGTTCTGCTGGAACTGCTGCTCGTAGGCCTTTTTCTTGGCCTGGGCGATGTCGATCTGATCCTGAGCGAACAAGGCCTTGGTGTAGTTGTCCAGGACCCGTACCAGTAGCTCCTGACTCTTGCCGCGAAAGTTTTCGTCGGCAAACAGCGACTGCGCCACGCCTTTGCGATAGGCCGCGTAGGCTTCGTAGTCGAGCAACGGCTGCTGCAGGGTCAGGGTCGAGCCGTAACTGTTGTAGTTACGCTCTTCAGTGTTGTTCCTTGCCCGGGAGTCGAGGGACGTGGCCTTCGACGTGTTATGGCCCTTGTTGTAGTTGTAACCCAGTTTCGGCAACAACCCGGCGCGGCCAATGGCCCGGTTTTCAAGGCCTGCATCGCGTTCCTTGATCGCGCCGAGGAACACCGGGTCATTGCGCAACGCCTGTTCGTAAATCTCGAACGGCCCCATGGCCGCCACCGCACTGTTGCCCGCGAGCAGCGCGAACGCTGCCGCCAGCATGGAAAGCTTATTCATACAGCCGAACATCCTTATTCTTCAGTCAATGCGGAGCCGGCCCGGTCGAGCAGCGGTTTGAACAGGTAGTTGAGGAGTGAACGTTCGCCCGTGCGCACGAACATTTCCGCCGGCATGCCGGGCTTGATCACCAGGCCGTTGAGCTTCTCCATGGCCTGATCGCTGACGCTGCTGCGCAACACGTAATACGGCGCACCGGTTTTCTCATCGACCATCTGGTCGGCGGAAATCAGGCTGACTTCGCCGGGAACGCGCGGGGTCTTGCTCTGGTTGAACGCGGTGAAGAGGATGTCCACCGGCAGGTGCGTGCCGACCTTGTCGATCAGGTTGATCGGCAGGTGCCCTTCCACTTCCAGGCGCGTGCCTTGCGGAACGATCTCCAGCAGGGTTTCGCCCTGACGCACCACGGCGCCTTCGGTGTGCACGCCGAGATTGACGGCGATGCCGTCCGAGGTCGCAAGAATCTCGCTGTGTTGCAGGTCAAAACCGGCGGAAGTCAGTTGCTCGGACAGGGTGACGCTTTTCAGTTGCGCGTCGGCCAGTTGGCTGCGGACTTCTTTCTGGTATTCCTCACCGTGCTGTTGCAGTTTCAGGCGCGACTCGAGAATGCCCTGCTCCACCCGGCCGCTTTCGCCGGTGTTCTCGGCCAGTTGCTGCTGCACTTGCGACAGCTGACGCTGGTATTCCATCAAGCGGTTGCGCGGGATGTAGCCGTTGTCTGCCAGCGGTTGCAGGTTACTCAACTGCTGTTGCAGGGAGTCAGCCTGAGCGTTGAGATCGGTACGGGCGCGGCGCATGCCGGCCAGTTGCGAAGTGGCGCCCTCGATGCTGGCGCGCAATGCAGCCTGCTCGCGGGAGAACGCTTCACGACGGCTGCTGAACAGCTGGCGCTGGCCTTCCAGTACCAGCGCCAGGCGCGGGTCCGCGTTATCGCTCAACTCTGGCGGAAACGTCACCTGCTTGAGGTTGTCACGCTCGGCCTGCCAGCGCGCCAGGCTGGCCCAGGCCATGCGGTACTGGGCCTGCAGCGATTGCACGTCGGCGGCGACCTGCGTCTGGTCGAGGCGGAACAAGGGCTGGCCCTGCTTCACGATCTCGCCTTCGCGCACCAGGATCCGGCTGACCACGCCGCTGCTCATCGACTGCACGGCTTTGCGTTTGCCGGAAACCACCACCGTGCCTTGCACCGGAATCCCTTGATCCAGCGGCGCCAGTGCGGCCCAGGCAAAGAAACTGCCAGCGCCGGCCAGCGCCAGAATCCAGCCCATGCGAGCGAAGAACTTCGCGTCGCGCTCAGGGCGTTCGGTGATGTACGCGTGTTCCATCGTTGCTTCGTTTTCTGTGTTCATGCTCGCGCTGCTCATACACCCGAATTCCTTGTGGTGGGCTGGTACTGCCGGCTCATGCTGAGCCCGCCCGGTGCCTGCGCGGTTTTTTCAGTTTGTTGTTGCGGCTGTTGCTGCGGGTTGCCGGACAGTGCCTTGAGCACGTCATGGCTCGGGCCGAAGGCTTGCAGTCGGCCATCGTTGAGCACCAGCAGCTTGTCGGCCTGGGCCAGCACCGAAGAACGATGCGTCACCAGCACCACCGTGGTGCCTTGGGCCTTGAGTTGCACGATGGCGCTGGACAATGCCGCTTCGCCGACGGTGTCGAGGTTGGAGTTCGGCTCATCCAGCACCACCAGGCTAGGTGTGCCGTAAATTGCACGCGCCAGCGCCACACGCTGTTTCTGGCCGCCGGACAGACCGCTGCCGTCCTCGCCCAGTTGCGTGTCGTAGCCTTGCGGCATGCGCAGGATCATTTCGTGAACCCCGGCCTGTTGCGCGGCGGCCACGACTTTCTGCGGATCGGTCTCGCTGAAGCGCGCGATGTTCTCGGCGATGGTGCCGCTGAACAGTTCGATATCCTGCGGCAGGTAGCCGATGTACGGACCGAGCTCGTCGCGGTTCCAGCGATGGATGTCGGCACCGTCCAGACGCACCGTGCCGCCGAGGGTCGGCCACACGCCGACCAGTACCCGCGCCAGGGTCGACTTGCCGGAGCCCGAGGCCCCGAGCACGCCCAGCACTTCACCGGCGGCCAGATTGAAATTGATCATGTGCAAGGTCGCGGCACGTTGCCCTGGTGGGCCGGCACTGACCTGTTCGAACGTGATCTGGCCTTTCGGCGCCGGCAATGCCATGGCGTCGTCGCTTGGCGGGAACGACTGCAGCAGGGAATCGAGTCGGCGGTAGGCCAGTTTCGCCCCGCTCCACTGCTTCCACACCGCAATCAACTGATCGATCGGGCTGAGCACGCGGCCCATCAGGATCGAACCGGCGATCATCATCCCGGCGGTCATGTCGCCCTTGATCACCAGCAAGGCACCCAGACCCAGCACCAGCGATTGCAGGCACAAGCGCAAGGTCTTGCTCAGCGAGCTGATCACCGCACCGGTGTCACTGGCCTGGTTCTGCAGGCCGAGAAAGCGTGAATGCACCTGGAACCAGCGCTTGCGCAGCGAGCCAAGCATGCCCATCGCCTGAATGGTTTCGGCGTTGTGCAGGTGGCTGGTGGCCAACTGGCTGGACTTCTGCGAGAAACCGGCGGCTTCGCCCAGTGGTTTCTTGGTCATGTATTCGTTGAGGCACGCCAGCGCGATCAGCAACAGCGCGCCGGCCGTGGCAAGGACGCCGAGCCAGACGTTGAACAGGTAAATCACGAACAGATAGACCGGGAACCACGGTGCATCGAAGAACGCGAACAGCGCAGGTCCGGTGACGAACTGGCGGATATGGGTCAGGTCGCCCAGCGACTGGCCGGCGTTGCCCTCGCCCTTGAACAGGTTGCGTTCGAACGCGGCTTGATAGACCCGCAGATTGAAACGGCGCTCCAGCTGGCTGCCGATGCGGATCACGATGAAGCTGCGCACCACCTCCAGCAGGCCGATGAACGCGAAGAACCCCACGACCATCAACGACAGCATCGCCAGCGTGGTTTCGTTTTGCGAAGACAGCACTCGGTCATAGACCTGGAGCATGTAAATGGAGGGCACCAGCATCAGCACGTTAATCAGTGCGGTAAAGCATCCGACGCTGATCAGAATACTTTTATAGTCACCCAACGCCTTGAATAAGGGAGCGGTGGCCGGAGCCTTCGCCATCTTCATTGATTATTCCTGAAATGATATTCCCCGCCGTACTTGGCGAGACTTCAATTAATTGCCCGCACCGAAGACGGGACATACACCGCCAGTATTTGCTTACACTTCAATAACAACTTTCGCGACTAAATCCGGCGTTGGCGTTATTGCGGACTCGCTTATAACTGTAACGGGGCGCCTTATATTTAAACTGTGAGTCGCTCCCGGTGATCAGGGCTGTTTGGCAGCTCGCTCGAGTGTAATCACCAGGCCTGACTTCAAAGTGCTCAGATAAAGCCCATCACGTTGTCGGCTGAAAAACTGGATTCTTGAGCCTTCCTTGCCAGTGATCGAAAGACCGTCCGGGTCGGGAAACCAGCCGATGGCGCTGTCCTGCAGCCACGCGCTCAAGCAATCGGCGCCCTTGCCCAGGGTCTGGTTGGATTCGAGGTCGATCTGGCAGGTGTTCGACGGTTTGTCTTGCAGCGCCTGCGCTTCGGGAGCGTCGCTGCGAGCGGTCAGTGTCGCTTGCCACTGCCCGGCAAATACCGATGGATCTTCGAGCCTGAGGCTGCTTGCCATGGTTGTTTCTCCAGAAATCATCATCAGCACCGGCAACAGA
Source organism: Pseudomonas sp. MWU12-2029 (assembly GCF_023242425.1). NCBI lineage: Bacteria > Pseudomonadati > Pseudomonadota > Gammaproteobacteria > Pseudomonadales > Pseudomonadaceae > Pseudomonas > Pseudomonas sp. MWU12-2029. The sequence continues at coordinate 314,396 of NZ_JALJDY010000005.1, read as the reverse complement.
TACGCTGCCGCTTTGCGGGTAAAAGCGAATTGGATCATAGGAAATTTCACTCCGGCGTGTAGCCTTGCTTACCGGCCAAAGCGATGCAAGTAAAGAAAGCGGCGCATCACGCGCCGCTTTCTTTTTTACATCACGCTACGATGTCGCTGATCGCCGCCTGGCCAACGGTGCTGACCTGGAAGTCCGCCACGCCGTGCCCGGAGAAGTCCACCGACAGCAGGCTGTTGCCGCCCGAGGAGGTCAGGATGGCATCGCCCGCCGCACCAGTGAAGGCGCTGACGAAGTGCAGGCCTGAACCATTGGTGATCGCGCTCAGGTCGATTTTGTCCAGACCGCTGACAAAGTCGAGGATCTGATCGATCGCACCCGGCTTGGAATCGGAACTGGCCGCGAACACGAAAGTGTCCGAACCCGAGCCGCCCCACAGCTTGTCGGCACCGCCGCCGCCCCAGATGATGTCGTTGCCGGCACCGCCCTTGAGCTCGTTGGCTGCGCTGTTGCCGATGATCAGGTCGTTGCCCGAGCCGCCGATGGCGTTCTCGATGGTGACGCCCTTGGCGATGGACACGTTGCCCACCAGGCCGCCAACGTCTGAGAACGAGGCTTCATTGAGGTTGATCTTCTGGTTCTGGGTGAAACCCGAGAAGTCGAAGGTGTCCTTGCCGCCCGCATCCCACACCGAGAACACCAGCTTGTCCGACGATGAAGTCGCGCTGAGGAAATCACGACCGGCGTTGGAGTTGAAGCCGTAGGTGGTGTCACCGGTACGGGTGGACATGTTCGCGCCGTAGAGCTTCTGGATCGCGGCGATATCGTCCATCAGCGGGCCCGAGGCATAGGCTTCGACACCGCCCTTGCTGAAGTTCTGGCTGGTGTTGCTTTCACTCCAGTAACTCATGAGGCTGTAGCCGCGGGTGTCTTGCCCGTAGGAAGCATCCTTGTACGTCGGATTGCCTTCGCCGGCGTTGTAGTCGCCAGGGTGAGACAGGCCCAGGGTATGGCCGATTTCGTGGGTCAAAGTCTGACGCCCGTAATTGTTCACGCCCGGGTTCTTGTTGACGTCGTATCCACTGCCGGTCAGGTACCAGGACTGACCGTCATAGCCTGGCTCGGTGCCTGGCAGGAACGCGAATGCCGCCGCGCCTTCCTGACCGCCGCTGTAGTTACCGAAGGTCATGTGGCCGTCGCCACCTCTGGCGGCTTCGGTAAAGGTCACGTTGGCGACATCGGCCCAGGATTGCATGGCGAGCACCGCCTGGGCTTTTTGCAGGGCACTGAACTGACTGAAACCTGTCACACCCAGGCCGCCGAAGTTGGCAGTCTTGGAGGTCAGAAAGGTGTAGGTCAGTTCGATCTTGCCGCTGCCGTCGAGATCGTGCCAGGAGGCACCGTCACGCAGCAGTTGAGTTGCGGCTTGATCCACCGAGAAGGAGGGTTTGCCATTGACCGTGAGGTTGCCGCCACGATCGTACTGATGGCTGAAGCTATTGATCTGGTTGAACGCCGAGCTTGGCGCCGCCAAAGGTGCCGCGTTCAGCTGGAAAGCCTGTTCGGCGGTATCAATAGCATTAGCTTTTACTTTCGACATAAACACACTTCCTTGTTTAGCAATGGAACAGTTTTTGTCCGATAGCGACAACCTCTGGCGAGATTGTCCTATCACTCGCCCAATGAAGGCGTAAGAAACCTGACACAATTTGAAATCTGTCGTCTAGCGATTTTTCGAGATCAAATTGAACTATTCCGGGAAAGTCCCGTAAACAAAGCGCGTGCCGCTGAAAGAATGTTGTAAGTGTGGTGAGTTTGCCTAATTGTCTGACGATTTCTTATTTAAATATTAAATATCGGTAAGTTACTTTTTGTTAGCCGCGTCTCACTTTCCTGCACTTTATTAGTGCGGTGCCAGCGAAGTGACATCAACCAAATAAACATATGCAGCGGGCGTCATATGCCTCTGACGGAGCGGGAGAAAACCCGCTCCGACAGTTTTTTCAGCTGCCGGTACGAATCTTGTTCCAGACGCGCGTCCGAATGCGGTCGATGTTCAGCGGCATAGCCTCCAGCGCGAACAATTTGCCCATCATTTCCGGGCTTGGATACACCTTGGTGTCGTTCTTGATGGCCGGGTCGATCAGGCTGTCGGCCTGTTCATTGCCATTGGCGTAATGCACGTAGTTGCTGATGCCGGCCATGACGTCGGGCTGCAGCAGGTAGTTCATGAAGGCGTAACCGGCCTTGGCATCCGGGGCGTCGGCGGGCATGGCGACCATGTCAAACCAGATCGCGGCGCCTTCCTTGGGAATCGCATAACCGATATCGACGCCGTTTTTCGCCTCTTTGGCGCGGTTTTCCGCCTGCAGGATGTCGCCGGAGAAACCGACCGCTACGCAGATATCGCCGTTGGCCAGGTCGCTGGTGTACTTCGAGGAATGGAAGTAGCTGACATACGGCCGCACTTTCATCAGCAGCGCTTCGGCCTTCTTGTAGTCCTCGGGGTTCTTGCTGTGATGCGGCAGACCCAGGTAGTTCAGCGCTGCCGGCAGCAACTCCGGGCCGTTGTCGAGGATTGCCACGCCGCACTTCTGCAGCTTTTCCATGTATTCGGGCTTGAAGATCAGGTCCCAGGAATCCACCGGTGCGTTATCGCCCAGTACGGCCTTGACCTTGGCGACGTTGTAACCGATGCCGGTGCTGCCCCACAGGTACGGAAAACCGTGCTCGTTGCCCGGATCATTGGTCTGCAAGGCCTTGAGCAATACCGGATTGAGGTTCTTCCAGTTCGGCAACTGGCTCTTGTCGAGCTTCATCAGCGCCCCGCCCTGAATCTGCCGCGCCATGAAATGGTTGGACGGAAACACCACGTCGTAACCGGATTTGCCGGTCATCAACTTGCCGTCGAGGGTTTCGTTGCTGTCGTAGACGTCGTAAGTGACGCCGAGACCGGTGGCCTTTTCGAAGTTTTTCGCAGTGTCCGGCGCAATGTAGTCGGACCAGTTGTAGACCTTGACCGTTTCCGCTGCCTGAGCAAGGGAAGCGGCGAGCATCAAGGGGGCGAGAGCGAGGGTCTTTCGGATCATGGATCGATTCCTGTATTGGCTATTGTTGTTGGCAGGCAATCAAAAGGATCAAAGCGTCAGAAAATCAGGACGTAGGTCTTGCGCACGGTTTCCTGGATATCCCAGATGCCGAGCGTGTTGGCCGGCAACATCAATGCGTCGCCACCTTGTATATGCAGGGTTTCGCCGCCGTCGTCCGGGGTGAACGTGCAGCGCCCGGAAATGAAGTGGCAGAACTCCTGGGCGGTGATCTGCCGCCGCCAGCGCCCCGGGGTGCATTCCCAGACGCCGGTTTCGACGCCGTCGTCGCGCTCGACGCTGGTGGTCGACGCAATGGCTACCGGCGTGCCGAGCGGCACGGCCACCGGGTTGGATTCGTCCAGTTGCAGCGTGGCGGTGTTCTTGAATTGGGTGATGCTCATTGCGCTTCCTGTCTTAAAGGCTGTTTGGAATTGAACAACGTTTAGTGCATGAAACCTTCCATGAACCCGGCCACCCGACTGGCAAGCTTGCGCCGCCAGGGCGCGGTTGCCGGGTTGGCCAGGGTCTGGTCTTCGTGAACGAAGCTTTTGATGATCGCGTTGTAGCCGAGCCAGCGGCACGGTTCCGGTTCCCAGGCCCGCAGCGCATGAATTCCGCCATCCGGCAGCACCCACGGCTGATGCACCAGTTCGGTATCGCGCTCGAGAATCAGATCGGCCAGGGTGCGGCCGCCCAGGTTGGAAGCCCCGACACCCTCCCCGCCATAACCGCCGGACAGCGCAATGCCGTTGGCCCGATCGGAGAGCATGTGCGGCTTGAAATGCCTCGACATGCCGAGATTGCCGCCCCAGGCGTGGGTGATCGTGGTGTTTTTCAGCTGCGGGAACAGCTCGCCGAACAGATAACGCCGCAGCTCCACTTCATCCCGGGTCAGATCGAAGTTGTGGCGCAACTGGCCGGCGAACTGATAGCCGCCACGGGCGCCGAAAATCAGCCGATTGTCGGCGCTGCGCTGGCCGTAGGTGACTTGACGGCTGAACTCACTGAACGCTTGGCCACGGCTGAGGCCGATTTCGTCCCAGGTCGCCGCCGACAACGGTTCGGTGGCGACAATCAGACTCTGCACCGGCAATTGATAGCGACCCAGCGGCGGCAGCGTCACCGAATAACCTTCGATGGCCGGAACGATCCAGCGACTGCGCACGCTGGCCTTGTCGGTACGCAGACTGCCCGACTGCCAATGGGTCACGGGACTGTTCTCGTAGATTTTCACGCCCATGCCCTGAACGGTCCGGGCCAGGCCGCGCACCAGTTTTGCCGGCTGAATGGTTGCCACATGGGGTGCGTAGATGCCGCCGTAGGGTTTGGCGACGCGAATCTGCTGCGCCAGTTGCTCAGGATTGAGCCAGCGATAATCGTCGTCGGTCAGGCCTTGGGCGTGCAGCTTGTTCAGATACTCGCGCAGGCTGGCTTCCTGTTCGGGATAGCGCGCGGCGCAGTACAGCACCCCGCCCTTGCGGTAATCGCAGTCGATGCCTTCGCGCTCGAGGACGACTTCCACCTCATCGGGAATGCTGTGCAGCAGATCGAATGAGGCGCGGCGTTGTTGTGGCGACAGGTCCGCCAGCAGGCGATCCTCGCCCAGCAGATTGCCCATCAACCAGCCACCGTTGCGGCCGGATGCGCCAAAACCGGCGGTTTGCGCCTCGACAATGGCAATGTCCAGGCCTGGCGCGTGCTTCTTCAGGTAATACGCGGTCCATAACCCGGTGTAGCCGGCGCCGATGATTGCCACGTCGACGTCAAGGTCTTGTTCCAGCGCCGGGCGCGCGGTGAGCGGCTCGTCGAGTTGGTCCATCCACAAACTGATAGTGCGCCACGCCGGCATGCAAGACTCCGCCAATCCAGATTTCGATGGCGTCGATCCTAGTGGCTGACCTCAGGGACTGTCTTGCGCGCGTGTCCGCAAAGAAATTTGTTTGGCATAAGCCTTGGGCGACTGGCCGGTGTGCTGGCGGAAACAGCTATAAAATGCCGAAATCGAGTTGAACCCGGCGGCGAACGCCAGTTCATCGATGCGCAGCGGCGGCGTGGCGTTGTCCAGCGATTGCAGCAAATGCTGGAGCCGCGCCTGATTCACGTAGCGGTAGAAGCTCTGCCCCAGCACCTGGTTCAGCAGATAGGAAATCTGGTTGCGGCTGTAACCGCACTCCTTCGCCACCCGCTGCAGATCCAGTTCGGGATCGAGGTACGGCTGCTGACGCTGGAAATACTGCTGCAGGTCTTCGGCCATGAAACTCAACTGGCGTGGCGACAGGCCCAGTCGGCTCGCCGCCGGACGCTGACTCGGCGTCGAGCTACTGGAGCCCTGCTCGCGCACCAGCGATGCGTATTCGTTGACCCGCCAGATTTTCGCGTCCTTGACGGTAATCGCTTCGCTGGAACGGAACGACACCAGGCCATTGCCGCCACGCAGGGTCACTTCGTATTGAATGAACGCCGTGTTGCCGTCAATGCGGATCCGGTCGCAATGCTCCAGCGCTTCGTCGGATTCACGGGGCATGCTGACGCGAACGTACTCGCGCAGTTCGTCGAGGCCGAGCACACGATTCTGGAAAAAATCGTTGTACTGAATGTCCGGATGGTAAAGCGCCATGACGCCATCCAGGTCCCGGTGTTTCCAGCACAGGTGATAGCGCATGACCGTTTCGGCCGTGGCCGGGGTCTGCTGCGGGCCGTCATCATCGGCGTGCATAAGGGACTCTTGGCAAAAGAACCGAGCTTGCCCAACTTCGGGCCCGGCATCAACAACCCGGACGTGATGGCACTTTGTCGATGATTTCATCAGCCGTGACTTACATCAAAAAAATCCCTGCAATCGCCAAACGGCCTGAAAATTCTCACAGGTTTTTCACATCCAGATGCTACTTTTAAGGACAGTCACCGGTTGAGCCAATGAAGGCTCTTCCCACCTACCATGAGCAAACGGAAGCGCTCGATGAAGAAGGCGGGCAACACATGAACAAAGGGTCAAGCAAGGTCACGTTCCCCAATGCCTGCCAGCTGATGCGCTGGCATTTTCATCCCATGGGTTTCGAAGCCACGATGGACGCGCCGGGCAGCATGATCGCCCGCCTGTTCGATCGGGCCAGCGGCGAAACCCTGATCGCCATTGCCGGCATTCCCTGTGCCACGGCGATGAACGCAGCGGATGTCGAACGAATAATCGAAGCCGTCGAAGACGAACTGGAAGCCTTTGTTCCTCCGGAGTCTCTTAGGAGTTACGCCTAAGTTATTGATTTAAAATAAAAAGCCCGCTGCGCGCGGGCTTTTTTTATGGGCGATCGGTTCAGGCGGTTTTCTTTTCCGGCCGGTGATCGACGAAGAACGGCTTGCCCTTGGCGACCCGGTCCGACGCACGCGGCATGTTCACCGCCTGGGCATCCTGCGGCTCGACGTACCAATAGCAATGACTCACTGCCCGGGTAATGCCGACATAGGCCAGACGCAGGATTTCGTCCTTCTGCGCCGTGTCGTAAGGCTCGTTGTCACCGGCCTTGCCCAGCCCGGCCATGCGGTAGACCTGATTCTTGTAGGGAGAACTGGTGAGGTGCTGGCAGTCGCCCAACAGAAACACCGCATCGGCCTGCAAGCCTTTGGCGCTGTGATAGGTCAGCTGCTTCAAGCGCCGTGACTCGTACGGCAAGCTCGAATCAACATTAACTACTGACTGAATATGCTGTTCTATCAATAACTTATCGCTACTTTTTCGATAAAGCATCAGGATCGAATCGCCGTTTCTGTAGTGCTCTGCCAAACGCTGGCCCAGCGCCTGATCATCGCGCTCCAGCACATTGACCGGTTGCAACGGCTTCTCCTCGCCGCTGGCCTTGGCTTTTTTGCCGGGAATCGCCGGCGCGGCACGGACGATGTGCTCGGCCGCGTCAATGATGTGCTGATGACTGCGGTAGTTGTCGCTGAGCATCACCCGCGTGGTGCTCGGCGAGGAAAACTCCTTGTTGAACTCCATGAAGTAGCTCGGCGAACTGCCGCGCCAGCCGTAGATCGACTGCCAGTCATCGCCCACGCACAGCAAGGATGAGCGTTGCGCACCGCGTCCGACGTGCATCGCCGGGCCACGGCTGCGGATCTCTGCAAGGCTGGCGCGGATCCACGAGACGATCTGCGGTGACACGTCCTGAAATTCGTCGATCATCAGGTGCGACATGGGGCGCAGCAGTTCATCGCTCAGTAGCTTGAGGTTTTCCGGCGAGTGCTCGCTGAACAGCGCGAACATGCGGTTGTAGGTCATGATCGGCGGCTTATGATCAAGCAAGTGATCTTCCATTGCGCGCCAGAACAGGCTCAGCGCCTCGAAGAAAAACCGGTCAGGATCATCCTTGGCGAAACTCATGCGGCCAACGGCGTCCGGTACATCCAGGCCCAGGTTCTCGATAAACCCGGCGGCAGCGACAAAGCAGTCCAGCAACGGCGCGGATGCGAGCTCTCCCTTGACCTTGTAATCGAAACCGGGACCCGCACTGGCATCACCGGCCAACGTAGCCAAAACGCGTCTTGATGACTCGTAACTATCTATCCAGATCAATGGCTTACGACAGAAAGCTTGAAACAGCGTGCGCTTCACGGCCCATTCTGCGCGGACCGTCAGCTTGGCATTGGGACGGCAGACTTGAGGGTTTTCTCTCGGATCGAAGCCCAAAACGACCCAGGCATCGAGACTCGGGATGTAGCCATGACAGTGAAAGGTTGCGCCGTTGATCTCGAAGGTCTGACGGTTCGGCTCGACCCCCTTGATCGGCCAGGCACCGGCGCGAAACCATAAATCCTCGATCACATCGCACAGTTCTTCGTCACGTTTGGCCGCCAGTTCGGTCACTGCCATGCGCTTTTGCACGTCCGGGTGATCGCGCTCCAGCTCCTTGAGCTGCAGGGCATGCCGGGACAGTGGCTGGATCAATTGCCGGAAACGCTCGTCCTCGGTGTAGAGCCGGTGATAGCAGGCGTTGAGCTGCTGGCGCTGGGCGTCGTTGATCCGCAGATCGAACGGATTACTGTCGACGTCATCGTCCCCGCCCTGTGGCCGCAGACTGAGGTTTTCAAACGCCTGCAAACGCTCGAACCCCGGCAGGCTGCGGACCATCGGCAGAATCCGCGAATGGAACGTGCGCACCAGATCCCGGGCGGTCTTCTGGCTCAGGGAATGCCCCCAGAGGGCAAACAGCTCGATCAGTTTGCTGATGAAGTCTTTGCGCGACTCCCGGGTGAACGTCACCACGGTCATCGAATCCAGCTCAAAGCCCAGGTAGTGCGTCAGCAGCAGGATGCGCAACACCAGCGTGGTCGATTTGCCGGCCCCCGCCCCGGCGACCACCGACGTTGACGGCGTATCACTGAAGATCATTTTCCATTGCGCCACGCTCGGCTGGGCGTGGGCTGGCAACAAGCGGGCAACGTCAGCCTTGATGCGTTTCTTCAGTTCGGCAGTCAGTGGCAGACGCCAGTCATCGAACAGGTGATTGTCGATACCCGGCGCACGATGCTCGGTGCTGCGGCTGTCGCGGATCAACAGGACCTGACGGCCCTCTTCCAGCCCCTCAGCCTTGCCTTCCTTGTAGCCGTAGTCGAACCCGGCGGTGTGCCCGCTGCGAAAGCCATCGGCCTGACCGTGCAGCCACGAGGCTCGATGCTGGGCGCGCAATTGCGTCAGACCATGCCCGAGGAAACGCGCCGCCAGGCGTTTGAACCACGGCATCTCGGCCAGGGGACGAAGTTCGGGAGGAAGATCGGGGGTGTGTTGCGCCACGCTGACGGACTCCAGAGGCTGAGGCTGTTGAGGGCTATGGTGTCTGCATTTGCCGTTGAGTTCTAGCGAAATGCTTACGGGTCATTGAGTTAGGCGATGAACTGAAGGCTGCATGAGAGCGTTTCGAGATTTATAACATCAGTCAATTCGATGGGAATGCAGCACTTTTTACGCTTTTTCTCGATCATTGGTTGATAGATGATGCTCGCCATCAATCACCGGTCTCGCTTCGTGGCTGCGGCCGAATCGCCCCATGACGAACCTTTTGAGGAGAAGATCATGCTTGAACTCAGACCCTTCAGCTCGCTGGGCGGCGCCCATCACGGATGGCTGGATGCCCATCACCATTTTTCGTTCGCCGAGTACTACGATCCGCAGCGCATGAGCTGGGGCAACCTGCGGGTGTGGAACGATGACATCATCGCCCCGGGCACCGGTTTCCCCACTCACCCGCATCGGGACATGGAGATCATCACTTACGTGCGTGAAGGTGCGATTACCCACCAGGACAACCTGGGCAACAAGGGTCGCACCGAAGCCGGCGACGTTCAGGTGATGAGCGCCGGCACCGGGATCGCTCACAGTGAATACAATCTGGAAGCGACCCCGACCAAGATTTTCCAGATCTGGATTCTGCCGACCGAAACCGGTGCACCGCCATCCTGGGGCGCAAAACCGTTCCCCAAAGGTGAGCGCGAAGGCTTCGTGACGCTGGCCAGCGGCAAGGACGGTGACGATGAAAGCCTGCGGATTCGCGCCAACGCACGTTTGGTCGCGGCCACCATCAAGGCCGGGGAAACCGCCGAGTACCGACTCGATGCCGGACGTCGCGCTTATCTCGTGCCGGCCACCGGTGTGATTGAAGTCAACGGCTTGCGTGCACAAGCTCGAGACGGTGTCGCGGTGAGCCAGGAGCCGGTGCTGACCGTCACGGCCATTGAAGACAGTGAAATCGTGTTGGTGGATCTGGCCTGACCGGCTGGATTGCAGGCAAAAAAAGGGCGACCTCATGGTCGCCCTTTTTTATTCAGCAGTGATCACTTGGTGGAAATTGCACCATCGACCAGGGTCTGCGCTTCGGCCACCAGTTGCTTGAGGTGGTCGTCGCCGATGAAGCTTTCAGCGTAGATCTTGTAGATGTCCTCGGTGCCCGAAGGACGCGCGGCGAACCAGCCGTTCTCGGTCATCACTTTCAGACCGCCGATGGCCTGATCGTTGCCCGGTGCCTTGCTGAGAATGCTCTGGATCTTCTCGCCCGCCAGTTCGGTCGAGGTTACCTGCTCCGGCGACAACTTGCTCAGCAGGGCTTTCTGCTCAGGGTTGGCCTTGGCATCGACGCGCACCGAGAACGGCTCGCCCAGCTCTTCGGTCAACGCACGATAGGCCTGGCTTGGGTCGCGACCGGTGCGGGCGGTCATTTCAGCGGCCAACAGGGCCGGGATCAGACCGTCCTTGTCGGTACTCCACACACCACCGTCCTTGCGCAGGAACGATGCACCAGCACTTTCCTCACCGCCAAAACCGAGCGAGCCGTCGAACAGACCGTCGGCAAACCACTTGAAGCCGACCGGCACTTCGTACAGACGACGGCCCAGACGCTTGGCCACACGATCGATCAGACCGCTGCTGACCACGGTTTTACCCACGGCCGCATCGGCGCGCCATTGCGGACGGTTCTGGAACAGATAGTCGATCGACACGGCCAGGTAGTTGTTCGGCGCCAACAGGCCGCCGGACGGAGTCACGATGCCGTGACGGTCATGATCCGGATCGCAGGCGAACGCGACGTCGAAGCGTTCCTTGAGGCCGATCAGGCCTTGCATGGCATGGCTGGACGATGGGTCCATGCGGATCTGGCCATCCCAGTCGACGGTCATGAAGCGGAACGTCGAATCGACTTCCTTGTTCACTACATCGAGGTCCAGACGGTAGTGCTCGGCGATGGCCGACCAGTAGCGCACCCCTGCTCCGCCCAATGGATCGACACCCAGACGCAGTTTGGCGCCACGGATGGCATCGAAGTCGATGACGTTGATCAGGTCGGCAACGTAGGTGTTGACGTAATCGTGGCGGTGCGTGGTCGGGGCTTTAAGCGCCTGTTCGTAACCGATGCGTTTAACGCCAGCCAGTTTGTTGGCCAGTAGTTCGTTGGCCTTGGCTTCGATCCACTTGGTGATGTGGGTGTCGGCCGGGCCGCCGTTGGTTGGGTTGTATTTGTAGCCACCGCTTTGTGGCGGGTTGTGCGACGGTGTGATGACGATGCCGTCAGCCAGGCCGGTGGTGCGGCCACGGTTGTAGCAAAGAATGGCGTGAGACACGGCCGGCGTCGGGGTGTATTCATCGCCTTCGGCGATCATCACGGTCACGCCGTTGGCTGCCAGCACCTCCAGGGCACTGGCCCCGGCCGGCGTGGACAGCGCATGAGTATCGATGCCGACAAACAGCGGGCCGGTGATGCCCTGGGCTTCGCGGTACAGGCAGATTGCCTGGCTGATGGCCAGAACGTGCCACTCGTTGAAACTCAAGTCGAAGGAGCTGCCACGATGCCCGGAAGTACCGAACGCCACACGCTGGGTGGAAATCGAAGCGTCGGGTTGACCGGTGTAATACGCCGTTACCAGTCGCGGGATGTCGACCAACAACTCTGCCGGTGCCGGTTTGCCCGCAAAAGGACTGAGTGTCATGCAAAACCTCTGAAATAGAGTGGTTCAGGAAATTACAGCGGAGTTTACTGGCAGTTTGACCGTAGTGCGATGGGATCTATCCAGTGCGTCCCCGATGTTTTTTAACAGCTCAGCCATCGGGCGCCAGTCGTAACGCATCGCCGATCAAACCGACGACGCCTTCCAGTTCAGGCCCGTTGCTTGCCGTCGCACTCAGCCGCATGTGTTGCCCATGCATGCCTTGTGCACTGAAGAGTTCGCCCGGTGCGATCAACACGTGTTGTTTGAGCAGGCGTTGAAACACGGCGCCCATCACTATTCGGCGCGACGAGCGCACCCAGACCGTCGCGCCGCCCTGCGGCTCATCGATGTGCAGCGCATCACCCAGCCCTTCGCGCAGCAACTCGATCAACCGGGTACGACGCTCCTTGAGCAGGCGCTTCAACACCGGGAGATGCTGATCGACCCGACCACTGGCATACAGCCGGGCAATGGCCTTCTGGCGAATCGGCGAAAGTCGAAACGAGCGCAGCAGAAAGTGCCGTTGCAAGTCGGTGCGCCACTGGCGAGCCAGTACAAAGCCGTAAGGCGCTTCAACGCCGATCACCTTTTCGAAGGTGGAAAACACCAGGAGACGATCCGGGTCCAGCAAATCCCGCAGAGGTCGACGTTCACAGTCGTCACCCAGCTCGCTGTAGCTGTCGTTTTCCAGCACCCAGGTTCCATGCTCCCTCAGCAACTGCGCGATGGCTTCGCGATTTTCCTCAGGTGTCAGACTGCCACGGGGCATGTTCAACACAGAAGACAGCAGGATCAGTCGAACCGGTTCGGTTTCCAGCAGCACCTTCAATTGCCGTGGATCAAGTTCCCCGCCCGATTGCACCGGCAGTTCGATGACCCTCACATCGGCAGACTGGAGCAGGCGTAAAACCATCCAGTCACAAGGCGATTCGACCACCACGGTTGCGTTACGCAGTTCAAGGACGGCGATCAGGATCTCCAGCACCCCTCTCACATCAGCACCGATATAGACGTCCTCGGCGTGCCAGCAGTGGGTCGGCGACGAGGTGTATCGAGCCGCCAGCAGCATGCGCAACTCGAGCTCGCCACAAGGCTGGGCCGGGACCTGAGCTTGCCGTGGGTATTGCCGCATCAGCTCCCGTTCGAGCATCAGCAACGGGCTGTCCAGCGGCTGGATCGAGGCCGGATCGTCTGAGCTCAATACGCGCATGCCGAAACACCTGGCGTTGACGTAGACGGTTTCCAGCAAGTCATTGCCTCGACCCGGCGGCATGACCGCGGAGGCCGGCTGTGCGAAATACCCGGACTTGGCCACGGAATAGACCCGGCCTTCTTTCTCGAGCAGCGCGTAGGCGTACTGGATGGTCGAAATCGACACGTTCAACCGTTCGGCCAGTTGCCTCAAGGATGGCAGCCGCATCGCACCTTCGCCGCCTGGCCCATCGATCAGCTGAGTGAGATAGCGATAGACCGCCTGATAGGCGAAATCGGTTTCACGCGAGGCATTCATGAACGGGCGTCCGGCATTCTTTGGCGATCGGGCGCGAGACTCACTCTCAACCTTCCGCCGAACGGTCGCCTGCGGCAACCCCATTGTCGGCAGGGTCCGGGTCCTGCGTCGCCTGGTCAGTCACTCGGACGGGCGCCATGGCATACAACCGGCTGATCAGTTGCACAGGCAAGCCGCTGACATCGGTCATCCATTGCAAAACCTGCTCAGGGGCGTGCAACCCCTGCATCGCACGATGGAGATCCGGCATGGCCACCAGCATGCCTGGATGACAGGTTCGCAGAAAACGTTCGAGTCCTGCGCCACCCTCGATGAATGGCGCAAACATCAGACAGACCAGTTGCGCTTCATTGAGCCCGAAATTCTTTTGCAAGGCGGTTGCGGCCAGCGATCGATGCTCGCCCGGATCTGTCAGAGTGCCGAACGTCGCCATGAAGCGCTCGCAGGTTTGCTCCGGTACGTCCTGGCGACGCATCAATGCGAGGCAACGCTGCAGGTATTCGGATACGCCACTTTCGTAATTGCGACCCTCGATGCAGCAAGCCTGAAGACCGCTCAGGTAGGCAGCGATCAAGGGATCCGTCGACTCACCGGTACCCGGTTCGAACAGCAGCTCGTCAGTCTGAAACCCGAGAAAATCGCTGAGCAAGGGCCACCGCTCCTCCATCTTGCCCACCACGATGTCATCGATACCGACATAACTGGTGCGTCGGCAGGCTTCGAACTGGCCGAGCGGCCGCCACGGCGGCAGATCGTCAGGTGCACGGAGTTCCCGGTAACAGTCGCCTCCCATACCGTCCAGCACATCGAACAACTCATCGAACCCGGTGGTCCGCTTTGGCAGTGCGCCGATGCCGGCCTTCTGTGCTGCGCGATCCAGCCCCTGCAGGAAGTGCGCCTGACGGCGTGCGGAGTCGCTGCTGACCAGTGCATCGACACCATTGCTCCATCGAGCGACCTGTCCGTAGAACTCGGCCGTGGCCAGGTACGCATCGTCCCAAAGCTGCAGGCTCTCACTCCAGCAGCGGCGATGGCCAACCATCAGCAAATTGATGCGGTTCGCCTCGCGCCCGTCGTCGGAAAGGGGTTCGTGATGATTGAAAGGCAGGATCTCCCGGTTGTCGATCATCAGCAGTTCAATCCTTGGGTCGTCATACAGAAACAGGGCGCTGAAGCTGCGATGCATGTTGTGCAATGCCGACGCCGGTGTCGCGCAACCACGCAGGGTCGCCACCCGTAACTGAAAGGTCCCCGGAGCCCGTCCGGCGATACTCAGTTGCGCAGCACGCAACAGGGCCAGGCTGTAACAGCAATCACGAGTGCCCGATTGCGTGACCAGCACCTTGAATTCACCGATACGATCCATGCCCCCGGCGGCTACCGCCAATCGCTGAATCAACAGCTGCAATGCCGTGCGTTCGGCACGGGAAAAGAAACTCAGCAATCGTTGCAATACTTGCTGGTAGACATAGTTCATTGCCTGGTCATGGATCGTGCTCATCAGTACTTCACCCGATATCAAAGGTTTTATATTGCGCAGCCACGAACGCCGGATACGCAATCACTCTTCATTAATTAATAGACGCTGAAATGCTAACACTTAAGTTTTTGTAGTTATTTGAAACAGTTAAGCTCGCAACAATTGAAACTCACCAACCGCGCGCCGCAAGCCCGCGTCTTTACAGGCTTTTCTCGACATAGAAGTTTTCCTAGGAAAATTCTTACAATGGCTTGCACATGATGAGCACAAGAAAAAAAGAAGGGATTACTAGGTCGCCCTACAGCAATTAAACAGAATCTGAAATATCGGCCAGCCACTATTGCCCGGTATTGCGCAAAGTAAACAGAATGCACAGACATAGCTCATTCCTTGAGATGAAAGTAGTCATTCAATTATCAGGGTCTGGATGGCGATTAGAAGATACAGATCAAGAGTAAAAACCAGTTCAGTTGCTGAACGCCCCCAGGCATCGCGCCCAGGGTTTCTCATGGTCTGAAGGGTGGAACGCACAAGAGTCCGTGGGGCCACGGACTCTGATCACAAGGGTCAGGCAGGTTCGACTTGCAGGGCGACCCGCTCACGGCAAGGGCATTCGTCCATGTAGCGGTGTGCTTCGACAAACTCGTTGAACGGGAAAACCCGGGTCTTGAGCGGAAGCAGCACGCGGTCGGCCGTCAACTGGTTGATGTCACGCAGGGCACGTTGCAGCGCGACGTGATCCTGGACGATGCCCAGTTCCGGCTTGCCGGTGAAGTTGCCGATGCAGTGCACGAAGAACTGAATGTTCTTCTGGAACGCTGCGCACGCCGGGAATGGCGTCTGGTTGCCACCTTGCAAGCCATACAGCACCAGACTGCCGCGAGGTGCCAGCACATCACCCAGCAGCGACATCTGCGGGCCGCCGAGACCGTCGAACACGACGTTGACGCCGCGGTTGTCGGTGATCTTGTTGATCCGCATCAACAGGTCTTCTTCTTCGGTGACGATCACTTTCTCGGCACCGAGGGAAAGCAGGTATTCGCGCTCTTCAGCGGTTTTCGTGGCGGCAATCACGCGCACACCCAGCGCTTTGCCCAGCTGGACAAACGACGGACCGGCGCAATGACTGGCGTCAGTGACCAGGGCAAACTGCCCGGGTTTGACACGCGCCAGATCGACGTAACCGAAATAGGCGATCAACAGCGGCGTGTAATGCACGCTCGCCTCGATCGGGGTCAGTACGTCCGGATAACGGGTGAGCGCGGTACGTGGCAGAACGATGAGTTCGCCGTAGACCGGATAGTCATTGGGGCTCTCGGCCGGGAAGCTGGCCACCTTGTCACCGACGATCAGGTCTTCGACACCGTCGCCAATGGCCGTGACCACACCCGCCATTTCATGGCCCAGGCCCGAAGGCAGGCGAGCCTGTGACGACGCCAGGTTCTGACGCCAGAGCGTGTCATACCAGCTGATGCCGATCGCCTCGACACGCACCTGCACTTCGCCAGGACCTGGCTGAGCGGCCGCATGCTCTTCGCATTTGAGCACCTCGGCCGGACCAAACTTGTGAAAACGGATCGTGCGGGACATCGCAAACCTCGTCAAAGTAACCTCTAATGCCCTGAACTCTATCTGGGCTTTCCAGCCAAGACTATCAGTGGCTATTAATAGTCGACATGCCTGTCATTGATTCCGCAGTATGGCCAGCATTGAGCAAATCCATGAAAAAAACTGCTGCATCCTTCTCAGTAAAGCTGAATTACCCGGTGCAGAGTACCAGCCTTTCCCCGTAAGATTCATGCCGGCCATTGTTCTCATATGGTCGCTCTCGTCAAGCTTGATGACTCTGCCAGGACTCCAGATGAATCGTAATGACCTGCGTCGTGTCGACCTGAACCTGTTGATCGTATTCGAAACCCTGATGCACGAACGCAGCGTAACCCGCGCGGCGGAAAAGCTGTTTCTCGGCCAGCCGGCGATCAGCGCGGCGCTTTCGCGCCTGCGCGGTCTGTTCGACGATCCGCTGTTTGTACGCACCGGGCGCAGCATGGAACCGTCCGCCCGGGCGGTGGAAATCTTCGCCCTGCTCTCGCCTGCCCTGGACTCGATTTCGACAGCGGTCAGCCGTGCTGCCGAATTCGACCCGGCCACCAGCACCTCGGTATTCCGGATCGGCTTGTCGGACGACGTCGAATTCGCGTTGCTGCCCATGCTGCTCAAGCGCCTGCGTGCCGAGGCGCCGGGGATCGTGCTGGTGGTGCGCCGCGTCAACTACATCCTGATGCCCGGCCTGCTCGCCTCTGGCGAAATCTCCATTGGCGTCAGCTACACCACCGACCTGCCCGCCAACGCCAAGCGCAAGGTCTTGCGCCGCAGCCAGCCAAAACTGCTGCGCGCCGACACCGTGCCGGGGCCGCTGAGCCTGGACGACTACTGCGCCCGCCCCCATGCGCTGGTCTCGTTCGCCGGCGACCTCAGTGGCTTTATCGATGAAGAACTGGAAAAACTCGGCCGCAAACGCCACGTTGTGTTGGCCGTGCCGCAGTTCAACGGCTTGAGCACGTTGCTGGCCGGGACCGATATCGTCGCGACTGTACCGGATTACACGGCTGATGCGCTGACGTCTGCGGGTGGCGTTCGGGCGGAAGATCCACCGTTGCCGACGCGCACGTTTGAACTGCACATGGCCTGGCGTGGGTCGCAGGATAACGATCCGGGGGAGCGGTGGTTGAGGTCGCGGATTCAGATGTTTTTCGGGGATCCGGATAGTCTCTGAAAACTTGCCGAAACCGCTTTGCTCCCGACAGCAAAGCGGTTCAGGAACTCAAGCAGAAGTCCCGGACCGAGCTAAACGGTAACTCGACAGGCAATAAATCAACAACGCCAACCCCGCCAGCATCCCACCCACCACCCCAACATAAGCAAAACCAAACTGGCTCCCCACCCAGCTCCCCATCAACGCCCCGCCGCCAATGCCGATGTTGTAGATCCCCGAAAACAGCGCCATCGCCACATCGGTCGCGTCAGGTGCCAGCACCAGAACTTTGGACTGCAACGCCAGGCCGAAGCCCATGATCGCCATTCCCCAGAACAGGCTCAGGGTGCACAGGTAAGAAACCTCACCGTTCAACGGCAACAGCAATGCAAGGCACAATGCGAGTAACGACACGGCGACGATCAGAAAGCGCTGCGGGCTGTACCGGTGCAGCCAGCTGAACAGCAGAGATCCGAAAATCCCCGCGCCGCCGAATAGCAGCAGGATCAGCGTGACCGTCTCGCCACTCATGCCCGCCACCACCTGAACGAAAGGTTCGATGTAGCTGTAGGCAGTGAAGTGAGCTGTCACGACCATGGCCGTCAGGACATAGATCGCCACCAGCGCCGGTCGCTTCAACAATAACGGCAAGCTTTTGAGTGATCCCGAGTTCTGGCTCGGTAACAACGGCAAGACCCTCGCCAGCCAGAACACCAGCGTAGCCGCCAAGACTGCGATCGCGATGAAGGTGGTTCGCCAGCCCATCGCCTCGCCCAATATCCGGCCGAGTGGGATACCGAGCACCATCGCCAGGGAAGTGCCGGTCGCCAGCAAGCCCAAGGCCTGAACCTGTTTACCGGGCGGCGCCAGTCGCACAGCCAGAGAAGCTGTGATCGACCAGAACAATGCATGGGATAACGCCACCCCGATCCGGCTCAGCAACAGGACGGCGAAGCTGGTTGCCACACTCGAGAGAATGTGACTGACGATGAACATCGCAAACAGCACGATCAACAGCTTGCGCCGCTCGACGTTGCGCGTCAGCAGCATGATGGGCAGCGACGTCAGCGACACCACCCATGCATAGATGGTCAACATCAGGCCGATCTGAGCCGACGTCATGTCGAAGCTGCTGCCAATCGAACTCAACAGGCCGACCGGGACAAATTCGGTGGTGTTGAAGACGAATGCTGCCAGTGCCAGCGCAATGACCGCATACCAATTGCCGCTGGTGGTCGTCGTAGAGTTGCTCATTTGAAAGTCGTGTCCATCTGTCGGTTTTGCGTACACCAATTGCCGGAAAGCCTCAGACGACAGGTGGTTCGATGGCGACTCTACTATAAAGAAACGCGGACGGGTTCATCGTGGGGGCGGTGAAACTCTCGGCGCACGGGATACAGGCGTGTGTCATTGCCCGGCGTAGCCTTTGACCCGCATGCAATCATTGGTCAGATCGATCTGTTTTTCGGCGATAACGATGCCGTCCCCCACGGCGCTGCCCATGCCATGGGTCTGGTCGTTTGCTGCCGGCGTCGAGTGGTAGCTGGCCGTTGCGGCTTTGGCCTGGTACTGGCATTCAGCTTTGTCGTGCTGGATGTCATAGGCACTGGCGCCCGGCCTGGACCAATTCTGAACAGAAGTGGCACAAGCGCTCAAAAGCATCGCGAACAACGTAAAAATAGCGAACCTCATGGCTTTCTCCATCGGTAAAAGGATTCTTACTGCACTGTTTGGGATCACTTGCAGACGAACGTCACGTGGGCGACTTCATTCTCAGGATCCAGCGGCAAGCGAGATTGAATTTCAAACTCGCCGAGTTGCTTGCCAAGCGATGCACACTTTTTGCAGGCATTGTCCAAGACCAACTGACGAGCCCCTGAGTGGGTGTGCCTCGATAGCAGAGCATTCGCTGACGCCTGATATTCGTAGGGCCCGAGCTTCAAGTCGTGGGACTGCCAGATATAGTTGCCGACCAATGCGACAGCGCTCACAGCAATAATCATGTTGAGTTTCATGGCAGGCATCGGTCGCTGGACATTTCATTCCTCATAACGCTGACCCCGTGTGGTCAATAGCGCGACGTTTGTGCGGATCTGAATCGGTCAGATCGCGGTGATGGAATGATTGAGCAGTTCGGTACCGAGATGAAGAAAAACGAAGTATCTTTCAGTACGGATCAGAAATACTTAACGAGACTGGCGGCCATGCAACTCGATGCAAAACAGATGCAGGCGTTCCTTGCCGTCGTCGACAGCGGCAGTTTCGAAAAGGCCGCGGAACGGCTCAGCGTAACGCCGTCGGCGGTGTCGCAACGGATACACGCACTGGAAGTTCGCCTGGGCAGCTCGGTAGTAGTGCGCGGACGACCGTGCGAACCCACTCAGGCCGGACGCAAGCTGATGCTCTATCTTCGCCGTGCAACGGTGCTCGAAGAGGAACTCCTCAACGACCTGACCGGTGACGAAAAAGACCATCTGCGGGTTGTCATAGCCGTCAACGGTGACACGCTGGCGACCTGGTTTTTCCCTGCGTTGGCCGAGATATTCGTCAGCGAAAAAATCCTGCTCGACGTCGTGGTCGACGATCAGGACCACACCTATGCATTACTGGAAAGTGGCCAGGTCATCGGTTGCATCGGCACGCGCTCACAGCCGATGCGTGGATGTTTTGCCGAGTTGCTGGGGTCAGTACGCTACCAACTGGTGGCATCGCCCGCCTTTCAGGAACGCTGGTTTGCCAAGGGCCTGACCCGCACGGCTGCACGCAAGGCGCCCGTTTTCGCTTATTCGCGCAAGGACACCTTGCAGTCTGATTTCATGCGGTCACGTTTCGGTCTGCAGGCAGATGCTTATCCGACCCATTACCTGTCACTTCCCGAGGCCCGCCTCAAAGCCATACGTCGTGGCCTCGGATACGGGATGGTGCCGTACATGCAGGTAAGTGACCTGCTGAAAAGTCGGGAGCTGGTGGATCTGGTACCCGGAAATTTCACTGACGTGTCGCTTTATTGGCACGCCTGGGACCTGCAATCACCGCGCATGGAAATGCTCTCCGAGCGGGCGGTACATGCCGCGCGACGCATCTTGAACAGCAAAGAGCCAGTGAAGCGCTCGACCATGCCGAAGAAATGAATGGCGCAGAAAACCCTGTCATTTCGGTGCGCCGCGCGGGTGCTGGCAAAGTGCCTAATGACAAATCCGGCAATAAAGTTTAACTTGTCGCCGCCCCGACAAATGACAAGTCGGGCATTCGCACTCAGTTAAGGAAAACGATGGCAATGGTCTATTGTCGTGCTTGCGCCAAGGAGCTTCACGAATCGGCGCTCACCTGCCCCCAATGCGGGGCTCCCCAGCAGGCCCCAGTGCCGCAAACGCAAGCCGAAATGCCTTGGCTGGCCATCGTTTCGTTGATCCTCGGAATTATCAGCGCACTCACCCTGTTTGATGACTCCGAATGGGACAGGGACGCGATTGTCGGTGTGGGATTTCTCAGCATCGCGGGTCTCATTTGCGGCATTGTCTGTATCAACCAAAAACATCCAGGAAGAAACCTCGCGATTGCCGGCATTATCTTGTCAGGCATTGCCGCGTTCGTTTTGTCCTGTCTATCGATTGAATAATTTTAGGGAAAAAATATGAGCATGGTTTTCTGCCGCGGTTGCGCCAAGGAAATTAGCAGCCTGGCCGTGGCTTGCCCGCAATGCGGCGCACCTCAGGCGACCCAGCCGTCCTTTGCAAGCGGTCCCGCCATCGCGACGGGCAACCCTTACATGGAAGCGCTGAAGAACTACGCCGAATTCAAGGGTCGCGCCACCCGTCGCGAATACTGGATGTTCATTCTGATCAACCTGGGTATTTGCATTGTCGTCGGTGTTCTTGATGCAATCCTCAATACCAAGGGCATCCTTTACAACCTGTACAGCCTGGCGATGTTGCTGCCAAGCATCGCCGTCGGTGCACGTCGCATGCACGACACCGACCGCAGCGGCTGGTGGTTGCTGCTCCCGATCGTCAACCTGGTGTTTCTCGTGCAGGACAGCCAGCCAGGTCCGAACCGCTTCGGGCCGAACCGCAAAGGCGTCAACTGAGTCACTGCGCAACACGCTGATCGAGACGGCCGCCATGGCCGTCTCTTTGTATCTGCCGCAACGAATTCCTGTCGATCTCATCCTTGCAGGTCGCGCAACACAGATTTGTCATCGACCATATTGATAGCCCCCTAACGAAAGGTGCATGCTAGAGGGCTTCGCTCGGTCTTATATCATTCCGAATGATAGTTACCTTCGTGTCATTCGATTCGTTTGCTATCTACCTGCCGAGCATCATCCGCCCATCTTCAATACATTGGCGGATGCATCCATGGAACAATCACTCAAACATTTGCGCTTCCCGTTGGCTCTGTTGGCCGTGATGGTGATGAGCGCCTGCGGCAAGACTCCAGAAACCGCCGCCGCCATGCCTGCTGCCAAGGTCAGCGTGGCCAAGGTGCTGGAACAACCGGTCAACGAGTGGGACGAATTCACCGGGCGCCTCGAGGCGCCGGAAACCGTTGAAATCCGTCCACGGGTCTCCGGCCAGATCGACGAAGTCGCCTTCACCGAAGGTGCACTGGTCAAGAAAGGCGACCTGTTGTTCCAGATCGACCCGCGTCCGTTCCAGGCCGAGGTTCGCCGCCTTGAAGCCCTCGTAGCCCAGGCTCGCGCCAACGCCACCCGTAGTGAAAACGAAGCCGGCCGTGGCGAACGCCTGCGTGCCAGCAACGCCATTTCCGCCGAACTGGCCGATTCGCGCACCAGCGCCGCACAAGAGGCCCGCGCCGCCGTGGGTGCACTGCAAGCGCAGCTGGATCTGGCCAAACTGAACCTGAGTTTCACCCGTGTAACCGCACCGATCAGTGGCCGCGTCAGCCGTGCCGAGATCACCGCCGGTAACCTGGTGACCGCCGACACCACCCCGCTCACCAGCGTGGTTTCCACCGACAAGGTCTATGCCTACTTCGACGCGGATGAGCGTGTATTCCTCAAATACACCCAACTCGCCCGTCAGGGTCAGCGCGGCGCAACCACTCCGGTGTACATGGGCCTGTCCAACGAAGACGGCAACCCGCACCTGGGTCAGATGAACTTCGTCGACAACCAGGTCAACCCGAAGACCGGCACCATTCGTGGACGCGCCGTGTTCGACAACAGCGACGGCACTTACACCCCGGGTCTGTATGCGCGTCTGAAACTGGTCGGCAGCGGCACCTACAACGCCATGCTGATCAACGACGAAGCGGTCGGCACCGACCTCGGCAAGAAGTTCGTGCTGGTGATGGATGGCGACAACAAGACCGCCTACCGCGCCGTCGAGCTCGGTCCGAAGATCGAAGGTCTGCGCATCGTGCGCAGCGGCCTGAACAAGGACGACACGATCATCGTCAAGGGTCTGCAACGGGTTCGTCCTGGCTCTCCGGTATCCCCTGAAGTGATCCCGATGGCCAGCGAGCAAACCATTGCCGCT
Organism: Pseudomonas sp. MWU12-2029; assembly: GCF_023242425.1. Lineage (NCBI taxonomy): Bacteria > Pseudomonadati > Pseudomonadota > Gammaproteobacteria > Pseudomonadales > Pseudomonadaceae > Pseudomonas > Pseudomonas sp. MWU12-2029. The sequence goes on along the minus strand of NZ_JALJDY010000005.1, from coordinate 291,604 downwards.
CTCGCTCAACAACGACAAGCGCTGGAAGCCAGCAACCTGCCCAAAGTCGCACCTGCCAAAGGCGCGTCGGGATCGGTTGTGAAACTGGCTGCTGCGACCCCACGCGGTTAAGGGACGACAACTCCGATGAATTTTTCCCAATTCTTCATTTCAAGGCCGATCTTCGCAGCGGTGCTTTCGCTGCTGATCCTGATCGCCGGCGCTATCTCGCTGTTCCAATTGCCGATCAGCGAATACCCGGAAGTCGTGCCGCCCACCGTGGTGGTACGTGCCAACTTCCCGGGTGCCAACCCAAAAGTCATCGGTGAAACCGTGGCCGCTCCACTGGAGCAAGCCATCACCGGCGTCGAGAACATGCTGTACATGTCCTCGCAGTCCACCGCTGACGGCAAGATCACCCTGACCATCACCTTCGCCCTGGGCACTGACCTGGACAACGCGCAGGTGCAGGTGCAGAACCGCGTGACCCGGACCGAGCCGAAACTTCCAGAGGAAGTGACGCGTATCGGTATCACCGTCGACAAGGCTTCGCCCGACCTGACCATGGTCGTGCACTTGACCTCGCCGGACAAACGCTACGACATGCTGTACCTGTCCAACTACGCGATCCTCAACATCAAGGATGAGCTCGCTCGCCTCGGTGGTGTCGGTGACGTGCAACTGTTCGGTATGGGCGACTACTCGCTGCGTGTATGGCTGGACCCGAACAAGACCGCTTCGCGCAATCTGACCGCCACTGATGTGGTTACCGCCATTCGTGAGCAGAACCGTCAGGTCGCCGCCGGCCAGTTGGGCGCGCCCCCTGCCCCGAATGCCCAGAGCTTCCAGCTGTCGGTCAACACTCAGGGCCGTCTGGTCTCCGAGGAAGAGTTCGAGAACATCATCATTCGCGCCGGCGACAACGGTGAAATCACTCGCCTGAAGGACATCGCCCGCGTTGAGCTGGGTTCCAGCCAGTACGCCCTGCGTTCGTTGCTGAACAACCAGCCGGCCGTGGCGATCCCGATCTTCCAGCGTCCGGGCTCCAACGCCATCGAAATCTCGAACGAAGTTCGCGGCAAGATGGAAGAACTGAAGAAAAGCTTCCCGCAAGGCATGGACTACAGCATCGTCTATGACCCGACGATCTTCGTGCGCGGCTCCATCGAGGCGGTGGTTCACACCCTCTTCGAAGCACTGATCCTCGTGGTTCTGGTGGTGATCCTGTTCCTGCAGACCTGGCGCGCCTCGATCATTCCGTTGGTGGCGGTGCCGGTATCGTTGATCGGTACGTTTGCGGTGATGCACCTGTTCGGCTTCTCGCTCAACGCCCTGTCGCTGTTCGGCCTGGTACTGGCGATCGGTATCGTGGTGGACGACGCCATCGTGGTGGTGGAGAACGTCGAGCGGAACATTGAACTGGGGCTCAATCCCTTCGATGCGACCAAAAAGGCCATGGGTGAAGTGACCGGCCCGATCATTGCCACGGCGCTGGTGCTGTGTGCGGTGTTCGTACCGGCGGCGTTCATCTCGGGCCTGACCGGTCAGTTCTACAAGCAGTTCGCACTGACCATCGCGATCTCCACCGTGATCTCGGCCTTCAACTCGCTGACCCTGTCGCCGGCGCTGGCCGCTGTGTTGCTTAAAGGTCACGACGCACCGAAAGACCGCTTCTCGCGGGTGCTGGACAAGATCTTCGGTGGCTGGCTGTTCCGTCCGTTCAACCGATTCTTCGACCGCGCCAGCCATGGCTACGTCGGCACCGTGCGCCGGGTCATCCGTGGCAGCGGCATCGCCCTTTTCCTGTACGCAGGCCTGATGGTGCTGACCTTCTTCGGTTTCTCCAGCACGCCGACCGGTTTCGTACCCGGCCAGGACAAGCAATACCTGGTGGCCTTCGCGCAACTGCCGGACGCCGCGAGCCTGGACCGTACCGAAGACGTGATCAAGCGCATGTCCGACCTGGCCCTGAAACAGCCGGGCGTGGAAAGCGCCGTAGCGTTCCCGGGCCTGTCGATCAACGGTTTCACCAACAGCCCGAACGCCGGCATCGTGTTCGTGACCCTGAAACCGTTCGACGAGCGTAAAGACCCGAGCATGTCCGCCGGTGCGATTGCCGGTGCCTTGAACGGCCAATACGCGAACATCCAGGAAGCGTACATGGCGATCTTCCCGCCGCCGCCAGTACAAGGTCTGGGCACCATCGGTGGTTTCCGCTTGCAAATCGAAGACCGGGGCAACCTGGGCTACGAAGAGCTGTACAAGGAAACCATGAACATTATTGCCAAGAGCCATAACGTTCCGGAACTGGCCAACCTGTTCACCAGCTACACCGTGAACGTGCCGCAGGTCGATGCCGCCATCGACCGGGAAAAAGCCAAGACCCACGGCGTGGCCGTCAGCGACATCTTCGACACCCTGCAGATCTACCTGGGTTCGCTATATGCCAACGACTTCAACCGTTTCGGGCGCACCTATCAGGTCAACGTTCAGGCCGAGCAACAGTTCCGCCTCGAATCCGACCAGATCGGCCAGCTGAAAGTACGCAATAACAAGGGCGAAATGATCCCGCTGGCGACCTTCATCAAGGTCAGCGACACCTCGGGGCCGGATCGCGTGATGCACTACAACGGCTTCATCACTGCTGAAATCAACGGTGCCGCAGCCCCGGGCTACAGCTCCGGCCAGGCCGAAAAAGCCATCGAGAAACTGCTCAAGGATGAACTTCCGAACGGCATGACCTACGAGTGGACCGACCTGACCTATCAGCAGATTCTGTCCGGCAACACTGCTCTGTTCGTGTTCCCGCTCTGCGTATTGCTGGCGTTCCTGGTGCTCGCCGCTCAATACGAAAGCTGGAGCCTGCCACTGGCGGTGATCCTGATCGTACCGATGACCCTGCTGTCGGCCATCACCGGCGTGATCATCTCCGGCGGTGACAACAACATCTTCACCCAGATTGGCCTGATCGTACTGGTGGGCCTGGCCTGTAAGAACGCGATTCTGATCGTCGAGTTCGCCAAGGACAAACAGCAGGAAGGTCTCGATCCGCTGGCCGCTGTACTGGAAGCCTGCCGTCTGCGTCTGCGGCCGATCCTGATGACCTCGTTCGCGTTCATCATGGGTGTGGTGCCTCTGGTGTTCTCCAGCGGTGCCGGTGCCGAGATGCGTCACGCCATGGGTGTGGCGGTGTTCTCCGGGATGCTCGGGGTGACCTTCTTCGGTCTGCTGCTGACGCCAGTATTTTATGTACTGATCCGCAACTTCGTGGAACGCAGTGAAGCCCGCAAAGCGGCCAAGGCGCAGAATCTTCCACAGCAACTGGAGGCGCACCAATGAGTCTGAAAGTCTTCCTGCCGAGCCTGCTGGTACTGGCCCTGAGCGCCTGTGCAGTCGGCCCCGACTACAAGACCCCAGCCACGGAGGCGGCCAACATCACGGCCGCCACCGACGGCGCCGCCGGCCAGAAGAACTTTGACCGTTCGAAATTCGAAGGCATCTGGTGGCAGCAGTTCGACGATCCGACCCTCAACCAGTTGGTGACTCAATCGCTGCAAGGCAACCGTCAACTGCGCGTCGCCTTTGCTCGCTGGAAAGCGGCCCGGGCGATCCGCGATGACGTCAGCAATGACGCCATGCCGACCATTACGAGCCGTGCCAGCAGCAATCTGGGCAAGGGACAGATTCCCGGCCAGACCACCCAACGGGTCAACAGCGAACGCTATGACCTGGGTCTGGACATGGCCTGGGAGGTCGATCTGTTTGGTCGCATCCAGCGCAATCTGGAAGCCAGCGAAGCCGATCAGCAGGCTGCCGAAGCCGATCTGTACCAGCTGCAAGTCACCATGATTGCCGAACTGGTGGACGCCTACGGTCAACTGCGTGGCGCCCAGCTGCGGGAAAAGATCGCCGTGGCCAACCTGGAAAACCAGCAGGAGTCGCGCAAGATCACCATCAGCCTGCGTGACGCCGGCGTGGGCGATCAGCTCGATGTCGAGCGCGCCGATGCCCGTCTGGCCTCGGTCGAAGCCAGCGTGCCGCAATTGCAGGCAGAGCAGGTTCGGCAGAAAAACCGCATCGCCACCCTGCTGGGTGAACGTCCGGACAAGCTGACCGTCGACCTGAGCCCGAAAGACTTGCCAGCCATCGCCAAGGCATTGCCGATCGGTGATCCGGGCGAACTGCTGCAACGTCGCCCGGACATCCTCAGCGCCGAACGCAAACTGGCGTCCGCCACGGCGCGTATCGGTGTGGCCAAGGCCGACCTGTTCCCACGGGTCAGCCTCAGCGGCTTCCTCGGCTGGACCGCCGGGCGTGGCTCGCAGATCGGTTCCTCGGCGGCCAACGCCTGGGCGCTGGGCCCGAGCATCACCTGGGCGGCGTTCGACCTCGGTAGCGTACGTGCCCGTTTGCGCGGTGCCGACGCCGATGCCGAAGGCGCACTGGCAACCTACGAGCAACAAGTGCTGCTGGCCCTGGAAGAATCGGAAAACGCCTTCAGCGATTACGGCAAGCGTCAGCAACGCTTGATCTCGCTGATCCGCCAAAGCGAATCCAGCCGCAAGGCTGCCGACCTGGCTGAAATCCGCTACCGCGAAGGCACCACCGATTTCCTGGTGCTGCTCGACGCCCAGCGTGAACGCTTGAATGCCGAAGACAGCCAGGCCCAGGCCGAAGTCGAGCTGTATCGCGGCATCGTCGCGATCTACAAGGCTCTCGGTGGTGGCTGGCAACCGGAAACGGTTGCCAGCAAGTAACAGTTTTTTAAAGAGCTCCTTTGGTTGGCCGCAACCAACCAATTTTTTGCCCCGCGTATCATTCGGTCGCGGGGCTTTTTTGTGCCTGTCTTTCGTGGTTTTCCAGAACGGTGACGGTGGCTGTGGTGCCTGCCCTGAGGCGATCCTTGCCCGCATAGTCGGGATCGATACCGATCCGCACCGGCACCCGTTGTGCCAGCTTCACCCAGGTGTAACTGGGATTGATGTTGGCCAGCAATCGACTGCCCGGCGCGTTTTCCCGGTCGGCGATGGCGAAGGCGATGCTTTGCACGGTGCCGCCGAACTTCTCACCGCTCATCAACTCGATCCGTACCCTGTCGCCCTCCTCGATCCGTGGCAGCTTGGTTTCCTCGAAATAACCACTGACGTAGAACGAGTCGCTGTCCACCAGTGCCAGCAATGCGCCGCCGGCCACTGCGTAGTCGCCCTGCCGGGTCAACAGGTTGGTGACGTAACCGCTGACCGGCGATTCGACACGGGTACGCTGCAGATCCAGTTCCGCCTGAGTCAGTGCTGCAATCGCCAATTGCACATTGGCCTCTGCCAGGCCGAGATTGGCCTGGTTGCGCAGCAGGTCGGCCTGGGCCACAGCCACGTCGGTGCTGGACTTTTCCCACTCTTCACCCGAAATCGCGAAGCCCTGTTTTAGCGTGCGCCTGCGCCGTTCTTCGCTCTCGCGTTGCTTGAGCAAGGCCTCACTGGCCACGATGGACGCCCGGGATTGACCCAGGGTGGCCTTGGCTACCTCGACCGAACGTTTGGCATGCTCGACCGCCAGACTGTAGCGAGCCGGATCGATCTCCAGCAGCAACTGGCCCTTCTCGACGTGTTGGTTGTCCTGCACCGCCAGACTGACGATGCGTCCCGAGACATCCGCCGACAGGGTCACCACGTCTGCCCTCACTCGTGCATCCCGCGTCCAGGGCGCACGGGTGTAATGCTCCCAGGCGAACCAGCCAAGCACGATGGCCAGCAGCACCACAGCCAATGTCGTCAATCGAGTGAGCAACGTCTTCAAGGCATCAGGCTCCCATCAACAGAATCAATGTGGCGCAGACACAGGCGTACAACGCGCCCTCGAACAGCGCTTCATGCCAGACCAGGCGCAGCACGCCGAGGCGGCGCAATACCCAGTCCAGCAACAGAAAGACCGGTATGGCGAGGATCAGCGCCTGGGCGATTGGCGGCAGATAGACCCCGCCGATCTCGAAATCAATGGGCAAGGACGGGTTCTCCTTCAGGGGCATTGTGTTGCAGATATTCACCGTGACGCTCAAGGAACGAGACGACGATCAGCAACGCCACACGCATGCGGAATACAGACCACAGGTGCTCGTGCGTGGAGGCATGCAGCTCATCCAGCTCGTCACCGAGCGCATGCAGCGTCGTCAGCAACGCTGGCAGGTTCACATCCGGGCGGCCAGCGACGAAGCGGCCGGTGTGGCGCAAAGCATCCATCAGTTGCCGGCCGAAAGAGTCCGTCAGCAAAGCGTTGCCCTGCACCTGTTGTCTGAGCTGGTGAATGGCGACACCGAGCGCCACACAGGCGAGGCTGATTTCATAGCGTCGTTGCATGTCCGGGTCATTGGCTGCCGGCAACAGACCCAGCATGGTGGTCAGGCGATCGACCATGCGGCTTTCGAACGCGAATTGCTCTTCGTCCGTGGCGGGTAATTTGGTCAGTTGATACACCTGCTCCCGCGCTTCGTTGTAGAACCGACGGATTCGCAACACCGGCCGGAACGGAAAGATCCACGCATAAACGATCAGAGCCAGCATCGCCGCACTGACGTAGGCACCGGCAAACTCGAACCATTGAATGGCGGTGTTCTGTCCGGTTCCGACGTTCTGCGGGCCTAGCATCAGGAAACTCGATAACCCCAGCCCCATGCCGATGCCCGCCGTGGCCGGGCTGGCCAGTCCCACCGCGATGACATAAAGCAGCGGAGCCAGCAATATCGCCAGCCATTCGAAATCGTTGACCGCCGGTACCAGCATGAACTGATACAGCGCCGAAACCACCAGTGCCAGGCCCAGTCCCCGGGCGTAGCTCTGCGCGGCGATCAAAGGGCGCGGGAACGTTGCCATCAGCGAACACAGAATCCCCACCAGAATCATCCCGCCACGGGCACCGTCCCAGGCGGTTTCTATCCAGATCAGCCCGGCCACCAGCAATGCACTGAAGGCCCGGATCGCATTCATCGTCGCCAGAGTGAAATCCAGGTGCAGCGGGCTGGACTGGCCACGGAACATGCAACTGGCCTCCCGCCCGTCCTGTATGGCTTCGCTCAGTTCGAGGATCTGCTCCAGTTGTTGCAGCAGCCGCGCCTGCTCCCAGCGCAGGGCCCATGCCAGTGAACGCAAGGTCGCGCTCATATCCTCCGTCATCTGTTCGGCCCTGTAGGCCAGCGCTTCGAACTGTTGCTGCAGGACAACCAGCTGATGCCTCATGTCTTCCGGCAGTGAACGCCCGTACTGTGCCAGTTGATCGAGAAACGCCAGTTCATCGGCGCGCAAGCGCTGGACCTCCAACGGCAGATCCCCGTCCCAGCGTTCGGTCAGCAACTGCCGCTGATGACGCAGGGCGGTCAGACGCGAGGTGAGCAGCATCAGTTGATTGCCCAGCATCAACACCAGATTGTTTGCACTGCGCAGACGCGGTGCATCGAAATACAGATGACGGCGCAAGCCTTCCAAGGCGCTGATTTCGCCGAGCAGTTGCATTTGCCGGCGCTGGAATTCGGTTTCGCTTTCTTCAGTGCGAATCACCGCAGCGGCATGGGTTGCGACCAGTTTGATCACCTGATCGACTTTGGCGAAGTAGTTGCGCGAAACCGCCTCCGGACGGGCCGTCAACAGGCTGACGACACAGACGCAGGCCACCGCCAGCAGGGTTTCGGTCACCCGGGTAACCGCCAGCAGGAAGGTGCCGTCCTGGTCCGGAATGGCCAGCAGCGCCACCACCACGGCGGTGTAGCCACTGAGTACGAATGCCTGGGAACTTGTGTAGCGCAGCAAGGTGCCGCCGGCCGTGCATAGCGCCAGCCACAGCGCCAGGGTTGTGATGAACGGCAAAGGCGCCTGAGGGAAAATCGACATGATCAGCACCGCCACCGCCGCACCCAGCGTGGTGCCGATGACCTGACCAAAACTGCGGGCCAACGCCATCCCGGCCAGCGGCTGGCTGATGATGACCACTGCCATGATCGACCATTTGGGTTGATCCAGATCGAACAGGAACGCCAGGTACAGCGTCAGCAACCCGGCTGCAATGGTGCGCAGGGCAAACAGCAACACTGCCTGACCAGGATGGATCACCGTCTTGAAATAAATGAGCAGGGCTTGCATGAACGCACTCGTCAAAGGAACTTCACCAAGCGTAGTCACTGCATCGAAAGCTCGACGGCTTCCGGGACCGACAGGTGTTGTAGGGATATTCATCCTCAGTCGCGTGACATATCGGGCAGAGTGTTTGACTCAAGGCGTCAGCTGACCGAAGCTTGCCCCTCTGCGTCAATATGAAAGCTTCGGATACCTGCATGCCTCAGTCCCGCCGCTACGTGTTCATCAGTCTTGGCCTCGTGCTTGTCCTTCTGGTTGCCTGGCTGTCGCTGCGCAACACCGCCCCCGTGGTGCCGGAAGCCATCAAGCATGGCTACAGTGAAGCGCTGGCCGCCGCCCGGGCCGGCCAGCCGGGTGCAGCACGGGTTTTGTACCAGCAACTGGGACGCCCGGATCTTTCAGTCAAGCGGCGCGTCTGGCTGCATGCCGAGCTGCCGAACTACCCGAGCCCGCAAGCGTTGAAACTGGCCGATGCCGATCTGCAGAACGAATCCCCCGACGTACGAATGGCAGCGATCAGGAGCGTGACCGGCCTGGTGCCGGGCGGCCAGCGCAGTCTGTTGCTTGGCCCGTTGCTCGACGATGAGGACCAGAACGTTCGTTTTGCCGCGATCAACGCCCTGCTCGGCCTGTCCCCTGACCAGTTGGGCCTGTACTTCGCGCCGTTGCAGCAAGGCATCGACGTGTGGGAGGAGGCGCTCAAGCATCAGCCGGAAAGCGCCGCCAACCATGCGCAACTGGCGCGTCTGTACCTGCACAATGCCGAGCTCAAACAGGCGCAGGAAGCCCTCGAGCAGACCCTGCGTCTGGATCCCGCCAATCTGCCGGCGCTGGTGATGCAGATCGAAGTGCTCGACCGCCAGGGCCAGAGCGACGCCGCCCGGCAACTGCTGGCCCGACAGCTGAAGTCCCAACCCGACTCCGCCTACCTGCAACATGCCCTGGGCTTGTGGCTGCTCCATCACGATCAACGGGAATTCGCCCTGCTCGGTCTGTCCAAGGCCGTGGAGCTGGAACCTGATAACAAGGACTATCGCTACGACCTCGCCACCACGCTGCACAGCGCCGAGGAACTCGAAGCGGCGCAGAAACAATTGCAGGAAATCGTTCAGCGCCACCCGGCCGACCGCAAGGCACGGGTGCTGCTGATCAGTTACTGGAAAGAAAGTGGCCAGTTGCAGAACGTGCAGGTGCTGCTGGCCCAGCTCGAGCAGATGAACCCGGACGACCCCTCGTTGCAGCAGGGTCTGTGAACGACTTCTGACAGGCTCCATGACACACCCGGAAAGAAATTCGGAACCGCCCTCTCGGCAAAGGGTCAAGTAAACAGGCAGCCCGCAAAGGCGTACACCGCCCGCTGCCTCGCTTCCCCTAGTCATGAGAGGGCATTTTTTGTCTACATCGAACGAGTTGATCAGCGCAAAAGCCGCCACGGGCATCGAAGGTCTGGACGACATCCTGGCCGGTGGTCTCTCTCGCAGTCATGTGTTCCTGCTGGAGGGCGAGCCCGGTACCGGTAAAACCACGGTGGCGTTGCATTTTCTCCTCGCCGGTGCCCGTGCCGGAGAGCGCTCGCTGTACATCACGCTCTCCGAAACCGAGCGCGAACTGCGCCAGGGGGCGGCATCCCACGGCTGGGACTTGAACGAAAACATCGAGATTTTCGAGCTTACACCGCCGGAAAGCCTGCTCAATGCCGAGCATCAGCAAAGCCTGTTGTACTCCTCGGATCTGGAACTGGGTGAAGCCACCAAACAGATTTTCGAAGTGGTCGAACGCTTCAAGCCGACCCGGGTGGTGCTCGACAGTCTGTCGGAGATCCGCCTGCTGGCGCAAAGTTCTCTGCGCTATCGCCGCCAGATCCTGGCGATCAAGCATTACTTCGTGCGCTATGACGCGACGGTGTTGCTGCTGGATGACCTGACAACCGAATCCCTCGACAAGACGGTGCACAGCGTGGCCCACGGCGTCATCCGCCTCGAAGAACTGACCCCCAACTACGGCGCCGAACGCCGACGCGTGCGGGTGATCAAGTATCGCGGGCAGAAGTATCGCGGCGGTTTTCACGACTTCACCATCATGGGCGATGGCGTGCATGTCTTTCCGCGACTGGTGGCGGCTGAACATCGGGGCGATTACCCGCGTCTGCAACTGACCAGCGGGATTACTGAAATGGACGCGCTGCTCGGTGGCGGCATCGAGACCGGCTCCAGCACGCTGATCCTCGGTCCGGCCGGTACCGGCAAATCGCTGATCTCAATGATCTTCGCTGCCGCAGCGGTAACGCGCGGCGAAAAAGCGGCATTGTTCATTTTCGACGAAGAGCTGGGCCTGCTGTTCGAGCGCATGAAAAACATCGGCATCGACCTCAAGGCCCTGCAAGCCACCGGTAATCTGCTGATCGAGCAAGTCGACGCGGCCGAACTGTCCCCCGGTGAGTTCTCCCACAGGGTACGCCGCTGTGTCGATGAAGCCGATATCAAGACCGTGGTGATCGACAGCATCAACGGCTATCAGGCCGCGATGCCGGAAGAAAATGCGCTGGTCCTGCACATGCACGAACTGCTGCTGTACCTGAACCGCAAAGGCGCCGCGACCTTCATGACCGTCGCCCAGCATGGTCTGGTCGGCGACATGCAGGCGCCGGTGGACATCACGTACCTGGCCGACACGGTCATCCTGCTGCGTTACTTCGAAGCCCTCGGCAAGGTGCGCCGGGCGATTTCGATCATCAAGAAGCGTACCGGCAGCCACGAATCGACCATCCGTGAATACCGGATTTCCGCCCAGGGCATGACCATCGGCGAACCGCTGGAAGCCTTCCAGGGCGTGCTGCGCGGTGTGCCCACTTACCTCGGCGCGAGCAATCCGCTGCTCAAGGAAGACAACTTGTGACCGTCACCGTCCCGCTGTCCGAACGGGCGCTGATTCTGGCGCCCCTGGGTCGCGACAGCCAGATTGCGCTGATGATCCTCAACGAGGCCGGGTATGGCGGCCTGATCACCCCGGACCTCGCCAACCTGTGCAGTGAACTGGAACCCGGCGCAGGCCTGTTGCTGATTGCCGCCGAAGCCCTCAATGGCCCGGATCTGGAAGGCCTGCTGGCCTATCTGAAGCAACAACCGGCATGGTCGGATCTGCCCATCGTTTTGTTCACTCATCATGGCGGGGCCGAGCAAGGTCCGTCTTCGCGTCTCAGTGAATTACTGGGCAACGTGACATTTCTTGAACGCCCTTTTCATCCGGCGACCTTGATCAGCCTGGTGTCCACAGCCTTGCGCGGTCGACGACGACAGTACGAAGCCCGCGACCGTCTGATCGATCTGAGCGAAAGCGAGCGGCGTCTGCAATCGACCCTCGAAACCCTTGAGCAACAAGTCGAGGAGCGTACGGCGCAACTGCGGCACAACGAGGAAGCCCTGCGCCAGTCGCAGAAGATGGAAGCGGTCGGTCAGCTCACCGGCGGGATCGCCCACGACTTCAACAACATGCTGACCGGGATCATCGGCAGCCTGGAACTGTTGCGCCGGCGTCTTGCCCGTGGCCGGACAGAGGATCTCGACAGCCTGATCGATCTGGGCGTGACCTCCGCCAACCGCGCGGCGGGCCTGACTCACCGTCTGCTGGCGTTTTCCCGCCGGCAGTCGCTGGATTCCAAGGCAGTGCAGATGAATGATCTGGTGCAATCGATGGGCGAGCTGCTGCAGCGCAGCCTGAACGAAAGCATCCAGCTGGACATGCGTTTGCATGAACAATTGTGGGTGGCCGAGGCCGATCCCAATCAGCTGGAAAGCGCCCTGCTCAACCTGGTGATCAACGCCCGCGACGCGATGCCCGACGGCGGCAATCTGGTGGTCGAAACAGGCAATCAGGTGCTGGATCGTGATTTCACCGCGAGCTACAGCAATCTGGCGCCCGGCGATTACGTCGTGTTGAGTGTCACCGACAACGGCTGCGGCATGCCGCAGAGCGTGATCAACCGCGCATTCGATCCATTTTTCACCACCAAACCCATCGGTCAGGGCACCGGGCTCGGCCTGTCGATGATCTATGGCTTCAGCAAGCAATCCGGCGGGCATGTGTCGATCGACAGTGAAATCGATCAGGGCACCACGGTGAAACTCTATCTGCCGCGCTTCCAGGGTGAGTCCCTGCCCCACACTCCGATGGATACGGAACAGACTCCGGACGCCCTGGAAGGCGAAACCGTGCTGATCGTCGAAGACGACCCGGCCGTGCGGGTGCTGGTCAGCGCCGTATTGAGCGAGTTGGGTTATGGCTTTGTCGAAGCCAGCGACGCCGACGGTGCCGTGCCCATCCTGGACTCGGCGCAGCGCATTGATCTGCTGATCAGCGACGTCGGTCTACCGGGCATGAACGGCCGGCAACTGGCGGAAATCGGCCGGCAATACCGGCCGGAATTGAAAGTGCTGTTCATCACCGGCTATGCCGAACACGCAGCGGTGCGCGGCGGATTCCTCGACCCTGGCATGCAGATGATCACCAAACCTTTCACCTTCGATCTGTTGACGGCGAAGGTGCGGGAGATGATCAAGAGCTGAGGCGGTTGACGCCTCAGGCCAGCAGTTCCTGAATCTTCTCCTGCAACACGTCCAGGTCGAACGGTTTTTCCAGGATCGGCGCCCGACGGGTGATCGGGCTGCCGGTCTCGCGGATTTCCTGCGGATAGCCGCTGATGAAGATCACCTTCAGGTCAGGACGCAATTTGACGGCGGGTTCGGCGATCTGCACGCCGGAGATTCCGCCCGGCAGGCGGAAATCGGTAATCAACATGTCCAGATGCGGCTTGCTCGCCAGAATCTCGAACGCCTGCTCGCCGTTTTCGGCCTGCAATACGCGATAGCCCTGCCCCGACAGATAGTCTGTCAGCACCATCAGGATCACCGGTTCGTCCTCGACGACGAGTACTACATCTTGTGCATCTACGCTCATGGGAAGCCTTTGTTCGGTCAATAGCTGCTGATACGACCGTGTGGTCACTCAGAGGTTGCGTTTGTTTCGCCGTTTTCCTGGAGCGGCAGACAAACGCGAAACAGGGCGCCCTCGTTGATCCTGCTTTCGACGACGATGGAGCCGCCGTGGGCGGCGACGATCTGCTCGGAAATGAACAGACCCAGTCCGAGACCGGCGACCACCGTCTTGGCGGAGACCCGTTCGAACTGTTGAAAAATGCGCTTCTGGTTCTCCTCGCTGATGCCGATGCCCTGATCCGCGACTTCGACCCGTGCCTCATTGCCTTCGCGATAAACCCGCACCTGCACCGGACTCTTGCCGCCATAACGCAAAGCGTTGGTCAGCAGGTTCGACACCACTTGCTCGATGCGGAACTCGTCCCATTGCCCTTCCACCGGTTCCGTCGCGGTAAAGCTGACTTCAGTCTCGGCCGCTTCGATCTGCTGGGCGAAATTCTGCAGCAGGTTGCCCACCAGTTGCGAAAGGTCGAACCGGCTCGGTCGGATCGACAGCTTGCCGGTGCGGATCCGCGACACGTCGAGCATGTCCTCGATCAGCCGGATCAGGCTTTTGATCTGGCGCTCGTCGCGGTCGACCATGGCGTGCATCTTGTCGAGGGTGAACGCGGCGGCGTTGTCCCGGGCCAGGTGCATTTTGCGTAGCTGTGTTTCGAGAATAAGGCCGTTGAGCGGCGTGCGCACTTCGTGGGCGACGATCGACATGAAATCGTCACGCATGCGTACGGCCTGCTCCAGTTCGCCCTGGGTGCTTTGCAGTTGCTGCAACAGCGCTTCCTGTTCGCGACGGCTCTGCTCCAGCGCTTCGACCTGTTGCTTCATCGCCTTGCTCTGGCGATACAGGTCGACGAAGACATTGACCTTGCTCTTCACCGCATGGATATCCAGCGGCTTGTGCAGGAAGTCCACCGCGCCACTTTCATAGCCCTTGAACGCGTAGTTCAGTTCACGGCCGGCGGCGCTGACGAAAATGATCGGGATGTTCTTGGTCTTCTCGGTGCCGCGCATCAGTTCGGCCAGTTCGAAGCCGTTCATGCCGGGCATCTGCACATCGAGAATCGCCATGGCGAATTCGTGTTGCAGCAACAGCGACAGCGCTTCGTCTGCTGAAAGCGCTTTGTAGACGGTGCGGTCTTCGCGTTTGATCAGCGCTTCGAGGGCCAGCAGGTTCTCGGGCAGATCGTCGACGATCAGCAGTTTTGCCTGGATATTACTCAGCATGCGATTCGTTCCAGCTCGACAAGCAAACGGCCGATGCCGCGTATGGGAAGTATGTGATCCGGTTGATGAGTCTTCAATGCGGCCTCGGGCATGGTCGCCACCAGCGCGTCCTGCGGATCCTGAACGATCGTCAGCCCTCCCTGGCGTTTGACCTGGGCCAGACCTCGCGCGCCGTCGTGATTGGCCCCGGTCAGCAGCACGGCTGCCAGCGTCGGGCCGTAGACATCGGCAGCGGATTCGAACAGGAAATCAATCGAGGGCCGCGAATGGTGCAAACGGTCCTCCAGGCTCAACGACAAACTGCGATCCTGCTCCACTGACAGGTGATAACCCGGTGTGGCGAAATACACCGTGCCCGGGCTGATGTCCTGCTTATCGATGGCCTCGGTCACCGGCAACGCCACGCGCCGGGCGAACACCTCGGCGAGTTGACTGCGCCGCTCTTCCGGCAGATGCAGCACGATGATGATCGGCAGACCGAAGCCTGCCCGCAGCGAACCGAGCAGGGTCAGCAAGGCCTCGACGCCACCGGCGGAAGCCCCGACCACAATCGCCTCGACCCGAGGCAAATCCGCTGCACTGTTCATGATTTGCGGTAGATCCGTTCTTGTTTCACCAAGGGTTCGAACTGGTTGGCATAACCGGAGAAGTCCAGCGTCTCCTTGCTGCCCAGTACCAGAAATCCACGGTGGCACAGCGACTCATGGAACAACCCGAACGCCCGATCCTGAAGTTTTTTATTGAAGTAAATCAACACGTTACGACATGAAATTAATTGAGTTTCAGAGAATACGCTATCCGTTGCCAGGCTGTGATCGGCGAAGGTCACGTTCTCGCACAGGCTCTTGTCGAAAATCGCGTAACCATACGCAGCCGTGTAGTAGTCGGCAAACGAGCGCTGACCGCCGGCCTGCTGGTAGTTGGCGGTGTAGGCGCGCACGTTCTCCATCGAAAAGATCCCCTGCTTGGCCTTGTCCAGCGAGCGCGGGTTGATATCGGTGGCGTAGATGATCGTGCGGTCCAGCAGA
Organism: Pseudomonas sp. MWU12-2029; assembly: GCF_023242425.1. NCBI lineage: Bacteria > Pseudomonadati > Pseudomonadota > Gammaproteobacteria > Pseudomonadales > Pseudomonadaceae > Pseudomonas > Pseudomonas sp. MWU12-2029. The sequence goes on along the minus strand of NZ_JALJDY010000005.1, from coordinate 276,265 downwards.
CCTTCTTCGCGCAGCAGGATCGCCATCGAGTAGACCTCCTCACCGGTACTGCACCCGGCGATCCAGATCTTGATCGACGGGTAGGTCTTGAGCAGCGGCACCACTTCCTGACGGATCGCCAGGAAGTGCGACGGATCGCGGAACATCTCGCTGACCGGAATCGTCAGCAGTTGCAGCAACTGCATGAACGCCGTCGGGTCATGCAGGACCTTCTCCTGCAACGCCGAAATGGTCGCGCATTCGAACTGGCTCAGCGCATGTTGCACCCGGCGCTTGATCGATGCGCCGGAATAATCGCGAAAGTCGTAGCTGTACTTGAGATAAATCGCCTCGATCAACAACCGCAGTTCGATTTCACTGTTTCGTTCAATGTGATTACTACGTTCCACTAAATGCGTTCCATCTTCGGCAACCACACGCGAATCAGCGAGAACAGACGATCCAGATCGATGGGCTTGGCCAGGTAGTCATTGGCGCCCGCCTGCAGGCAGCGCTCCTGATCGTCCTTCATGGCCTTGGCCGTCACCGCGATGATCGGCAGCTTGCGCCAGCGCGGATCCTTGCGGATTTCCATGGTGGCTTCAAAACCATCCATTTCCGGCATCATCACGTCCATCAGCACCAGATCGATGTCCTCGACTTCTTTCAGTTTTTCAATCGCTTCACGGCCGTTACGACCGATCACCACGACTGCACCCTTGGTTTCCAGCGCGCTGGTCAGGGCGAAGATGTTGCGTACATCGTCGTCCACGAGCAGCACTTTGCGGCCTTCGAAGACCTTGTCGCGGCTGCGTGCGGTCTTGAGCATCTTCTGCCGTTCATGGGACAACTGCGATTCGACTTTGTGCAGAAAGAGTGTGACCTCGTCCAGCAAGCGTTCCGGCGAGCGTGCGCCCTTGATGATGATCGAACGCGAATACTTGCGCAGATCGGCCTCTTCATCGCGGGTCAGGTTGCGTCCGGTGTAGACGATGACCGGCGGGAACGAGCAGATGTCTTCGGTGGACATGCGCTTGAGCAGATCGTTGCCGAGCATGTCCGGCAGCTTCAGGTCGATGACCATGCAATCGAAGATCGTCGTGCGCAGCAGCTCCAGCGCATCCTGCGCCAGGCCGACAGCGGTGATTTCGATGTCGTCGTCACCGATCAGACGGGCGATGCTTTCCCGTTGCAGATCGTCGTCTTCGACCAGCAACACGCGTTTGACCTTCTGGGTCAGCTTGGCTTCAAGACGCGCGAACACGTCCTTGAGCTCTTCTCGGGTGGTCGGTTTGACCGCGTAGCCGATAGCGCCCATGTGCATGGCGGCCTCGACGCGATCCTCGACCGAAATCACGTGCACCGGGATGTGCCGGGTTTCAGCGTGTTCTTTGAGGCGTTGCAGCACGGTCAGGCCCGAGTGATCCGGCAGGCGCATGTCCAGCAGGATCGCGTCCGGCACGAACTCTTTCGCCAGGTCGTAACCTTCATCGGCGCCGTGGGCGACCAGACACTGATAACCCAGTTCATGGGCCAGGTCGTAGAGGATATGGGCAAAGTTCGGCTCGTCTTCCACCACCAGAATGCAGCGGGTGTCGAACGGGGCCTTGTTACGGTCGTCGTTGAAGCGCGGGATATCCGCGGAGGCCGCCGGGGAAACCACCACGACCGGCGCGGCAACCGGTGCGGGCGGGGTAAACGTCAGCGGTGCGATCGCCGCTTCACCGTCTTCGCTGTATTGCTGCGGCAACACCAGGGTAAACACGCTGCCCTGCCCCGGCGCGCTGCTGACGCTGATCGAGCCGCCCAGCAACATCGCCAGATCCCGGGAAATCGACAGCCCCAGACCGGTGCCGCCGTACTTGCGGTTGGTGGTGCCGTCAGCCTGGCGGAAGGCCTCGAAAATGCTTTCCTGCTGGTCCTGCGCAATCCCGATCCCCGAGTCGCGCACAATAAAGGCAATGCGATCGTCCGGCTGGCCGGCGATGGTCAGGCTGACCGTGCCGTGCTCGGTGAATTTCACGGCGTTGGACAGCAGGTTCTTGATCACTTGTTCCAGACGCTGGCGGTCGGTGAACAGGGTGATCGGCGCATCCGGTTGCAACTCGACGCTGAACGTCAGTTTCTTGTCTGCCGCCAGTGGCTCGAACACGCTGCGCAGGCCATCGGCCAGACGCGCCACGCTGGTGTTTTCCGGAACCACTTCGAGCTTGCCGGCTTCGACTTTGGAAATGTCGAGAATGTCGTTGATCAGGTTGAGCAGGTCGTTGCCGGCGGAATAGATCGACTCGGCAAATTTCACCTGCTCGGCGCTGAGATTTTCCTGCGGGTTTTCCGCCAGCAACTTGGCCAGGATCAGCGAACTGTTCAGCGGTGTGCGCAGTTCGTGGGACATGTTGGCGAGGAACTCGGACTTGTACTTGCTCGAACGCTGCAGCTCTTCGGCACGTTCTTCCAGTTGCACCTGAGCCTGATTCAGTTCGGTGTTCTTCTGGTCCATGGCGTCGCGTTGCTCGGCCAGGGTCTGGGCCTGTTCGGCCAGTTGTTCGTTGGTCTGCTCCAGCTCGACTTGCTGGGTTTCCAGGTGCGCCTGGGACTCCTTGAGAATCCGCGACTGTTCTTCCAGTTCTTCGTTGGCGGTTTTCAGTTCTTCCTGCTGCACCTGCAACTCTTCGTTGAGCTGCTGGGTTTCGGCCAGGACTTCCTGCAGACGCTGGCGATAACGCGCCGCTTCGATGGAGGTGCCGATGTTACCGGCAATCAGTTCCAGCAGCGCCACATCGCGCTCGGTCAGTGGACGCAGGAAGCCCAGTTCGATCACACCGTTAATCCGGTCGTCATCGCTGGTCGGCACCACCAGCACACTGTGCGGCAGGCCTTCACCCAGACCTGAGCTGACCTTGAAGTAATCGGCCGGCACCGAATCGAGGCGAATCAGCCGCGCCTGCTGCGCGGCCTGGCCGACGATGCCTTCGTCGCTATAGAGGGATTGTTCCTGTTGTTCCTGTTCGCGAGAGAAACCGTAAGTCGCCACGCGCTTCAGGCCGCCATGTTCTTCACGCACGTACAACGCCGCGACGGCAGTGCCCAGGTATTGCGCACAAAATTGCAGGATGTTGCGACCCAACAGATTGAGCGTCAGTTGCCCCAACACCTGCTCGGCCAGCTCGGTCTGGCCTGTGCGCAGCCAGGCTTGCTGCGAAAGGCGTTCGGCGCTGGCCAGTTGCGCGGCCAGATTGGCGCTGTAACTGTTGGAAAGACTGACCAGATCGCGTCGGCCAATATAGGCCAGCAAACCGCTGATGCCGGCGATGAACAGCAGATACAGGCTGATGCTCCAGATCGTGGTCCGGCGCACATCTTCGTTGCGCGTGGTGCGCAATGTCTGTTCGGTGTCGATCACGTCATCGAATTGCTTGCGGATCTCATCGGTCAGGCGCTTGCCGCGCCCGGCCTTCACCGCAGCCTTGTAGTCGCCGCTGGCGCGCTGCAGGTCGATCATCGATTGCGCGTAGGTCGCCCACTCGGTCTGCAGCGCCTGCAGGCGGCGCAAGCGATCGGTTTGCACCGGGTTGTCGGCGGTCAGTTCAAGCAAGGTGTTGAGCGCCACGGCGATGCGGGGCTTGGCCGTTTCATAGGGATCGAGGAAATGCTCGTCGCCACTGAGCAGGTAGCCGCGCATGCCGGTTTCCAGATCGACCGTAAGCTTCACAGCTTCGTTAGCGTTATTGATCACCCGGTCGGTGTGCTCCACCCACTGGATGACCGACAGCAAATAAGTGATCAGCGACACGAAGAACACGGCACTGATCGCACCGACGCCCAGTGGCAGCGCGATGTTGCGGGTCAGCAGTTTGCGAAACCGTGATTCATCAACCGAAGACGGAGAGGACATGTGGCAGCCTTGTCGAACTGTTGAAAACCAGGGAGTTTGCCCCAAAACAGCGGCATGGATCCATTTTTCTCACAGTCTTAGCACTGTTTTCCCACATTTGCCTGCGCCGGATCGCAGGCTAACGGTTATCCTTGCCCGCCCGTTTGCGCCTATTCTTTTTTGTATCCATCCGGGAACTTGTGGCCATGCGCCACTTACTCATGCAAGAGCCCGGCAATTTTGATCGACCGGCGCCCCGTCCCCCATTCTTGAGAGCCGCCACTATGTCCACCACCGCGTCCACCATCCTTGTAGTAGAAGACGACACCATCGTGCGCATGCTGATCGTCGACGTGCTGGAGGAACTGGACTTCAAGGTGCTTGAGGCGGACGGCAGCGAACAGGCCCTGGCAATCATCAAGGATGGGAATCAGCACATCGATCTGATGATGACCGACGTCGGGCTGCCGATCATGGACGGCCGTCAACTGGCCACCGAGGCCCGCAATATCCGCCCTTCACTGCCGATTCTGTTTGCCAGCGGATATGCCGAGACAATCGAAGTGCCGGCAGATATGCATGTGATCGGCAAACCGTTTTCAATTGATCAATTGCGCGACAAAGTCAAAGCAGTTCTTGCACAATCCTGACTTTTCCATAACTTATATTTCCGCCAGCGGGCAGACTACTTCAATCTGCCCTGACCAACTTTGAAACCAACTACAGCTATCCATCCACTGCTAGCCACCATTACTCTGGCGGCGCCCGGTAGTTTTGGATTTATTGTTTCACCAACCTAAACATAAACATCGAGGCCCAAGACCAAAAACAATTCAAGGATAAATTGTTCATGCAACTTGTACAGAGCGAAAGCCTGCTCGACATCGACAGTTTCGAGGTTGCCAAACGTCAAAAACTGGATCAGGCAGAGAAATCCAGTGTTGCCCTGGCACTTTCCGCTATTGCGCAAAACCGCGCACCCGCTGAAGACGTTAACTTGCACTCCACCACTGTTCCCCGCGTATCGGACACGACGTTCGATCACGCGGTTGAATATGCCCGCATCGCCTTGTCAAAGATGCTGAGAACCGACGACTTTCTTTTTCTTGCAGACGTTCACTCGCTTTCAGCGGACGCGGCTGTATGCGTGGATGAACACGCAAGGCTGTTTGTTCAGGATCAAGGGGCCTGGCGCAATCTGACTAACGATAGGTCGATCACTGCCGAACTGCGTCATGAGATGGGCATACTGGCCGATTGCGCAGAACAGACAGGAGGCTACATTTTTTCCAACGACATCATTGGCGTCCAACAGTGGCTGCGTTTCCACGACTACACACTACCGACCAACGTTGCAGATACCCGGCAAATGATTGCCTGGCTCGAGTTTCAACTGCCGGCCAGCCCGGCCACCGGGGACTATCACGAACTGTTGATGGCACCTGCTGATTCGGCCTTCCATCTTTCGGCGACCGAGCGTCAAACCATCAGGCAGATCGCCAAAGACACCACACAGGGCCGATTCAGCCTTCTGCAATATCTCGTCACACCGGACTTCAAATCAGTCACGGCCAGTTCGAGGCGCGAGCACGCGGCCATTCATCTGGACCACTTCCTGCAGACCCCTGAAGCTGGTGCACTGGGCATTTATCTGCATGACCGTCTAGGATGGCACCTGGATGAAGACCGTGAAGTGGCTTCGAGACAGATCAAATGCATGGTCGCCACCGCGCTGATTCTTGATCTCGGCATTGAAGTCGAACGGCACGCAAAGGTTATTGCCGGGTTTCAGCTGTATCATCCGGATAATGCGTCGAAAACGGCACCGCAAGTGGTTGAAGCGTTTGAATGGCAACTGACTCGCGAACTGCAACTGGACCCGCTCTACACACCGTTGGCCGCCCACCTTCTGCTGGCCTGTGCTGCGCCACAATTGCTGGTTCAGCAGACGCCCGCCGAGCTGGCGATCGGCAAGCCAGGCTGGGTAATCGTTTCCCAGGCTGTTGAAATGATCGAACTCACGGCACCCGGTGCGTCACGCCTGATGACCTACGAACGGGTAAAAGCCTTTTCCGAGCTGGCCCCCGTCAGTACTACTCAACGTACGCTGCACGAGCTGACGACCATCACGCCCATCATCCAGTGGGCGATGCTCAACGGAATACTGCCAGCCACAGCCGGCAACGATGATGACGTGAATGCGTTTACCACCGCCGCCCAACGTTTCAGCCAGTATGTGGAAGCATTGAACGATGTCGAAACGGGTATTGCAGTTGTGCCACCAGATAGGCGGGAGTTGGCACTGCAGGAGCTCAAGCGTGTAATGCCGGAAGGTCTTTATCTTGAACAACAAGTATTCAAGGCCAATTTCGATCTAGCGCTTGGCGAACGCAACTTTCTTGAGTGGGCGGCTCTTTTTGTTCCCTCCAGCGAGGGGAATGTACACCAGACCTCCGAAGTAGGGAGACTCCGTGTTTCGATTCTTGATCTCTACATGTCTGGCGATCTGGTCGTAAACGGCAAACTTACCGACAGGTTCGCAGCCGTTGGAAAGATCAACCTGCCCCGTGGCGCCTTTTCGCGCCTCAGTGAGCTGAAGCCGATCGACTCGATATTCAACAAGGCTTTCGAGCAATACTATCTGGCACTGAAAAAGTGCCTGTCATCCATTCTGAAGATGGCGGTTGCCAACTTGCCAGAATCTGACAGGACAATGATCGCCAATGGTTTCATTACCTTATATACCGTCCGTAAAGCAGTAAATCCGCTTAATCAATTTCAGGAAACCCGACGTCAGCGTAATGCCGCCAAGGGCCGTTACGGCATTATTCTCGGATGCCAACATGGCAGAGCCTTTCGCTGTTACGAACTGTTTTCCCTCAGAGGGTTGTGTCGTGAGCGCCCTGAGCTGGCCGACAAGTTGCGATCCACCGGTGTTGTATATGAAGAACCTTCGTTGTCGTATGAGGGGGCGGATACAGACTTTATACCCAAGAACCCCGAACAGCGGTGGCCTCTGGACTTTGACGCCTATATGAAGGGTAGCGCCCCCAAACAAGGAGTGTCCTCCAGTGTAGTGGTGGAAAAACTCTGGAACTTCGCCTTGGTGTCGGATGAAACCCAGCCGGTTCCCCTGTTTTTTTCCCGGGCATTTGATGCTTTGGCAGAAAGTGTATTGGGCAATCATCCGGTAGCCACCCGTGAAGAGTTGTACTCTTCGCTGTACGCACCCACAGCACTGCAGAGGATTCGCACCAGGAACGATCAGGTGAACGAAGCCATCATCAACGTGATCGTGCCCTTCAAGAAATGCATTGAAGACATCCGCTCCGGCGATGCAGAGCGAGTCTCCGAAGGTATTGGCGGCTGTATTCTCGATGGTCTGGCATTGCTGGGTCTGGTAGTCGGATTCGGCGCCACCATTGCCGGCATCGTCGGCAAGACAACCTCGACGACCACCAAAGCGTTGAGCCTGGCCAAGGCCGGAGCGCACTTTTCGGTGTCGATTTTCAATCCTCTGGATGGTTTGCCGGCATTGGCGGTGCAAGGTGGACGGCTGGCCAAAAAAGGCGTGTTGCTCCTGAGCAAACACGGGCTCAAGGCCGTGAAAACCGCCACCGGCCAACTGCGCAAACTGACAGGCGGCGCTCAGTCTTATGACTTGGTCAAGGCTGCGCAAAAAACCGACTTGTTTCAGGGCACCTGGAAAGCGGCGGAGAACCTAAGCGATCCGGTCAACCTGCTGGCACTGCAGCGAAACAGTGACTGGTACGCGCTGAACCTGAGGGTCGGCGGTGCGTGGGGGCCGAAGTTGAGAAATCTGAAGATATCGCCCTGGGGACCACTTCGGCGGCTTTTCGGTCGTGCGAAGCCTTTCAGTTACACCCAGGGTTATGTGAAAAAAGCGCTGCCGGCTGCCAAATCGAAACTCGACAACGCAACGTTGATGCTACTGGATAACGACAACGCTGACATGCGAGCCATCCTCAAGCATGTTTTCGGCAATGATTCGGATGAGGTTCTCAAGCATGTGAAATCCAATCTGCACCAGATGCGCAACGATCTGGATTTCATCACGCAGGCAAACATCTCTTACGAAAAAGGTTCAGAAGCCGTCGCGGCTTTGCGCCCGGAGACCTACCAACGCTGGAAGGCCAGCATTCTCGACGGTTCGTACCTGAAGAATCCTCCGGAGAAGTTTCTGGTGATCTATCCCGAAGGGCTGGACGACTATTACCGTACAGCGAAGTACGACGATGGCCGGGTCGGCGATGCACTGATTCATGAACTGGCTCACGGCGCGCCGGATACCCTGGACCTTTATTACGGCAAGGTGAAAGGTGGGCACACTGCCCCGGCGGAGTTTGATGTGGCCGGCCTGCTCCAACTGGGCAGCGCCAAAGACACCAAATCGATTAGCCCCGATAACCTTTCGAACCTGCAGCATGCGAGTGCGTTTGGCGAAGGGCTTGCCGAATTCAATGCCATTTCCGCCAGCTTGCCTGATCTGGTGCGACGGCATCCGGCACTGCACAACGCCGACTCTTACTCGCTGGCGGTTTCCCTGCTCAATCAGGCGCGCATTCATCCGGAGGGGTTTCTGCTGAATCTCGACAAAATTCGTCGCGGGATTAAAAACACCTCGAATCTGGGCTTTATCAAGGGTTCTCTGCGAGTCAATCTGAGTAGCGCATCCCTCTGACAAAAACGCATCACTTGGCGCGCGGGTTATGCTCTAATTCGCGCGCCTTTTTATCCCCCCTCTCGCCGCCCGGAATCGTTTCTCATGAGTCAGCCCGCAACCAAAGTCCTCGTCATTGGTTACGTCTGGCCGGAACCCCGCTCTTCCGCCGCGAGCGGGCATGTGATGCAGATTCTCGAGACTTTCCTGCAACAGGGCTGGCAAATCACCTTTGCCAGCCCTGCGGGCGTTGGCGAACATCCGGCCGATCTTGCCGAGTTGGGCATTTGCACTGTTCCGATCGAATTGAACAACAGCAGCTTCGATGTCTTCGTCAGCGAACTGGCACCGGATATCGTGCTGTTCGATCAATTCATGATCGAAGAACAATTCGGTTGGCGCGTGGAAAAACATTGTCCCAATGCTCTGCGCGTACTGGAAACGTCGGACTTGCAGAGTTTGCGGCACGCTCGTCATCAACGCTTGAAGGATCGGCTGAAAGCCAGCGATGACGCGAACGACTTCAATGAGTTGTTCGCGCCCGCGCTGCGCGAAGAATTCGAACTGATGGCTGATACCGATCTGGCCAGACGCGAGATTGCCGCGCTCTACCGCTGCGATCTGAACCTGATGATCTCGCCGGTGGAAATCGAGTTGCTGGTACAGCAGTTCAAGTTGCCGCCCGAGTTGCTGCACTGGTGCCCGCTGATGGTCAAACCGTCCAGCACACCGGCAAAACCTTTCGAGGAGCGCGCGCACTTCCTCAGTATCGGCAATTTCCGTCACGCGCCGAACTGGGACGCGGTTCTATGGATGAAATCGTCCGTCTGGCCGCTGATCCGCGAACAACTGCCGAAAGCTCAATTGCACATCTACGGCGCCTACACGCCGCCCAAGGCTGCTGCGCTGCACAACGCCGCGCAGGGTTTTCACATCATGAACTGGGCCGAGGATGCGTTGCAGGTGATGTCCGATGCGCGTGTTTGCCTGGCACCCTTGCGCTTCGGCGCCGGGATCAAGGGCAAATTGATCGACGCCATGCTCTGCGGAACGCCGAGTGTCACCACGCCGATCGGTGCCGAAGGCATGCACACCGACCAACCCTGGCCGGGCGCCATTGGTCGTACGGCGCAGGATCTGGCCAATGCCGCCGTTGAATTCTATCGCGACGAGGTCCGTTGGCAGGCAGCTCAGTCTCGGGGACAAACGCTGCTCAATGACGTTTACCCGCAAGCCATACATGGACCAGCATTGATCAACAAGTTGCAGGAGTGTCGCAAGAACATTGTCCAACTAAGGCTTCAAAACTTTACTGGCAGCATGTTGCGCCACCACTCACACAAAAGCACCCAGTACATGGCGCAGTGGATTGAGGCAAAGAACCAGAACAAGTAATTCGCCCGGACACTTTCAAAAATAAAAGCCAACAACTTGAATTGATCCTTATATAGCCAACCCAAAAATCAAACACTATAAACATCCTGCAAGTGCCGCCCTGAACATCTGACAGAGCGGCATTTTTTAAAACTAATGCAGGATGCACTTATGAGCACTAACAACTGGATGGGCTCGACACCCGCCATTGACTCACTGTCGATTTCTGAACTGACTCTGCCAGGCACTCATAACGCCGGCAGTGACTGGCGCGCTTCCTATCCGTTTTTCGGCCCTCCACGCCACTGGCTCGCATGCCAGCATGACTCCTTTCATGCCCAGTTGAATCATGGCTCCAGGGCACTTGATATTCGCCTGACCCATGATCAAAAGGGAGAAGGCCCGAAAAAATTTGTCATCCACCATAACGGCCATCGAAACTCTCGGACCCTGGAAAATCTGATCACCGACGTCAATAAGTTCCTCGACAGCAACCCGGATGAATTCATTATTCTGGATTTTCACAGTCTTGACGGGAGCGACTTCGATTACGACTACTTCAATAAAATAGTGATCCACTTTCTGGGCCATCGACTTGTTCCCCGCCAGAACTTGTCATTGAGCCTTCGTGAACTCAAACGCGCCAGTACGCAACAACGTGTGTTTGCTGCGGCCAGGTCACATTGGCAACTGGATCACAAACTGTTCCACGATAAGATCAGCCATCAATGGTCCGGCAATGGCATTACCAGCCCAAATGAGTTGAGGCAATTTATTGGCAGCGTTCTGCAGAACCCGCCGGGGACCTGGAAGCCCTGGTCGTTATCCGCCACCAGTTACACCGCACTTGGCGGCCCCGTCGACATTCACGACGAACTGAACGAATGGTTCGATCTGGATAAAACCGACTGGGCATTGAAGTGCAACATCATCAATGTCGACTTCATGGAAGAGTCGGATCTGGTGGAGTTCTGCCGGATTGCCAGCTTGATGAAGGCCGAACAACGCTCGCTCTGAACCGCAATGGAAACTGGCGCACCCCGCGCACAAAGAGGCATGATCGCCGGGCGATAACAAAAAAAGCGCCCGATCATGACCCGAACTGCCCGCGTGACCGACCCTTCTTATGAATTGATGGATGACCACAACGGGTTGTCCATCATCTATCGCCAGCACGGCTTCCCCTGCCCGCTGGTACGCTGGCATTTTCACAAGGAATACGAACTGCACTTGATCGTGGCCAGTTCGGGCAAGGTGTTCATCGGCGACTACATCGGCAACTTCTACCCGCAGACCCTGTTCCTGACCGGCCCCAATCTGCCGCACAACTGGATCAGCCAGGTGGCCGAAGACGAAGTGGTCGAGAAGCGCGACATGCTGGTCAACTTCACCGATGAGCTGTTCGAAAGCGGCCATCAGGTGTTTGCCGAGCTCAAGACCCTGGCGCCACTGCTTGAGCGCGCGCAGTACGGCATCGAATTTCGCTCACCGCAGACGATCCGTCAGGCCATGACCCTGATGCAACGCATCGCCGATTCAAGCGGCATCACTCGTCTCGGGCACTTTTTCATCCTGATGGAATTGCTAGCGGCCACCGACGACTACCAACTGCTGTCCGGCGCAACCACGCCGCAACTGGCCGACGAACACAACATCGACCGCACCAACCGTGCGGTGGATTACATCTTCGCCCACTACGCCCGCGAACTGCCGCTGGAAGAAGTCGCCGAGCATCTGGGCATGAAACCGACCTATTTCAGCCGCGTGTTCAAACAGGCCACCGGGCGCAATTTCATCGAGTTCGTCAATCGCCTGCGTATCAGCAAATCCTGCGAACTGCTGGCGGACGGTGACAAACCGGTGACCGAGGTGTGTTTCGAGTCGGGCTTCAACAACATCTCCAATTTCAATCGGCGCTTTCAGCAGCTCAAAGGCATGACGCCTTCGCATTATCGGCGGCTGGTGGTGCAGCGCCTGACCGAGCAGAACCACGGCTGACGCCTGAAAACCTGTACGGTTTCATCAGTGCAATGCTGCTGAAACCCCCTTCCCTGCGTTAATCACTCCACTCACGAGTGCAAAAAAGTATCGATTCAAGTGCTAGGGATGATTTGTCAGCCCTGCGATTGAAGGCTGTAATCAGTGCACATTCTTCCTGCAGCCGGAAGACACAAAAACAATAACTGTCCTTCTGTCCCCCTCCGGGTGCAGAAAAGGAGTGCACGATGCAACCCACTGCAAAAGCTCTGCTTGCCCTCACCTGCATGACCCTCAGCAGCGTCAGCCTTGGCGCCCAGACCCTGACCATCGCCACCGTCAACAACAGCGACATGATCCGCATGCAAAAGCTCTCGAAAACCTTCGAGACCGAGCACCCGGACATCAAGTTGAACTGGGTCGTGCTGGAAGAAAACGTCCTGCGCCAGCGCCTGACCACCGACATCGCCACCCAGGGCGGTCAGTTCGACGTGTTGACCATCGGCATGTACGAAGCCGCACTCTGGGGTGCAAAAGGCTGGCTGGAGCCGATGAAGGATCTGCCGGCGAGCTACGCCCTCGACGATGTGTTCCCGTCGGTGCGTGAAGGCCTGTCGGTCAAGGGTTCGCTGTACGCCCTGCCGTTCTACGCCGAAAGCTCGATCACCTATTACCGAACCGACCTGTTCAAGGACGCCGGCCTGACCATGCCCGAACGTCCGACCTGGGAGCAGATCGCCGGCTTCGCCGAGAAACTCACCAACAAGGACAAGGAACAGTACGGCATCTGCCTGCGCGGTAAGGCTGGCTGGGGCGAGAACATGGCGCTGATCACCACTGTCGCCAACGCCTACGGCGCGCGCTGGTTCGATGAGCAGTGGAAACCAGAATTCAGCGGCCCGGAATGGAAGAACGCGCTGAACTTCTACGTCGACACCATGAAGAAATCCGGCCCGCCGGGCGCGTCCAGCAACGGCTTCAACGAAAACCTCGCACTGTTCAACAGCGGCAAATGCGCAATCTGGGTCGATGCCAGCGTCGCCGGCTCGTTCGTCACCGACAAGACCCAGAGCAAGGTCGCCGATCACGTCGGCTTCACCTACGCGCCGCATCAGGTCACCGATAAAGGTTCGGCGTGGCTGTATTCGTGGGCGCTGGCGATTCCGACCAGTTCCAAGGCCAAGGACGCCGCCAAGGAATTCAGTGCCTGGGCCACCTCCAAGGAATACGGCGAACTGGTCGCCAAGACCGACGGCATCGCCAACGTACCGCCGGGCACTCGCGCCTCGACCTACAGCGAGGCTTACATGAGCGCAGCGCCGTTTGCCAAGGTGACGCTTGAATCGCTGAAAGCGGCCGACCCGAGCAAACCGAGCCTCAAGCCCGTGCCTTACATCGGCATTCAACTGGTGACCATTCCCGAGTTCCAAGGCATCGGCACCCAGGTCGGCAAACTGTTCTCGGCCGCGCTGATCGGCCAGACCACGGTGGATCAGGCACTGACCGCCGCGCAGCAAACCACCGAACGCGAGATGAAGCGCGCGGGTTATCCGAAGTAATCCTGCGCATTTCCATGTGGGAGCGAGCCTGCTCGCGATAGCGGTAATCCGGTCTCAATAAATGTGGCGGATGGACCACCCTCATCGCGAGCAGGCTCGCTCCCACAGTGGATCGAGTCTGCCTTTTAAAACGGTTGTGATCCCCATGAATACTTCAACTGCCAAAGCCCACATCGACCTGTCGCACCCCCGGCGCAAAAACCGCGTGGCCAATCCCGGCTGGTTTCTGGTCAGTCCTTCGGTGGCCCTGTTGCTGCTGTGGATGATCGTGCCGCTGGGCATGACCGTCTATTTCTCGATGATCCGCTACAACCTGCTCGACCCGGGCATCAACGAATTCGTCGGGCTGGATAACTTCACCTACTTTCTGACCGACTCCGGCTTCCTGCCCGGCGCCACCAACACCTTGCTGCTGGTGGGCAGCGTGCTGCTGGTCAGCGTGGTGTTCGGCGTGTTGATCAGTGCGTTGCTGGAGGCCAGCGAGTTCTTCGGTCGCGGCATCGTGCGGGTGATGCTGATTTCACCGTTCTTCATCATGCCCACGGTCGGTGCGCTGATCTGGAAGAACCTGATCTTCCACCCGGTCTCCGGGATCCTCGCCTACCTCTGGAAGCTGTTCGGCGCGCAACCGGTGGACTGGCTGGCGCACTACCCGCTGCTGTCGATCATCATCATTGTCTCGTGGCAATGGCTGCCCTTCGCGATCCTGATCCTGATGACCGCCATGCAGTCCCTCGACCAGGAACAGAAAGAAGCCGCCCGCCTCGACGGCGCCGGCCCTGTCGCGATCTTCTGGCACCTGACCCTGCCGCATCTGGCACGGCCGATTGCGGTGGTGGTGATGATCGAGACGATCTTCCTGCTGTCGGTGTTCGCCGAAATTTTCACCACCACCAACGGCGGCCCCGGCTATGCGTCGACCAACCTCGCCTACCTGATCTACAACCAGGCGCTGGTGCAGTTCGACGTCGGCATGGCCTCGGCCGGCGGCCTGATCGCCGTGGTCATCGCCAACATCGCCGCGATCATTCTGGTGCGGATGATCGGCAAAAACCTGACTGACAAAGCCTGAGGCCCGCCATGACTCTTCAACAATCCCGCCGGCTGCAAAGCCTGCTGCTCGGCACGCTGGCCTGGGCCATCGCGATCATCATTTTCTTCCCGATCTTCTGGATGGTGCTGACCAGTTTCAAGACCGAAATCGACGCCTTCGCCACGCCGCCGCAGTTGTTCTTCACGCCGACGCTGGAGAATTACCTGCACATCAACGAGCGTAGCGACTACTTCAGTTTCGCCTGGAACTCGGTGGTGATTTCCTTCAGCGCCACCGCCCTGTGCCTGCTGATCGCGGTACCGGCGGCCTACTCGATGGCGTTCTACGAAACCCAGCGCACCAAAGGCACGCTGCTGTGGATGCTCTCCACCAAGATGCTGCCGCCGGTGGGCGTGCTGATGCCGATCTACCTGCTGGCCAAGAGTTTCGGCCTGCTCGATACGCGCATCGCGCTGATCGTGATCTACACGCTGATCAACCTGCCGATCGTGGTCTGGATGGTTTACACCTACTTCAAGGACATCCCCAAAGACATCCTCGAAGCCGCCCGTCTCGACGGCGCCACCCTGGCTCAGGAAATGCTCCGCGTGTTGCTGCCGATCGCCAAGGGCGGCCTCGCTTCGACCGTGCTGCTGTCGCTGATCCTGTGCTGGAACGAAGCGTTCTGGTCGCTGAACCTGACCTCGTCCAAAGCCGCGCCACTGACCGCGTTGATCGCCTCCTACTCAAGCCCCGAAGGCTTGTTCTGGGCCAAGTTGTCGGCCGTCTCGACCCTGGCCTGCGCGCCAATCCTGATCTTCGGCTGGATCAGCCAGAAGCAACTGGTGCGCGGCCTGTCGTTCGGCGCCGTCAAATAAGAATTCGCATGAGGAGCGCCACCATGGCCAACCTGAAAATCAAGAATCTGCAAAAAGGCTTCGAAGGTTTTTCCATCATCAAGGGCATCGACCTTGAGGTGAACGACAAGGAATTCGTGGTGTTCGTCGGCCCGTCGGGCTGCGGCAAATCCACCCTGCTGCGACTGATCGCCGGCCTTGAAGAAGTCAGCGGCGGCACCATCGAACTGGACGGGCGCGACATCACCGAAGTCAGCCCGGCCAAGCGTGACCTGGCGATGGTGTTCCAGACCTACGCGCTATACCCGCACATGACCGTGAAGAAAAACATGTCGTTCGCCCTCGATCTGGCCGGCGTACCGAAAGCCGAAGTCGAGAAAAAAGTCGGCGAAGCGGCGCGCATTCTCGAACTGGGCCCGATGCTAGAGCGCAAGCCAAAGCAGTTGTCCGGCGGCCAGCGTCAGCGTGTGGCCATCGGCCGGGCGATCGTGCGCAACCCGAAAATCTTCCTGTTCGACGAACCACTGTCCAACCTCGACGCCGCCCTGCGGGTACAGATGCGCCTGGAACTGCTGCGCCTGCACAAGGACCTCAAGGCAACGATGATCTACGTGACCCACGATCAGGTCGAAGCCATGACCATGGCCGACAAGGTGGTGGTGCTCAATGGCGGCAAGATCGAGCAGGTCGGCTCGCCGCTGGAGCTGTATCACAACCCCGCCAACCTGTTCGTCGCCGGATTCCTCGGCACGCCGAAAATGGGCTTCCTCAAGGGCAAGATCGCCCGGATCGACGGCCCGAGCTGCGAAGTCTCGCTGGACGCCGGCACCCGCATTACTCTGCCGTTCAACGCGGCGAACCTGAGCGTCGGCAGCGCCGTGACCCTGGGCATTCGTCCGGAACATCTGGAGCTGGCGCAACCGGGCGACTGCACCCTGCAAGTCACCGCCGACGTCAGCGAACGGCTGGGCAGCGACACCTTCTGCCACGTCAAGACCAATGCCGGCGAAGCCCTGACCATGCGCGTGCGCGGTGATCTGGCGAGCCGTTACGGCGAACAACTGAACCTGCACCTCGACGCCGCCCACTGCCATCTGTTCGATGCCGACGGCGTGGCACTGACACGCCCGTTGCGCGCCGCCGCCTGATTTCGAGACTGACCCGATGAAACTGAACCAGCAAAACCTCAACCGCCTCGCCGCCGAAGTGAAACTGCCGGCCTACAGCCTCAGCGACACCCGCCAGGGCATCGCCCACATCGGCGTCGGCGGTTTCCACCGTGCGCATCAGGCGTATTACACCGATGCGTTGATGAACACCGGCGAAGCGCTGGACTGGGCCATTTGCGGCGTCGGCCTGCGCGCCGAAGACCGCCGTGCCCGGGACGATCTCAAGGAGCAGAACTATCTGTTCACCCTGTTCGAACTCGGCGATAGCGATGACACCGAAGTCCGCGTCATTGGCGCCATCCGCGACATGCTGCTGGCTAGCGACAGCGCCCAGGTGCTGATCGACAAACTCGCCGATCCGCAGATTCGCATCGTCTCGCTGACCATCACCGAAGGCGGTTATTGCATCGATGACAGCAACGGCGAATTCATGGCGCATCTGCCGCAGATTCAGCACGACCTGACCTACCCGCAACAGCCACAGACCGTGTTCGGCTTCCTTTGTGCAGCGCTGGCCAAGCGACGCAAGGTGGGCATTCCGGCGTTCACCGTGATGTCCTGCGATAACCTGCCGCACAACGGCGCCGTCACCCGCAAGGCACTGCTGTCGTTCACTGCGCTGCTGGACCCTGACCTGCGCGACTGGATCGACGCCAACGTCAGCTTCCCCAACGCCATGGTCGACCGCATCACGCCGATGACCAGCACCGCGCATCGCCTGCAACTGGCGGACAAACACGCCGTCGACGACGCCTGGCCGGTGGTCTGCGAGCCGTTTGTGCAGTGGGTGCTGGAAGACAAATTCGTCAACGGCCGCCCGGCCTGGGAAAAGGTCGGCGTGCAATTTACCGACGACGTTTCACCCTACGAAGAGATGAAGATCAAACTGCTCAACGGCAGCCATCTGGCGCTGACCTATCTGGGCTTTTTGAAGGGATATCGTTTCGTCCACGACACCATGAACGACCCGTTGTTCGTGCGCTACATGCGCGCCTACATGGACCTGGACGTGACCCCGCAACTGGCGCCGGTGCCGGGCATCGACCTCACCGACTACAAGAACACGCTGGTGGCACGGTTCTCCAATCAGGCGATTGCCGATCAGCTGGAGCGAGTGTGTTCGGATGGTTCGTCGAAGTTTCCCAAGTTCACTGTTCCGACAATCAATCGGTTGATTGCCGATGGGCAAGAGACCAAACGGGCGGCGCTGGTGGTGGCGGCGTGGGCGCTTTATCTGAAGGGCGTGGACGAGAATGGCGACACTTACTCGATTCCGGATCCTCGGGCGGCGTTTTGTCAGGCGTTGGTGGCGGAGGATGCCTTGATCACTGAGCGGTTGTTGGGGGTTGAGGAGATTTTCGGTACGGCGATACCGCGTTCGGCGGAGTTTGTGGCGGCGTTTGAGTGGTGTCTGAACAGCTTGCGTGAAGAAGGTGTGACGCGGACGCTGGAAAGCATTCTGTCCTGACGGGTGAAGCACTCATGACAACCCGACAACTCTTCCTCGGCATCGACTGCGGCACCCAAGGCACCAAAGCCATCATCCTCGACGCCACCAGCGGTCAGGTGTTGGGCCAGGGCGCCGCCGCCCACACGATGATCAGCGGCGCCAACGGCCGTCGCGAACAGGACACCGCGCAATGGCTGGAGGCCTTCGCCCTCGCCGCCCGGCGTGCGTTGCTGGCAGCAAATGTCGACGGCCAGTCGATCCTCGGCATCGGCGTTTCCGGCCAGCAACACGGTCTGGTGCTGCTCGACGATCAGGGCCAGGTCCTGCGCCCGGCCAAGCTCTGGTGCGACACCGAAACCACGGCGGAAAACGACCGTCTGCTGACTTGGCTGGGCGGCGAAAAAGGCTCGCTGGAACGCCTCGGCGTGGTGATTGCGCCGGGCTACACCGTGTCCAAACTGCTATGGACCAAAGAACAACACCCCGCCGTTTTCTCACGAATCGCCAAAATCCTGCTGCCCCACGATTACCTGAACTTCTGGCTCACCGGCCGGAGCTGCAGCGAATACGGCGACGCATCCGGCACCGGTTACTTCAACGTGCGCACCCGCCAATGGGATCTGCAACTGCTGCGCGACATCGATGCCAGCGGCCGCCTGCAAGCGGCGCTGCCAGAGTTGATCGACGCCCATCAAGCGGTCGGCACGATCCTGCCGGCGATTGCCGAACACCTCGGTCTCAACCCCAACGCGCTGGTGTCCAGCGGTGGCGGCGACAACATGATGGGCGCCATCGGCACCGGCAATATTCAGCCGGGGGCGATCACCATGAGCCTCGGTTCTTCCGGCACGGTGTACGCCTACGCTGAAGCCCCAAAAGTCAGCCCGGATGCTTCGGTCGCGACCTTCTGCTCGTCGAGCGGCGGCTGGTTGCCGTTGATCTGCACCATGAACCTGACCAACGCCACCGGGGCGATTCGCGAACTGTTCGAGCTCGATCTCGACGCTTTCAATGCCTTGGTTGCCCTGGCCCCGATTGGCGCAGAAGGCGTAAGCATGCTGCCGTTTCTCAACGGCGAACGCGTGCCTCCCCTGCCCCATGCCACCGGCAGCCTGCATGGCCTGACTATCGATAACCTGACGCAAGCCAATCTGTGCCGCGCTGCAGTTGAGGGCACCACCTTCGGCCTGCGGTTCGGACTGGATCTGTTGCGCCAGAATGGTTTACAAAGCCGCAGCATTTGCCTGATCGGCGGCGGCTCGAAAAGTGCGGTGTGGCGGCAGATCGTCGCCGACATCATGAACACCCCGGTGATCTGCACCGAGCAAAGCGAAGCCGCCGCCCTCGGCGCGGCGATTCAGGCGGCGTGGTGCAAGTCGTGGTCCAACGGCCACGAAGACACCCTGGCCGACCTGTGCGAACGCTGCGTGAAGCTCGACCTGAACAGTGAAACCCTGCCGGTTGCCGCGAATGTCGCAGCCTTCCAGCAGGCCTATGAACGCTATCGACTGCATGTCGCAACCTTATAAAGAGCAAACAACTATGTACCTGGTGTGTGGCGAAGCGCTGTTCGATTTCTTCAGCGAAGACGATGCCGGCGGGCAGGCGTCGAAAGTCAATTTCAAGGCGATTGCCGGTGGCTCGCCGTTCAACGTGGCGGTGGGTTTGCGTCGTCTGGGCGTGGACTCGGCGCTGTTCGCCGGGTTGTCCACCGATTACCTCGGCCGGCGCTTGCAGCAAGTGCTGCAGGATGAAGGCGTACGCCCGGATTATCTGGTGGACTTCGCCGCACCGACCACGCTGGCGATGGTCGCGGTGGGCGCCAATGGCTCGCCGCATTACAGCTTCCGGGGCGAAGGCTGCGCTGACCGACAGTTGAGCCTGGCGCATCTTCCCGCGCTGGGTCCAGAAGTGCGCGGCTTGCACTTCGGTTCCTTCTCGTTGGTGGTGCAACCGGTGGCTGATACCCTGCTCGCTCTGATTCAGCGCGAAAGCGGCAAACGCCTGATCAGCCTCGACCCGAACGTGCGCCTCAATCCCGAACCGAACATCGAGTTGTGGCGCGAGCGGATCGCCACGCTGGTAGAGCTGGCGGATTTGATCAAGGTCAGCGACGAGGACTTGAGCCTGTTGTATCCCGAGCAGGATCCGCAGCGGGTCATCGAAGGCTGGCTGCTGCATCGCTGTCAGGTGGTGTTCCTGACCCGTGGCGGTGAAGGCGCGACCGTGTTCAGCCGTGCTCACGGCTCCTGGTCGGTGCCGGCAAGCTCGGTAAAAATCGCCGATACCGTCGGCGCCGGCGATACCTTCCAGGCCGCGTTGATCACCTGGCTGACCGAACACGAACTGGATTCGGTGGACGGCGTACAGCATCTGCAACGCGAGCAGATCGACGCCATGCTCAGGTTTGCCGTACAGGCGGCCGCCCTGACGTGCAGCAAGACAGGTCCGGATTTGCCTTATCGCCACCAGTTGACCTGACCGCGTAGACTGGCGCCCTTTTTTGCACGACGGGATGACGGCTTTTGAATTCGGGGCGCACGGCTGGACTTTTGGTATTGGCGGCATTGCTGACCGGTTGCGGAACATCGCCGCCGCGTTCGCCGGAAAACCTCTGCGAGATTTTCCGCGAGAAAAGTGATTGGTACGACGCGGCGCAAGTCACGCAAAAGCGCTGGGGCGTACCGATCCAGGTGCCGTTCGCGATCATGTATCAGGAGTCCGGCTACCGCTACGACGCCAAGACGCCGCGCAAGTATCTGCTGTGGGTGATCCCGTGGGGACGCGTCACGACCGCAGCGGGTTACGCGCAGGCCAAGGATGAAGTCTGGGCCGACTACCAGAAAAGCACCGGCCGCCACGGCGCCGACCGCGAAGACTTCGATGACGCCATCGACTTTGTCGGCTGGTACATGGACAAGACCACGTCGATCAACGGCGTTTACAAGTACGACGCCTACAACCAGTACCTCAACTACCACGAGGGCTGGGGCGGTTTCCGGCAGAAGACTTATGCCAGCAAGGCTTGGTTGCCGCCGGTGGCGCGCAAGGTGCAGAACCGTTCGGACATGTACGGCCAGCAATACGCGGCGTGCAAGGATGATCTGAATCGCGGGTTCTGGAGCCGGTTCTGGCATTGGCTCTGACCCTCGGAGCCCTTAAGGACGCATTCGCGAGCAAGCTCGCTCCCACAGGTTTCCCGGGTGCTCACTAAATTGTGGTCACCCTGAATCCTTGTGGGAGCGGGCTTGCCCGCGAAGGCGTCAGTTCAGACACCGCCAGCCTGAGGGTTACAACACCGAAAAGTTGTAACTCACAATCAACCGGGTCTCATCCACGTCCCGGGCGAACTTCTCGTAGTTCGTCCGATACGTCGCGTTACGCAGACGCAGGCTGACGTCCTTGAACGTGCCGCTCTGGATCACGTACTTCAGCTCGCTGTCGCGTTCCCACTCTTTGCCTTCCTGATCGCTGGCCGGCACTTTGATGTGATCGCCGTTCACGTAACGGGTCAGGAAGCTCAGGCCGTTGATGCCGATGGCCTTGAAGTCGTAGTCGTAACGCAACTGCCAGGAACGTTCCTGCGCAGCGGCGAAGTCGTTGACCTGCACGTAGTTCACCAGGTACGGGTTGCTGCCATCGAGGTACGGCATCGAGTTGTCGCCGTTCATGCGCTGCCAGCCGGCGCTGAAGGTGTGGCCGCTGATGCCGTAGGACAGCATGCCGCTCAAGGCGCGGTTGTCGATGGAGCCGGCCTTGGCATCACCGCTGTCGGCGCTTTTCAGCAAACGCAGATCCGCTTTCAGCACACCATCACCCAGCGGCTGGTTGGCCAACAGACCCACGAAGTGCTGGCGATAGATGTCTTCCAGCTCGGCGTAGTGGTACTGCGCGGTCAGGCGATCGTTGATCTTGTAGTCGAAGCCGTACATGTCGAAATGATCGGCGGTGGTGTTGCAGGCATAGCGCTTGTTCTTGCAGTGCACGCGGATGTCCTGGGAATCGGTCGAGTCCCGGGCGGTGTACTTGTCCAGGCGTGCGGCCATGAAGGTCAGGTCCTTCACCTCTTTGGAGGTCAGCATCGCGCCGTTGAACATGGTCGGCAGCAGACGGCCGTCGTTGTACTTGAGCAGTGGCAGATCCGGCAGCAACGCGCCGTACTTCAGCACCGTGTCCGAAACCTTCACCTTGGCGGTCAGGCCCATTTTCGCGTACTGACCTTTCGAACCGCGCGGGTTGTCGCCGCTGGACGGCAGCAGGCCGCTGTTACTGCGGTCAGGGCTGGAATCGAGCTGGAAGCCCGCCATGCCCAGCGCATCGATGCCGAAACCCACGGTGCCTTCGGTGTAACCCGATTGCAGATTGAGAATGAAGCCTTGAGCCGACTCTTCGCGCTTGGACGCGCCCTGATCACTGGAGGTGTGCCCGTCACGGAAATCGCGGTTGAAATACACCGTGCGCGATTCGATCTTCGCCGTGGTGTCTTCGAAGAAACCGCCGGCCTGAGCCTGTGCGGTAAAACCGGCGCACAGCACCAGGGCTCCGAAGCCAAGCGACTGGCGCGGGGTGATGAGGGGAAATGGGGGACGCATTGAAAACTCCAACAGAACAACGATTGCGCGGGGGCGCAAACAACCAGAAATAGCTCCCGTCCCGGCACAGTGAAGAACCGGGAGGAAGTGAACACGCGGGGGTGAGCGCCCATGATGGCAGATGGCTTTGACGTGCTACAGGCGACTTTAGTCTGAAACTGACTGATTGTTCCTGAGCGCCAAATCAGGTGACAGTCTTGGGACTGGCAGCGCCAAGTGCCGGTTTTACTGGATAAAACCGTGGCTCTAAGGGTTTTCCCTATACCTTCGGGGCTGTGCTTCTACGGCATTTGCGCCTTGAACGAGGCCGTTTAATCCTGCACCATCCGCCCACGCTAATCCAAAGGACGGAAAACAAGGCATGCTGGACGCCAACGCTACCCACATTACCCTCACGCTCGAAGGCGCTTCCGCCGACCTGCAAGTCCTCAGCTTCACCGGTCGCGAAGCCCTCAACGAACCGTTCCGTTTCGACCTCGAACTGGTCAGCGCCCGTCCTGACCTCAAGCTCGAAGAACTCCTGCACAAGCCCGGCTGCCTGACCTTCGGCGCCACCGGCGAAGGCAAGATTCATGGCCTGGTGTATCGCATCGAGCAAGGCGATTCCGGCAAGACCCTGACCCGCTACAGCCTCAGCCTGGTGCCACAACTGGCCTACCTGCGGCACAACCATGACCAGCAGATCTTCCAGCAACTGACCGTGCCGAAGATCATCGCCCAGGTACTGGAAGATCGCGGCATTCTGGCCGACGCCTACAGTTTCCAGCTCGGCGCCGAGTATCCGGAGCGTGAGTACTGCGTGCAGTACGACGAATCCGACCTGCATTTCATCCAGCGCCTGTGCGAAGAGGAAGGTATTCACTTCCACTTCCAGCACAGCAGCAGCGGCCACAAACTGGTGTTCGGCGACGACCAGACCGTGTTCCGCAAACTGAAACCGGTGAACTACCAGCAAGACTCCGGCATGACCGCCGACAAACCGGTGATCAAGCGCTTCAACCTGCGCCTGGAAACCCGCACCAGCCGCGTCAGCCGCCGCGACTACGATTTCGAAAAACCGAAGATCCTGCCCGAAGGCGCAGCCAAATCTGCGTTCATGCCGGACCTTGAGGACTACGACTATCCCGGCCGCTTCACCACCCGTGAACGCGGCAAGTTCCTCTCGACCCGAGCGCTGGAACGCCATCGCAGCGACTACAAACTCGCCGAAGGCAAAGGTGACGAACCGACCCTGACCACGGGCCACTTCCTGACCCTGGCCGAACACCCGCGCGCCGAATGGAACGATATGTGGCTGCTGCTGGAAGTCTTCCACGAAGGCAAGCAACCGCAAGTGCTGGGCGAGAACGTCACCAGCGACGTCACCGACAACAAGAGCGATTTCCACCAGGGCTACCGCAACAGCTTCGTGGCCACCCCGTGGGACGCGCACTACCGCCCTGCCCTCGAACACCCGAAACCGAAAGTCCTCGGCAGCCAGACCGCCATCGTCACCGGCCCCGGCGGCGAAGAAATCCACTGCGACCAGTACGGCCGCGTGAAGGTGCAATTCCACTGGGACCGTGAAGGCCAGGCCGACGACAAGACCACCTGCTGGCTGCGCGTCGCCAGCGGCTGGGCCGGCGCGGCCTACGGCGGCATCGCCATCCCGCGCATCGGCATGGAAGTGCTGGTGACCTTCCTTGAAGGCGACCCGGACCAGCCGCTGGTCACCGGCTGCCTGTACCACAAGGAAAACGTCGTCCCCTACGACCTGCCGGCAAACAAGACCCGCAGCACCTTCAAGACCCTGAGTTCCCCGGGCGGCAAGGGCTACAACGAATTCCGCATCGAAGACAAGAAAGGCGTGGAGCAGATCTACATCCACGCCCAGCGCGACTGGGACGAAAACATCGAGCACGACCAGAAGATCCGCGTCGGCAACGAGCGGCACGACACCGTTGAAGCCAACACCCTGAGCGAATTCAAGGTCGAGGAACACCGCATCACCCACCTGGACCGCAAGAGCGAAATGCGCGCCAACGATCACCTGACCGTAGGCGTGACCCAGCACGTGAAGGTCGGCACCGGGCAGTTCGTTGAAGCGGGTACGGAGATTCACTACCACGCTGGCGACAAAGTCGTGATCGAGGGCGGCATGGAGCTGACGGCCAAGGCTGGCGGCAGCTTCGTCAAGGTCGATGCCGGTGGCGTGACCATCAGCGGTGCGGAGGTGAAGGCCAATACCGGCGGTGCACCGGGTGCCGGCACCGGGATCGCCATTTTGCCGCCCGTCATTCCGGCCCCGGCCGCCAACGACAAGCCAGGCACCGTCGTGTCGCCGAAGCAGGTGGTGAAATCCGCTTGATGCTCAACGCAGTCTTTGCGGCTGGACTCATCACTTCAAGCCTTCATGTCGTTGCCGCTCAGCCATCGTTCACGACGGTGGCTGAGTGCGATCTGGCAGGCCCCGACAGCAGACTTTCCTTGCTGCGGGGCCACCCCCTCTCCGACGCTCACGTTTACAAAATCCGTCAGGAGCAAGAAACCAGATTCTTATATGCAGATGCCGATACGTCTTTCGGCAGTCGTGTTGATTGGCAATGCGTGCCCACAGGCAAAGGCGTGAATGTCTTTCTGATCACTGGCGAGTTCAGCTCCAACTACCAACAAGGCATCCTGTTTTTTCGAGATACGGACGACAGGCGGATTCACCGCGTGGAGTTCGCCGAAAGGAACCGTCCTCGCTGGGTATTGAGCGGTTCGAAAGGCCCTCAAGTCATTTTCGAGAACGCTGGATATGAGAGCGACCACAAGTATTTGATTTACGGGCCGGCGGATGCCTATCTGGAAACGGATGAGTTGCCGTTACCTGCGACCGCACAAGGCGAATCGCTGATTGAGCTGAAACCTTATCCGTAGCTTGAACGTTTTAATTCAACAGGGGACCATCGCGTCCCCCATTGAACGCTGGCGAAATGTCAGGCCGGTGCGGTCCAGTTCAACATTCTCTGTTGGGCTACCTGCAGCAAATCATTGCCATCCTGCGCCAGCAGGTACAGCGCATGGGTGATGTGGGGAATGTCCTGGACATCGGAGTGTTTGAAGCACAGGCAATGCAGGGTTTCGAGCAGGTCGGCGGCGGCGCGTACGCGCTGGACGGCGGCTTCGAAGATGTCTTGGGGGTTGGCTTCGGTGTCGATGACCAGCGGTGCGCTGTCGGTGACGCCGCTGTTGAGCGGGAGATAGCGGGCGGAGCTTAGTTTCAGTATTGGCATTGGAATTACTCGATAGGCTTCAATGACCCGCCGACACCGTGACCAAACGATGGGAGGCGGACTGTATGCAAGGCTTGGTCAACTGAGAAACCCGATCAGCTCGCCCGAAGGCGCCCCTGCACACAGCCGCCACAGCAATGTACTCCGAAGACAGGAATGTCCGCGGCGCGAATGATGGCACAAGATGTGTCGAGTTATCAGGCGACCAAACCTGAGCCGCTGATTTTGCAGCGACACCAAAACCATAACCGCCCCCCTCCAATCGCCGGAAGCAGACAAGGCAGCGGTTCCTGTAGGAAGGCGCCGTGAATCCCCCAAGAAACAATCCCCCGTCAGACAGCCGGCATTCAGCCGGGTTAACCCTCGCTTAACGCCGTGGTCAAAGACTCTAGTCATCCGCACGCTCTCAGCCGATGCTGACGCCCAGTGCGGCAGGTCTGGTGTGTTTCACGCCGGGCTTTCTTTCCTTCGCACGGGAGTCTCTCCATGAACATTCGTCCGCTCCTCCTCACCACCGTCCTCGCCTGCACTGCGTTTGCCGGGCTGGCCCAGGCCAATGACACCACGACGACCAAAGCGGTGCCGTACACCTATGGCATGCCTTTGAATGTGGCCAAAGTGGTCTCGATGACCGAGCAGCCAACCAAGGCTTGCAAAGTGATCGATGCCGACATGAAGTACATCGATACGTCAGGCAAACCCGAAGAAATAACTTACCGGAAAATGTCTGACGCCTGCGACTTCCAGAACTGACAGAAAGCTCTGATTTGCGGCTTTGCGGTAGGCGGGCAAGGGTCTCGAAGGTTATCCTCGGGGCCCCTCCTCACTGCCGCAAGGATTCGCCATGCAGTTGTCGTTTCGCACGTTGTCGACCATCACCTTTTCCCTGTGTTTTCTGCTGGCGCTGGCCTGGGGCCTCGTGCCGCAAATGCTGCTTTCGATCTGGAGCATCGAATACTCCGAGGCAGCAGGATTTGTCGCACGACGCATGGCAGTGCTGTTCGCGGCGTTGGGAGTGATGTTCTATCTGGTGCGCAACGCGCCGGTGTCGATCGCGCGCAATGCAATGAACAACGGCTTTATCGTCGGCTGTTTTGGCTTGGCGGTGCTGGGGTTCGCTGAATGGCTCAACGGCCATGCCGGCCCCGGGATTCTGCTCGCGGTGCTGGTCGAGTTCGCGCTGGGCCTTGGCTTCGTGCAGGCCCGGCGCGTGACGGTCGAACTGGGTGAAACGGTCGGTTAAACGACTTTGGATCGCGGCACTGAATGATGGGTCGCCGTGTGTTGCGCGAGATTGGAGCGCAACCCGGCGATCAGGCCGTTGATTTCGCGACAGCTGTTCAAATGACTGGCATCGATGCCACTCACCAGCAGATCGACCTGATCGGTACGGTGATCGCCATAAACCTTGACGGTCATCGACAGATCCGGGGACAGCGTGCACTGGCAGCGTTTCGGTAGAAAGCTGCTTTCAATGATATTGCGTAGTTCCAAGGCAGACAGAAACATGGCGAACCCTCTCCTTACTGTGAGACTGCCAATCAAGTATTCACATGACCGTTACCACGACTCCCCACGGGTGTATCCCCGCTGAATCCCTGGGTATGGCAAGCGGTTGTACTGCGAAATGCCCATTGGAGTGTAGGCGCACAAACTCGGTGCGCCGCACCAAATCAACGCATAAAACGTGCCTTTCATCGGGTCGATTTCACCTCCTGCCAAATCAATGACTTGGCGAAAATGCGGGCAAGTGGCCAGTTGCAAAATGCAAGATCCGATCGTACAGGCACTGCAATTTGCAAGCGGTTGGCGGTTTGCATTCATCGCCCATGGCAGTAAGAATGCCCGTCTACCAACGTACACCCGCCAGGAGGCTTCAATGGGAAATTTCACTGTTTACGCGACCGCCGGCCTGATGCTCGCCAGCCTGTCCACCCTCACCCACGCCGCAAAACTCGAAGACACGGCGCCCTACCCCAAAGCCGAAGCGGGCTTCACCCGGCAGGTCATTCACCTGCCGCAGCAGGCCCAGGAAGACAACTTCAAAGTCGAAATCCTCGCCGGCAAGACCCTCGAGGTGGACTGCAACCGCCAGCGCCTGGGCGGCACCCTGGAAGAGAAAAACCTCGAAGGCTGGGGGTATCCGTTTTACCGCCTGGAAAAAGTCAGCGGCCCGATGAGCACGATGATGGCCTGCCCGCCCGGCAGTCAGAAAAAGCGCGCCTTCGTCCCGGTGATCGGTGACGGCTTCACCGTGCGTTACAACAGCAAACTGCCGATCGTGGTTTACGCACCGTCCGACGTCGAAGTGCGTTATCGCATCTGGTCGGCTTCGGACAAGGTCGGCACTGCCATCCCCGAGTAACTCGCCAAGGAGCAGCGGCATTGATTACCTGCCACGTCAGATACGTGATTGATCCCTACCAGCTCGACGCCTTCGAAGCCTACGCCAAGACGTGGCTGGGCATCGTCGAACGGCTGGGCGGGACGCATCACGGCTATTTTCTGCCCTCGGAAGGCGCGAGCAACATCGCTTACTGCCTGTTCAGTTTTCCGTCCCTGGCGGATTACGAAAGCTATCGCCACATTGCACTGACCGACCCGGAAAGCACGGCGCTGGTAGCCGATCTGGTCGAAAAGAAGTTCATCGTCAGCTACGAGCGCAGCTTCCTGCGCCCGCTGCTGCCCTGAACATCCTTAGGCCACGTCGCCGGCCGCAGCGCGCTCGGCGACGTGGCGCAAACTGTCGAAATTGATGTTGGCGCCGGAATCGATGGCGATCAGCGTCTGATTCCGTGCGCCGGTCTGCGCCACGTATTTTTTGATACCGGCGACCGCCAACGCGCCGGAAGGCTCGGTGATCGAGCGGGTATCGTCGTAGATATTCTTGATCGCTGCGCAGAGTTCGTCGTTGCTGACGGTGATCACTTCATCCACGCAGAAGCGACAGATCTCGAACCCATAGGCGCCGATCTGCGCCACTGCCACGCCATCGGCGAAGGTACCGACGCTGGGCAACACCACCCGCTCATTTGCTTGCAACGCAGCTTTCAGACAGGCCGAGTGCTCCGACTCCACGCCGATGATCCGCACCTCCGGCCGCAGGTATTTCACATATGCCGCGATACCGGCGATCAAACCACCACCGCCCACCGGGACGAAGATCGCGTCCAGTGCGCCCTGATGTTCACGCAGGATTTCCATTGCAACCGTGCCCTGGCCGGCGATCACATCGGGGTCGTCGAACGGCGAGACGAACGTTCGTCCGGTCTGCTGCGCCAGTTGCAGCGCATGGGCCAGGGCAAACGGAAAACTTTCGCCATGCAGTATCGCTTCAGCACCGCGACTGCTGACGCCCAGTACTTTCAACTCAGGCGTGGTCGCTGGCATCACGATCGTCGCCGCAATCCCCAGCTCACGGGCCGCCAGCGCTACGCCTTGAGCGTGATTGCCCGCCGACGCAGTGATCACGCCCCGAGCCTTCTGCGCGTCGCTCAATTGCACCAGTTTGTTGAAGGCACCGCGAATCTTGAAGGAGAACGTCGGTTGCAGGTCCTCACGCTTGAGCAGGATCCGGTTGCCCAGCGCTTCTGACAGTGCCGGCGCGGATTGCAGCGGCGTGCACACCGCCAGTTCATAAACCGGCGCGGCGAGGATCTTTTTCACGTATTGCTCAAGCAAGGCTTGCTGGTCGGGGCTGTGGCGCATGGTCGTCTCCTGACTTTTTATTCAGAACCCCGGAGACAGAAAGTAAAAACCCGCCTCTAGGGCGGGTTGGGTGCTGCAGTCGTGAGCTAGCCCGCCAAATGAGGAATGGCGGTAATAATGCTTGGCTGGCAGCGCAATACGGTGGAAGTCATGGTCCCGAAATTAGCTCGGGCGTTGCTGACAAGTCAATGGCGATTTTTGCGTTGGGTCTGTAGGCTGGCCGCTCATCTGACCAAGGAAGGAGTACATGATGTCCATCGCCCTGCCCCTCACTGCTTTGATCGCGTTCAGCGGCTACACCGTTAGCGTGATGCTGCAAGCCGAACAATCGCTGATCGATTTCGGCATCAGTCTGATGTCGCGGCCAGACACCGCACAGGTGGTGATCGATCTTTATCTGCTGGCGACCCTGGCCGGCATCTGGATGTACAAGGATGCGCGCAAGCGCGGGCAGTCGGTTTGGTCGGTGGTGCCGTATCTGTTGCTGACAGCAGTGTTTGTTTCGGTCGGGCCGCTGTTGTACCTGGTGGTACGGGGCCTGCAGGATCGCAAACGCCCGGCCGCCGTCAGTTCGCCAGACGCCTGAGCCCGAACAGCATCCCGCTCGCCCCCAGCAGCATCGCCGCGAGGAACAACGGGTACGACACCCACCACGGCGTGCCGGCGGTCATCATGCTGAATTCCGACATGCCGCCAATGCTCGCAATCAGGTTGAGCGGCAGGAACACCACGTTGATCAGCGTCAGCTTGCGCAGCAGGTTGTTCATGCTGTTGTTCATCAGGTTGCCCCGGGCGTCGATCAGCCCGGAGAACACCGTCGAATAGATTTCCGCCTGCTTGTAGCACTGGTTGTTTTCGATGATCAGGTCGTCGATCAGGCCAAGGGCTTCGCTGCCGAAATGCTGTTTTTCGGCGTGATTGCGCAGCCGCGTCAGTACCGCGCCATTGCTGTGCAGCGCGTTGATGTAATAGATCAGGCTTTCGCTGAGGTTGAACATCTGCACCAGATGCTGGTTCTGCATCGAGGCGTTGAATTTCTGCTGCAACTCCCGGGCGACCAGTTTGATCACCTTCAGGTGCCCGAGGTAGTGATGGATGTTGTTGAACAGCAGGTCCAGCAACACATCCAGCGGCGTGGTCAATGGTTGGCGTGTGCCGAGACCGTGCAGCGGCGTGTCGTCGGTGGCGATCACCAGCAACTGCCCCGGCGAAAACAGCAAACCGCAGGACGACACCTCGAACGCCAGGCTGCCGCCGCCGGAGTAGTTCTCCGGGCGCTTCCAGATCAGGAACAGATGATCAGGATGGAATTCAATCCGCGACACCTCGTCCGGGTCCAGCGCAGAGGCCAGCGCATGCTCATCCAGTTTGAAGTGACTGTGGAGCAGATCGCGTTCAGCCGCGTCGGGGTCACTGAACAGCATCACCTCGGCGTCCAGCCGTTCGACCCGCTGCAACGCGCCGTGGCTCAGTGCAAAGCTGTTGATCATCGAGCGGTCACCAAGCCTGGCCGCGACGTTTGAGTTCCAGGCGCCTCACGAACTCCTCCAGCACCAGCGAATACAGATCGTCCTGCAAATAGGCATCTTCGATGCCGGCGTCGAGGTTCGGGTTGTCGTTGACCTCGATGACCACAACCTTGTCGCCGGCCTGTTTCAGGTCGACGCCGTACAAGCCGTCGCCGATCAGGTTGGCGGTCTTTACTGCCAGCTCCACCACCGCACGCGGCGCTTCGTGGATCGCCAGCGTGCGGCATTCGCCGTTGACGTCCTGGCCCTTGGCCTTGTGGTTGTAGATCTGCCAATGGCCCTTGGACATGAAGTACTGGCAGGCAAAGATCGGTTTGCGGTTGAGCACGCCGATACGCCAGTCGTATTCGGTGTAGAAAAATTCCTGAGCCAGCAACAGCACCGAGTGTTCGAACAGTTCGGCGGTGGCTTCCAGCAGGGCCTGCTGGCTCTCGACCTTGATCACCCCCCGAGAGAAGCAGCCATCGGGAATCTTCAGCACCAACGGGAAACCCAGGCGTTCGCCGACCCGCTCGAAGTCTTCCGGTCGTTCCTTGTAGAGAATTTCCGTGGCCGGCATACCCAGTTGGTGGCTGTTGAGCAAATCAGTGAGATAGACCTTGTTGGTGCAGCGCAGGATCGAGGTCGGGTCATCCATCACCACCAGCCCTTCGCTTTCGGCTTTCTTGGCGAAGCGGTAAGTGTGGTTGTCGACGCTGGTGGTTTCGCGGATCAGCAAGCCGTCGTACTCGGCCAGCCTTGCGTAGTCCTTGCGCTCGATGAGTTCGACATCGATGCCCATGCCTTTGCCGACGCGCACGAAGTTTTCCAGCGCCCGGGCGTTGGACGGCGGCAACGCTTCCTGCGGATCGTGCAGGATCGCCAAGTCATAACGCGCCACTTGCGGCGAACGCGGTACACGCCAGATCTTGCGGCTGAAGCCGTCCAGGGCATTGGCAAACTGGTCTTCCTGGTCGTCGCGCAACTTGTGCAGGGCACCGGACTTGATACCTTCGATGTGCCAGCCGTTAGTTCTACGGAACTCAACTAACAGGATCGGGCACGGAAACACTTCAAACAATTGACGGGCCAGATCCTGCAACGGTTCGATATGGGTTCTGCCGAAATAAAGTGTCAGCGTAAACCCTTCGGTGTCGCTGTAGAGATGATGACTGAGGGCCTTTTCCAAGGTTTTATCGAGGTCATCCAGCGCCAGGCCATAGAGCGATTTACGGGTCAGTTCGCTGATGGTTCGTACCGACGGAATCACCTTGTGCCCCCGGGCTTCGGCCAGCAAAGAGCAGTAGTAGCCGTGCCCCAGATACTTGTAGCTGCGGCACAGGTTGATCACCTGCACCCGTTTTCCCGGCTCACTGTCGGGCGGTTGCTCGAGGTATTCCTGGGCCGTGAGGATGTCTTCACTGGGAAAGTACGAGGCCCAGTCTTCCTTGCGTTCGACGATGATCAACACTTGACTGGAAGTTCTGATTTGCGGTTTTAAATAAGTTGCCGGTGGCAAACTTTGACTGGATACTTCGCGCCAATGACCCTGTACCGCTGACATAGAAATTGATCCGTTGGAGAACAAGACCTTTTCTATTAAGCACGAACTTTTTCGAAAGTCCCGTTTCGTTACGCAACTTTTACGGCGGTCATATGAACACTGTTTTTCGCTTGGCGACAGTTGATGATTTAGCGGCGCTGCTGGCGCTGGAAATGCACTGTTTCACCACGGACCGGCTTACCCGCCGCAGCTTTCAATGGATGATTACCCGGGCCCACGGCCAGTTGCTGGTGGCCGAGCGCGAGGGTCATCTGCTGGGTTATGCGCTGGTGCTGTTCCATCGCGGCACGTCGCTTGCGCGCCTGTATTCCATCGCCATTTCCCCCGAAGCCCGGGGTGGTGGCCTGGGCAAACAATTGCTCCAGCGCATCGAAGCCTGCGCGCTTGAGCATGACTGCGCTTACCTGCGGCTGGAGGTGCGCACTGACAACCCGACCGCCATCGCGCTGTACGAACGCAGTGGCTATCGGCGCTTTGCACTGATTCACGACTACTACGAAGACCATGCGGACGCTTTGCGCCTGGAAAAGCGCATCCTGCAACACCACGATTCGCGCAGCATCAAGGTGCCCTATTACCGACAGACCACCGACTTCACCTGCGGGCCGGCGTGCCTGTTGATGGCCATGGGCGCCTTGCAGGCTGAACGACCGCTGGAGCGCCGCGAAGAACTGCAGCTCTGGCGCGAAGCGACCACCGTGTTCATGACCGCCGGCCATGGCGGTTGCAGCCCTCAAGGCCTGGCGTTGGCCGCATGGCGCCGAGGGTTTCGCGTGCGATTGCAACTGAGCATGACCGGGCCACTGTTTCTCGACGGCGTGCGCGACACGCATAAAAAAGACGTCATGCGCCTGGTGCATGACGAGTTCATGTCACAGCTGGACGACACCGACGTTGATCAGATCATCGGCACGACACTGGATTTGCCCCGCCTGCTGAACGCCGGCGGGCAGCCTTTGGTGCTGATCAGCAGCTATCGGCTGACCCGCTCAAAATCCCCACACTGGGTGATCGTCACCGATTGCGACGAGGATTTCGTCTACCTGCACGACCCGGATGTCGATCACAGCCAGCACCGCCAGCCCATGGATTGCCAGCACGTGCCGGTCAGCCATGGGGAGTTCGAAAAAATGTGCCGGTTCGGGCGGGGCAAGTTGCGGGCTGCGGTGGTGCTCTACGCCCGCTCACCCGCATGAGGCGTTCATTTGAGTCCGACCTTGTACAGCGCACCGTCGGACTCATCTGTCAGCAGATACAGATAGCCGTCCGGCCCTTGGCGCACATCACGGATCCGTTGTTTCAGATCGCCCAGCAAACGCTCTTCATGCACAACCTTGTCACCGTCGAACTGCAGACGGATCAGTTCCTGAGTGACCAGCGCCCCGATGAACACGTTGTGCTGCCAGGGTTTGAAACGGTCGCCGTCGTAGAACGCCATGCCGGTGACACCCGGTGATTTTTCCCAGACATGGTGCGGGGCGACGGTGCCTTCGACGGTTTTACCCTGGGCTTCCGGGATGGGTTGCATCGAGTAGTTGATGCCGTGGGTTGCCAGCGGCCAGCCGTAGTTCTTGCCGCGCTCGATGATGTTCACCTCATCGCCCCCGCGCGGGCCGTGTTCGTTTTCCCACAATGTGCCGGTCCATGGATTGAGTGCTGCGCCCTGCGGGTTGCGATGGCCGTAGGACCAGATCTCCGGGCGCACACCGGACTGACCGACAAACGGGTTGTCGTCCGGCACCTTGCCGTCGGGGTAGATCCGCACGACCTTGCCTTGCAACTTGTCCAAATCCTGGGCGGTCGGGCGGTCGTTGTTTTCGCCGAGGGTGATGAACAGGTAGCCGTCACGGTCGAACACCAGCCGCGAGCCGAAGTGATTGCCAACGGACAGCTTCGGTTCCTGACGGAAAATCACCTTGAAGTCCTTCAGGGATTTCAGGTCGTCCGACAGGCGCCCGCGCCCCACCGCAGTTCCTGCCTTGTCACCGGCACCACCACCCTCAGCGTAAGACAGGTACACCAGCCGATCCTGTTTGAAGTCCGGCGACAGCACCACATCCAGCAACCCGCCCTGCCCCTTGGCCCAGACCTTGGGAACGCCATCGATCGGCGCCGACAGTTTGCCGTCAGCCCCCACCACCCGCAGATTGCCCGGACGCTCGGTCACCAGCATGCCCTGGCGGTCCGGCAGGAACGCGAGCGCCCATGGGTGCGCAAGCCCCTGGGTAATCGTCGTGACTTCAA
The DNA here is from genome assembly GCF_023242425.1 of Pseudomonas sp. MWU12-2029. Lineage (NCBI taxonomy): Bacteria > Pseudomonadati > Pseudomonadota > Gammaproteobacteria > Pseudomonadales > Pseudomonadaceae > Pseudomonas > Pseudomonas sp. MWU12-2029. Next base: position 241,439 of record NZ_JALJDY010000005.1, on the reverse strand, counting down.
GGGTGCCCTGCTCGCTTTGCAATTCCTTGGAGGCAGCGGCGTATGCCGGGCTGCAGATAACAGCGCCGGCACACAGGCCGGCTAAAAGGGTTTTACGCAACATGCACGATTCCTTTTGTTCGTTTGAAGGGCTGACAGAAGCGGCTCTGCCATTCAACGGTTGCTGTCGCCGTCACGGGCGGGAGGGTTGGGAATGAATTTCGGCGGTGTACTCGGCACCGAACGTAGCGGCTGGCCATTGCCGATGCCGCCGTTCTCGACGGTGGGTTGGCGAGGCGCTGGCACCGTACTCGGCCCGCGGATCACCGGATTGGCGGGCTGCGTGCCCTGCATGCTGTTGGGATTGGCCCGGTGAATCGGGCTGTTGTAGGGATTGCTGCTGTTGCCGGTCGGACTTTGCGCCAGCAACAGGGCATCGGCGTGAACCAGCCCGCCACTGAGGGCCAGCAATGCGATGCCAAGCAGAAAACGGTTCATGGACGGCCTCTCTCGATGCACGTGGAATAGAGCCTTCGAGTCCACGCTACGCCGAGGGTTCGGATTTGTTAACCCGTCATCGCTAAACAAGGTGTAACACCGTTTGACCAGTTGCCCGTCGGCTGGCAGCGGAAACTTTCACGCATGCCGACGGGTCACCCGAACATCACTCGGAGAACGGCACTATGGCTCGGGCAATCTGGAAAGGCGCAATCAGTTTCGGTCTGGTGCACATCCCCGTGGCGCTGGTCTCGGCCACCTCGTCCCAGGGCGTGGACTTCGACTGGCTGGACAGTCGCAGCATGGACCCGGTCGGCTATAAACGGGTCAACAAGGTCACCGGGAAAGAAGTGACAAAGGAGCACATCGTCAAAGGCGTGCAGTTCGAAAAAGGCCGCTATGTCGTGCTCAGCGAGGAAGAAATCCGTTCGGCCCACCCGGTCTCGACCCAGACCATCGACATCTTTGCCTTCGTCGACAGTGAACAGATCCCGCTGCAGAACATCGACACGCCCTACTACCTGGCCCCGGACAAACGCGGCGGCAAGGTTTACGCGTTGCTGCGCGAAACCCTGAGCAAAACCAAGAAAGTCGCCCTCGCCCGTGTGGTGTTACACACGCGTCAGTATCTGGCGGCGTTGATGCCACTGGAGTCGGCACTGGTGCTGGTGAAACTGCGCTGGCCGCAGGAAGTACGCAGCCTGGACGAACTGGCGCTCGGCAGCGAAGTGACCAAGCCGCAATTGGCGAAAGCCGAGCTGGACATGGCCAAACGACTCGTTGAAGACATGAGCGCCGACTGGAAGCCCGAAGATTACACCGACGAATTCGAAGACAAGATCATGGCCTTGGTGGACAAAAAGGCCCATGAGGGCAAGATCGAGGACGTTGAGACCGTTGACGGCGAAGAAGAGCGCAAGTCGGCTGATGTTATCGACTTGACCGAACTGCTCAAACGCAGTCTCGGCGGGAAATCACCGGCCAAACCGGCGAAGAAAGCCGCGAGCAAGACGACAGCGGCGAAAAAAACCAAAAAAGCGTCGTGAAAATGAAATCGGGCGACTGTCTTTCAACAGTCGCCCGATTTATCAGATCAGTTATCAGATCAGAATGAAGATCGCCAGCAGACCACCGAAGATCGCCCACTTTTCCAGGTAATAGCGCGCGCGATTGCGCTTTTTCAGCTCTTTGCCGCGCAGGCGGATCTTGTAGATTTTGGTAAACAGGCGGTTGATACCGCCGGTGCGGTCGCCCGCATCGTTCGGCGCACCGGCGGCCGACATCACGGTACGGCTGAACCAGCCGTTGAACGCGGCTGCCCAGCGATACTTCATCGGGCGCTCGACGTCGCAGAACAGGATGATGCGGTTCTTGTCGGTGGTGTTTTCGGCGTAGTGAATGTAGGTCTCGTCGAACATCACCGCTTCGCCGTCGCGCCAGTGATAGTTCTCGCCATCGACGTTGATGTAGCAACCGGCGTCGTTCGGCGTTTCCAGACCCAGGTGATAACGGTAGGAACCGGCGTACGGGTCACGGTGACGCACCAGTTTCGAGCCCGGTGGCAGTTCGGCGAACATCGCCGCCTTGATCGAACCGATGCTCTGCACCAGTTCAGTGGTGCGCGGGCACAGTTGCAGCGCCGATGGATGGCTGTCGCCATACCACTTCAGGTAAAAGCGCTTCCAGCCGGTCTTGAAGAACGAGTTGAAACCGACGTCGTCGTACTGGTCCGAGCGCTTGATCGCACCGGCACTCAGAAGATTCTGACCTTCCTCGCGGATTTCTTCCCAATGGGCCTGCAACGGGCTCAGATCGGGAAAGTCCTTAGGGTCGAGGTAGGGTTTGTTCGGTTTTTTCGAAAACAGATAAAGGAAGCAGTTGATCGGTGCGAGAAACGTCGAGTGATCGCTCAACTGACGGCCCAGTTTGTGACGCACACGACCACGCAGGTGAACGTATGCAATGGAAATGACATAAATAGCAGCAATGATGAGTTTCACGGAAATCGTCACACGTCAAAAGTGAACAAACTGCGCGCCTTTCTGGCTGTGGCCATAGGTCTGTAGCAGTGGTCTGGATACAAAACAGCGTCTCGGTGGCACATCCTTGAGCCCATGCCGGGCAAGGGCCTGGGTGAATGGATGGCATTTTAGCCACAGTTTGTAACCAATAGTGAACCTTCATCTGTGAAAAACTGTCCCGCGATTGCGCCAATTGGCATTCCGGGGATCACCGCCCTATCGCTGGAAGAGCCAGACCAGTACAATCGCCGCCAAACTTTACGCGCCCCCCCTTGGTTGATGACGGGATTTCCCGCCTCAGCGCACTTCGACTCGGGCCAAGCGCTCCGGCCGCACCCTCGCTACTCAGAATGATTCGCAGGATAAACCTTTGATTTCTACAGCTAATATCACGATGCAGTTCGGCGCAAAGCCGCTGTTCGAAAACGTTTCGGTGAAATTCAACAACGGCAACCGTTATGGCCTGATCGGCGCCAACGGTTGCGGCAAGTCGACGTTCATGAAAATCCTCGGTGGCGACCTCGAGCCGTCCGCCGGCCAGGTGATGCTCGAGCCGAACGTTCGCCTCGGTAAACTGCGTCAGGATCAGTTCGCCTACGAAGAATTCACTGTGATCGATACCGTGATCATGGGTCACGAGGAGCTGTGGAAAGTCAAGGCCGAGCGCGATCGCATCTATTCCCTGCCGGAAATGAGCGAAGAAGACGGCATGGCCGTGGCCGAGCTGGAAACCGAGTTCGCCGAGATGGACGGCTACACCGCCGAATCCCGCGCCGGTGAACTGCTGCTGGGTCTGGGGATTCCGCTGGAACAGCATTTCGGTCCGATGTCCGAAGTGGCGCCGGGCTGGAAGCTGCGCGTTCTGCTGGCTCAGGCACTGTTCTCCGATCCGGAAGTGCTGTTGCTCGACGAACCGACCAACCACCTGGACATCAACACCATTCGCTGGCTGGAATCGATCCTCACCGTGCGTAACAGCACCATGATCATCATTTCCCACGACCGTCACTTCCTGAACAGCGTCTGCACGCACATGGCCGACCTGGACTACGGCGAGCTGCGTCTGTTCCCGGGCAACTACGACGAGTACATGACCGCGGCGACCCAGTCCCGCGAGCAACTGCTGTCGGACAACGCCAAGAAGAAAGCCCAGATTGCCGAACTGCAGACGTTCGTCAGCCGCTTCTCGGCCAACGCCTCGAAAGCCAAGCAGGCCACTTCCCGTGCCAAGCAGATCGACAAGATCCAGCTGGCCGAGGTCAAGCCATCGAGCCGCGTGAGCCCGTTCATCCGTTTCGAACAGACCAAGAAACTGCACCGCCAGGCCGTGACCATCGAGCAGATGTCCAAGGGCTTCGACGGCAAGACCCTGTTCAAGAACTTCAGCTTCACCGTTGAAGCCGGCGAACGCGTGGCGATCATCGGCCCGAACGGTATCGGCAAGACCACCCTGCTGCGCACCCTGATGGGCGAACTGACCCCGGACGCCGGCACCGTGAAGTGGACCGAAAGCGCGGAGCTGGGCTACTACGCTCAGGACCACGCCCACGACTTCGAAGACGACGTCAGCCTGTTCGACTGGATGGGTCAGTGGACTCAAGGCGAGCAAGTGATTCGTGGCACCCTGGGCCGCATGCTGTTCTCCAACGACGAGATCCTCAAGTCGGTGAAGGTGATTTCCGGTGGTGAGCAAGGTCGCATGCTGTTCGGCAAGCTGATCCTGCAAAAGCCGAACGTACTGGTGATGGACGAACCGACCAACCACCTGGACATGGAATCGATCGAGGCGCTGAACCTGGCGCTGGAAAACTACCCGGGCACGCTGATTTTCGTCAGCCACGACCGTGAGTTCGTATCGTCCCTGGCCACGCGCATCATCGAGCTGAGCCCGAACGGCGTGACCGACTTCAGCGGCACTTATGACGATTACCTGCGCAGCCAGGGCGTCGTGTTCTGATAGCGGCCTCGAGTCGAAAGCCCCGCCCCAAGGCGGGGCTTTTTATTGCGCCCAGGAAAGATAGTTAGCCTGCTTTCTTTTATTCCAGCGCCAAGCCATGATGCGGGCTCTCCCACCGCCGCCCGCGAACGAGCCCTCATGTCTGCGCAGCAACTGCCACCGCAAAGCTCCATGGCGATCACCCTGCAGATCGTCTCCATCGTTTTCTACACCTTTATCGCCTTCCTCTGCATCGGCCTGCCGATTGCGGTGCTGCCCGGTTACGTGCATGAACAACTGGGTTTCAGTGCCGTCGTTGCGGGTCTGGTGATCGGCTCGCAATACCTGGCCACTCTGCTCAGCCGCCCTATGGCCGGGCGTATGTCGGATACCGTCGGGACCAAACGCGCCATCGTTTACGGCTTGCTGGGAATCGTCCTCAGCGGTGTGCTGACATTCATATCGACTGTGCTTCAGGACTTCCCGCTGCCAAGTCTGATCATTCTGATCGCCGGGCGGTTGCTGCTCGGAATCGCGCAAGGTTTGATCGGCGTCGGCACCATCAGCTGGTGCATGGGCCAGGTCGGCGCCGAGCACACCGCACGGTCCATCGGCTGGAACGGCATCGCCTCTTATGGCGCAATCGCTATCGGCGCACCACTAGGCGTGCTGATGGTGGCCGATTACGGTTTTACCAGTCTCGGAATTGCGCTGTCGGTATTGGCCGCCGGCGCTCTGCTGCTGATCCGCAACAAACCTTCCGTGCCGGTGGTGCGCGGCGAGCGGTTGCCGTTCTGGGCGGTGTTCGGGCGGATTGCGCCGTTCGGTGCCAGTTTGAGCCTGGCCTCGATCGGTTACGGCACCCTGACCACCTTCATCACCCTTTATTACCTCAATCGCGGCTGGACCGGCGCGGCCTACTGCCTGACGGTGTTCGGCGTGTGCTTCATCCTGTCGCGGCTGCTGTTCATTTCCGCCATCGCCCGATTCGGTGGCTTCGCTTCGGCCATCGCCTGCATGAGCATCGAAACCGTCGGGCTGTTGTTGCTGTGGCTCGCCCCCTCGACCGGATACGCACTGATCGGTGCGGGACTGGCAGGGTTCGGACTGTCGCTGGTGTACCCGGCGCTGGGGGTTGAAGCCATCAAGCAGGTGCCCAACTCCAGCCGTGGTGCCGGGTTGAGTGCTTACGCAGTGTTTTTCGATCTGGCACTGGCGGTCGCCGGCCCCTTGATGGGCGCGGTGGCGTTGAATCTGGGGTATTCGTGGATTTTCCTCGGCGCAGCGTTGTTGTCCGTGACCGGACTGGCGCTGACCTTGTGGCTCAAGCGTCGGGCGATGGCCTGACGCTTACTGATCCGCCGTCTGCATCCCTGCCCGGGAAGGCTTGCCCAGCGCATGGGAGAAGAACCGCCCGGCTTCGGAAATCAGGTTGCGGTGAATGTCTTCGCGATCCACCCCGTCAGCATCGGTGCACAGCGCCGGCATCGCACGGATCTGCTCTTCATTGCACGGTGCCATGAACACGAAGTGCCCGGCCCCGGCCAGCAACTTGAAGTCCGGCGCGGTCGGCAGTTTGCGCGCCAGGGCGGCGGCGTTCTTGTCGAAGGCCACCAGTTTGTCGCCGTCGCCGCTGTACAGCAGCACCGGCACATGCACGTCGGCCAGGGTGTGCCGGCCGAACTTCAGGCTCAGCGGCGCCATCAGCAGCAAGGCGTGGACTCTCGGGTCGGCCACCGGTTGCAGGTCGTCGCGATCAACGATCAGTTCGCCCTGGGTGTTGCAGGCGTCGCGGTCGTCCGGACGTTCCTGGCAGTAACGGCGCAGGCGATCCAGGTCAGGCTGCGCACCTGAAAGAATCAACGCGGTCTCACCGCCCGCCGAATAACCGATCACGCCGACCTGATCGGCGTTCACAAATGGCGCGAGCATACGGTCGCCAAGAGTGGCGGTAATGGCTTCGGAAATCTGGATCGGGCGCCCATAGAGGTTGCTCAAGGTGCCGAGGCGGCTGTGGTCCCTGGAGTTGTCGCCGGGATGAATCACCGCAACCACCACAAAGCCCTTGCGGGCCAGCGATGTGGCGAGGTCGTGCAGGGCCAGCGGCGTGCCGGTATTGCCGTGGGACAGCATCAGCATCGGAAAGCGGCCGAGGGCGATTTTGGTGTCTTCGCCGGCTTCGACCGAGTAGCCCTCGAGCAGGCTCATGTGCTCGCGGTCGCTGGAGGGATAGAACGCGATGGCACGCATCGGTTGCAGGTCGAGCGGATCGAGGAACGTCATCTCGTGATAACCGACGCTCCAGCGTGGGTGCTGGCCGGGGGCTGCGTGCACTGAATTCAGGCTGCCGAGCAGGCAAATCAGTAACGTTGCACAAAGACGCATCATGGGATGCCCCACCCTGTTGTTACTCAATCGAAAGATCCGTTGTGTTCGACGCCCGAAACTCCGTGGTTCGGTGATCCGGCGCGGCGTTGCACTCAGACGTTGATCGTAAGACTGCATAACCCGGGCCAGATTATGTAACAGTCGGACACAAAAAACTCCGTATCTGGCCCTTGCAGAACCAGAATACAGAGTTTTTTGGGTGTTGCCTGAACGAGAGCTGTTCTTTACGAAAGCCTTACGCAGCGGCGAACAGTTGCTCGCTGATGCGGGCGTGGGCAGCGCTCATGGCGTTGTTGCGAACTTCTTCACCGTAGGCCAGACCTTCGGCGCGGACGATTTCAATGTCGGTGATGCCGAGGAAGCCGAAGACCAGTTTCAGGTAGTCTTCGTGAGCAACGCCCGAAGCCTGACCGGCGTGGATGCCGCCCGAGGTGGAGACGATGATCACTTTCTTGCCACCGCACAGGCCTTCAGGGCCGGCTTCGGTGTAGCGGAAAGTCTGGCCGGCGACGGCGATGCGGTCGATCCAGGCCTTGAGCTGGGTTGGCACGGTGAAGTTGTACATCGGCGCGGCAACGACAATGGCGTCAGCAGCGATGAATTCGGCCAGGGTGTTGGCGCTCAGCTCGGCTTCGTGCTGTTGTGCGGCGTTGCGCAGTTCAGCGGTGGTGCCGGCGGCAACCAGAGTGGTGGACGAGAAGTGGCTGATGGCGTCGGCAGCCAGGTCGCGGTAGGTCACGACAGCGCTTGGCTCGGCGGCTTGCCAGGCTTTGACGACTTCAGTGCTCAGCTGACGGGAAGCAGAGTTGTCGCCCAGAATGCTCGAATCGATGTGCAGCAGTTTCATAGTGGAATCTCCTGGAAAGAATCGCCGGTGGCGACGGAATGGAGACAATCCTACCTACGAAACCAATAGCTGATTAGACGGCAACAATGCGATAGTTTGTCCCACTGATAGAACAGTCGGAATTCCCCATGCAAGACCTCAACGATCTCTACTATTTCGCCAAAGTGGTCGAGGCCGGCGGATTCGCCGCTGCCGGCCGCTTGCTGGGCATTCCCAAGTCGCGCCTGTCACGGCGAATCGCCGAATTGGAAGAACGCCTGGGGGCGCGCCTGCTGCAACGCACCACCCGCCAATTGAAGCTGACCGCAGTCGGCGAACGCTATTTGCGCCACTGCCAGGCGATGCTGCTGGAAGCGGAAATGGCCGACGAGACGGTGGCCAGCATGTCCAGCGAGCCCCGTGGACGCTTGCGGGTGTCGAGCCCCACCGGGCTGGCCCATGAAATGCTGCCAGTGGTGATCAGCAACTTCCTCGGCAAATACCCGCAGGTGCAACTGGAAGTCACCCTGATCAATCGCCGGGTCGACCTGATCACTGAAGGCATCGACGTCGCCCTGCGGGTGCGCGAACACGGCGACGAAGAACCGATGCTGGTGACCCGCCGTTTGCGTCAGGCGCAAATGGTGGTGGTTGCGAGCCCTTCCTTTATACAGGGCGTGGAAATCAATCATCCGCAGGACTTGAAAACCCTGCCGGTGCTCGGCGCGCTGGAAGCCGATCGCATGGTGCATGTGCGCCTGCTCGATCAGCACGGCAAAAGTTGCGATCTGGCGCTGGAGGCCCGACTGGGCATCGATGATTTCATCGTGCGCAAGGCTTGCGTGCTGGCCGGCCAGGGTTTCACCCTGTTGCCGATGATGTATTGCGAGGCGGAGCTGAACAACGGCACGCTGGTGCAACTGCTGCCGGACTGGTCGTTGCCCGGCGGTTGGCTGCAAGCGGTGTATCCGCACCGACGCGGGGTGATGCCGGCGGTGCGCGCGTGGATCGATCATCTGGTGGAATCGTTCAATGCCTGTGGAGAGCGGCTGTTATGAAACAAGGAAAGATGAGCGAGAAGGATGTCGCGGATTTTTGCCTGGCATTGCCCGGAGCCCGGGAAGACTATAAATGGGGCGGTGTGCGGGTGTTTTCGATTGCCGGCAACAAGATGTTCGCCTTGCAGGGGCTGCGCGGTGAGTCGCTGGCGTTCAAGGTCGACAAGGATCTGTTTCTCGGTCATTGCGACCGGCCGGGCATTCACCCGGCACCCTATCTGGCGCGGGCGCAGTGGATCATCATGCACCCGCCCTACCCCTTGGGCGCCGAAGAACTACGAGGGTTGCTGCAACGCTCCCACCAGTTGGTGGTGAGCAAACTACCGAAGAAAACCCAGGCGGGGTTGCTGCTGTAGCCCTACCCCAGCGCCAACAGGTGCGAACCGAGGAACAGCTGATCGATCCAGAACACCTGGTGCAGCGCGACGATCACCCAGAACAGAATCTGAAACGACACCTTGCGCGTCTTGTGCCGGAAGACTTGCTGGGCGATCAATGCACCCGGCCAGCCGCCCGCCAGTTCCACGGCGTGCAGGACGTTTTCCGGAGTTCGCCAGGCCTCGGCGCGAGCCTTGCGCTTGTCGGCCCAGTACAGGAAGAACGCCAGCACGCTGACAATCCCATAGGCCGTCAGCGGTACCAGTGAGATCCCGCGCAGCCACATCGACAGCGAACCGAACAGCGGCAACGCGCAGACGACCAGCAACACAATCAGCTTCAACTTCAGATGCTGGATGCTGCCACCGGACGGGCCGCGATCCGGGCGGCGTGCGCGGGAATCACTCATGCCTTGGCCGCCGCCCAGTCCACCCAGCCGAACTGCCAGGTCGCCAGAATCAACAGGCCGAACACGATCCGGTACCAGGCGAATGCCGCGTAGCTGTGGCTGGCGATGAACTTCAGCAAACCGCGCACGGCGATCATGGCGAAAACGAATGCAGTGACAAAACCGATGGCAAACACCGGGAAGTCCGCCGGCACGAACAGCGCACGGTACTTGTAGCCCGAATACACCGCCGCACCGACCATGGTCGGCATCGCCAGGAAGAACGAGAACTCGGTGGCGGTCTTGCGCGACAGACCGAACAACAGGCCGCCGATGATGGTCGAGCCGGAGCGCGAGGTGCCCGGGATCATCGCCAGACATTGGGCGAAGCCGACCTTCAACGCATCTTTCCAGGTGATTTCGTCCACGGTTTCGGCGTGCACTTCATGCTGCCGGCGCTCGGCCCACAACATGATGAAGCCGCCCACGACCAAAGCCGTCGCCACAGTGATCGGGTTGAACAGGTATTTGTGAATCAGATCGGCAAAGATCACGCCCAGCACCACGGCGGGCAGGAAGGCGATCAGCAGGTTGGCGGTAAAGCGTCGTGCACTCGGCTGGGTCGGCAAGCCGATGACCACGTCGAGAATCTTGCGGCGAAACTCCCAGACCACCGCGAGAATCGCGCCGAGCTGGATGATGATGTTGAACGCCATGGCGCGTTCGCCGCCGAAATTCAGCAGGTCGGCGACGATGATCTGGTGTCCGGTACTGGATATGGGCAAAAACTCCGTCAGCCCTTCTACAACTCCGAGAATCAGTGCCTGCAAGGCGGTCCAAAGGTCCATCAATCCCCCAAAGAGCGATGCGCTCAGGCATGCCCCGATAGTATTTTTTTACGTTCACTGCGATCAGCGTAGCTGTGTTGCTGTACCGATTCCGCGGGCCAAGGATCCACACGAAACGGTCAAAATTCCGTGAAATGGCAACTTGGGTTCAGGTTTTCCCCCACGGGGCCGAAATCCTAACAGACAAGCCGTAATCGCGCTGCCGCGCTCTACGACTTGGGTCGCGTATGCCCGGCCACTGAAACGTGGTTGGATGCTGGCGGTGATTTATTACAAGAAAAAGAAATCGGAGTGACAGCGTTATGAACAGCTTGCGCAGTGTGTCGATCAGCCGACGCTTGTGGCTCATCTTGATTGTGGCGGTGGTCATGCTGCTGACCCTGGGCCTGTTGATGCTCAAGCAGATCCACGATGACCTGTATCACGCCAAGGCCCAGAAAACCCAGCATGTGGTGCAGACCGCCAGCGGTTTGCTGACCTACTACCAGGGCCTGGAAGCGGCCGGAACCCTGACCCGCGACGCCGCCCAGAAACAGGCGCTGACCGCGATTCGCGGCCTGCGTTATGACCAGAACGATTACTTCTGGATCAACGACCTCACACCCGTGATGGTCATGCATCCGACCAATCCCAAGCTCGAAGGCCAGAACCTCTCGGCGATCCGCGACCCGGACGGCTTTGCGGTGTTCAACGAGATGGTTGCCATTGCCAAAGCCAAGGGCGCCGGCATGGTCGATTACCGTTGGCCGAAACCCGGTGCCAGCGAGCCGGTGGCCAAGACCTCCTACGTGAAACTGTTCGAGCCGTGGGGCTGGGTGCTGGGTTCCGGTGTGTATGTCGACGATGTGCAGGCCGAGTTTCAGGGCCAGGTGATCAAGGCTTCTGTCGTAGGCCTGGTGATCGCGCTGATCATGGGCGTGCTGGTGATTCTGATTGCCCGCAGCATCGTCCGCCCCTTGCAGGAAACCGTGAACGCCATGGCCAACATCGCCAGCGGCGAAAGCGACCTGACCCGCAGCCTCGACACCCACGGCCAGGATGAAGTCACGCAACTGGCCCATCACTTCAATGCCTTTACCGCCAAGCTGCGCCGGGTGATCGGCGATTTGCAGGTGTCGGCCAGCGCGCTGGGCCAGTCCTCCACTGAGCTGGGCAATGACGCGAGCCAGGCCCAACAACGCAGCCAGCAACAGTCACAGCAGATGGAGCTGGTGGCGACGGCCATCAACGAAGTCACCTACGGCGTGCAGGATGTGGCGAAGAACGCCGAGCATGCCGCCAGCGAAATGCGCGATGCCGAAGCCCAGGCGCAACAGGGCCAGATCAACATCGACGGCAGCCTGCAACAGATCGACAAGTTGTCCGGCACCATCGATCAGGCCGTCGAAGTGATTCGTACGCTGGCAACCGAAAGCACGCAGATCGGCAGCGTTCTGGAAGTGATCCGTTCGATCGCCGAGCAGACCAACCTGCTGGCACTCAACGCCGCCATCGAAGCCGCCAGGGCCGGCGAACAGGGCCGGGGTTTTGCCGTGGTGGCCGATGAAGTCCGCCTGCTGGCGCAACGCACGCAGAAATCCACGGCGGAAATCCAGTCGATGATCGAGCGCCTGCAAAATCATTCCGAAGCCGCCGTTAAGGTGATCGGCGACAGCAGCAAGGCGTCGCAACTGACCATCGAGCAGGCCGGACTGGCCGGCGCCAGCCTCAATGCCATCGGCCAGGCACTGCGCAACCTCAATGGCCTGAACGCTTCCATCGCCAGTGCGACCCTGCAACAGGCGCACGTGGTCGAGGACATCAACCAGAACGTCACCCAGGCTGCCGGCCTGTCCCACAGCACCGCACTGGCTGCCGAGCAGTCGAGTGCCGCCAGCGTGCGGCTCGGACAGTTGAGCGAGCAACTGAACGGATTGCTGCGCCAGTTCCGCGTCTGATCCCGGTCACCGGTGGGAGCTCACTCCCACCGGTTTTTGGGTACAATCCGCTCCCTCTTTTACTCCCTCCAAGGATCTTGCATGTCCGGGCTCGAACTGTTTGCCGCCGCCCTCGGTGTGATTGCCGTCTGGCTGACGGTCAAACAGAACCCGTGGTGCTGGCCGATCGGGCTGGTCATGGTGCTGCTCTACAGCTGGATCTTCTTCGAGGTGAAGCTGTATTCGGACATGTTGCTGCAGGTGGTTTACGCCGCGCTGCAAGTCTACGGCTGGTGGCAATGGACCCGGGCCGGGACGATGCATGACGGCCGTGAGGTCAGCCGGCTCGACTCCCGTTCGATTCTGCAAGGATTGGCCATCGGCTCCGTTGGCAGCCTGGTGCTGGGCGCCGCCATGGCGCACTGGACCGATGCCGCGCAGCCCTGGCTCGACGCGGCGCTGACTGCTTTCAGCCTGGTCGCGCAGTTCTGGATGGCGCACAAGCGCCTGCAATGCTGGGCGCTGTGGTTCGTGCTGGATGTGATCTTCGTCGGCCTGTTTCTTTACAAGGGCCTTTACCTCACCGCTGCGCTGTACGCCCTGTTCACCCTGATCGCGGTGTTGGGCTGGCGGGAATGGCGCGCCGATCCGGCGTTGCGCGCATGAAAGTCGTTGTTCTGACCGGTCCGGAATCCACCGGCAAGAGCTGGCTGGCGGCCGGGCTGCAGCAACAGTTCGGCGGTTTGCGGGTGGACGAGTACGTGCGCTGGTTCATCGAGCAGAATCCCCGGGACACCTGCCTCGCAGACATTCCCGAGATTGCTCGCGGCCAATTGCAGTGGGAAGACGAAGCACGAGCGCAGCAGCCGTCGTTGCTGATTCTCGACACTCATTTGTTGAGCAATATTCTCTGGAGCCAGACGTTGTTCGGCGACTGCCCGGCCTGGCTGGAACCGGAACTGCTGGCGCGTCATTACGACCTGCACCTGTTGCTGTCTCCGGAACAGATCGACTGGACGGACGATGGTCAGCGCTGCCAGCCGCAGTTGAGTGAACGAGTGGGGTTCTACGACGCCACCAAGGCCTGGCTGGAGCAACATCACCAGCCCGTCAGGATCATTCAGGGCGACTGGGCCGCACGGCAGACTCAAGCCTTCGACGCCGTACGAACCTTGCTGGAAGGCTGACCCGGGTTTCGGGTCAATGTCCCCGTCCCGGGGCAGAAGTGTCCGTTCCTGAAACACTCCCCCCGGTGCAAAGTGCCCGTCTCAACGGCCTTCATCGCTTTGTCACCCGACTTGTTACGCCTGTGAAACACTTGCTCGCAAACCCTTGTTCCAGAGCTTTGCAACAGGTATGGGCACTTGTGCCGATGACGCGTTGTTTCAATGTTGAAACAGCTTTTGTATCAGCCCTGCACACCTTCGAGCCAACCCGTTGAAATCCAAGAACATTTAAAAACCGGCACAGCTTTCGCTCTCTCCTTCACAACGCTGACTTGGGCCAGCCCACTGAAGAAGGAATTGCCGCCGTGGGAAACATCAACAAAGCCTTCACTTGCCTTCTGCTGATCGGATCAGCAGCCAGCACATTCCTCAGTTTCAACGTTCAGGCCGAAGGCAATGGCGTGATCGTACTCAACCGCGACGTCCAGCCCATTCCGATCGGACGCAGCGCTTTCGGCAAAGACCCCTATCCCACCACCGTCAATGCCAACCCTTCCGGTCGCATCAATCAGGCGATGACCAGCACCGAACTCAATGACGGTGACTTTGCCAGTGTAGCCAGTGGCTCATCCATTCGCGGCAACATCGGGGTTGATTCCAGCCTGCCCGGCATGAACGTCCTGACCAATCCAAACGGCCTGCCCGGCATGAGTGCCGGTCACGGCGGCGGCGGTGGCGGCACGATTTCCAACACCATCAACCGCTCCCTCAGCACCGGTCTGGCTCCGCTGACCCGCATGGCCGGAGGCCAATAAGATGAATCGTTCCCTGCTCCTGCTTGCTCTGCTTGGCTGCACCAGCGTCATGGCCGATCCGAGCGCCGTGGACAGCGCCAACATTCAGAACTCCGGCGTTCAGTACAACGGCAACTTCAACGTCAACCAGGCCGCCGGCGACCAGCAACAACAGACCAACGTCAAGTCGATTGCCATCGGCACGTCGGCCAGCGCCACCACCACCATTCACCAGAAACTCGACACCCCCGCCGACCGCTCGATCAACGCGAGCTCGACCATCGGCGGCACCTCATTCAGTAACGGCAACGGCGCACTGGGCGTGAACCAGGGTTCCGGGGCCAACAACCAGATGGCCAACGCCATGCGCATCAGCATCAGTGCTGCACCGCAGAGCGTTGACGATAGCGCCCTTTCCCAACAGAACGTGGCGTTGTTACCGAGCTCAGGAGCAACTGGTACCCCCGGCAGTCGCCAAGTCACGACAAGTGATCAGGCCTTCACCGGCAGTCGCGGGGTAATCCAGGTGAACCAGAGTGCCGGGGTGGGGAACCGAATGGCTAACACCCTGAGCATCCGGGTCGCTGACTGACCCAAACAAGCAGTGCAATTAGAAAGTACCAACACTTAACCAACTAATAAGCACGACGGAGAAACACCATGAAACCTACAATGGCTCTCAAACCACTGGTTTTCGCACTCGCAGCAGTGATGGCAATCGCAGCACAGGCAGGCGGTCGTGATGACAATCACGGTCATGGTCACGATCACGGCCCAAAAGGCCCAACCCTTGAAGAACTGCTGCAAATCGGCGCTGGTGCCGGTGCTGCAGTGCTTGATGTGCAAAACAACAACGGCAACACCGTGTTGAACCAGGGCACTCAAAATAACGCCAACGTCAGCGGCTCCCTCAACGGCGCCAACGGCAACATCGGCGCAAACAACGTTGCCGGTGACGGCAACCAGCAAGACAACGCCGCTGCACTGGCAACCGCCGACGAAAGCTTCATCTTCGGCTCCGCCGTATCCGCCTCCAGCGCAACCCAGGTCAACACCAACAACACCGTTGCCAACTACTCCAGCACTGCCAATGCCAGCCTGAACAACGTCGGCAACAGCGGCTCGGGTAACATCGGCGTGAACAACGCCGCCGGCAACTTCAACCAACAGAAAAACAACCTGGCAATCGCTGTATCCGGTGGTCGTGTAGCGCAAGCCGCTGCCGCCGCCAACCAAAGCACCACCGGTCTGCAAGTCGGCAACAACGGCACTCAGACCTACAAAAAAGATACCCTTACTGGCACATTCACCGCAGGCGGCGCATTCGTGGCCGCAGGCACTGCAACCACCAAAGACGATGATCATGGTCATGGTGGTTATGGTGGCGGCTACGGCGACAACGACCGTGGCCACGGTGGTAACGGCGGCAAAGATCAGAAATCTGATTTCGTTGCCGTGGGTGTCTTCGGTCTGGCTGGTGTGACCACTCAACAAGTGATGACCCCAGACGGCTGGAAAAACCCTGTCACCAACAACGCCAACATGACCAACGTGGGCAACAACTGGTCCGGCAACGGTGGCTTCAACAACGCTGCCGGCGTTGGCAACCAACAAAGCAACTCGCTGTCCATCGCTGCAGGTTGCAAAGCCTGCATGTAATCGCGATCGAAACGAAAGCCCCGGAAACGGGGCTTTTCCTCAGTCCGCATAGGCGTATCGATCATGCGTAAGACTACCCTCCTCGCTCTGCTTTGCCTGTCCGGCCTCGCCCAGGCTGCCCAGATGCCCGTGGCTGCCCTGCCGGGCGGCACACTCGTCTACAAGAACGTGCAAAGCATTCGTGAGCGCAAGTTTTCCGACATCGTCGAACAAAAAACCGATTTCAGCTGCGGCGCCGCCGCACTGGCGACGGTACTGCGCCAGGCTTATTGGCTCGACGTCGATGAGGAGCACATCATCAAAGGCATGCTGGTCAACTCCGACCAGGACCTTGTCCGTACTCAGGGTTTTTCCATGCTGGACATGAAGCGCTACATAGAAAGCATCGGCATGCGCGCCAGGGGCTACAAGATTCCGCCGGAAAAACTCGACGCGGTCACTATCCCGGTGGTGGTACTGATGGAAATTCGCGGCTACAAGCATTTCGTGGTGCTGCAGCGGGCAGACAAGGATTGGGTCTACATCGGAGACCCGGTTTTAGGACACAAACGCTACGCCCATGATGACTTTGTCAAAGGTTGGAACGGCATTGTCTTTGCCATCGTCGGCCCCGGATACGACAAGACCAATGCATTACGCAGTCCTCCGGCACCGCTGACCGCCAAGAACAAGCTGGATAACTTCAACCCCGTCAAAGATGCTGAATTGATGGACTTCGGGTTCATACAGAGCGACTTCTTTTAATCGCCGATTATAAAGAGTGGGGCTGGATGTCCCGGGAGCAGCAGATGAAAACCTCATACTGGCTGGCCGCCGCCTGCCTGGCAGCGAGTGCGTCAGGCTATGCCAATGCAGGATTCAAACCCATAGAAATCCAGGATTCGGAGCTGTCACAGCTTCGCGGTCGTTACGTCATGCCGGGGCGGATCATCAGCTTCGGCATCGTCATGAGCAGTACCTGGCGCAACGCCAGCGGTGATCTGATCGGGGCTGCGACCTCGATGCAATTGCAGGCAGCAACCGTAAAACCCGAATTCTATGTCTCGACCATCAAGGAAACCGGCAACGGCAGCACCCCGCAAACGGGTACCGGCTCGGTCATTGGTGGCGCAGGACTCAACAGTTCCCAGGGCGTGACGCAAAGCGTACGCGCCGCCGGCGACGGCAACACGGCCTACAACAACGTGGCCATCAATGTTTCCGAAGCCAACCAGGCCCCCGCGCTGGTACCGGCCCAAGGGCAGGCCCTGATGGCCGGACAAACGATTTCCGGCAGTAATGCCGCTGGCAGTGTCGCGGTTTCGGCCACTGGCGGTGGCGTGCAAATGGCCATTCAGGCCGCAGGCAATCAGGGCACGGCCCTGCAACAAGTGGCTCAAGGAGGTCTGCTGCAAAACACCCGCTTGCTCGGAAATGCAAACGTCGTCAACAACCTGACGCAACTCAATGTTGTCCTTAACAATAACGGCATGAGCGCCGGCGCACTGGACTGCAATTTGAGTCAACTCAGAGCACTACGCAATATCGGATATTGAACTACGCTGAGTCTCGATCCATTGGGCTTAAAGGGACGGCTTATTCATGTATCGATCAGTATCACTGCGTGCCGCTGTATGTTTGAGTACTCTTCTACCCGCGGCGATGCTGCAAGCAGCACCCGATGCGGATGTGGAGACCTTGAAACAGGAACTTCTGGAGCTTAAGCAACGATACGAAGTGCAACAGAAAGCCCTGGCGGTGCTCGAGCAACGAGTCCGCCAGGTCGAAGACCAACCGGCTTCTCCACCACCAAAACGTCTGGCCAAGTCGCCAGCCGACATGAAAGGCAATCCCAAAGTGGCCACCGGTACCGGGGCCGCAGCAGCGTCGGGGGGCGCCGCCGGGGGCAGTGGCGCATCCTATGGCCAGTCGCTGGCCGACGATTCACAACCTGCACAGAGTGTGTCCAACCTGTACGACGAGGCCAGCGGCTTCTTCGGCGGCGGCAAGTTCAGCCTGGAAACCGGCATAACCTATTCGCGTTATGACACTCGCCAGCTGATTCTCAACGGCTTCCTGGCACTGGACTCGATCTTTCTGGGCAACATCAACCTCGACCGGATCAAGGCCGACACCTGGACCCTCGACCTGACGGGCCGCTACAACTTCGATAACCGCTGGCAGTTCGATGTGAACGTGCCTGTGGTGTATCGCGATTCGACTTATCAGTCGGGCGGCGGCAATCAGGGCGCAGCCAACGTCACCACGGAACAGGATGTCTCGCGGGATCCGACCCTTGGCGACGTCAACTTCGGTATCGCCTACAAGTTCCTCGACGAGTCGGTGAACACCCCGGACGCGGTGGTCACCCTGCGAGTCAAGGCGCCAACCGGCAAGGACCCGTTCGGCATCAAACTGCGCCAGACCGACGCCAACACCAACCTGTTCGTGCCTGACACCCTGCCGACCGGTAACGGCGTCTGGTCGATCACCCCCGGTATCTCGCTGGTCAAAACGTTTGACCCGGCCGTGCTGTTCGGCAGTTTGTCCTACACCCACAACCTGGAGGAGTCGTTTGACGACATCAGTTCCACGGTCAACCAGAAAACCCCGGGCAAGGTCCGCATCGGCGACAGCTTCCAGATCGGCGCAGGCATAGCCTTCGCACTCAATGAAAAAATGAGTATGTCGTTCTCGGTTTCTGACCTTGTACAACGCAAGAGCAAGCTGAAGCAGGATGGCGGGGACTGGGAATCGGTGGTGTCCAGTGACGCCAACGCCGGTTACTTCAACGTCGGCATGACCATTGCGGCCACCGACAACCTGACCATCGTACCCAACCTGTCCATCGGCATGACCGACGATGCCCCGGACTTTTCCTTCAGCCTGAAATTCCCGTACTACTTCTAACCCGCCCCACCATGAACGCAACATCATAAAAAGGCCCGCTGCGACTTGTATCGCAGCGGGCCTTTTCAGCTTCTTCCCCGAAGAAGCACCGCGCCCTAGCGGATCTGGTGTTTGTGCAGCAAGCGGTAGAACGTCGGCCGTGAAACCCCCAGCACTTTGGCGGCCACACTGAGGTTGTCGCTGTGCCGGTTGAGCACATCGCACAACGCCTGGCGTTCGGCCCGGGTCTTGTAGTCTTCGAGGGTGCCCATCGGAGTGGCCAGCGACTGCTGACTGATCAGTCCCAGGTCGCGAGCCTCGATCTGCCTACCCTCAGCCAGCACCAGCCCCCGGCGTACACGGTTGGCCAGTTCACGAACATTGCCCGGCCAGTCGTGCTTGCCCATGGCGATCAGCGCGTCTTCACTGAAGCTGCGCGGCCGACGGCCGGTTTCGTGGCTGTAGAAATGGGAAAAGTGGTTGGCCAGCATCGACAGATCGCCATGCCGCTCTCGCAAAGGCGCGGTCACGACTTGCAGCACATTGAGCCGGTAGTACAAGTCCTCACGAAAGCGCTTTTTCTCGATCGCCGCTTCAAGATCGACGTGAGTGGCTGCCAGCACCCGGACATCCACCGGGATCGGCTGGCTGCCGCCTACTCGTTCTATGTGCTTTTCCTGGAGAAAGCGCAGCAGATTGGCTTGCAGCTCCAGCGGCAGATCGCCGATTTCATCAAGAAACAATGTGCCGCCATTGGCCGCCTCGATGCGTCCGACCTTGCGTTGATGGGCGCCGGTGAACGCGCCTTTTTCATGGCCAAACAGTTCGGACTGGATCAGGTGTTCGGGAATCGCCCCGCAGTTGATGGCCACAAACGGTTTGCTGTGGCGCTGTGATTGTCGATGCAGGGTGCGGGCGACCAGTTCTTTACCGGTCCCGCTTTCGCCGCGAATCAGTACAGGTGACTCGGTGGGAGCCAGTTTGCTGAGCAGCTTGCGCAATTCGCGGATCGGTTTGCTGTCGCCGAGCAGCTCGTGTTCCGGCTGATCCACATGGACATTGCCTTGGCCGCGCAGGCGCGCCATGCCGAACGCCCGGCCGAGGGTGACCTGGACCCGCGATACGTCGAACGGCAAGGTATGAAAGTCGAAAAACCATTCACAAACAAAGTCGCCAACGTTCTGCAGGCGCAGCACTTCCTGATTCAGCACGGCAATCCACTCGGTACCGCTGCGGCTGATCAACTCTTTGACGGCTTCCGGGCGTTCCAGGTGAAAAGGCTGCAAACGAAGCAGGCCGACATCGCAACTGCGGTCGGCGGCATTTTCCAGGCTACAACTATCAACATCCCAGCCTACGGCGCGTAAACCGGGCAACAATCGGTGACAGTCGTCACAAGGGTCGACTACCAATAAACGTCGTAACGCAGGCGCTTCGCTCATGACTGTTCCTTGGCGCCAAATTATAGGAAATGATTGTAAAAACAGTCATTTGGCAGACCTGGCTGTAACATTAGCAAGAATTTGACGGCGCCTTGTATCGATTGCTTATAGGTGTACAAGTGAAGCAGTTATAAGAACCTGTTTTGTTAGTTGGCTATCGACTCGATTCTTTCACCCAGCTTTCAAAAAACGCCGTAACAGAGATTGTATGAAAGAAAGTCGAAATTTCTTCAAATCCTGTGTGACCTGCCGGCGGGTTGCGTGCATCAGTACAAGTAACTCGCCGCACGGTAAGCCCAACCGACGGCACATCACTTGATTGGGCAATACAGAGAGAAGACCCCATGACCGCCCCGCTCCGTATCAACGAAGCTCTTTTGATTGCCAACCACGCATTTAAACCTTTCCAATGCGTGGCCTGGGCCCCACAAGACGGCAATGGCGAACTGAGCCTGACCGTCATCGACCGCACCAACTCGCAGATTGGTCGCACCCGCATTCCAAGCAGCGCCTATTCCGATCCGGCCCAGCTCGAATGCCTGTTGCAACAGGCTCGCGCTGAACTGAGCGACGAAGGTTATGCACTGCAGTCCTGGTCGATGCCACACTGATCCGAGGGCAATGCGGATGACTTTCCAGTCATCCGCCCTCTTCTTTCAAGTTGCTGAATCCTTTTTAACTTCAGCCACTTTGTACAACTTTCCTCCACACTTTCGCGCCTGAATACTTGGCAGGCTTGCGACTGGTTCAAAAAGTCACTGTTCTGGCACACAACGACGCTCCACCTGTTAGTTCTGTCAGTTGTACTTGTGCGACTACAGGGATTGAATGTTTCGCCATGCAGTTACCGACCCGGCTCCCGGCTATTGGTCAACTTGCAAGGAGGAGCAGGTATGTCAATCCAGTCCGCTATTGCGCTCCCGGCGCTAGCGAATAACGCCGGACAACTCGACAAGAGATTTGCCAATAACGGCGTGGCTCAGGTTTATTTCTCCGGCAGCACGTCCAGCCTGACCCAGCATGTCGCCCTTGATCCGCAAGGTCGTATCCTGATCGCCGCCAAGGTCGGCACGCCTCAAGGCAGCCGTTTCGGCCTGGCCCGTCTGCTGGATGATGGTTCTGCGGATCTTGGCTTCGGTTTTCAGGGCAGCGTGATCGGCCAGTTCGCCTCTGGTTTCGAAGCCACGGGCAGCAAGGTCCAGGTCTTGCCTGACGGGCGAATCCTGCTCGCAGGCCTGCATTACGAGTCCGAACATCGCACCTTGCCCGCCCTCGCCCTGTTCGATGCAGAGGGTCGGCCGGCCGCGGAATTCGGCGACAACGGCCGGAAAATAGTGCGTTTGCCCGGCGATCTGTCCATGGGCACCCGCGACACATGGCTGCCACCCGGTGTCCCGGGGGCAGAAGCCTGCGATTTTGCAGTCCAGGATGACGGGCATATTCTGTTGATTGCCAACCACCACTGCTCTTTGGCCGACCATGTCGGCATGCTGATCCGCGTCACGCCAGACGGCAATCTTGACGCAACCTTCAATGGCCGAGGGTTTGTCATGGTCCGGCACTTGCTGCTCAATACCTGGCTGGGGAGCTTGTTGCTGCAAGAGGACGGACGAATCGTGGTGGCCGGCGCCATCGACTTCCCCCAGGAAGGCCTGCTCGCACGCTACCTGCCGGACGGGCAGCTCGACGAACGCTTTGCGCTGGACGGTTTCCTCGCCTTCAAGGCTCAAGGACACAGCGCGCTGGTCAACCAGGTCATCGAATCCGCGAATCACCTGCATTGCTTTGGCAGCAGCCGCGACCCGATCCGCTGCATGGCGCTGTCCATCCACAGCAATGGTCGCCCCGACCTGCACTGCAACAACGGTCAACCCACCCTGCTGGACATCGGCCCCAGCGGCTGCCAGTGGAGCGCCGCACAGCGCATGCCGGACGGCCGGCTTATCGCGGCAGGCGCGACGATTGGCGGGGTCGAGGCCGATTTCATCGTTGCGCGTTATCTGGCCGACGGTCGCCTCGATCACAGCTTCGGCGCCGGCCACGGCTGGTTGCGTACGCGACTGGGCCGCAGTCTCGATACCGCTACATCGCTGGCGGTGCAACCGGAAGGCGGGATCCTGGTCGGCGGCTATTCGCTGGATGGCAACTACCGCGCCGTGGTGGCGCGCTATCTGAACCCATGAACAGAAACTTCCCGCACTTGATCTTGCTCAACGCTTACGGCACCTTGCGCGCTTCTTAAAGCAAGGAGCAACCGATGTCCGGTTCGATGGCCCAGGCGTTCGCGCACAATTTTCTCGGGCATTCGCCCCGCTGGTACAAGGCGTGCATCGTCGGGTTCCTGATTCTCAACGCCGTGGTGCTGTGGTCGGCAGGTCCTGTCGCTGCGGGCTGGCTGTTGGTGATCGAGTTCATTTTCACCCTGGCCATGGCGCTGAAGTGCTACCCGCTGATGCCCGGCGGCTTGCTGCTGATCGAAGCACTGCTGTTGAAGATGACTACGCCCCAGGCGCTTTATGAAGAGTTACAGCACAACTTTCCGGTAATCCTGCTGCTGATGTTCATGGTCGCCGGCATCTACTTCATGAAGGATCTGCTGCTGTTCCTGTTCTCGCGGCTGCTGCTCGGCGTGCGTTCGAAGATGCTGCTCGCGTTGATGTTCTGCTTTCTGTCGGCGTTCCTTTCGGCCTTTCTCGACGCGCTGACCGTGACTGCCGTGATCATCAGCGCTGCCGTCGGCTTCTATTCGGTCTATCACCGTGTCGCCTCCGGCAACGATCCGCGTCAGGACAGCGAATTCAGCGACGATCAGCATTTGCCGAAGCTGCATCACGAAGATCTGGAACAGTTCCGTGCTTTCCTGCGCAGCCTGCTGATGCATGGCGCTGTCGGGACCGCGCTGGGCGGTGTCTGCACACTGGTTGGCGAGCCGCAGAACCTGCTGATCGGCCATGAAATGGGTTGGCACTTCGCCGAATTCTTCCTCAAGGTCGCACCGGTGTCCCTGCCGGTGCTGGTGGCCGGTCTGTTGACCTGCATGCTGCTGGAGAAACTGCGCTGGTTCGGCTACGGCACCTTGCTGCCGGACAACGTTCGCGCCGTTCTCGCCGATTACGCCAGCGAAGACGATGCCGAACGCACGCCTCGCCAGCGCGCCGCGCTGTTGGTGCAAGGCGTCGCCGCATTGATCCTGATTGCCGGCCTGGCGTTCCATGTCGCCGAAGTGGGTCTGATCGGTCTGATGGTCATTGTCCTGATCACCGCATTTACCGGCATCACCGACGAGCATCGTCTGGGCAGCGCCTTCAAGGACGCCATGCCGTTCACTGCGCTGCTGGTGGTGTTTTTTGCCGTAGTGGCGGTGATCCATGATCAGCAACTGTTCGCGCCGTTGATCCAGTGGGTGCTGGCATTGCCCGCCGAGCAGCAACCGGGAATGCTGTTCATCGCCAACGGCCTGCTGTCGGCGATCAGCGACAACGTGTTCGTGGCGACGATCTACATCACCGAAGTGAAACAGGCATTCCTGTCCGGCCACATGAGCCGCGAACATTTCGAGACCCTGGCCATCGCGATCAACACCGGCACCAACCTGCCGAGCGTGGCGACGCCCAATGGTCAGGCCGCGTTCCTGTTTCTGCTGACGTCGGCGATTGCACCGCTGGTGCGGCTGTCTTACGGGCGGATGGTGTGGATGGCGTTGCCTTACACCGTGGTGATGGGATTGCTGGGCTGGTATGCCGTGAGTTACTGGCTGTAGATACAACAACGGGAGCCCTGGGGCTCCCGTTTTTTTATGCATCGATCAACGCGGCAATATGTACTTGTCGATGGCCTGCGCCACACCGTCCTCGGTGTTCGTCCCGGTCACCACGTCTGCCTTACGCTTCACGGCGTCTTCTGCCTGGCCCATGGCGATCGAAAGGCCGGCGACATGAAACATCGCCGGGTCGTTGCCGCCGTCGCCAATCGCTGCGGTCTGCGCCAGCGGCACGCCGAGATGGGCAGCAATCGTTGCCAGAGCCTCGCCCTTGTTGGCTTCGAGTGCCGTCACGTCCAGATACACCGGCTGCGAACGCGAGACCTGCGCCATGCCCTCGACCTTCGGCAGCAAACGCGCCTCCAGCTCGATCAACAGGTCGGTGTTGTTGCTGGTCGCGACGATCTTGTCGATGCGTTCCAGATAAGGCTCGAAACTGTCCACCACCACCGGCGGATAACCGAGCCCATGCTGCTCCTTGGGCACCATTGGGCCATCAGGATCCTTGAGCAGCCAGTCGCCGCCACTGAACACCCAGATCTCGACCTCCGGCTGATCGGCAAACAACGCCAGTGCCGTCAGTGCCGCTGTGGCTGGCAGGTAGTGAGCGACCAGAATGCTGCCGTCCGGATTGACGATTGTGCCGCCGTTGAACGCAGCGGTCGGCAAATCGACGCCCAGGGCTTCGATCTGTTGCAGCATGGCTTTGGGCGGACGCCCGGTGGCAAGGCTGAACAATACGCCGGCTTCGCGCAACGAGCGAACCGCATCTATGGTGCGCTGACTGAGGCTGTGATCGGGCAGCAACAGCGTGCCGTCCATGTCGCTCAGCAGAAAACGGATAGGCTCACTCATCCGAGACCATGCCAGACGCGACCATCGCGAGTCAGCAGATCATCGGCAGCCTGAGGCCCGTCTTCGCCAGCGGCATAAGGCTGAACGCTCGCGTCCTGTTGCCAGGCATCGAGGAACGGCTGCACCGCACGCCAGCCGTTCTCGATGTTGTCAGCGCGCTGGAACAGCGTCTGGTCACCGGTCAGGCAGTCGTAGATCAGGGTTTCATAGCCGGTGGACGGCTGCATTTCGAAGAAATCCTTGTAGGCGAAACCCAGCTCGATGTTGGCCATGTTCAGCGCCGGCCCCGGTCGCTTGGCCAGCAGGTCGAACCACATGCCTTCGTTGGGCTGGATCTGGATGCGCAGGTAGGTCGGCTGCAACTCGTCGACCTCGGTGTCGCGGAACTGCGCATAAGGCGCCGGTTTGAAGCAGATAACGATCTCGGTATCGCGCACGCTCATGCGCTTGCCGGTACGCAGGTAGAACGGCACGCCGACCCAGCGCCAGTTGTCGATCATCACCTTGAGCGCCACGTAGGTTTCGGTGGTGCTGTCGGGCGACACGTTGGCTTCTTCGCGATAGCCGGCCAACGGCTTGCCGTCGATTTCGCCGGCACTGTATTGGCCGCGCACCGAGTTGGCCCGCGCCTCTTCGGTGGTCCATGGACGGATCGCGCCGACCACCTTGGCCTTCTCGCCCCGCACCGCATCGGCGCCGAACGCGGCCGGCGGCTCCATCGCCACCATGGCCAGCAGTTGGAACAGGTGATTGGGCACCATGTCCCGCAGGGCGCCGGTGTGTTCGTAGAAACTGCCACGGGTTTCGACGCCGACGGTTTCGGCGGCGGTGATCTGCACGTGGTCGATGTAGTGATTGTTCCAGAACGCTTCGAACAGGCTGTTGGAGAACCGGCTGACCAGAATGTTCTGTACGGTTTCCTTGCCCAGATAGTGATCGATCCGGTAGATCTGCTTTTCCGACATGACTTTGAGCAGGCAGGCGTTCAGCGCCTCGGCGGTTTGCAGGTCGGAGCCGAACGGTTTTTCGATCACTACCCTTCTGAAGGCTTCCGGGGTTTCTTCCAGCAGTTTCGCGGCGCCGAGGCGACGCACCACTTCGCTGAAGAAACGCGGCGCGGTGGCCAGGTAGAACACCGCATTGCCGGTGCCGCTGTCGGCGATTTTCGCCGCCAGCGCGGAATAAGTGCTGTCGTCCAGGAAGTCGCCCTGGACGTAGCTGATACCTTTGGCGAGCTTGGCCCACAAGGCCGGATCAAGCATCTGATCGCCCTTGCCGACCTTCGCCGCCACTTCGGTGCGGATGAAGTCTTCGAGCTTTTGCGCGAAGGCTTCATCGGTGATGGCGTTGTGGTCAACGCCGACGATCCGCAGATTTTCGTCAAGCAAGCCGTCGCGACTGAGGTTGTACAGCGCCGGCATCAGCAAGCGCTTGACCAGGTCGCCGTGGGCACCGAACAAAAACAGCGTGGTCGGTGGTGCGGGTTCTGCCTTGGATTTTCTGCGGATCGTATGGGTCATTTCTTAGGCGTCTCTACGTGGCCGCCGAAGCCGAAGCGCTGGGCCGAGAGGATCTTGTCACCGAACGTGCCCTGACCGCGGGAGCGGTAGCGCGAGAACAGCGAGTTGGACAGCACCGGTACCGGCACCTTTTGTTCCATTGCCGCTTCGATGGTCCATTGACCTTCGCCGCTGTCGGCCACGGAACCGGAGAAACCGTCGAGTTTCGGGTCGACCGCCAGGGCATCGGCGGTCAGGTCGAGCAGCCACGACGACACCACGCTGCCACGACGCCAGACTTCAGCGATGTCGGCCACGTTCAGGTCGAAACGCTGATCTTCCGGCAGAAGCTCGCTGGACTTGGTCTTGAGGATGTCGAAGCCTTCGGCGAAGGCCGCCATCATGCCGTACTCGATACCGTTGTGAATCATCTTCACGAAGTGACCGGCACCGGCGGGACCGGCGTGGATGTAGCCGTGCTCGGCACGGTGATCGTCGGACTTGCGGTCCTTGGTGCGCGGGATGTCGCCCATGCCCGGCGCCAGTGCGGCGAACAGCGGGTCCAGACGCTTAACGGTCTCGGCATCGCCGCCGATCATCATGCAGTAGCCGCGCTCAAGACCCCAGACGCCGCCGGAGGTGCCGACGTCGATGTAGTGCAGGCCCTTCTCGGCCAGGGTCTTGGCCCGGCGGATGTCGTCCTTATAGTTGGTGTTGCCGCCATCGATGATGGTGTCGCCCGCCTCGAGCAGCGTGCTCAGGGTTTCGATGGTGTCTTCGGTCGGCGCGCCGGCCGGCAGCATGACCCACACGGCACGCGGCTTGGCCAGGCCTGCAACCAGCGCAGGCAGATCGGCAACGCCGGTAGAGCCCTCGGCGGCCAGGGTGTCGACAAAGGCGGTATTGCGGTCGTAAACAACGGTGGTGTGACCGTTGAGCATCAGACGCCGTGCAATATTGCCGCCCATGCGGCCCAGTCCAATAATCCCGAGTTGCATGTGCTGATGCTCCTTACTACAAATAAAAGTGTGTCAAAGGTTATAGCCCAACGCTCTCATGGAGGTTAGTCCAGAGCGTCGGTGTGAAGTTTCCGGGCATTGTGCCCGATCCAGACTGATAACGTCGGGAAACGTGGCGAAGACACAACGACCATGAAAAATAAAAAAGTTCCATTCACGAGCAAAAGAAACCAGAATCGGCGCCGATAGCGGATCAGCGCCCGTTAGCGGGAGCGATCTGCAGTTGAGACACGCCATTTGCGAGGTGAGCAATGGGCACAGTACACACAGCAATGCCGCCACAAACCCTGTACGTCACGATCCGCCGCGATGAACTTCGTCAGTTGAAGGACGAACGCGACCAGCTTAAACAAGAGCTGGCGCAACTGCGTCTGATGACCCAAGGCGTCGAGCCAAAGCCTCTGCCACGCGTCCAGCGCTCCCCCCACGCCTGACCGCCCGCCGGATCCGGGAACCGCTGCCCAGCCGTTCCCGACATGATCCGCCCTCTGCCATTTGCGGCAACTAACGAAGTTTTCACATTCGCTTGTTGATACTCCGGCCCATTCTGCCGTGCGTGTCTGCGCGCGGCTTCCGTTCGTCGGTTTCATGCTCCCGATTTCATGAAACGTCCCGGCGGTGGCAATGGTGACTGAGTTGGAGTGCTGAATGGCATGGTTTAAACGCAGCAAGTCTGCTGCGGCAGGTTTTGACTGGGCCGGTTTCATCTGGCTGTTTGTGTTCTTCTGGTACTTCTCCGGTATCACTCAACTGCTGATCCAGCTGACCGGCACCTCAGGCTTCACCGGATTCCGTCAGGCGTTCGTGATGAGCGCAGTCTGGCTCGCGCCGATGCTGCTGTTCCCCAAACGCACCCGCCTGCTCGCCGCCGTGATCGGCGTGGTGCTGTGGGCCTGCTCGATGGCCAGCCTGGGCTACTTCTTCATCTATCAGCAGGAATTCTCCCAGAGCGTCATCTTCATCATGTTCGAGTCGAACGTGTCGGAAGCCGGCGAGTACATCACCCAGTACTTCGCCTGGTGGATGATTCCTGCGTTCCTCGCTCACACCGCGTTCGCCTACTTCCTCTGGACCCGCCTGCGTCCGGTCTACATGCCGCGTGGACGGGCCTTCGTGGCCGCCATGGCGATTCTGATCGCCGTGGTCGGCTATCCGCTGATCAAGCAGACCCAGCGCACCGGCAGCTTCGCCGGCGGTTTCGAGAAATTCGAAACCCGCATCGAACCGGCCGTGCCATGGCAGATGGCCGTGGCCTATCACCGCTACCTGGAAACCCTGGGCGAGATGCAGGGCATGCTTCACAGCGCGAGCAAGATCCCGCCGCTGCATAACCTCAAGGATGCCGGCGCCAATCAGCCTGCGACCCTGGTGCTGGTGATCGGCGAGTCCACCAACCGCCAGCGCATGAGCCTCTATGGCTATCAGCGCAAGACCACGCCGGAACTGGACAAACTCAAGGATCAGCTGTCGGTCTTCGATAACGTCGTCACCCCGCGCCCTTACACCATCGAAGCGCTGCAGCAGGTGTTGACCTTCGCCGACGAAGAAAATCCGGATCTGTACCTGTCCACGCCGTCGCTGGTCAGCATGATGAAACAGGCCGGCTACAAGACATTCTGGATCACCAACCAGCAGACCATGACCAAGCGCAACACCATGCTCACGACCTTTTCCGAACAGGCCGACGAGCAGGTGTACCTGAACAACAACCGCAATCAGAACGCCGCGCAGTACGACGGCGACGTGATCGAGCCGTTCAACAAGGCCCTGACCGACCCGGCACCGCGCAAGCTGATCGTCGTGCATCTGCTCGGCACGCACATGAGCTACCAGTACCGTTATCCGCCGAGCTACGACAAGTTCCAGGACCGCACTGGCGTCCCGGCCGGCGTGCGTGACGATCAGGTGCCAACCTACAACAGCTACGACAACGCGGTGCTGTACAACGACTTCGTGGTCTCGAGCCTGATCAAGGACTACGCCAAGTCCGATCCGAACGGTTTCCTGCTGTACCTCTCCGACCACGGTGAAGACGTGTTCGACTCGGCGGGTCACACCACCCTGGGTCGTAACGAAAACAAACCGACCGCGCCGATGTACACCATTCCGTTCATGGCCTGGGCCTCGCCGAAATGGCGTGAAAACCACGACTGGAGTTTTGCCGCCGATCTGAGCCGGCCTTACAGCAGCGCGCACCTGATCCACACCTGGGCGGACCTGGCCGGTTTGAGTTTCGATGAACTGGACCGCAGCAAAAGCGTGGTCAGCGACAGCTTCAAACAGCGTCCACTGTTGATCGGCAACCCTTACGAACGCGAACAGCGAGCACTGATCGACTTCAGCCTGATGAAGCCGAAAAAGCCCGAAGAGGCGCCGAAGGAAGTCGTCAAGCAATAACCAGAAAGGGCCGGAAACGGCCCTTTTTTCATGCTCTCGCAATACCCTGATTTCTACTGAATCGCCCTCTCCGCCCCTTCGGAAACAATCGGTAAAACCTCTACGGGGCACGCGTTAACCCCTGGTTAATACCCTCGACGGACACTGCGCCTCGAGGGTTTGAGTCATGGATGAACGGCTCCGACATTTTTTCGCAGGAGACAACCATGAAAACCACGACTGCACTCCTTGCCGGTCTGATCACACTTGCATCCGCCAGCGCTTTCGCCGAGGGCGGTGCCGAGCGGATGCGCAATCACTGGGAAAACTTCCCGGTCCACACCGCCCAAAGCCAGCAGGCTGACACCAAGGCCAACGAACTCCGCGTTCCGGACGACCAGACCGCACAGGTCACCGAGCATTACCGTCCGTGATGTAACAAGGTTTACCGATGGACCTGCGATGGCTCCGCTCTGGCTTCGCAGATGACAGTTGGGCGTCCTTCGGGGCGCCTTTTTTTATGCCTGCAGTTCCTTGATCCAGAACAGCATGCGCCCGTGATTCGGGTCGAACATGCCTGGCGCAAAGCCGAATTTGGCGTAGGAGCCCTGAGCGACGGCATTACCTTCGAGCACTTCCAGGGTGATCTTGCAGCAGCCGCGCTGGCGGGCGATTTCCTCGACCTTGCGCAGCATTTTCTGGCTCAGGCCCAGGCCTCGAAACTTGGTCACCACCGACACGTCGTGCACGTTGACCAGCGGTTTGCAGGCAAAGGTCGAAAAACCCTCGAAGCAGTTGACCAGCCCTGCCGGTTCCCCGCCGACAAAGGCCAGGACGCTGAACGCGTGGGGCCGCTTGGCCAGTTCTGCGGGCAGTTGCTGCAACAGTTCGGGAGCAATCGGCTGGCCGCCGCCCATCGGGTCTTCGGCGTAATGGTTGAGCACCACACCGATGGCTTCGGCATGCAGCGGGTTGGTATAGCTGGCTTGAAGCACAAGAATCTCTGCGGAATCCATTTCCATCCTCGATCGCACGGGCCCCGGTGCGTTTCATACGCACTGAAAGGCTCACCGACCTTAGCGCGAGGCAACCTCCGACCACAACCCGACCGTCTCAGTGGCCCCAGATCAATTCTTCCGTCCAGCCCAGCTCGGCGAAATCCTCGGCCCGCAACCCGGATTCGCCGGCGCAGAAAAACTCGTCCAGTTGCGGCGGTTTCACCGGAGTGCCGCTGAGCATGGCGTGAACCTGGCCACGGTGGTGGATCTGATGTTCGAACAGGTGCGAAATCATCCGCAGACGGCTGTCGTGCTGCGGCGTGTCTCGGGCAATGGTGACGATGCGCCCCAGATCGGCATCGCGCAGTTGTTCGCAATAGGCGATCAAGCGGCGATCGACATGGGCCTGTTCGCGGCGCAAGGCCTGGGCCTCGGTGAAGGGCTCGTCTGCGCTGAAGAACCCGTAGCAATCAGGATGCGGCTCGTCACCACGCAACTCGCGTTCCAGCGCATCGACGTAGAACCAGTCGCACGTGAGGATGTGATTGAGGGTCAGGCGAATGCTCGGGAAGAAACTGACCCTGGGTGCCGCCAGCTCCGTGTCGTCGAGCTGCAGCCAGGCCTTGGCCAGTCGATGGTTGGCCCAGGCGTTCTGATAGGCCATGGTCAACAAGTGATGGGACAGTGACTGAGGCATGTCGCGCCCTCCGTGCATCAAGTGTCGGCAAAGCGTTGCAGCTGCATCTCCTGCAAACGGCTGAGGGTCCGGCGGAACGGGAACTCCAGATAACCTTCGGTGTACAGCGCGTCCATCGGTACATCGGCCTCGATGTACAACGGCACCTTGCGGTCGTAACACTCGTCGACCAGCGCAATGAAGCGTCGTACGCCATCATCGTGCACCGACAGTTGCGGCAACTCGCGGTCGCCGGCCACCACTCGCTCCGCGCCGTCCTCGGTGCCACGGGCGATCCGCCCTTCGCGCTTTTGTGCGCTCAGGTTCGGCACCTCGCTCAACAGGATAGCCCGGTAGGTGTCGCACAGCGCGATGAAGTCCATCGCAGCGAACGGTTGCTCGCACAGGTCGGCGTAACGGCACCACAGCACCGAGTCGCTGGCCTGCACCACATTCAGGGCGCGATAACCGACCGATACCGGTTCGGCACTGAAGGTTTGCCCGGCGGCCAACGCGTCGAACACCTTGCCCAGTGCGCTCCCCTGCCCCGGCAGAGCGACCCAGTAACGCTGCTCAATGGCACCGGGATGCAATCGATGATCTTCCGCACCATTCACCGCAACCACTTGCATGTGCTGCTTGATCGCAGTGATCGCCGGCAGGAAGCGGTCACGGTTGAATCCGTCGGCATACAACTGATCCGGCGGCAGGTTGGAGGTGCAGACCACCACCACGCCTTCGTCGAACATCACCTGGAACAACCGGCCGAGGATGATTGCATCACCGATGTCGTTGACGAACAGTTCATCGAAGCACAGCACCCGCACTTCGGCCGCCAGCTCACGAGCCAAGGCCCGCAATGGATCGGCGATCCCGGTCAACTGAAAGGAACGCTGGTGCACCCAGCCCATGAAGTGATGAAAGTGCTGTCGCCGCGCCGGCACCCGCAAGCTTTGATGGAACTGGTCCATCAGCCAGGTCTTGCCGCGCCCGACCGGGCCCCACAGGTAGACGCCGGTGACCGAACGGGCACCGGCGTGCAGGGCTTCATGGCATTTTTGCAAGGCCCAGACCGCGTGCTCCTGGGCTTCATCCTGGATGAAGCCCTTGTGATCGACGGCATGTTGCCAGGCGCTTAAGGGGGAGTCGAAAGTCATGCGCGGCAGTATGCCACGACGGCTACACGGAAATATCCAGCCGTGCGATTTTGCCCTGTTCGTTGAGGCGAAAGGTGTAGCGCAACTCCAGCGGGCTGCCGGGGAACGTCCCGGAAATCAGCCCTTGCACCAGCACTTTACCGGTGCGCTGCTGGACGCCGAGCACCTCGACCCGCGGCTGATAGCGTTGGGCGGTGTCTTGCATCCAGTCGGCGATGGCCTGCGGGCCGACCTGATGGCGGCCTTCATCAAACACATGGGCATCCTCGGCAAAAAAACTGCCGACCCGGGACGTATCGCGAGCATTGGCGGCGTTGATGTACTCAACGATGGCCGGGGCGAGTATCGAGGTGGGATGGAACATGAGTGCAACTCCTTGTTTTCGGTTCTGACGCCATCCTAGAACAGCACTGCGTCAGTTTTTGTCAGGAGTGAAACGCCCGTTGTCGTCCAGTTGCATCTGTCGCTGCCAGGTGCGCAGCAGGTCGCTGCGACGCCCCGGATAACGCTCGCCCTGAAGGCTGGCGGCGGCAATGCGGTCGGTGCGAAACGTGCGATACGCACTGCGCAACTCGCACCACGCCACGATGATCCGCACCTCGTTGAGAAACCCCAGCGCCAAAGGCCAGATCAAACGCTGGCTCGGCACCTGTTGTGCGTCGGCGTAATCGATGTGCAGCTTGGCCTGATCACGGATCGCCTGACGAAACACATTCAACGGCACCACGTTCTGCGGGAACCCGTAACCGGGCGGCCCGGGCATGACGGTTGGATTGCGCATCGCCTCCTGAGCCTGGGGATCCAGCACCGCCGCGATTTTCGCCAGCGCATCCGCTGCGGCTTTGCTCAGGACCTCGTCGCCACGCTGATCGACGTAACGCAGACCCAGGACGATGGCTTCGGTCTCGTCGGCGTTGAGCATCAGCGGCGGCAGAAACAAACCGCTGCGCAACACATAACCAATGCCCGCCTCGCCGTGGATCGGCGCGCCGAGGGCCGTCAGCTCGGCGATGTCGCGATAGAGGGTGCGTTCGGAAATTTCCAGCTCGGACGCCAGCGTCGCCGCGGTGACCGGACGTTTCTTGCCACGCAGCACTTGCAGCAAGGTCAGTAGACGAGTGGTGCGCGACACGGTGTGAGGCTCCGGGCAGAAATTTGCCGGAGCTTAGCAGAGCCTGGTGTCAGAAATTGTCAGGAGCTTTCACCAGGCCCACAGCCCATTACGCGTCGACTTTGTGCCTTGCCGCGTACAGACACAGCATCTCCATCGCCAGCGTTGCCGCCGCCAGCGACGTCACGTCCGCATGGTCGTAAGCCGGGGCCACTTCCACCACGTCCATGCCCACCAGATTGATCCCGCGCAGGCCACCGAGGATTTCCAGCGCCTGCACGGTGCTCAACCCGCCGCAGACCGGGGTACCGGTGCCCGGAGCGAAGGCCGGATCGAGACAGTCGATGTCGAACGTCAGGTACACCGGGTTATCCCCGACCCGCGCGCGGATCGCCTCGACAATCGCCTCGCAGCCACGGCGATGCACCTGCCGCGCATCCAGCACCTGGAAGCCCTGATGATCGTCATTGGTGGTGCGCAAGCCGATCTGCACCGAACGTGCCGGATCCACCAGCCCCTCCCGTGCCGCGTGCCAGAACATGGTGCCGTGGTCGACCCGTTTGCCGCTTTCGTCCGGCCAGGTGTCGCTGTGGGCATCGAAGTGAATCAGCGACAGCGTGCCGTGTTTGCGCGCATGGGCCTTGAGCAGCGGATAGCTGATGAAGTGATCGCCGCCGAAGGTGAGCATCGCGCTGCCGGCGCTGAGGATGTGCTCGGCGTGGGCCTCGATGCTTTCCGGGATGGTGTGCGGCGAGCCGTAATCGAAATCGCAATCGCCGTAATCGATCACCGCGAGATGATCGAACGGATCGAATGCCCATGGCCAGTGCCGCTCCCAGGCGATCCCGGTGGACGCCGCACGGATCCCGCGCGGCCCGAAACGGGCTCCCGGACGGTTGCTGGTGGCGGTGTCGAACGGCACGCCGCTGACGGCCACGTCCACGCCGCGCAAGTCACGGCTGTAGCGCCGGCGCATGAAGCTTGTGATCCCGGCGTAAGTGCTTTCAGCGGCGGTGCCGTAGAGGCTGTCACGGGTCAGCGCCTGATCGTTCTGCATTGGCACGTCCATCGATGTGCTCCTTTGGTTTTTTTCCAGGGTTATTGATGGCTACGGAAAGTGGTCCACAGGCGCGTGCGCTGGCGCATGTCCTTGAGGCTCATGCTGCGGTCGGCGTACAGCCGCTCGCGCACTTCGGGTTTCGGGTAGATGTGCGGGTCGTTGCGCACCGCTTCGTCCACCAGCGGCGTCGCAGCCTGGTTGGCGGTGGCGAAGAACAGCGTATTGGTCAGCGCCGCCACGGATTCGGGGCGCAACATGAACTCGATGAAGGCCCGCGCAGCCTCCGGGTGCGGCGCGTCCTTGGGGATGGCCAGGTTGTCCTGCCACACCAGCGTGCCTTCTTTCGGGATGCGGTAAGCGACTTCAAACGGCTTGTTGGCCTTGCGCGCCTGATCGGCGGCCATGCTTGCGTCACCGTTGTAGGTCAGCGCCAGGCACACGCTGCCGTTGGCCAGATCGCTGATCTGCCGGCCCGTGGCGACGTAGAGCACCGAGGGCTGCAGCTTCTGCAACAAGGCTTCGGCGGCGGCCAGATCGTTCTTGTCGGTGCTGTAGGGATCCTTGCCGAGGTAGTGCAGCGCCAGACCGATCACTTCCTGCGGCGAATCGAGAATCGCAATCCCGCAATCCTTGAGCTTGCTGGCGTATTCGGGCTTGAACAGCAGATCGAGGCTGTTGAGCGGCACATCCGGCAACCGCTGTTTGACCGCTTCAACGTTCATGCCCAGGCCGAGCGTGCCCCAGGTGTAAGGCACGCCGTAGCGGTTGCCGGGATCGACAGCCGCGAGTTTTTCCAGCAGGTCCGGATCAAGATTGGCGTAGCCCTTGAGCCCGTCGTGAGGGATTTCCTTCAAGGCACCGGCGGCCAACCCGCGGGCCAGCACGCTGGAGGACGGCACCACCACGTCGTAACCGCTGCCGCCGGTCAGCAGTTTGGTTTCCAGCACCTCGGAGGTATCGAAGGTGTCGTAGCGCACATGAATGCCGGTTTCCTTTTCGAAGCGCTGTAGGGTGTCGGGCGCCACGTAATCGGCCCAGCTATAGAGGTTGAGCGTCTTGTCCTCGGCCTGGGCGGCGATGGAGACGGAGAGCAACAGCGCGGGTAAACACAGCTTGAACAAGGGAGCCATGACGAACACCTGACCAGAGGAAGTGGTTGCAGGATGCGCCGTCGGATACATTGCAAAAATATCAAGTTTGTTAACCTGACTTTATGCCGGAGTAATGTGATGCTCGGTCAGCTCCACAATGTCGATTTGCAGCTGCTGCGCCTGTTTCTCGGGGTGGTCGAGTCCAACGGTTTCAGCGCCGCCCAAGGTGAGCTGGGGCTGAGCCAGTCGAGCATCAGCCAGCAAATGGCCAAGCTTGAGACGCGTCTCGGCTATCGGGTGTGCAACCGTGGCAAGGGTGGTTTCAGCCTCACTCCCAAAGGCGAGCAACTGCTGATTGCTGCCCGAAGCCTGTTCGATTCCATTGAAACCTTCCGCCATCAATCCAACGGCGTCGCCGGGCGCCTGATCGGTGAAGTGCGCCTGGGCCTCTCGGAAGCGGTCGATCAATCGGTGCTGCAACGGGTGGCCGAGGCGATCCGGCGGTTTCGTGAACGGGACGAATCGGTGCGTATCGAACTGATCAGCGCCATGCCCGGCGAAATGGAGCGCCTGCTGCTGCAACAACGACTGGACCTGGCCATCGGTTACTTCTCCCAGGTGCAGAGCGCCTTTGATTACCGCGAACTGTTCAGCGAAACCCAGCATCTGTATTGCGCGCCCGGCCATCCGCTGTTCACCAACGATGCCCCCGATGAAGCGGCGTTGCAGGCGTGTGACAGGGTCGATCATCCGTACCGTTTTCTGCGCAGTGACGAACCGTTTCAGGGCAAGGTCTGCTCGGCACGTTCGGAACAGGTCGAAGGCACCCTTGCCTTCATTCTGTCCGGCAAACATCTCGGTTACCTGCCCAGCCATTACGCCCGTCAATGGCAGGACAAAGGACTGCTGCGTCCGGTGCTGGAAGGCGAGTTGAGCTTCGAAGTGGCGTTCCATCTGGCTCGCCATCGGGCACAGGTGCCGGGGGATGCACAGAAGGCGTTTGAAGAAGATCTGCTGTCAGCCTTTGGTCGAACCTGACCTTTTGGGCAGTTTTAATGCGTTGCCCTCGCCCCTCGCTTGCGGCATCCTGCGCACCCATTTTCCGACCCGGCCCCGCATTGCGGCACGCAAACCACCATGACCGTCTCTGAAAAAGCCCCGCGCAACAACGATCTCATCTACGGTCTCAACGACCGTCCGCACTTCACCGCGACGGTGTTTGCCGCGCTGCAACACGTATTGGCCAGCTTTGTCGGCATCATCACCCCGACCTTGATCATGGGCGGCGCCCTCGGTCTGCAAAGTGAAATCCCATACCTGATCAGCATGGCGCTGTTCGTGTCCGGCCTCGGCACCTTCGTTCAGGCCAAGCGTTTCGGCCCGGTCGGTTCGGGGCTGCTGTGTCTGCAAGGCACCAGTTTTTCCTTTATCAGCGTGATTCTCAGCGCCGGTTTCATGGTCAAGGCCCGGGGCGGCGGCACCGATGAAATCCTGTCGACGATCTTCGGCGTGTGCTTCTTTGCCGCGTTCATCGAAGTGGTGCTGAGCCAGTTCATCGGCAAGCTGCGCATGCTGATCACCCCGGTGGTGACCGGCACCATCATTACGCTGATGGGCCTGTCGCTGATCAAAGTGGCAATGACCGACATTGCCGGCGGTTTCGGCGCGGCGGACTTGGGCGCGGGCAGCCATGTGTTCCTGGCGGCGCTGGTGCTGGGCACCATCGTGGTGTTGAACCGGGTCGACGTGCCGTTCCTGCGCCTGGGCGCGATTGTCATCGGCCTGACCCTCGGCTACGTGGTGGCGTGGCTGATGGGCACCGTGGATTTCGCCAACCTGCCCGAAGTGCCGGTGGTCAGCGTGCCGGTGCCGTTCAAGTACGGTTTCAATTTCGACTGGGTGGCATTCGTGCCGGTGGCGGTGATCTTCCTGGTGTCGCCGCTGGAAGCCGCTGGTGACCTGACGGCCAACTCGATGATTTCCCGGCAACCGGTCAAAGGTCCGCTGTACATCCGCCGGATCAAGTCCGGGCTGCTGGCGGACGGCCTCAACTCGGCGATGGCTGCGGTGTTCAACAGCATGCCGATGGTGACCTTCGCCCAGAACAACGGGGTGATCCAGCTCACCGGCGTGGCCAGCCGCTACGTGGCGTTCTTCATTGCCGGCCTGCTGGTGTTGCTGGGTCTGTTCCCGATGATCGGCGCGGTGCTGCAACTGATGCCGAAACCGGTGCTCGGTGGCGCGGAGCTGGTGATGTTCGGCACCGTCGCCGTGGCCGGGATCAAGATCCTCGCCGAGGCCGGCCTGCATCGGCGCAACATGCTGATCGTGGCGATTTCCGTCGGCATGGGTCTGGGCATCGCCGCCGTGCCGGAAGTGCTGCGTGAGCTGCCGCAGGCGCTGCGCAATATTTTCGAATCGCCGATCACCGTTGGCGCGCTGTGTGCCATCGTGCTGAATATCTTCCTGCCGGAAGAATTCATCGAACTGGAAGAGGATGATTTCGACCCGGAAGCCTCTATCCTTCAGGTCATGGAAAACCCCGACATGCCGGCCAAAGCTGAACCTGCCTCCCCGGCCGCTGTCGCACAGTTGAACCGTTGATCCTGTCCGCTCAATGAAAAAAGGGCTGATACCGGCAACGGTTCAGCCCTTTTTCAATGAGAGAGCATCAATGCGTCGTATCCAAGCCGTCATCCTGTCCCTGCTTCTGCTCTCCCTCAGTGCTTGCGCGCTGTTTCCCAACCGTGACCCGGTGAATATCAACGTGGTCGGCGTCGAACCGCTGCCGAGCCAGGACCTGGAAGTGCGCTTCGCCATCAAGCTGCGGGTGCAGAACCCCAACGAAACCGCCATCGACTACAACGGCATTGCGCTGGATCTTGACGTGAACGGGCATTCGTTCGCGTCCGGTGTCAGCGATCAGAGCGGTTCCATTCCCCGTTTCTCCGAAGCCATCGTCAGCGTCCCGGTGAGCATTTCGGCATTCTCGGTGCTGCGCCAGACTCTCGGCCTGAGTCAGACCCAAACCCTCGACAACCTGCCCTATGTGCTGCGCGGCAAACTGGCGGGCGGTGTGTTTGGCACCATGCGTTTTGTCGACAGCGGCAAACTCAGCCTGCCGCGAGCCAGTGCCGCAACCTGGTAAAGATGCGGTAGCCTGCAGCGCTCACGGTCAGAAAACAGGGAAGTCGCTGGTTTATGGAACAAACGCCCACGTTGTACACCGAACGGCTGATTCTGCGCACGCTGGAGCTGGCGGATGCCGAGGCCATCCAGCAGCAATTTCCTCATTGGGAAGTGGTGCGCTACCTGAACGCTTTGGTGCCCTGGCCTTACCCGGACGACGGCGCCCTCACCTACCTGCGTGACATTGCGCTGCCAGCGATTGCGGCAGGCAAAGAGTGGCACTGGACGATTCGTCTCAAGTCGGCACCTGAGCAATTGATCGGCAACATCAGCCTGATGGACGAGCCGGATAACCATCGCGGGTTCTGGCTGGCCCCGGCCTGGCAGGGTCAGGGCCTGATGACCGAAGCCAGCGAAGCCGTGACCCGCTACTGGTTCGAAGCCCTCGATCAACCGCTGATGCGCGTGCCGAAGGCCGCGCCGAACATTGGCTCGCGCAAGCTCTCGGAGCGCACCGGCATGCGGCTGATCCGCACCGATGAAGATGACTTCGTCAGCGGCCGCTTCCCACGGGAAATCTGGGAAATCACCCGCGAGGAGTGGCAACAGCAGCGCCTCAAGCGGTGAAGCGCACACCGGGCTTGGCGCGCTCATCCACGCTCAATTCGAACACATCCGGCCGTGCATAGTGGCCGACTACGTCGTAGTCATAGCGGGCCCGCACCAGTTCATCGGTATCGATCTCGGCGGTGAGCAGCCCGGCCTCGCCCCGAAGCGGCCCGGCCAGCACATCGCCCATCGGACCGACGATCACACTGCCACCGGCGATCAGCGGCCGATCCCCCGGCCAGTTGGCGATCTCCACGCCCAGCTCATTCGGCGAGGCCTGCACCTGACAGGCGCTGACCACAAAGCAGCGCCCTTCATGGGCGATGTGGCGCATGCTCACTTGCCACATCTCGCGCTCGTCCACGGTCGGCGCGCACCAGACCTCGATGCCCTTGGCGTACATCGCCGTGCGCAGCAGCGGCATCATGTTTTCCCAGCAGATGACTGCGCCGAGTTTGCCGACCTGAGTGTCCAGCACCGGCAAGGTCGAACCGTCGCCCTTGCCCCAGATCAGCCGCTCGGTGCCGGTGGGCATGAGTTTGCGGTGTTTGGCCACCAGGCCTGCCTGCGGGTCGAAATACAGGGCGGTGCAATGCAGGGTGCTGCCGGCCCGTTCGATCACACCGATCACCAGATGGGCCCCGGTACGCGCCGACAGCCCGGCCAGCGCTTCGGTTTCCACGCCTGGCACATCGATGGCGTTGGCGAAGTAACGGGCGTAGGCCTCGCGCCCTTCGGGCAAGCGATAACCCAGTTGCGTCCCGAAACCCTCGCCTTTCGGATAACCGCCGAGCAGTGCTTCGGGCATCACTACCAGCGAGGCGCCGGACTCGATGATGGCGCCTTCCCAGCTCAGGATCTGTTCCAGGGTTTCACC
This sequence comes from Pseudomonas sp. MWU12-2029, assembly GCF_023242425.1. NCBI lineage: Bacteria > Pseudomonadati > Pseudomonadota > Gammaproteobacteria > Pseudomonadales > Pseudomonadaceae > Pseudomonas > Pseudomonas sp. MWU12-2029. The sequence continues at coordinate 201,057 of NZ_JALJDY010000005.1, read as the reverse complement.
CTTGCCACCGGGCAAGGCGCCGATCTGCAGGGCGGCAACGATTGATTTGGGCATGGCGGTCACTCCGTGAAGTTCAGGTGTTGCTCATTCTCCGGCGCCACGAGATCATGAATAAAGCCAGACTCACTGCTGAATGATATGAGCCAAATGAATATCGCCACCGTTGACCTCAACCTGCTGAAAGTCTTTGAAGCGCTGCATGAAGAGTCCAGTGCCAGCCGTGCGGCGTTGCGTCTGGGTGTGACGCAATCGGCAGTCAGCGCCGCGTTGCGCCGGTTGCGTGAGGTGTACGGCGATCAATTGTTCGTGCGCACTGGTCGAGGGTTGGCGCCCACGCTCAAGGCCAATCAGTTGAAACCGGTGGTCAGTGATGCCCTGAACAAATGCCGGCAGAGCCTGGCGATGGTCGACCCGGCGGCCAATCAGTACGACGGGCGCTCGGTCAGTGTCGGGCTGTCGGATGATTTCGAAATCGCCTACGGGCGGCGTCTGATCGAAGAAATCGGGCGACGGGCGCCGAAGTTGCGTCTGATCTTCCGCCAGACCCACAGCCAGATCGTCGCCCGGGCCCTGATGGAGCGCAGCATTGACCTGGCGATCACCGCTGGCGGGTTCGCAGAACGCCTGCTCAGCCGTCAGGTCTTGGGTGAAGGGGGTTACGCGTGCCTGGTGGACCCGGCGAGCCTTGCGCCCGGCCAGCAGCAGATCGGTCTGGAGGAGTTTGTTGCCCGGGAGCACATCCTCGTCTCTTCGGGTGGGTTTATCGGGATCACCGATGAGGGGCTGGCGGCACTCGGCTTGAGTCGCCAGGTGTGCGCCTCGACCACGCATTTCGCGGCGTTGCCGCACCTGCTCAAGGGCAGTACCGCTGTGGCGACCATCCCGACCCACGCGGCGCAGGCCATTGCGTCACTGAGCGGGCTGGCCCTGCTGCCCTGCCCGCTGGCCTTGCCGCGTTATCCGGTCGAACTGGGCTGGCGCACCAATACCCAGATTGATCCGGTGGTGCTGAAAGTGCGCGAAGCGATTGCCGCCAGTTTCAAGACCGAATGATTACTTGTTGGCCGCCATCAGCCGGTTGACTTCACTGCGCACCATATTGGCGAACTCCGGCGGCGACATGCCGTCCAGTTCAGCGCGAACGAACTCGGCCCATTTGCCCTTGCGCTTGGAGCGCTCGCCGAACAATCGTGCGGCTTCGCCCTTGGCTTTGCCCAGATTGTTCTGCCAGAGTTCGAACAGTCGGGATTTCTCGTCTTCCAGCGCAGCGCGCTCTGCGAGGGATTTGTCGGCCAGATTGAAACTCATGGGGAATTACCTGCTGCATGAAATGGCGACATCTTACACGCTGGACGGAAATCTCCGGCGCTGGTTTTTCTTCCTGACGGAAATTCACTGCAACTTTTCAAGCAGCGCCACACTCCATTGTTCACTGTCCATTCACCTGCAAGGAGTCACCCAATGGCCCGCAAAAGCGCCGTTCAAGCCGCTGAAGACCAAATCAAGGATCAAGCGTTCAGCGAACTTCAGGCTCTGATCGAAGAGTCGGACAAACTGCTCAAAAGCAGTGCTTCACTGGTCGGCGAGGAAGCGGAAACCCTGCGCGGACAAATCGCCCTGAAACTGCAGCAGGCACTGGATTCGGTGTCCAGCGTGCGTGACCGCACCAAACCGGCGGTGGATGCCACCGAAAGCTACATCGGCGGTCACCCATGGCAGACCGTGGCGATCTCGGCCGGTTTCGGTCTGGTGGTCGGTCTGTTGCTCGGCCGCCGCTGAGCGAGAACAAAAAAAGGCGAGCCATCGGGCTCGCCTTTTTCATGTCCAGCAAAACGTCACTCGCCCGCCAGTTCACGCAACTGCGCCAGGGTCTGCTCGTCCAGCACGATGCCCTCGGCCAATGATCTGGCCCGCTGCAAATGCCGCCGATCACCCGGCAAACGCTTGAGCCCTACCCCATGCATCTGTCTGACCAGTTCCTGACTACGCTCGGCGAAACTCTGCCCGGCGGTCTTGCTCGGGTCGATCACGATCAACAGTTGACCGGTCCACGGGGTCTTGGCCCCGGGATGATTCTTCCAGTCGAATTCGAACGAGAAGTTGCCACCGGTGAGCGCAGCGGCGAGCAGCTCAACCATCATCGACAGCGCCGAGCCCTTGTGCCCGCCAAACGGCAGCAAAGCACCGCCTTCAAGAATCGCCTTCGGGTCACAGGTCGGCTGGCCGAGGCTGTCTACGCCCATGCCCGCCGGCAGTTTTTCATCTTTGCGTGCGGCGATTTGCACGTCACCGTGGGCGATGGCGCTGGTGGCGAGGTCGAACACGATCGGCGCCCCGTCGGCCCGTGGCGCAGCGAAAGCAATCGGATTGGTACCGAACAGTGGCCGGTCGGCGCCGTGCGGCACCACGCAAGTCATGCTGTTGACCACGCTCAGTGCCACCAGGCCTTCGTCGGCGAACGGCTCGACGTCCGGCCACAACGCGGCGAAGTGATGGGAATTGCGGATCGCCAATATCGCGATCCCGGCACTGCGGGCCTTTTCCACCAGCAGCGGACGCGCCGCCGCCAGTGCAGGCTGGGCAAATCCGTTACCGGCATCGACACTGACAAACCCCGATGCGACGTCCTCGACCTTTGGCACGGCCTTGCCGTTGACCCAGCCGCTATCGAGGGTGGAAACATAACCCGGAATCCGGAAAACACCGTGACTGTGAGCACCGTCCCGCTCGGCGTTTGCGCAATTGGCGGCCAGCGTTGCGGCCACCTCGGTCGAGGTGCCGTGACGGATGAAGATCTTTTCCAGCAGTTGAGTCAGCTCGTCCAGGGACACCGTGGACGAGACCGCATGATCGTGTGGCGCAGACATCTGAAGCTCCAGAATAATTATTGGAGGGAACAACAGCGTACGAACTGACGCCTCCGGATTAACCACGGGCAGCCGGTGGCCTGTCAACCCTGCAATGCACGCGGCGATGGTTCCCGCGCAATACCCCGGTACCACCTTCGCCCGTCTGTGCGCCTTTAACTTCCTGTCTCGAACCTCACCGCACTTTCATTTTTTCGAGACTTGACGATGCCTGTACCCATCTCTCCATTGCTCTTCCCCGAAGCCCTCGACTCCCCGGGCCTATGGCCCGGGCTGGGCAGAACCCATGGCCTGGCAGAAAAGGATTTCAGATGGCTGGCCGATGTCAGGCTGGCGTCCGATGCCTTGCGGCGCCAGCAAAAGCCGCCAATGCTGGCCGAACGTATTCTGCTCAATGCCGACAGCCAGACTCCAGTGCCCCTGCCGGGCGCATTCGTTCTGAGTGACACGCCCTACGACAAGGGCCAGATCCTCTACACCCCGTATGAAGGCATCCGCAAATACCACAGTCGCGCCAATCTGAAGGCGCAGCTCGAAGCGCGCCTCAAAACAATCGACGATCAGGACACGTTTCTCGCATTTCTACCGTTGGCCCAGCAGCGACGATTACAGGACGCCGAGCGCATTTCTGTGACGTTTTCGATCATTGAGGAGGATGTGTTCGAGGATCGTGATTCCACCCTCAGGCAAGGTCCCATACTCAACGCCCAGGCCATGCTCGATGAACTCAAGAAGCTGCCAACCCTCACGCAACTGCTGGACAGCGCGCTGGATGAGCTGCTCAAGCCTCACTTCGGGGCATTGCAACAAAGCAGCACCCGGGTCAGCGTTTACAAGGCCCGAGACGGAGAAAGCAATCAGGCAGCCACTGAGGGCGTCCCCAGGGCCGACACCCTGAGTCTGAGTGAAGCGGTGCTGCTGCATTACCGTCACCAGCGCTGGCCGAGTGCTCGCCTGCCGGAGTTTTCCCATCCCGACAGAATTCAGGGTACGCACGATCAGGAGCAGTGGAGAAATGCCGTCACCCAGGCGTCCGGCATGTTGCCGGCTCTGCTGTTCCGGCAGCTGGAAGATTACTGGAACAGCGCGGCGGCCCAGGGCTCGACGCGCCGCACATTTCTCGCCCGGGTGCTGGAAGACCAGGCCCGTGTCGACTGGATGCTCAAGCGCGAAGCCGGAATCCTCGATGCAAACCAGTTCGGTACGTTGCATCAACTGATTCGACCGGTTGCCGATGGTCGTCCTGCCCCCATCGCCGAGACAGTACGCCTATGGGAAAACCCGGCCAATTATGTGGAGCTGGCGGGCTCGCTGATGATCAGTGGCCCCGATGCGTTTCTCTACACGCCCTCTCAGGGTTTGCAGCAGCTCAAGGACTATCAGGAACTGAAAGCGACCCTGCAAGAAAAATTCATCACAGAAAGTCACGAAGACGAACTCTATGCTCTGCTCAGCCTGGACGAGCGCAGCCGCTTCCTGGGCTTCGATCAGCCACAGGTTTCGGGAGACCGTGTAGCCGGCGAAGTATTCCGCTTCCTGTGCGAAGCGATCATCACCAAGCAAAGACAGAACATCGAATATGCCTTGCAAGTGTTTCGTCTCAGCGACGGAGTGGTGAACCTGCACGCTCTGTTCGACAAGAGCCTGGATATCCGCTCGATGATTCACGAGCGCTTGCAACCACTTGACGCGCAGGGACGCTGGAGCACGCAACCGGTCTGGTCCGGCAGTCAGCAGCCTTCGCTGCTCCTGGCCGACAAGGCCCGCGCCGCCATCAAGACGTTCGAGGCCGTCGAGTCTCCACTTCTGGAGAGTCTCGACAATCAGCCCATGACAACCCGTGCGACCCAGCGCGCCTGGCTCGAGACCATGAAAGCGGATCTGGCCCACGCCTGGTTCGTCGGCGTGAACGGCGAAGCCCGGCTCAGGGCATCGAGCGGCAGCTTGCCTGCCTGGGCGCCAGCGGTCGTCGAAACCGTCATCAATGCTGACCGGCCGAGCCGTATGGAACGTCTTGGGCTTGAAGGCTTCCGGCCCGATGCCTATGCCCTGACGCTTGAGTCTCCCGACGGCAGAACGGTCTGGGTCCTGGCCCATTGCATACTCATGACCGAACGCGGAGGCCTCGACCCACAACACTCCGGACGTACCGTGCTATGGACACCAGCCTTGGGGCTGGAGGCATTCGAGAGCGTCGCCATTGCCCGGCAGACACTGAGCCGGCGGCTGCTCGACAATGTTCAACGTCTGTCGCTGCTGGAAAATATCGTTCCCGATCAATATCAGCCTCATCAGCGCTACACCTTGGGACGAATGCGCATCATCCATCGCAACGTACTGCATGAGCGTATGCAATCGGGCATCGAGCACTATCTGGCACGTTGCGAACAAGTGCGTCGACGCATGGACCAAGGGGTGGAACGGCGGGAAAAGGCATTGTCAGCACTACGCAAGATGCTGCCCCCGACCAACCTGAGCCTGGCGAGCGAGCATGCCCGGGCCATCGAGAACCAGCAGACGTTTCCTGCCTGGCTGAGCATGGCGCCGGTCAAAGACCAGAAACGGCACGTCGAACTGCTTGAGCGGTGGAACCGGAGTGTCATCGACGACAAGGATTACCTGACGGGTGTTACGCCGCTGGCCGACCATGTCGAACAAGCATTGAAAACTGCGCTCGGCCTTCGTTTTCCAAACGAACATCTCGATCCCCGGCAGATCGAGGTCATCCCCAATCTGGCACTCGCCGGCCCGCCCCGCGACCTGGTCGAATTTGCCCTGAATCACGTCAACGTACTCCAGGGCACGGGGTACAGGGTGGTATCGAAAACCGCCGAAACCTTGCCTCCCGGTCTGGATCGCAGAGCCGTCGATCAATTGTTGCTGTCGCTGGAGATCCCGACCACCTATGGTCGCAAGATCGCGGTCGCGCTCTCGACGGACACGGTTGAGGGGCGCGAGCGCAAGCAGCGTTTTTTTCGCCAGACCCCTTGGCAATTGATGCAGCACGCCCATGCTTTGTACCTGCAGCAGCACTTGTCTGCCGCCGCCTATGCGCAAGTGTGCCAGGGGCTGGACATGCCCGATGGATACGCCCGCGCCACCGTGCCCGGCGCCCACACGGTCGTCAGCCCGTTGGCGCTGGTCAAGACGGCGGGCGCGAAAGCGGAAACCGCGTTGGGGCTCTACGTTTTCGCTCCGGGTCAGAAACAAGTGGGACCATTGGTGCTTTACGCACCGTATGCCGAACAGGTGTTTCATGAGTTCAAGGACGAAGAGGCACTGATCGCGGCCCTGAACACACCCGGGGCTCTTCAGAATCTGTTGCTTCGGCGCTTGCCAGCCGGACGACAAGCCATCTTTCGCAGCCTGCTGGCGGCCACCGCTGGCCAGACCAGCGAGATGACGCTGGCCAGCCGTCCGATCGAAGGCAACCTGCTGGATCACTTGTACAACGATAACCTCAAGCTTTTGCAGCAGCAGCTTGAATCTCAGCCCGAGCCCAAAGCACAGTCCGACTGGGAAACCGCCAAGACCCTGTTCAGTCGAGGCATCAAACAAGTTTCGGCAACATTGCAGGGCAAACTGGCTTTCGTGCCGTTTCTCTGGCGCGCCTACGAAGACATGAAAGACTCAGCCGAAGCCTTGCAAGACCATCACTGGAAACGGGCCTTGCAATCCTTTATTGCCGGAGGCGTGCAAATGGTGCAGATGGCGCTGTTGCCAGAGGTATCGGCCGCTCTGGAGGCTGTCGAGCAGGAAACGGGAGAGATCACGACGCCCGACATCAGCGAAGTCGAACCGACATCTCCAGCGCGCACCCTGATGCAGTCATTCGAAGTCACTGACCTTGCGCTCAAGGATCTTGTATACGGTTCGACAACGGGTGCCTATCACCAGCCCAGCAGCAATCGCGACTATGCAGCCATCAATGGCAAGGTCTACCAGGTCACAAAGCGCGACTCATCCTGGCAATTGACGGGTGCCGGGAAACACAGTTTCCGGTTTCAGAAAAGCGGTCTGGCCATGGTGCAGAGCCCGACTCATGAGACCGTTCACTACGGCCAGGCCTTCAGAAAACTGGCTGAGCGCAACACCATTTCCCGGCTGCGCCGCACGATGCTGAACATCGAGGCTCGCGGGATGGATGAAATCCGTCTGAAGTACCCGGACAAGGCCAGGATGCTGGTAAACGCCATCGACCTTGCCCGGCGCTACGCCTTCTACTGCCTGCACAATCTCACACCGCTCAGCCACGGCACTGACAATCCCCGGGTGAGTGGTTTCCTTGAGAGTTTTTTTGATGTGTCCCTCGTCACCAAGGAGACGCTTGCCAAGATCAGCGCCACGATCCTGCCGATCTGCCGGGCACTGGTGGATCCTGCCGATGAATTGCTGAACACCGATCGCTTCGTCGTCGGTTCTAACCGGTTCATGCACGATGTGATTGCGTTTGTACTGGACGGCGACAAGAAGAAACTGGTGCATTTCACCGAGCATTTTTTCGACCAGCAACTGGAGCAGTTCAAAAACCATTTGCTGGAGGCATTCGATGTCGATGGCCACGCGCAGGCATCTACGCTGATTCACGAGTTTTCCCACCAGTACAGCAAGGCGCTGGATATTGCCTCGTTAAGAGCCCGGGAGCCGTTCAGCGACCTGATCTCGACCATCACGGCTCCTGGAGCGTTACTGTTTCAGGAGTTGCAGTTCGATCAGACGTCTGCATTGTCACTGAGCACTCCCCGGGCACAATTGTTCGCCGAATGGAATACAACGCTCAAGTCCTGGGTCGACATCGACAAGGTCCCGGACATGCAGCTCATCAGTGAGGAAGTTCTGAAGCTGACGGGAAGCAAAACCATGCAGGAAGCTCGCAACGCCTTTCTCGATCAGCAGACACCGGACGTGCGAATCGATGTGATCCTGCGCAACGCCGACTCCATCGCCCGCCTGATCTGCGAAATTGGCCGACAGCTGGATCCGGTTCAGTCCCCTTGAAATGGGAATGCGCGGGCACGATGCCCGCGCATTCGTTATGGACAGTCTCTGGCAACTGCAAATGCGAACAGGGTGCTTTTGATCATTTTTTCACTCGGTTTATGAATACTGTTCTCAGTACACCCTGTTTCAGGGGAATTGACAGGGAAAATGGCCCCATTGATGGGAAATCGCCATGACCCCGGTTCTCGCCACCTTCCCGTCAAGGTTAGAATGCAGCAAATCAGGACGAGTCAATGACCCAGAACACCCTCTCCGAAGCCGAATACGATGCGATCACCGATGCCGCTGCGCATTGGTGCATGCGCTTGCACGCCGTCGATTGCACCGCCGAAGAACGGCTGGCATTCGAGCAATGGCGCGACGCGCATCCGCTGCATGCATTCGAATACGAGGCCATGCTGGAAATCTGGGATGTCGCCGAGCACCTGCCGCGCCCGGAACCTGCGGTGATCGTACCGATTCGCCCACCGGCCCGGACCTGGCGTCAATATGCGGTAGCGGCATCCGTTTGCGCTCTGGCGTTGCCACTGGCGGCCTGGACCGGATGGAACCTTGGCTGGCTGCCAAACAGCTATCAGCATTTTGCGGCCACCGACAACGTCCGCCACGTCACCTTGAGCGATGGCAGTCAGGTCGAGCTGAACCTCAATACCGATCTGACCTTCAGCAATTACAAGGATGAGCGCCGCGTCACCCTGAAAAAGGGCGAGGCGTTCTTTGAAGTCAGCCACGACCTGAGCCACCCGTTCATCGTGAAGGCGGCCGAAGGCAGAATTCGCGTCACCGGTACCCGGTTCAACGTCTGGATGTATGAAGATCAGGTGAAGGTCAATCTGGTCGAGGGTTCCGTGCTGGTCACCAGCAACACTCAGTTGTCCGGTGACGGCCTGCGTCTGGGGCCTTCGATGCAGGCTCGCTACAAGCACGGCGACTACATGCCGCAAATCAGCCAGACCTACGCCAGCGATACCTCGCTGGCCTGGCGCAGCGGCAAGCTGATCCTCGACAACCTGGCGTTGAACGAAGCCCTGCCACTGATCAACCGTTACCTGGACAAACCGCTGATGCTGGCCGACAGCGCCACCGGGTCGATCCGGGTCGGCGGCATCTACAACATCAAAGAGCTGAACAGCTTCGCCGGCTCGATGCCCAAAGTCCTGCCGGTGTTCATCACCCGCAACCAGGACGGCAACCCGGTGATCAATCCGATGCCGCAGCAACCGCCAAAAAGCTGAAGGCCGCCCCTTTGCGGGAGCGGCCTTCAGTGCGTGTTGCAACATCGTGACGACTGATTACTGCGCCGCTACCTTCCCTGTCTTGTTCAGTTCTTCACGCACGCTTTGCACCTGATACTGCGGATCGGCCTTGATCTGCTGTTCGGTGAAAGGCAGTGCACTCCACTGTTTCTTCGAGAAGGCTTCGGTCTGATCCCGCGAGTACTTCGACGCCGGATCGCTGGACAACGAGAACGCGAGCAGGCCCTGAGCGTGAGGCCCGTTGTCGTCGAACGTCACCACCTGCAGATAACTCGTTCCGCTGACCACTTCGAGTTTGCCGTCCTCACGCGGCACACTCTGGATCGCGTTGTAGATACCCAGCGTACCCGGGCCGCCATGAATCGGCGTCTGCTGACCACCACTGCTGACCACCTGAACATCGCCCCAACGGGTTTGTGCAGTCAGGCCCATCTTGCCGACCGACTCGGCTGACGCCAGCATCGCTTCGCGCAAAGCCTTTGCCACTTCGGGCTTTTCAGTCGCCAGTTCGCGCGGGGTGTGCTGCGCGTCCTTCGGATCGAACGCCACACGCCAGATTGCCGGCGATTTCTGCAAGGCCTGCATGATGTTCTGGAAATGCACCAGGCCCATGCCCGAATCCAGGTTCGCCCGACCGTCCCAGGCCTTGAGAACGCTGCACACCGATTTCAATGCGGCGTCACCGCCGGTTTGCGATGCGCAGAATTTCAGCAGGTCCGGCAGCACCTGACCGGCGAGAAACACCTGATCATCCATCACCATGTGCTGCAGGTCCTGCACCGACACCGAACCTTTTTTGCTCAGGTTCGCCAGACGATCCAGCGCAAAACGCGAGCGCAGCCCCAGTGGCTGGCCTTCCTGACTGATCAGCGGCGAAAAACCGGTCAGCGGTTGCGCAGGGTTGGCGAGCCAGGCCGAATCATTGGAGTGCTGGACGAAATCCTTGCGCAGCAATTGCGGCAACTGGCTGGACGCGTAAATGCCCTGCTGCGCCGCCTGCGGATCGATGTCCCAGGCGCAGGCGCTGTTGGAGCCGTCGAGGATGATCATTTGCAGGCCGATACGCGGGTCGCTGCACTTGGCCAGTTTGTCGGCGCTGACGTTCGGCACCACCGACAGGTTCATGTACAGCGTCTGCCCCTTGTCATCCACCGCCAGGGTGTTGACCCACGGAATGCCCTGGATTTTGTGCACCGAATCCTGCAGATCCTTGAGATTGGCGGCGCGATTCATCGCGTACCACTGCGTCAGCACACGATCATTATCGAGGTTGGCATCGCGCAGGCTGTAGGCGTACTGGTTGTCCCATTCGAGCTTGCCCGGCCACTGCACAATCGGGCCGAACTGCGAACTGTAGATGTCGCGCGATACCGGCGTCACCTGCCCGTCCGCCTGTTTGACCTGCACCGTCACCGTCTGCTTGTTCAGCGGCAACGATTGGCCATCGAGCAGGTAGCGGGTCGGGTCCTTAGGATCGAGTTGCAGGCGATACAGGGTGAAGTGCTTGGACGAGTCAACGGTGTGGGTCCAGGCCAGGTGCTGGTTGAAACCGATGTTGATCATCGGCAGGCCCGGCAACGCCGCGCCCATCACGTCCAGCTTGCCGGGAATGGTCAGGTGCATCTGATAGAAACGCATGCCACCGACCCACGGAAAGTGCGGGTTCGCCAGCAACATCCCACGGCCATTGAAGGAGCGCTCGCTGCCCACGGCCACCGCGTTGCTGCCGCGGTCCAGGGCGAAACGTTGCAAGCGCGTGGCAGCCAGGTCATAGGCGCGGGCGTGGCTTGGGTTTTGTGCAGTGGCTTGCGGCGGCGTGGCGCCGGCCAGTGCCTCGGCGAACTGACCGACACCGCCCTCGACCAGCAACCGACGCGTCAGCTTCACCAGGTCCTCGGCCGCGATATCACGCACCCATTCGCCCTGACACTGTTGCGGCAGCCCTTGCTGACGACGCTCGGCCAGATTCCGGTTGTAGCCGGCGGCATAACCCTCCACCAGATCACGCACTTCGACCGGCTGCGCCTGCCAGAAGGCACTGACCGCTTGAGGGGTATTGAGCCATTGAAAGAACACATCACTGACGCGGTTCTCGCGTTCTTCGACCGTCAACTGGTCCGGCCCGAAGTAGCGCGACCGCTCGCCATTGACCGTGACGATCTCATTGGCCAGCAGGCACAGATTGTCCTGCGCATAGGCGTAACCGATACCAAACCCGAGGCCACGTTCGTTTTCGGCGCGGATATGCGGCACGCCAAATCCCGTGCGACGAATGTCGGCCCCGGCCTGGGTGGAAGGACTGAACGCCTGAGCCGACAGACTCAGCCCGAGAAACATGCCGGCAAGGGTCAGCCCGGTTAACTGCCTGGAAATAATCACGCTCGCTCCTGATCGAAATGCCTGAGAGCGGAGCGCGCCGTGATCGAAAAGCCATGCGCAGCAGCTCCGCCCTGAAATCACCCACGCGTCCACGCGCAATGAGCCTTTTCTAGAAACGAAACCGGAAAAAAAAATTTAGGTAGTCACGCCAGCGATCACTGACGGGCAATGGACGGCACCGAAAAGAACACATCAGCAAAGAATATCGTCCGGTCTTATAGGAGTTTTCCTGTTAGCCAGAAGAGTTTTCCACGTTATTCCCTCCGTCGCTGAAAACTCCCAATTCATCCAGCGTAAACACCCACGAGTGTCTCGGAAACGGCTTCGGTGGCTTCGCTGTACCTTTAACTCGCAACAAGGGAACAGAAAAAACACTCGGTACTTATCAAGAACGACGCACATTCAAAAGGATATGAATATGCTGCAAAAACCTCCGCCCTGGGAGTGGGACGTCGCCGTCCATACGACGGCTCCTGCACCACCGGGCTTACCCGTCACGCCCCCGACCGGCACCACATTGCCAAATAGCGGCCCATTCGGACCGCCACGAAATACCCATGCATACCAGCAGGCGCTGCAAGTCTTTACTACACGACTGGACACTGAATATCAGTTAAAAGCCGGGAATATCCCGCAAGCCATAGAAGTGGATCTGGCTGCGGCCCGGCTTGAAGAGTCGATGCATCCATTGCCACCGGCAGCAGCGATTCTGCGGGAACTGGGCGTACGTAGCAGAGTGATCCAGAGGAAAACCGCGGAGCTTCAACACCAGACGGTTTTGTCCCACGGCTTTTACGGCAGTGACCCCACCCACATAACCGTTTACCAGTTTCTTGAACGCGCTCAGGCGCTAGACAGACGCTTGGCGCCTGACGGCCCGGCAATTGCCTTGTGGCGGCAATCGTATCGGGCCGCGTTCGAAGCGAAACTGCTGGCTCAGACGATTGCCGTTTTGCATCAGCAACAAGCCAACGTACACAACTGGCTGATTTCCATTCAGGCCAGTGATCAAGCGCAAGCTGCAGCAGCTGAAGCGGCACGCCAGGCCGCCGAACATGCCCGGCTTTTGGCGCAGCAGCAACATCAGCAAGCACTGGCGGAAGCCGCGCGGCAGCATCGAGAACAAGAGGAGCAACGAGCCCTAGAACAGCAACGGTTGGCGGCACAAGCTGAATCACAACGCCTGGCCCTCGAGCAGGCGCGTCTGGCAGCCGAAGCGGCGGCCCGACACCTGGCTGCCGAGCGGATTCGTCTTGAACAACTGGCACAGGCAGCACTGGAAGCCGAGCAGGAACAGAACCGACAAAAGGCTGAAAGAGCCCTTCTTGAGGAACGCAGGGCACGGCAAAGAGCCCGGAGAAAGAAGAAACGGGAGCATCGACGAGCCGCTCGGGCCGAGGCCAGATTTCTCGCGGATCAGGCGCGTGTGCAGGCGCAATGGCAAGCCGAAGCCGTCGCACCGGGGCAAATCCCGACACTGGCGAATGTCGGTTCAAGGGCCGCGTTCGGCCCGGTGTTTGCCGGCGCGGGGGGCACTGTTGTAACCAGCCGGGCGACTGCGCTGGCGCTCAGGAGTGCATTGCGCACGGCTGTCTCCGTTGCTACGGCAGCAGTCACCGTATCCGCCCCCTCTGTTCTGGTCGGATTCGCTGCACTTTTGCTTCCCTCCCCAATGGGCAATGGCGATCTTTACTCCGCAAGCGTTCCGCTTTCGGAACTCGCCCCGGATGTAACGGCCGATCTTTATGAACGGGCAGCCAATGGTGGAGAAATCAACCTGCCAGTAAGACTGGCCGCCAGAACGCTGGGCAAAAAGACAGAAATCGTTGTTGTCAGCACCGACGGCGTCACCGTTCCTGCGAATGTGCCCGTAACACTGGCGCAGTTTGATGCGACAAGAAACGTCTACGTTTCCAGCATTGCCGACGCCAAGGGCCCTATCGTGACGTGGACGCCATTGGTCGAGCCGCTCAGCTCGTCAACGGACTTGCCGTTCCCCGATACGGATGTGCCCGTTTACGAAGGCGCGACGATTATCCCGGCAATCGGTCGGCTGGATCCGTTTCCACAACTTGATCTGTACGGTCTCGGTGGATTCATCACCGTGTTCCCGATCGATTCCGGGATCCCTGCGACATTCACGATGTTCAGGGACCGGCGACAGGATCCCGGTGTGGTCAGCGGGAACGGACGAGCTATAGCCGGACGCTGGCTGGGCGGTGCATCGACACCTGAGGGCGCGCCGATTCCCGCACAGATTGCGGATAAACTGAGAGGACGGGAGTTTTCGAGTTTCAGGGCGTTTCGCAGGGCATTCTGGAAGGCTGTGGCAAGCGACGAACGGCTGAGTATCGAGTTCAAACGGCTGAACAGAGTCGACATGAGAGATGGGCTGTCTCCAAGTGCCGATCCGGCAGAGCAGGTAGGCAAGCGAGCAAAGATGGAAATCCATCATGTCACGCCGGTCAATGAAGGAGGTGCTGTCTACGACGTGGATAACCTTCGATTGATGACTCCAAGACAGCACATCAATGCTCATTCAAAAAAAGGAGAACGGCAGGAATGATCCTCAAGGACAGGTTCGAACAGTACACAGAAACAGAATATCTGGCAGTCATAGAACGCTTGTTCCAAGGTAAATTTCGATCAGAACGGGAACATGATTCTTTCGTTGACAACATCGTCAGCACCTCGGAACACCCAAACGGCACGGGCGTGTTGTACTACCCGGAGGAAGGTGCCGAGGACAGCCCCGCCGGAGTGCTCAAAGCCATTAAAGAATGGCGTGAAGCCAACGGAAAACCAGGCTTCAAACCCGAATAGCCAGTGGGTCGACTTGACACAAACTTGAAGTGCCATATTTTTTGCCGCTGCCAATGCAGCGGTTTTTTTTGCTCTTTCAGCGAGCCCCGAACGACCAAGGCTGACCTCATCGCAGCGGACTCACCAGCGAACCACATTAAATTCGCCAACAGGCATCCGTTTAAAGCCCGGATCACGGAGAAAAGACGAATCAACGACAAATTTTCTACATTTTTCGCTTCATGATTTGTCGGGCTGATACGTCTTGTTTAGAGAGAGCACCCATAACCCTTCCTGATCAGGCTCTGAAAAGGAGAAATCGCATGTACATCCCGCAACTACCATCGGACGGTAGCCAGGCACCACAAGGAGCTTCCATGGGTTCGCACGCCGGCGTATTCGGACCACGAGTCGAACGCCACGGCAATGAACGTATTCGCCTGCTGCTCAAGAGCTTCGGCCTGCGCACCAGCCTGATTCGCCTGAAAGTCATCGATGCCCTGCTGGTCGCCGCCGAGAGCGAGCGCAGCCTGGGTGTGCGCGGTGTCCACAGCCAATTGCTGGAACTGGGCATTCCGCTGTCTTTTCTCAGCGTGCGCGAAGTCTTGAAGCGCCTGTGCGCCGAAGGTGTGATCACCTTCAATGCCGACAAGAGCTACAGCCTGCATCCACAGGCTGCCGCCGTCCTCAACAGCGATTGATTCCCTTCTCGAGCGCCGTCAGGGTTTGACCTTGCGGCGCATCACACCGTTGATCACCACCACGACCACCGCCACGCCAATGGCGATGTACTGGAACACTTTTTGGCTGATCATCCCGGCATTCTGCAACCAGGACAGGCCGAACATGATCGCCAGTACGGTAAGGGCGATCAGAATCGAGTACTTCAAACGTTGCGACTGAGTCATTGCAAATTCCTGAAACTTTTAAATGTATCGGGTTTGTATCGGCTTTCATGCCATGGGCATACCGTGTCACGGGGATGCGCCGCTGCAAACGAGGTCACATGTTACAGCCGATGAAGAGTTTTGACTCCATACGGCGTTAACCATGAGGACTTTTGAAATGCTGCGTCGAATCACCTGGCTGATTCCAGTTCTGGCACTGCTCACACTGAGCGGCTGCATCATTTTCCCCCACGGCGGCTGGCATGGCGATCATCGCTACTACGGCGGAGGCCCTGGTTACTACCAACATCGGTAAATCCGACATCGCAAGAGCACCGACTATCGTCTCTTCAAATGCAACATTTGATTGAATACCTGTGAAAAATGCCCACGAGGATGTGGGCATTTTCCGTATATGCCCCCACTCAAAATGTCAGATGTTTCGCCAGCATCAGCAAGTAATCCGACTTCGGCAATATCATGCAAATCTGCGACATATAAGGTCGCAGCAATGACCTAGGAACACGTCCCCCCTCGCCCCTACCCTTTGCGCTCTCCCCTTTGAAGGCCAAGGAAGCGCATGCAAAGAACACTCATCGATATCCCCCCGCTAAAAACACTCGGTTTCTGTCTGGCCATCACGCTGTTCGAGTGGCTGACCTACATGGCCAGCGACATGATCATGCCGGCCATGCTCACCGTCACCGAAGACCTCGGCGCCGATCCACTGCATATTCCCAATGCGTTCAATCTGTATCTGATCGGAGGCGTCTGCCTGCAATGGCTGATCGGGCCACTGTCCGACCGGTTTGGCCGGCGCCCCGTGTTGCTCGTTGGCTGTGCGTTCTTCGGGGTGACCTGCGCCGCAGCGATCATCACCCCGGGAATTGAAGTCTTCAACGTGTTACGACTGCTGCAAGGCATGGGACTGGGGTTCGTGGTTGCTGTCAGTTATCCCGTGCTTCAGGAAGTCTTCTCTGAAGCCGATGCCGTGCGGCTGATGGCGCTGCTGGGCAATATCGCACTGCTGTCACCGTTGCTGGGGCCGCTGCTCGGCAGCCTGTTGCTGGAGTGGATGAACTGGCGCGATCTGTTTCTTGCCCTGGGTCTGGCTGCCGCCACCGCGTGGATCGGGCTCTACACCTGCCTGCCGGAAACCATCGGAGTGGTTCGCCGCGATGGCGGCCAACAGGCCCCCGTTCCGCTGTCCTGGCGAAAGACCCGTCGTCGCTACCTGGCGCTGCTGCGCAACTCCGAGTTCCTTGGCGCGAGCCTTGCGCTCGGGCTGATGAGCCTGCCGTTGATCGCCTGGATCGGGCTCGCGCCACTGTTGCTGATCCAGGGGCTTGGCCTGTCGACGCGAGAGTACGCGCTGTGGCAGATCCCGATCTTTTCGGCGGTCATCGCCGGCAATCTGATCCTTGACCGGCTGCTGGCCTCACGCAAGCTGCCGCAATTGATTCGCCTCGCGCTCTGGCCGTTTTGCCTCGGGTTGCTGACCTTGCTGGCTGGCGCGCTGATCGGCGTATCCCTCGGTGTGCTGATTGCCGGCCTCACGCTGTACGCCGTCGGCCTGGGCATGAGCAATGCCGTGCTGTATCGGCTGGCGCTGTTTTCCAGCGATGACAGCAAGGGGCTGGTCTCGGCAGCCGTGGGCATGATTTCCATTGCCATGATGGGCACCGGCGGTTCACTCATCGCGGCCATCGGCGGCGGTGCCCGCCTCGAATCCTTCGCCCTCTGGGCGGCAGTGGGCGGGCTGCTGAGCCTGCCTCTCTTGTACCGGTTTCTTCGAAACGCCTCGGCAGAAACCACTTCCTCGCCACATCTATAACAAGGACGCCTGATGTTCCATTTCCCCCATAGCGACGCACTCTGTGCGTTGACGCAACCCTATTGTCCGGAATCCGTGCCGGCAGGGCTTTTTGATCGGGCCATGGCTGAAATCAGCCGGTTTCACAGCGAGCACACGCCCGGTTATGAACACTGGCTGAAGGCCAACGGACTGACCGTGGCGGACCTGGACAGCCTCGACGACTGGTCGCGACTGCCGCCGATCTTCGCCAGTTTTTTCAAACAGCAACAACTGCTCAGCCCGACCGGCGCAGACGCACTGGAACTGACATCGTCCGGCACCAGCGGCCAGAAAAGCCGCATGCGCTATGACGAGCGCAGCCTGGGGGCGGCGCAATATATGGTCGAACGGATCTTCCACCACTATGGCTGGGACAGTCCGCAAACACCGTGCAACTACTTGCTGCTGAGCTACGAGCCCGAAGCCAGCATCACCCTGGGCACGTCGTTCACCGACCAGTTCCTGTGCCAGTTCGCGCCGGTCAACCGCGTGGCCTACGCATTGCGACGAACCGGAGGCGGCCACGAGTTCGACGGCTTCGGCGTCATCTCGGCCTTGCAGTCATTTGCCGAAGAAGGCCTGCCGGTGCGGATCATCGGTTTCCCGGCGTTTCTCTGGCAAGCCCTGCAACGCATGCAGGCCACCGGAGTGGCGAACCTGCAATTGGCAGCGAATTCGCTGGTGCTGTTTGGCGGCGGCTGGAAAACCAGTGCGGCGCATGAAATCCCTCGCCAGCAATTGTACGCGCGTATCCATCGCCAACTCGGGATCGATCTGTCCCGTTGCCGCGACGGCTACGGCGCGGTAGAGCACCCGGTGCCTTACTTCGAGTGCGCTCACCATCATTTCCATGTTCCCGTCTATTCAAAGGTGCTTGTGCGCAACCCATCCGATTTCTCCGTTCTGCCTTACGGCCGGCCGGGGCTGCTGAGTGCGGTCTCACCCTACATTTCCTCGAGCCCGGCCCATGCCGTCGTCATGAGCGACCTCGTCACCCTGCACCCCGGCGCGAGCTGCGGCTGCGGTCTGGACAGCGACTGGTTCGAACTGCATGGCCGTGCCGCCACTACCGCCGGCAGAAACTGCGCCATGGCGGCTTCCGAACTGCTGGGGAGGCACTGATATGTACTTGATCAATGGACAACTTCACGATGAATTCAGCCTGGATGCCGCGCTGGATCAACTGCGTCAGACGCTGCCATTACGCCTGAGCCGTCCCTTGCACAGCGAGACGGTCATCGATGCGGCGGCCGCGTTTGCGGTCCGGCTGGGCGACAGCACGCTGGCCCTGCCACTCGACGCTGGACAACGCCAGTCGCTGATCGAGTTCTGCGAGCCTCAGGGGCTTTTGCGCAAGCTCGAACGTGAGCTGGGGGATCAACCCGCTGCGCTGCGGCGCCCCGATTATCGCCAACCACGCTTCGAGTGCTGGAGCCCGTTGGGCCTGGTGGTTCACATCACCCCCGGCAACGCGACACTCCTGGCGTTCTGCGCGGTGATCGAGAGCCTGCTGGCCGGCAACGTCAACTGGCTGCGCCCCAGCAGCAGCGACGACGGCCTGACCGCGCAATTGCTCCATGGGCTGACGCAATGCGACCCCAGCGGCCAACTGGCCGGGCATATCGCTGTCGTTCCGGCGACCACCGGACAAATCGGCCAGTTGTGCCGATGGGCCAACGGCGTCTCGGCCTGGGGTGGTGAACCGGCGCTGCAAGCGATCCGTGAGCAGATTCCCGCCGGGTGCCGCTGGATCGATTGGGGACATCGCATCAGCTTCGTTTATCTGACCCCGGACGCCGTCACGCCACAGATACTGGATGACGTGGTGGATGAAGTCTGCCGACTCGATCAGCAAGCCTGCTCCAGCCCGCAATGGTTGCTGGTAGACAGCGACGATCCGGCCGTACTGCGCGAAATCGGCTTACGGCTGTCCGAAGCATTCGAACGCCGTGCGGGGCAATGGCCACCATTGCCGCCAACCCTCCAGGAAGCCTCGCAAATCACCACCGATACGGCCATGGCTCGGCTCGCACAGAGTTTTACCGAGGTGGCTGGAGATGTCTGGGCAACGCCGGGCTGGCGGGTGATCTGGCCCCACGACCAGTCATTGCAGCCTTCACCGCTGTTTCGCAGCCTGCTGCTCAAGCCAATGCCGCACGCGCGATTGATCGAGACGTTGCTGCCATGGCGAAACGTGCTGCAAAGCTGCGCCTTGATCTGCCCGGAACAACAGATTTCAGAGCTTTCAGGGAGCCTGATCGCCGCCGGAGTCACCCGGATTGCCCCGATGTCGGCGATTCACGATGGCTACGAAGGCGAACCGCATGACGGTGTCTATGCCTTGCAGCGCCTGAGCCGGCGAGTCTCGGTAAGCCTGTCACCGACACAGCTGCCCTCCCGTGCTTCACTCGACGGCGCAGCCATTTCGCCCTGCGTGAAAAACCTGCCGATCATGAGCAAGGAAGATTTCATCGCCCGCCCGATCAACCCTGCGGCCCAGCTGTATTTCCGCTCCGGCGGAAGCAGCGGTGTACCGGCGCTCTCGGGGTTCAGTTATCGCGACTTCCACCGTCAGATGCGCGCTACGGCCGACGGTCTGTTCGCCGCCGGACTCGATCCGGGCCGGGACCGGGTGATGAACCTGTTTTTCAGCGGCGGTCTGTATGGCGGCTTTTTCAGCTTCTCCAAAGTGCTGGAGCAACTGGGCGTCACACACCTGCCAATGGGTGCCCCGGCCGATGACGATTACCGGGAGATTGCGCAATTGATCGTCGATCAGCAGGTCAACACGCTGATCGGCATGCCGAGCACCCTGCATCGCTTGTTCCTCAACGAACAAGTGCGTCTGCGCGCCTATGGCGGGGTCGAAAAAGTATTTGTGGGCGGCGAGCACCTCGGCGAACAGAGCCGCCAGTTGCTGCAGGATTGCGGCGTCAGCCTGATCCGCTCGGCGATCTACGGCAGTGTCGATGCCGGCCCGCTCGGTCACGCGTGCCCGGCCACCGGCGACGGTGTGTTTCATCTTTTGAGCGATGTCCAGCACCTGGAAATTCTCGCGTTCGAGGCCGATCGTCCCGTCCATGACACCGAAACCGGCCGCCTGGTGTTCACGTCCATCGAACGGCAAGGTCAGGACGTGCAGCGTTATGACGTCGGCGACAGCGGTCGATGGGTGCCCGGACAGTGTGGCTGCGGCCTGACGACGCCCCGTTTCGAATTGCTTCAGCGCCATGGCAGGCTGGTGCGCATCGGCACCGATTTCATCTGTCTGTCGCAGCTGGCGCAGCACCTGCAGAGCGAATTCCAGGTGATCCTCGAACATGCCCCCGACGGGCTCGAATGCATGAAAGTCCGAAGTGCGCTCGAACCCCACGAGGTACATGAACGATTGCTGGGCTACCCGACGCTGGCAACCCTTGTGCAGACCGGGCTGCTGACAGTAGAGGCACAAGTGTGCGCCATCGACCGATTCACCCGAAACAGCCACAGCGGCAAGACGCCTCTGCTGATCGATAACCGGGGAGCCCGCGCCGCCGTTCTGCAGGGAGCACACCATGAATCCAAGAACTGAATGGCAGGAACTGGTGGCTTTTGCGCGTCAGCATTCAAGCTTTTACGCCAGCCACTTCAGCAAGGTGCCCGAGCAGGTAACCTCGCTGTCCGAACTGCCGGTCATTGACCCTGCGCAGTACTGGAAAGGCAGCCACGACCTCGACCACTGGCCGGTGCTGACCGCAGGCCTGGATAACGCACTGGTGTTCAAAACCGGCGGGACGACCGGCGATGGCAAATTGTCGGTTTTCGAGCGCCGTGAATGGCAAACGCTGGTGGAAGATTTCGCAGGCAGCCTCAAGGGTCGGTTGAACAAGGGTGACCGGGTCGCCAACCTGTTTTTCGTCGGCGATCTGTATGCCAGTTTCATCTTCACCCACGATGCCCTGGCCCATGTACAACCGGGTGTCGTGGAGTTCCCTTTCACCGGTCACGTAGATCCGGCCGTTCTGGCCGATGCGATAACACGGCATCGAATCAATGTCCTGGCGGGTGTTCCCGCGAATTGTTTGTCCTTTGCCGCATGGCTGGAGCGCCAGGGACGGCGGCTGGAGTGCGTCGAATCCCTGCTCTACGCAGGTGAAAGCCTGTTCCCGGCACAGTTGCAACTGCTCGGCCGGGTATTCCCCAATGTACGGGTTGCCTCCATGGGTTACGCCAGTGTCGACGCCGGCTTCATCGGCGCCAGTCATCCCGACTGCGCATTGGGTGAACATCGAATGCCCCAGGGCCACAGCATGCTGGAAATCCTCGACGAGCAGACCGGCGAAGTGATCGAGGAATGCAATCGCACCGGACGCCTGGTGATGACCAATCTCACCCGGCGGTTGATGCCGTTGATTCGCTACCCGGTCGGCGACCGCGCCTGCTGGCGAGAGGTTGAGCATACCCCCGCACGCAAATTCGCATTGATGGGCCGTAGCGCCGACAGCCAGCGAGTCCGGGTGGGCATTCTGACGTTACTGCCTGATGAAATTGGCAATGCCGTACAACGCATTACCCGCAGTGACGACTGGCAACTGGTGATCGAGCAGACCGGGACAAAGGACATCCTCACCCTGAAGTGGGCTCCGGATGCTGTGCGACCCGCGTCGGCGGAATCAGAGCGGATGCTGCGCAGCGCATTGATCGAGCGCTATCCGTTGATTTCGCAATTGAACGCCGATCATCTGCTGGATTTACAGATTGACTGTTGCACCGTTCAGGACCTTTCACGCCACCCACGCTCCGGCAAGCGCCAGCGCGTGCTGGACCTGCGTGTCTACAACAGTCCCCGTGCGGAGTTTCGCTGATGGAAAGCGTAACGCTGCGAAACTACCGCAACAGCGACGCAAAAGCCGTGAGCAGGCTGTTTCGCAAGATCTATGGCGACCTCTACGCCCAGGCCCACGTTTATCTGCCCTGCATGATTGACCGCAACCATGCGCAAGGCCGCTGGCACTCGCTGGTCGCGGTAACCGGAAATGATGTGGTGGGACACGCAACATTGATTCGCGCCAAAGACTCACGACTCGCAGAACTGGCACTCAGCGTGGTTGACCCGCAAACCCGGGGTCAGAGTATTGCCACCCGTCTGGGCCGCCAACTGTTGATCCATGCCCAGGCGCTGGGATTGCGGGGTGTGACGATCAAACAGGTGACCTGCCACCCCTACACACAGCGCATGGCAGGCCGCCTCGGCTTTCACAATACGGGATGGCTGCCCGACGGTGTCCCGTCTCCGCATGACGCCGCGGCACGGGAGTCGCTCGTCATCGGCTACACACCTGTCGATGGAAACCGGCGGCCGCTTCCAGCCCTGGCATGGCCCGACAGCTGCCGAGACTTCATGCTGCAGATGTGCAGTGTGTTCGGAACGCAGGAAAAGGCCGCGCCATGGGTGGGTGAACCGGTGTATCTCGAACAGCGGTGGGATCGTTATGACGGGACTTTCAGGAAAATGGACGGCTGTTTGCTCAAGCAGTTGCAGGAGCTGCCGGCGCATTGGCTCATTTCAATCAGGCTGAGGCTGGCGAAAGGTTTTGATAGCGCGTTGCATGCGCTGACATCGGCGGGTTTCATGTTCAGCGGACTGGCGCCGGATGAACGAGGTGCAGGATGGCTGGCGTTGTTTTCTCGCGGCGCAAAACCTCCCTCACTGACTTTGATTTGCCCGCAGATGCAGCGGCTGCACGATGACCTGCAATTGAAAATGGCGAGCGTCGCGCACTAACGAAAAGCCCCCTTATCGGGGGCTTTTCGTTGCAGGGTCATGCCTTGGCGCTGACACCTTTGTCGGTCGGCGGAGGCGGACGGTCGCCACCCTGTCCATAGACCTTCAGGCTTTGCAGCACGTAAATGGCTTTCTTGTACTCGGGAATCAGCCCGTTGGCGTACTTGTTGCCCTTCAGGTTGTTGTTCTGGATCGTGTCCAGTTGCGTGGCGAAATACTCCAGCGCGTTGAACTTGGTGTCCGGGTCTTTCTGAATGCCGAAACGATCGAACTTGTCACCGGCATTGAGCAGTGTCATCGCCGTGATATCCGTAATGAGTCCCCGACTGCGCAGGAAGTCAGTCAGTTTACCCAGTTGCTTGGGCGTCACGTTTTCCGGGTCGAAACCCTTGACGCTCTTGTGGATCCCCTGCTTGTCCATCTCCCGGGTGTTGAGTACGGTCGGATCGTTGCCGACTTTCGCCAGCATTTGCTTGACCTTGACACTCTGCGAAACCGGTTTGCTCGATGGCGAATTATCGCGGACCAACAAACCTGCCTTGGGCTGCCAGGCGCCGGTATAACCAACGGTCATGAGCGTGCTCCTTGCGGAAAGAACATGAAAATATCCTTGTGGAACGTCTTGAATTGCCCGGAGTATCGGCCGGCAAACCGATGGCACCAATCTGTTTTTCACTTTTTTACAAATTTCGTACATTCTCGATACAAACCCACAGGACTCCCGCAGCCATTGGCTTTAAGGCATTTATCCAGCCAGGTATAAATCGAATTTTTACTCTAACGAACGAGCTGGTTAGTTTGAATGTGTCCGGTCTGTTACTTGCCGATTTTCGCTTCAGCACTTTTTAGTACGTAAGTACCTAAAGCTTCCCCTCGCAACGACGATATGTAAGGGATCCCCCTACTGCTTTACTCCTCGCCCCTAACAAGAAACGAAGGACCGGTCTCCATGCCCGCATTCCGTACCATTCAGGCTCGCTATACGCTGTTTCTGGTTCTTTTCATCCTGTTGTTGTCAGTCCTGACCGTGGTAGGCATCAGCCAACTGGTTGCGCCGAAATTGCGTCATACCGAAGAACAGGTGGTGCTCAATCGCATCGCAGAAGTCGCCGAACAGATCCAGGGCGAACTGAACAAGGTTCAGTCGCAGCAGCGCAGCATCACTCAGACCATCCCGCTGCTCGACAGCGCCGCCATCGATACGGTGCTGCCGGGGCTGGTGGATCAGTACGGCGAGTTGAAAGTATTTGGCGGCGGTATCTGGCCACTGCCCGGCCAGCGCGAGGCAGGTCGCAACAAGTTCAGCACGTTCTGGCACCGCGACAGCTCCGGCAAGCTCGCCGTGAATACTTTCTGGAACAGCGACGCAGCCCCCAACTACTACGACCAGAGCTGGTACAAGGGCGGTATGCAGACCCCGCGCGGCCAATGCGCCTGGGCCGCTGCCTATAAAGATGATGCGAGCGCCGAACCGCGCACCAACTGCGCCATGGCCATCCAGAAAAACGGCAGCGCCTGGGGCGTATCGACCATCGACGTGACCCTGGGCTTTTTCAACGACCTGGTAGCCCGCAAGGAAAAAGACCTCAACGCCGAAATGCTGATCGTCGAGGCCGACGGCAAGATCATCAGCAACAGCTCGCGCATCAGCAGCCCGATCGTATTGAAGAACATCAGCGAACTGGCCGCCGGTTCACCGTTCGCCAGTCAGGTAAAAGCTGGTTTGCAACAGCGTGATCAGGCCCAACGCATCGAATTCGACAACAACGGCGTAGCCAGCACCTTCTTCATGCGCCCGATCGAAGGCACACCATGGTTCCTCGCCACCGCGCTACCGACCAAAATGCTCACCGCGCAACGTGACGACGTACTGAGCAGCCTGAGCCTGTTGCAGATTCCGCTGGTGATCCTGCTGGTGCTGTTGCAGGTCTACGCGATTCGCCAACTGGTTGCGCGCATGAAAGCGCTCAAGGCCAACATTGATTCGCTGTCCAGCGGCGATGCCGACCTGACCCGCCGCATCACCATCCGTGCCGAAGACGAGCTCGGCGCGATCGGTCACTCCGTCAATACTTTCATCGCCTATCTGCAGAACATGATCGGCGAAGTCACCCAGGCCACCGGAGCCATGGCTTGGAGCCTCGACAACCTGCAACGCACCTCGGCGCACACCAGCCAGATCCTGCTGCGCCATGCCTCGGAAACCGACCAGACCGTCACCGCCATCAACGAGATGAGTTCGACCGCCGAAAGCGTTGCGCAGAATGCTGCCGAAACCGCTGCGTTTACCCAGCGTGCCAACGAAAACGCCGACCGTTCGCGGGTGGTAGTCGGAGAAGCGACCAGCAGCGTCGTGGCGTTGATCGACGAAGTGGCCAGTGCTACCCACAAAGTCGAAAACATGCAGCAGGACGCCCAACGCATTACCGAGATCCTCGGTGTGATCGGTGCCATCGCCGGCCAGACCAACCTGCTGGCGCTGAACGCCGCCATCGAAGCCGCCCGGGCCGGTGAGCAGGGTCGCGGTTTTGCAGTGGTTGCCGATGAGGTACGCGCCCTCGCCGCCCGGACCCAGGCCAGCACCTCGGAGATCAACGAAATGCTGGCCCGCCTGACGCAGGGTGTGAGCTCGTCGGTCAGCGCCATGGAAAACACCCAGGCCAGTTGCCAGTCTGCCGCCGACGCCACCGCACGCGTCACCACCGGACTCGATGACATGGCCGGTTCCGTCAGCCATATCAACAGCCTCAGCGCCCAGATCGCCACCGCCGCCGAACAGCAGAGCGCTGTCACCGAAGAGATCAACCGCAGCATGGTGCAGATCCGCCATATGGTGGATGAGCTGGTGCAAAGCGGCCAGGCCAGTGAAACCAATACCCGCCAGTTGCTGGAAGCCAACAGCCGGGTGAGTGCGATCATGGGGCGGTTCAAGGTCAGCTGACGGATTTGTCATCTTGCACTCAGGAGGCTGTCAGCTTTGATCTACGATCATGCTGACAGCCTGCCTTGTATCAACTGGAAACACTCCGTTGATGCCCGGTCGGAAAAACCGGTCAAAATGCGTTCTTTTTGGCCGTCACCCGAGTCGAGAACCCTGCATGAAAAACCCTCTGCGTCTGGCCGCCCTGAGCGCCCTGCTCCTGTCCTCCCTGGCGCAAGCCGCCGACCTCATTCCGATCGAAGTCCACCGCGACGCCAACTGCGGCTGCTGCAAAAAATGGATCAGCCATCTGGAAGCCAACGGCTTCAAGGTCGAAGATCACGTCGAAAGCGACATGAGCAGCTTCAAGCAACAACACGGCGTACCACCTCGTCTGGCGTCCTGCCACACCGCGATCATCAACGGCAAATTCGTCGAAGGCCATGTGCCTGCAGAACAGGTGCTGGCGCTGAGCAAGCGTGACGACTTGCTCGGAGTCGCAGCGCCGGGCATGCCGATGGGCTCGCCGGGCATGGAAATGGATGGCATGAGCGATGCCTATCAAGTGATCGGCCTGAAGAAGGACGGTACCGATGTGGTGGTGGCGGATTACCCGGCCCATTGATGACGGCGGGTTACCTCGGACTGTTCTTCGCTGCATTTGGCGCGGCAACGCTGCTGCCGCTGCAATCGGAAGCCGTGTTGGTCGGGTTGCTGGTCAGCGATCGTTACTGGCTTTGGGGCCTGCTGGCGGTGGCGACGCTGGGCAACGTCCTTGGCTCACTGGTGAACTGGTGGCTGGGGCGCGGACTGGAGCGGTTTCAGGATCGACGCTGGTTTCCGGTCAGCGCGAAGCTCATGGAGCGCGCCCGCGCTCACTATCAGCGTTATGGGCACTGGTCGCTGCTGCTTAGCTGGCTGCCGGTCATCGGTGATCCCCTGACGCTGATTGCCGGGGTCATGCGCGAACCGCTCGGGCGATTCCTGTTGATCGTCACCCTGGCCAAAGGCGCCCGTTACGGCGTGCTGGCGATGCTTACCCTGGGCTGGCTCGGTTGAACGATCGGGCGCCGGCATTGCCTGTGTTTAACGTCGCCCTAATCCGGCCGTTCCAGCATCGGCCGATTTCCTGTGGAGTTGTCCCATGTCTGTGTCGCTGACCCGCTGGCTGCCCGGCCTGCTGTTGACCGCTGCCCTGCCCCTGCTGGCTCACGCCGAAGGCCCGCAATATGGCCCGGAACTGCAGGGTTTCGATTATCCCTACACCCTCAAGCACTTTGCCTTTCAGTCCCAGGGCCAGTCTCTGCAGATGGGTTACATGGACGTCGCCGCCCACGGCAAGGCCAACGGACGCACCGTGGTGCTGATGCACGGCAAGAATTTCTGCGGCGCGACCTGGGACAGTTCGATCCAGGCCCTGAGCGAGGCAGGTTATCGGGTGGTCGCCCCGGATCAGATCGGTTTCTGTACCTCCAGCAAACCCGATCATTACCAGTACACGTTCCAGCAACTGGCGGCCAACACCCAGCAATTGCTCAAGGCGCTGGGCATCCAGAAAGCCACCCTGCTCGGTCATTCCACCGGTGGCATGCTGGCCACCCGTTACGCCCTGCAATACCCGGATCAGGTCGAGCAACTGGCACTGGTCAACCCGATTGGCCTGGAAGACTGGAAAGCCCTCGGCGTGCCGTATCGCAGCGTTGACCAGTGGTATCAGCGCGAACTGAAAGTCACCGCCCAGGGCATCCGCGACTACGAGCGCAGCACCTATTACGACGGCCGCTGGAAACCCGAATTCGACCGCTGGGTAGACATGCTCGCCGGCCTGAGCAACGGCCCGGGCAAGACTCAGGTCGCATGGAACTCGGCGCTGATCTACGACATGATCTTCACCCAGCCGGTCTACTACGAGTTCAAGGATCTGAAGATGCCGACCCTGCTGCTGATCGGTACGTCCGACACCACGGCCATCGGCAAGGACATTGCGCCACCCGAGGTGAAAGCGAAAATCGGCCACTATGACGTGCTGGGCAAGCAGGTCGCCAAGCTGATTCCACAGTCCACGCTAGTGGAATTCCCCGGCCTGGGCCATGCCCCGCAGATGGAAGAACCGGCGCAGTTCCATCAGGCGCTGCTCGGCTGGCTGAACAAAACCAATCCCGTTCGTTGAGGAGTCAAGGCTGATGGCGGTGCAGATTGCAGTGATCGATGACTGGCAGGACGTGGCGCGGGACGTGGTCGACTGGTCGGTGCTGGACAGTCTCGGCGAGGTGACCTTCGTCCATGATTACCCGGCGGACAACGCCACGCTGGCCGAACGACTGGGCCGGTTCGAGGTGATTTGCGTGATGCGCGAACGCACGCGTTTCGATGAAGACCTGCTCAAGCGTTTGCCGAACCTCAAATTGCTGGTCACCGGCGGCATGCGCAACGCGGCGCTGGACATGCCCGCCGCCGCCCGCCTCGGGATCAAGGTCTGCGGCACCGACAGCTACAAACATGCCGCACCGGAACTGACCTGGGCGCTGATCATGGCCGCCACCCGCAATCTGGTGAACGAAGCCAACGCCCTGCGCGCCGGCAAATGGCAGCAAGGCCTGGGTGGCGACCTGCATGGCAAGACCCTCGGTATTCTCGGGCTCGGCAGCATCGGTCAGCGGGTGGCGCAGTTCGGTCAGGTGTTCGGCATGCGCGTGATCGCCTGGAGCGAAAACCTGACCGCCGAGCGCGCCGGACAGGCCGGCGTCACCTATGTCAGCAAGCAGCAATTGTTCGAACAGGCCGACGTGCTGTCGGTGCACCTGGTGCTCAGCGACCGCAGCCGTGGATTGGTCGATGCCCAGGCGCTGGACTGGATGAAGCCGACCGCCCTGCTGGTCAACACGGCACGCGGGCCGATTGTCGACGAAGCGGCGCTGATCAAGGCCTTGCAGAAACAGCGCATCGGTGGTGCAGCGCTGGATGTGTTTGATGAAGAACCGCTGCCGGCTCTGCACCCGTTTCGCACACTGGACAATGTGCTGGCCACGCCTCATGTCGGGTATGTCAGCCGACAGAACTATGAACAATTCTTTTCGCAGATGATCGAGGACATTCAGGCCTGGTCGGCGGGAGAACCGATCCGTCTGCTGAATTGACCCACGCCTGCTTCGCGGGCAGCCCATGCCCGTGAAGCAGCACCCGCTGCCCGCCTGCCGACACAACTGTCCGCACCGCAACAGTGCATCCGCACGTTCCTTGCGCCCGAAAACGTGACCGACCGGTCACCGTTTTGCACCCTCCGCCCCTTCAAACATGCACTTCGTCGGTGCGATGCCCCGCTCAAAGCCACGGTTTCCGTGGCCCTGCAACACATTGTCGAACAATTCGTCCGATTGCCCTGGCCCGCTCTAGGATCTGGCCTAGACTGGTTTTCGCGAGGCGAAACCGACCGGTCACAACACGGAAATTTTGTCGAAACTTTTGCTGATCGCGACGGGTCATCTGAAAGACAGGGCCAAAGCGACTGGTTCATTCCTTGCAACGGCCTCTTCACCCATTCTGCTTGCGCGTGTTGGGTAGCGTTTGCTCACCGATGCGTGGCGCGTTTGCGCCCGGCCACAGGATTTGGCCATGGACATCGCTTGTTCAAGACAAGAATCAGATCAATAAACGGGAGATTCATATGATCAGTGCGGCATTGGATATTCAGGGAGAGCGCGCTCACCAGCCGGTCGGCGAGTCGAGCACCGCGAGCGTTCCCGGCAGCCGGTCGATCAACGTCCCGGGTACCAGGACGCTGGCACCGGTAGCCAGTCAGAATCCCAACAAGAAGAAAGTGTTGTTCGTGACCTCGGAAATCGCCGATCTGGTGAAGACCGGCGGTCTTGGTGACGTTTCTGCCGCCCTGCCCCGCGCGATGGCGCATCTGCATGATGTCCGGGTGCTGATCCCCGGTTACCCGCAAGTGATGAACAGCGAGAATCCGATCCATATCATCGGTGAACTGGGCGGCCATGCTGCGCTGCCTCCCTGCAAGATCGGGCGCATGGACATGCCTGACGGTCTGGTCATTTATGTGTTGATCTGCCCTGAGCTCTACGCCCGCGACGGCGGCCCTTACGGTGCCAACAACGGTCGCGACTGGCCGGACAACCACATTCGCTTCGCCCGTCTGGGCCTGGCCGCCGCCGATATCGCCGCCAACCTCGCACAAATCCACTGGTGCCCGGATCTGGTGCACGCCCACGACTGGCCGGCCGGGCTGGCACCTGCCTACATGCACTGGCGCGGGCAACGCACGCCGACCCTGTTCACCATTCACAACCTCGCCTATCAAGGCGTGACCAGCCTCGGTTCGTGCCCGGAACTCGGGATTCCCGCCCATGCCCTGCAACAGGAAGGCATGGAGTTCTACGGCAAGATGTCGTTCCTCAAGGCCGGCATGGCCTATTCGAGCCACATCACCACAGTCAGTGCCACCTACGCGCAGGAAATCACCACCCCGGATTTCGGCTGCGGTCTCGACGGTTTTCTCGCCGCCAAGACCCAGCAAGGCTTGCTCAGCGGCATCCCCAACGGCATCGACGAGAGCTGGGACGCCGCCACCGATCCGCACCTGTTCGCGCCGTTTGCCATCGGCGACTGGGAAGGCAAAGCGATCAACGCCGCCCATGTGCGCGAACTGTTCGGTCTGAAAGACTCCGCAGGTCCGCTGTTTGCCGTGGTGTCGCGTCTGGTCTATCAAAAAGGCCTGGACCTGACCGAAGCGGTCTCCGAGTACATCGTGCAGAACGGTGGCCAGATCGCGATCATCGGACGTGGCGAACCCGAAGAAGAACAGGCCATGCGCGAACTGGCCCTGCGCTTCCCCGGCCAGATCGGCGTGCGCATCGGTTTCAATGAAACCGATGCCCGACGGATGTTCGCCGGCAGCGATTTCCTGCTGATGCCTTCGCGTTACGAACCTTGCGGTTTGAGCCAGATGTATGCCCAGCGTTTCGGCTCGCTGCCGGTGGCGCGCAACACCGGCGGGCTGGCCGACACCATCGAAAACGGCGTCACCGGGTTCCTGTTCAACGAGTCCACGGCCGACAGCTACCGCGAGGCTCTCAGCCGCGCGTTCAAGGTGTTTGCTTTCCCGGATCTGCTGCACGCCATGCGCTGCCGGGCGATGGCGGCACCGTTCAACTGGTGCCAGGCCGTCGAACCCTATGCCGAACTCTACGAACAACTGGTGGCCAAGGCTCTGGGTAAAACGCACCACAAATAACCAGGGAGGTTGTCAACGATGCCGTCACGGTCCCCTGAAATCTGGCCCCACGGCGCGATCATGCTGGATGCCGACCACACGCAATTCGCGTTGTGGGCGCCGGATGCGTTTTACGTCAGCGTCGAGCTGGACAATGGCCAGTCCCTGCCGATGCTGCCGCAGGGCGATGGCTGGTTCGTGATCAAAAGCCACTGCTCCGCCGGCCGTCGCTACCGCTATAACATCGACGGCGAACTGGAGGTGCCCGACCCGGCCTCCAGGGCGCAGGACGGCGACCTCGACCGTCACAGCGTGGTGGTCGATCCGCACGCTTATCACTGGCGGCACAGCACATGGCAAGGCCGGCCCTGGAACGAAGCGGTGATCTACGAACTGCACGTCGGTGCCCTCGGCGGTTTTGCCGAAGTCGAACAACATCTGGCACGACTGGCCGGGCTGGGCATCACCGCCATCGAGCTGATGCCGATCGCGCAGTTTCCCGGCGAGCGCAACTGGGGTTACGACGGCGTGCTGCACTTCGCGCCGCAAGCTTCCTATGGCACGCCGGAACAGCTCAAACACCTGATCGACAGTGCCCACGGTTATGGCCTGGCGGTGATTCTCGACGTGGTCTACAACCACTTCGGCCCCGACGGCAATTATCTGCATCGCTATGCCAAGGGCTTTTTTCGCGAAGACAAACACACCCCGTGGGGCGCGGCCATTGATTTCCGTCGCCGCGAAGTGCGGGACTTCTTCGTCGAAAATGCGCTGATGTGGCTGCTGGAATACCGTTTCGACGGCGTGCGCCTGGACGCGGTGCACGCCATCGAAGACCCGGATTTCCTGCAAGAACTGGCGCAGCGCATCCGCCAGCAAATCGACCCTGCGCGGCACGTCTGGCTAACCGTGGAAAACGAGCACAATCAGGCCAGCCTGCTGGAAGACGCCTACGATGCCCAGTGGAACGACGACGGCCACAATGCCCTGCACGTACTGCTGACCGGCGAAACCGATGCCTATTACGCCGACTATGCCGAACATCCCACCGAACAACTGGCCCGCTGCCTGAGCCAGGGTTTTGTGTTTCAGGGCCAACTGACCCGCCACGGCACGCCCCGTGGCGAGCCGAGTGAACATCTGCCGTCCACCGCGTTCGTGCTGTTCCTGCAGAACCACGACCAGATCGGCAACCGTGCCTTCGGCGAACGCCTGCATCAACTGGCCGATCCTCGCGCCCTGCAAGCCGCCACCGTGTTGTTGCTGTTGTCACCGATGATTCCGTTGATGTTCATGGGCGACGAGTTTGCCGCCGAGCAACCGTTTCTGTTTTTCACCAGCCACCACGGCGAACTCGCGAAGTTGGTACGCGAAGGCCGGCGCAACGAGTTCGCCGCGTTCAGTGCGTTTGCCGATCCACAGCGCCGCGAGCAAATTCCCGATCCCAACGCCGAACAGACGTTCCACACCTCGCAACCGCGGCTGATCGGCAGCGGCACACCGAAACAGCAGGCCACCCTGGCGCTGTATCGACAGCTGTTGCAACTGCGCCACCAACACATCATTCCGCACTTGCCCGGAACCCAGGCGCTCGGCGCTCAAGTGCTGGGGCCTGGCGCCGTCAGCGCGCGCTGGCGTCTGGGGAATGGCAGCGAGCTGCGAATCGACCTGAACCTCGGCGACAGCCCGGTGGTCAACCCACCACAGGCCGAATCGGTGTGGCTGTTCCGTCAGCCACCCGCTGCCGACCTGACGGATGAAGGACAACTGCCCCCGTATTGCGCGCTCGTCAGCCTCACGGCCGCAACCCCTTTGCCACCCCTGGATGGAGAGCGCCTATGAGCGATGCGCAACTGGAAATTCTCGCCAGCCGAGCCGGCCTCGCGGTCGACTGGATCGACGCCAATGGCCGTCAGCAAAAAGTCGCCCCGGCGGTGCTGCGCAATGTCCTCACCGGGCTCGGTCACCCGGCCGGCTCGGCCCAGGAAATCGACGCCAGCCTGCTGGAACTGCAACAGGTGCAACAGGACCGCCAATTGCCGCCGCTGCTGACCGCCGATGTCGGCGTGGGCCTGGACCTGGCGCGTTACTTCGAACCCGGAAGCCCCTGTGAGATTCATCTGGAGGACGGCACGCGGCTGTCGCTCAAACTCGATGCCGATGCGGTGCTGCCCGGTGAAATTCCGGTCGGGTATCAGCAAATCCATATCGCCGATCAACATTTCACCCTGGCCGTAGCCCCCGAGCGCTGCTACAGCGTGGGCGATGCCGTGGACAACCCGATCCCCCGCGCCTGGGGCCTGAGCGTGCAGCTTTACAGCCTGCGCCGCCCCGGCGACGGCGGTTTCGGCGACACCCAGGCACTTGAGGAACTGGCCCGCAGCGCCGGCGAACGCGGGGCCGACGCTTTGGCGATCAGTCCACTGCACGCGATGTTCAGCGCCGACACCGGGCGCTACAGCCCTTATTCACCGTCCAGCCGCCTGTTCCTCAATTCCTTGTATGCCGCGCCCGGGACGATTCTAGGCGAGCGAGCCCTGCGCGATGCCATCGATGCCGCAGGCCTCAACGATCAGTTCGAGCAACTGGAGAACCTGAAACTGATCGACTGGCCCAGCGCCGCCGACGCCAAGCAAAAACTCCTGCAAGCGCTATACGAAGGCTTCATCCGTGGCGAACATCCGTTGCAGGCGGATTTTTCCAGCTATCGCGACGCGGGTGGCGAAGCGCTGGAAAATCACTGCCGCTTCGAAGCGATCCAGGAAATGCGCGCCGCCCGTGGCGAAAACCTCGACTGGCGCGAATGGCCCGAACACTGGCACGACCCGCGCGGTGCAGCCCTCAGTGCGTTTGCCGAGGAATACGCCGAACGCATCGGCTACTTCGCGTTTTGCCAGTGGTTGATTCACCGCTGCCTGGAACGCGCGCAAAACGCCGCTCGCAGCGCCGGTATGGGCATCGGTCTGATCGCCGACCTGGCGGTGGGTGCCGACGGTGCCGGCAGCCAGGCCTGGAGTTTTCAGGACGAATTGCTGGCATCACTGACGGTCGGTGCGCCACCGGACATTCTCAATCGCTCCGGCCAGGGCTGGGGCATCTCGGCGTTCTCCCCGGAAGGTCTGGTGCGCAATGGTTTTCGGGCGTTCATCGACATGTTGCGCGCCAACTTCGCTCACGCCGGCGGCCTGCGCATCGACCATGTCATGGGCCTGCAACGGCTGTGGGTGATCCCCAAGGACTCGCCGCCGGCCGACGGTGCCTACCTGTATTACCCGGTGGACGATCTGCTGCGTCTGCTGACCCTGGAGTCCCACCGCCATCAAGCGATCGTGCTGGGCGAAGACCTCGGCACCGTGCCCGACGGGCTGCGGGAAAAACTGGTCGCCCGGGCCATGCTCGGCATGCGCGTGCTGCTGTTCGAACAGGACAACACCTGGTTCAAGCCGATCCTCGACTGGCCGGACAATGCTTTGGCCACCACCAGCACCCACGACCTGCCGACACTCAATGGCTGGTGGCATGGCCGGGATATCGACTGGAATGCGCGACTCGGGCTGATCGACGCCAACGGCGAAATCGACTGGCGCCGCTATCGCGAGCGTGAACGCGACGGTTTGCGCAATGCCTTGAGCCAGGATCCGCAGAACTTTCGCGAGGAGTCCCACGAAGCCGATCAGGTGGTCGACGCCAGTGTCCGCTTCCTTGGCCACACCCGCGCGCCGCTGGTGTTGCTGCCGCTGGAGGACGCGCTGGGCCTGGACGAACAGGCCAACCTGCCCGGCACCATCGACACTCATCCGAACTGGTCGCGGCGCCTGCCGGGCACCAGTGACACCTTGCTCGATGGCGTCGATGCCGCGCGGCGTCTGGAACTGCTCGCCTGCGCCCGCCTTCAGGCCGCCGAGCGTGACCAATGAGTGCAGTGCAAAACCTGACCTTGCGCGCCACGGTGCGCCTGCAGTTTCACAAGGGTTTCACCCTCGATGAGGCGGTGCCGCTGGTGGCGTACTTTGCCCGCCTCGGCATCAGCCATGTTTACGCCTCGCCGCTGCTCGCCGCCCGCGCCGGCTCCATGCACGGCTACGACGTGGTCGATCCGACCCGGGTCAACCCGGAACTGGGTGGCGAACCGGCGCTGCGCCGGCTGGTCGCGGCTCTGCGCGAACACGGCATGGGGCTGATCCTCGACATCGTCTCCAATCACATGGCAGTGGGCGGCGGTGACAATCCGTGGTGGCTCGATCTGCTGGAATGGGGCCGGCTCAGTCCCTATGGGGAGTTCTTCGACATTCAATGGCACTCGCCGGACCCGTTGATGGAAGGCCAGTTGTTGCTGCCGTTCCTCGGCAGCGATTACGGCATTGCATTGCAGGACGGCACGCTGCCGCTGGTGTTCAACGCCAGGTCGGGCACTTTTCACGTCGAACATTACGAGCATCACTTCCCGATCTGCCCCGGGGATTACGGCGAACTGCTGAAAGCCGACGAGCCGGCGAACGACGCACTCAAGTCGCTGGCCGATCGCTTCAGCAGCCTCAGCTACCAGACCGACGCCCGCTCGCTGGCGATCCCGCTCAAGGAAGAACTGCAACAACTGGCGAGCGACCCGCACATCCTGCAAACGATCCAGCGCAACTTGACGCATTACGACTCGAAAACCGACGAGGGCTTCCAGCGTCTGCATCAACTGCTGGAACGGCAAAGCTATCGCCTGGCCAGTTGGCGCACCGCAGCGGACGACATCAACTGGCGGCGCTTCTTCGACATCAACGAACTCGGCGGTCTGCGGGTCGAGCGGCCAGCCGTGTTTGAAGCGACCCACGGCAAGATCTTCCAGTTGATCGAGGAAGGTCTGATCGACGGTTTGCGCATCGACCACATCGACGGGCTCGCCGATCCACGGGGTTACTGCCGCAAGCTGCGTCGACGCCTCGACTTTCTGGCACCGGGGCGACACTTGCCGATCTACGTCGAGAAGATTCTCGGCGACGGCGAAACCCTGCGCACTGACTGGGCGGTAGATGGCAGCACCGGTTACGAGTTCATGAATCAGCTGTCGCTGCTGCAACACGACCCGGCCGGCGAGCACGTGCTCGGCGACTTGTGGCAACGCCGCACCGAACGCCCCGCCGCGTTTATCGAAGCGGCACGGCTGGCGCGTCAGCAGATTCTCAACGGTTCGCTGGCCAGCGATTGCGAAAGCGTTGCCCAGGCGTTGCTGCAAGTGGCGCGGGACGACGTGATGACCCGCGACCTCACGCTCGGTTCGATCCGCCGGGTGCTGCAGGCGCTGATCGTGCACTTCCCGGTGTATCGCACCTACATCAGTGCGATGGGCCGCTCGGCGCAGGACGAGGTGTTTTTCCAGCAGGCCATGGAAGGTGCGCGGCAGACATTGAGCGAAAGCGACTGGCCGGTGCTTGATTCTGTAGCGGGCTGGCTCGGTGGCCAGCCATGGCGGCGCAAACCCCGTGGGCGCTCGCGCAAGATCCTGCGTCATGCCTGCGTACGCTTTCAGCAACTCACCTCGCCCGCCGCCGCCAAAGCCGTGGAGGACACGGCGCTGTATCGCTCGGCGGTGCTGCTGTCGCGCAATGACGTGGGCTACAACACCGAACAGTTCAGCGCCCCGGTCAGTGATTTTCACGCGACCAACCAGCAACGTCTGGCGACATTCCCCGACAACCTGCTGGCCACCGCCACCCACGACCACAAGCGCGGCGAAGACACCCGTGCACGGCTGGCCGTGCTCAGCGAGCGCAGCCACTGGTACGCCGAGCAGGTCGAGCTATGGCGCGCCCTCGCCCGGCCACTGCGTAATGACGATCAGATGCCGTCGTCAGCGGACGAATTGATCCTCTATCAAGCGTTGCTCGGCAGTTGGCCGCTGGAGCTGCACAACGACGATCAGGCGGGTTTCGCCGACTACGCCAGACGCATCTGGCAGTGGCAGCAGAAAGCCCTGCGCGAAGCCAAGCTGCAAAGCAGCTGGAGTGCGCCGAACGAAGCCTATGAAAACGCCGCCCAGTCATTCACCGAGCTACTGTTGCTGGCGCCGGAAGGTGAACTGCTGCGCGGGGCGTTGGCCAAGAGCGTCAACAGCATCGCCGCTGCCGGCGCCCTCAACAGCCTGGCGCAAACCTTGCTGCACATGACCGTACCGGGGGTGCCGGATCTGTATCAGGGCAACGAGTATTGGGACTTCAGCCTGGTGGATCCGGACAACCGCCGGCCGGTGGACTACGACTTGCGAGAGCAATCCGTGAAACCCGCGCCCGTAGCGGAACTGTTGTCGAACTGGCGCGACGGGCGCGTCAAGCAAGCGTTGATCGCGCAAGTACTGAACCTGCGCGCCGAGCACACCGAGCTGTTTCGCCGTGGCTCGTACCAGGCCCTGGAGGTGCTGGGCAGCCAGGCGCACAACGTACTCGCGTTTGCCCGCGAGCACGAGGGGAAACGGGCCATCGTCATCGTGCCGATCCGTTGCGCAACACTGCTGGAAAACGGTGCCGTCCCGCAGGTCGATGCGCTGCGTTGGGGCGATACACGGGTGGAATTACCGTTCGCCGCCTCCGACGAAAATCTGAAGGGACTTTTTTCGAGCACCGCAGTCACAAAAAACAGGGAGCTGGAGGTCAGCGCTGCGCTGGGGGACTTCCCGGTCAATCTGTTTATCCAACACTTCTAGAAGCATGAGTTCAGTTCAGGAGCATTGCGATGAGTACCGACGATAAACGCATCCGCGAATTCGCCTATCAGATCTGGGAATCGGAAGGAAAACCCGAAGGCCAGGAATCACGCCACTGGGAGATGGCGCGCAAACTGGCCGAAGCCGAAGCACTGGCTCCGAAGAAATCGCCGAAGGCTACTGCTGGCAAAACGGCGAGCAGCAAGGCCGCTGCCCCCAAGGCAACGACGGCCAAGCCCAAAGCCACAACGACAAAAGCCAAGCCAGCCAGCGCCGCCAAAGTGATTCCCCCGGGCGAAAAAGCCGCCGAGAAAAAGCCCCGCGCCCCGCGCAAGCCCCCGGCCATCTAAGGCTTTTTCCAACCGTTGAACTGAATGGCCGTGTGGCGGGTTCGCTCGCCACAGCGGGCTCACTCGCCCTTTGAAAATGCCCACCCCCGATTTGCAGGAGCACCTATGACCCGTCCAAAGAAAGCCGAGCCCGCCGCACATGCCGAACCCACGCGAATCCGCGAGGGTCTGCCCTTCCCGCTCGGTGCCACCTGGGATGGGCTGGGGGTGAACTTTGCGCTGTTTTCCGCCAACGCCACCCGCGTCGAACTGTGCATTTTCGACGATGCCGGCGAAGTCGAACTCGAACGCATCGAACTGCCGGAATATACCGACGAGATTTTCCACGGCTATTTGCCCGACGCCCATCCGGGGCTGATCTATGGCTACCGGGTCTACGGTCCCTACGATCCGGCCAACGGCCACCGCTTCAACCACAACAAGTTGCTGATCGACCCCTACGCCAAGCAACTGGTCGGCCAGTTGAAGTGGTCCGAAGCGCTGTTCGGCTACACCATCGGCCACCCGGATGCCGACCTCAGTTTCGACGAGCGCGACAGCGCGCCGTTCGTTCCCAAATGCAAGGTCATCGACCCGGCGCACACCTGGGGCAACGACCACCGTGTCAGCGTACCGTGGGACAAAACCATCATTTACGAGACTCATGTGCGCGGCATCAGCATGCGTCACCCCGCCGTGCCGGATAACGTGCGCGGCACGTTTGCCGGGCTGATGGTCGATGATGTGCTGGAACACATCCGCAAACTCGGCGTATCCACCGTGGAGCTGCTGCCGATCCACGCCTTCGTCAACGACCAGCACCTGTTGCACAAGGGCATGACCAATTACTGGGGCTACAACAGCATCGCCTTCTTCGCCCCGGACCCGCGCTACCTGGCCAGCGGCAAGATCGCCGAGTTCAAGGAGATGGTCGCGCACCTGCACGAAGCCAATCTCGAAGTGATCCTCGACGTGGTCTACAACCACACCGCCGAAGGCAACGAACAGGGCCCGACCCTGTCGATGCGCGGGATCGACAACGCCTCGTACTACCGGTTGATGCCGGACGACAAGCGCTTCTATATCAACGATTCCGGCACTGGCAACACCCTGGATCTTAGTCACCCGTGCGTGTTGCAGATGGTCACCGATTCGTTGCGCTACTGGGCCAGCGAAATGCACGTCGACGGTTTCCGCTTCGATCTGGCGACCATCCTCGGGCGCTATCACGACGGTTTCGACGAACGCCACAGCTTCCTCGTCGCCTGCCGTCAGGACCCGGTGCTGCGTCAGGTGAAAATGATCGCGGAGCCATGGGACTGCGGACCCGGCGGCTATCAGGTCGGCAACTTCCCGCCGGGCTGGGTCGAATGGAACGACAAATTCCGCGACACCGTGCGTGCGTTCTGGAAAGGCGATGACGGCCAGCTCGCCGACTTCGCCAGCCGCATGACCGCTTCCGGCGAGATGTTCAACCAGCGTGGCCGACGCCCTTATTCGTCGGTGAATTTCGTCACCGCCCACGACGGTTTCACCCTCAACGATCTGGTGTCCTACAACGACAAGCACAACGAAGCCAACGACGAGAATAATCAGGACGGCAGCAACAACAATCTGTCCTGGAACCACGGCGTCGAAGGGCCCACCGACGATCCGGAAATCAATGCGCTGCGTCACCGGCAGATGCGCAACTTCTTTGCCACTCTGCTGCTGGCCCAAGGCACGCCGATGATCGTTGCCGGCGACGAATTCGCCCGCACCCAGGACGGCAACAACAACGCCTATTGCCAGGACAGCGAGATCGGCTGGGTCAACTGGGACCTGAGCGAGGACGGCAAGGCGCTGCTGAAATTCGTCAAACG
Organism: Pseudomonas sp. MWU12-2029; assembly: GCF_023242425.1. Taxonomy (NCBI): domain Bacteria; kingdom Pseudomonadati; phylum Pseudomonadota; class Gammaproteobacteria; order Pseudomonadales; family Pseudomonadaceae; genus Pseudomonas; species Pseudomonas sp. MWU12-2029. The sequence continues at coordinate 161,217 of NZ_JALJDY010000005.1, read as the reverse complement.
CCTGATCAAGCTGCGCCTGACCTATCCGATCCTGCGTCGCGGGCGGTTTCTGGTGGGCGAATACAACGAAGACATCGGGGTCAAGGACGTGACCTGGCTGGCACCGGACGCCACGGAGATGACCACCGAGCACTGGCACGATGCGCACAACCGCTGCCTGGGCATGCTGCTCGATGGTCGCGCACAGGAAACCGGCATCCGCCGCAAGGGCGCCGACGCGACGTTGTTGCTGGTGGTCAACGCCCATCACGACATCGTCAACTTCACGTTGCCGGAAGTGCCTGAAGGCAGTTTCTGGACTTGCATGGTCGACACCAATCAACCGTCAATCCGGGGTCAGGAACGCTTCGATTTCGGCCATCAATATTCGGTCACCGGACGCTCGCTGCTGTTGTTCGAACTGCAACGCGACGAGGAAGACTGAGATGGATCTTTCGGACTATTTCTCGCGTCACACGCCGGACTACCGGGATAGCGCAGCGCTGGGGCGGTGCCTTCGGGAAATGGTCGAGGCCGGACTGGACCGACTGCCGTTGCCCGGGAGCGGTCGCACGCTGGAGCGCTGGCAACGGCTGTCCGAAGTCGGCGGGCATGATCTGGGTTTGTGCAAACTCTACGAAGGTCATACCGATGCCTTGGCGATCATCGAGCAGCTCGGCGGCACACCGACACCCGACAGTACGTGGGGTATGTGGGCGGCCGAACCACCGCAGGCGCGAGTACGGGTCAGCCGTTCGGGGCAACTGGTGCGGTTGAACGGGCGCAAGGCCTGGTGCTCCGGGGCGGCGGTGCTCAGTCATGCCCTGCTCACGGCGTGGGATGAGGAGGATCGACAGCAACTGGTGGCCGTGGCGCTCGATCAACCGGGTGTACGCGTAACCGACCAGGGCTGGCAAGCGGTCGGCATGGCCACCACCGGCAGCGTCGAGGTGCTGTTCGATGATGTGGAGGCCCAGGCGATCGGCGACCCTGGCGACTACCTGCAACGTCCGGGATTCTGGCACGGCGGGATCGCGATTGCCGCGTGCTGGTACGGCGCCGCGAAAGAGATCGCCGAGCGCTTGCGCCAGCAGTGTGCACGACATGAAGAGCCTCACGCGCTGGCCAGTCTCGGCGCCGTCGACAGCGCCTTGCACGCCGCGTCTCAAGTGCTGCGTGTCAGTGCTCTGGACATCGACAGCGATCCCCACGCCTGCGCCGAACTGCTGGCCCGCCGCGTTCGCGCCGTGGTCGAAGCTACCGCCGAACAGGTCATCCGCGAGACCGGTCGTGCACTGGGGGCGGGGCCGTTCTGCAAGGATCCGCACTTTGCCCGCCTGGCGGCCGACCTGCCGGTTTACCTGCGCCAGAGCCACGCCGAACGGGATCTGGCGGCACTGGGCCAACTGATAGCGCAGCAACCGCGCGCGAGCTGGGCCCTATGAAACGCAACCCGATCGTCGGCGAGGGAACCTCCCTGCATGAATGGCAGGGCTCACGGCATCTGGCGGCGTTGGACTGCATCGACATCCTCGACCTGGTGCCGCCGGGATCGAGGGCCGTTGTGATTGCTCCACACCCGGACGACGAGGTCCTGGGATGCGGCGGACTGCTGCAGCTGCTCGCTGCGGCGGGGCGCACACTTCAACTGATTTCGGTCACGGATGGCAGCGCCAGTCATCCCGGCTCGGATCGCTGGCCGGTGGAACGCCTGAGCGTGGTGCGCCCGCAGGAATCCGCCGAAGCCCTGCGCCGCCTCGGCCTGCCCATGCATAAGTTGCAATGGTTGCGCGGCGGCTTCCCCGACACGCAAGTCGCCGCGCGGGAGTCGATGCTGTGTGAATACCTGACCCACTACCTGCAACCCGACGACGTGATCTTCACCACCTGGCGCGAGGACGGCCACAGCGACCATGAAGCCGTCGGCCGCGCCAGCATCGAAGCGGCCCGGCGCGTCGGTGCGATTTGCCACGAACTGCCGGTCTGGACCTGGCACTGGGCAACCCCCGAAGACGCCATCGTGCCCTGGGAACGGGCGCGCAAGATTCTGCTCAGCCCCGCTCAGGTCGCGCGCAAGCGTCATGCGGTGCATGCGTTTGCCAGCCAACTGGAGGGCGATCCCGACGCGGGCCTGCCACCGGTGCTCGCGCCCTATGTCATCGATCGACTGCTGCAACCGTTCGAGGTGGTCTTCCTGTGAGTGTCGAGAATCGCTACTTCGAAGGCCTGTTCGCGGGCAATAACGACCCCTGGGGATTCCGCCAGCGCTGGTACGAGCAGCGCAAGCGCCTCGTGACCCTGGCGGCCCTGCCCCGCCCGCACTACCGGGCAATCTTTGAACCGGGATGCGCCAACGGTGAACTGAGTGCGGCACTGGCCGAGCGCTGCGATCGATTGGTGTGCTGCGACACGTCCACCGCTGCGGTCAATCTGGCGCGTGCCCGACTGAGCCTGTTCGACCACACCGAGGTGCGTCACGGTCGTCTGCCTGGCGACTGGCCTGAGGAAAAGTTCGACCTGATCGTCTTCAGCGAAATCGGCTACTACCTCGATCGACAGGATCTGACAGAGGTCATCCGCCACGTCAGCGATTCACTGACGGCAGACGGGCAATTGCTCGCCTGTCACTGGCGACCGCCTATCGAAGGTTGCCCGCTCAATGCCCGCCAGGTCCACGACCTGATCCATGAGCACTTGCATCTGCCGCGACTGGTCCTGCATCAGGAAGCGGATTTCCTGCTGGAGGTCTGGAGTCGCGAGCCCCGCTCGGTGGCCGCACTGGAGGGTTTGCGATGATTGGCATCCTGATTCCTGCCCACAACGAAGAAGACTGGCTCGATGACTGCCTCTGCGCCGCCCTGCGCGCGGGTGAACATCCTTTGCTGGCGGGTGAACCGGTGGAAATCCTGGTGGTGCTCGACAGTTGCACCGATCGTTCGGCGCACATCGTCAGCCAGTACCCGGTGCTGGCGCTGAACATCGACGCGCGCAATGTCGGGCAGGCTCGCGCCATTGGCGCACAACAACTGCTTGAACGCGGTGCGCGCTGGATTTCGTCCTCGGACGCCGACAGCCGAGTCGCCGAAGACTGGCTGGTGGCACAACTGGGGCTGGGCATGGATGCCGTATGCGGCACGGTGACGGTCGAACGCTGGCATGAATCGTTCGATGAAGCGGCGCAGATTCGCTATCACCGTGATTACCAGGCCTGCGAAGGTCACCGGCACATCCATGGCGCCAATCTGGGTGTCAGTGCGCAAGCCTACGTCCGCGCCGGAGGTTTCGAGCCGTTGCCCTGTGACGAGGACGTACAACTGGTCCGGCAACTGGAGCGTTGCGGGGCCAGCATCGCCTGGAGTCATCGCCCGCAGGTCATTACCAGCGCACGCCTGGACAGTCGAGCGCGCGGTGGTTTTGGCGACTATCTGCGACACTTGGCACAGACTGAATAAAAAAAAGCGGAGCAGATTGATCTGCGACGCGACGAACCGTCCTTCTTGAGCAATACTCTGCATCGCGGCAATCCAGGGTTCGGAGCGCTGCCGGGTAATCAACCAGTCTTCAGGGGTCGTACATGCGTGGTCGTGTGCGACTGAAGGCCAGACACAACAAGGACGTCCTGCCCCATGAAACCGTTATCTCTCAACGAAAGCGGCCTGCCGGCGCAAATATGGAACAGCGCCGCGCAACTCGACAATATTCCGGTCATCAACACCCACAGCCTCGTGCCGCCCGGTGCCCGTGCGGTGGTCATTGCGCCCCATCCCGGCGATGAAGTGGTGACCTGCGGCGGCCTGCTGCAACTGTTGTCGGCCCTCGGCCATCCCCTGCAATTGCTCTCGATCACCGACGGCAGCGCCAGTCACCCCGGCTCGCGCCAGTGGTCAGAAAAACGCCTGAGCGTGTTCCGCCCCCAGGAAAGCGTCGAGGCCCTGCGCCGTCTGGGCCTGCCGATGCACAGCCTGAAATGGGTGCGCGGCGGTTTCACCGACAATGCCCTGCTCGATCAGGAAACCCAGCTGACGGAGTTCATTTCCCGCTACCTGCGCCCCGGCGATGTGGTGTTCAGCACCTGGTGCGAGGACGGCAGCGCCGATCATGAAGTGGTCGGCCGGGCCAGCGCCAAAGCCGCCCGACAGGCCGGCGCCACGTACCACGATGTGCCGGTCTGGGCCTGGCACTGGCCGGAACGTGATCAGGCACAGATCCCGTGGCACCGCGCCCGCAAGCTGCGCCTCGACACCTGGACCGTCGCACGCAAGAGCCACGCCACGCACGCCTACGCAAGTCAGTTGAACGGCGAGCCGGCCATCGGCATTGCGCCGCTGTTGCCCAAGGCTATTCTGGAGCGCATGCGTCTGCCTTATGAAATTGTCTTCGTTGACTGATGGGCGGGCGCGGGCAGTCACTCAATGTGAACTGCCCGCGCCCGGATCAGTCGCAAGAAGAGGCAGTCATGATTCATAGGAGTGACCGTGTCCAGCGATCCCAAGCGTCATGCCATCGACGTGTCCGCCATTCATCGCCTGCGGGTGTTGACGGTCAATACACACAAGGGTTTCACCGCACTCAATCGGCGTTTCATCCTCCCGGAGCTGCGTGAAGCGGTACGCAGCACCAGCGCCGATCTGGTGTTTCTTCAGGAAGTGGTGGGCGAACACGAACGGCACTCGAACCGCTACAACGAGTGGCCGCAAACCTCGCAATACGAGTTTCTCGCCGATAGCATGTGGAGCGATTTCGCTTACGGGCGCAACGCCGTCTACCCCGACGGCCACCACGGCAATGCACTGCTGTCGAAGTACCCGATCCGCGAATACCGCAACCTCGACGTGTCGATCACCGGCCCCGAACGACGGGGCCTGCTGCATTGCATACTGGACGTGCCGGGGCATGCCGAGGTGCACGCCATCTGCGTGCACCTGAGCCTGCTGGAAAGCCACCGGCAATTGCAGCTGCAACTGCTCTGCCAGTTGCTCGAATCCCTGCCGGACGATGCACCGGTGATCATCGCCGGCGACTTCAATGACTGGCAGATGCAAGGCAACCTTGCCCTCGCCCGTCGCGACTACCTGCACGAAGCGTTCGAGCGCCATCACGGGCGGCCGGCCAAGACCTACCCTGCGCGCTTTCCGTTGCTGCGGCTGGACCGGGTCTACCTGCGCAATGCCAGCAGTCATGACCCGCAGATTCTTGGCAGCAAGCCATGGACGCATTTGTCGGATCATCTGCCGTTGGCGGTCGAAGTGCATTTGTAGTTCGACTGCGCAGTGAGTGTTTACGCCAGCGCCGACTGCAGTAGCAATATTGACAGTAATGAGCTGCGTGGCCTGGCAGGAAACAGAGGCAATCGCATCAGTTGGCAGGCCGATAGCAGGCTAAGCAAACGCTCTGTCTCGCGGCTCAAGGCCTGTTTACCCCTGCAAACAACAACTTAGATATGTGCAGAAAAACAAACGCTTGTGATCTCTGATTTAGCCATACCGCTCATCGTCCATTTTCTTGACGCAATGTCGGCAGTCTTCTTAGCTCTACCTTACTACCCCCGGAATCACTACTCGGGGCGAGCCTTCGGACACTCGTGAAACGGGCTGCCCCAGGTTCGCCTCGCTCCATTCGGTCGCCCCTCGTTCGGGGTAGGAGAGACGCCAAGGCGAGATACCGCATGCGCTAGCAAGGTAGACCTTCATGAAAACTTCACTCACCCCACATGAGATCAAAATCACCTTTTGCACCGTTTCTAGTTCTATCTTGCTCTGCTCATCCATGGAGGCGCAGGCGGGTCCTGTGGCGGATGAGACTACGCCCTGGTATCGCCAGGACGTGCCGATCCTGACGCTGCCCGCGACCGTCATCACGCCCGATTCGCAACGCCTGAGCCCGCGTCCTGACCTGCGCGGCACGCATTTGCTCACCGAGGATCTCGCCCCCTCGGACTGGGATCAGCTTTACGGACAGCCCTCTCGTCTGGCACAGACCGAAATCCTCGGCACCGGGTTTGCGGTGCCCGGCTCGGGGGAAGTCAAAGGGCCGGCCGTGCTGACCTTGCATGGTAGCGGCGGCCAGATTCAGCGCATCGGCCTGATCGGCGGCCTGAATCAGATCCAGGGCAACGGCAGCGGCCTGATCGCCAACCGCGCCCTCGCCGACCCGACTACCGATACCCTCAATCTGCAGGGCCAGAGCCTCGGCGCCTATTACAGCCTCACGGGTTCCGCAGGCTGGCACGTGGATCTGTCGGCCAGTGGTGGCCGGGTCAGTGGTTTCAGCCGCAATGAACAGGGCGCGCGCCTGGCCACGGAAGGCAGCGCGATGACCCTTTCGGTGGAAGGCGGTTTCCCGATCGGCCTGAGCGAAAACTGGGTAGTCGAGCCCCAGGCGCAGTTGATCAATCAGCGCATCACCCTCGACACGCCTTACGCGGGCTCGGGTAACGCTTCATCGACTGACATTTCGTCCTGGAGCGGCCGGGTCGGGGCCCGCCTGAAAGGCAGCTACGACCTGAGCGGTCTGCCGGTCGAGCCCTACGTGCGCACCAACCTCTGGCACACGGTGTACACCGGCAACGCGGTGACGCTCGATCAGGTGGACAAGATCAGCAGCAGCCGCAAGTCTTCGACGGTGGAACTCGGGCTGGGCCTGGTGGCGAAGGTCACGCCGACCGTGAGTCTGTACGTCAGTGCCGACTACAGCAGTGATGTGGATGACAATGATCTGAACGGGTTGATCGGCAGTCTGGGGGTGCGGATGCGCTGGTAAGGACGCCCGGCTGCCCTGCGGGAGCAAGCCGTTTGCTCCCGCAGGTTCATCCTCAACCCTCGGGCTTGAGGATCAACACCGCCAGCGGCGGCAGATTCAACTCCAGCGACAAGGCCTGACCATGACTGGCCACGTCTTCAGTGAACGCCCCGCCGCCATTGCCATAGTTGGAACCGGCATAGGTGTCGGCATCACTGTTGAGCAGCTCCTTCCAGCGCCCGGCAAACGGCACGCCCACCCGGTACGACTGACGCGGCACAGGTGTGAAGTTGGCCACCACCAGCACCGGCGCCCCCTCCTTGCTCCAGCGCAGCCACGCATAGACGCTGTTGATCGCATCGTCACCGATCAACCACTGGAACCCCTGCGGTGCATCGTCCTGCTCGTGCAGCGCCGGCTCTTCGCGGTACAACCGATTCAGATCGCCAACCAGTTTCTGCACACCTTTGTGCTCGGAATACTGCAGCAGATACCAGTCCAACTGCTGATCGTGATTCCACTCGCGCCACTGCCCGAACTCGCAGCCCATGAACAGCAGTTTCTTGCCCGGATGGGTCCACATGAAACTCAGATAGGCCCGCAAGTTGGCGAACTTCTGCCAGCGGTCGCCGGGCATCTTGTCGATCAGCGAATGCTTGCCGTGTACTACTTCGTCGTGGGAGATCGGCAGGATGAAACGCTCGGACCAGGCGTACACCAGACCGAAACTCAACTCGTTGTGATGATGGGCGCGGTACACCGGATCCTGCTGGATGTAATGCAACGAATCGTGCATCCAGCCCATGTTCCATTTGTAGGCAAAGCCGAGGCCGCCCTGCTGAGTGCTTTGACTGACGCCGGGCCAGGCCGTGGATTCCTCGGCGATCACCAGCGCGCCCGGTGCTTCCAGCGCCACCACATCGTTCAGGTGACGGAGGAAGTCGATGGCTTCCAGATTCTCCCGTCCGCCATGGCGATTGGGCACCCACTCCCCGGCCTTGCGTGAATAGTCGCGATACAGCATCGACGCCACCGCATCGACTCGCAGTCCGTCGACATGGAAATGCTTCAGCCAGTGCAGTGCCGACGCCAGCATGTAGCCGTGCACTTCGGTGCGGCCGAGGTTGTAGATCAACGTGTCCCAGTCCTGATGAAAGCCTTCCAGCGGGTTGCCGTACTCATACAGCGCGGTGCCGTCGAACTGCGCCAGACCGTGGGTATCGGTCGGAAAATGCGCCGGCACCCAGTCGAGAATCACCCCGATATCCGCCTGATGGCAGGCGTTGACGAACGCCGCGAACTCGTCCGGCGTGCCGTAGCGCGCACTCGGGGCGAACTGCGACAGCAACTGATAACCCCAGGAGCCACCGAACGGGTGCTCCATGATCGGCATCAGTTCAATGTGGGTGAAGCCCAGTTCTTTGACGTAGGGAATCAGTCGCTCAGCCAATTCCGGCCAGGTGTACTGACGGGCCACTTCACCCAGATCGTCCAGCTCGCACTGCCAGGATCCGGCATGCAGCTCATAGATCGACAGCGGCGCATTGTGTTGCTGGCGCTCGCGGCGGCCGGTCATCCAGTCCTGATCCTGCCAGTCGACCTGCAACGGCGAGGCGACTTTCGACGCGGTGTCCGGCGGCAGGCTGGTGGCCAGCGCCATCGGGTCGGCCTTGAGCGGCAGGATGCCGTGGGCGCCGAGGATTTCGTATTTGTACAGATCGCCAGCCTGCAGGCGCGGGATGAACAGCTCCCAGACCCCGGACGGATGGCGCAGCCGCATCGGATGCCGGCGCCCGTCCCAGACGTTGAAATCGCCGACCACCGACACCCGGCGGGCATTCGGCGCCCACACGGCGAAACGTACGCCGTCGACGCCATCCACGGTTTTCAACTGTGCACCGAGGCAACTGCTGAGGTCGCGGTGATTGCCTTCAGCGAACAGATACAGATCCATTTCACCGAGCAACTGGCCAAAGCTGTAGGGATCTTCCGCAACCTGTTCGCCACCGGCCCAACGCGTACGCAACAGATAAGGCCGCGCCGATCCGAAATGCCCGACGAACAGACCGGGGGTCTCGGTCGCATCCAGCGGGCCGCGCTCTTCGCCGCTGTCCTTGTCCAGCACCGAGACACTCAATGCGCCGGGCAGATACGCCCGGATGAACTGCCCGCCGGCGCCATCGCCGTGGGGCCCGAGAATGGAAAACGGGTCCTGATGTTCTGCGCGCACCAGGGCATCGATGTCCCTGGCCCCGGGCAGCAAACGCTCTTTAGCGTGACCCTGTTCCTTGTTCGAGAAACTCATGACTACTCTCCACCAAGATCGGAAAAGGGTTCCAGCCCCGTCAATAACCCATACAGACCGTGCAACGGCACGGGCAGCCAGGTGGGGCGATTTTCGGCTTCATAGGCCACTTCGTAGGCCGCTTTCTCCAGACCGAACAACGCCAGTGCGGCGTCGGCACCTTCAGGATCCTGCCAGGCATGATCAAGACTAGCTGCCGCTCGCTGATATGCCTCGACAAATGCCTCGCGGGCCTCACGCAGATAACGCTCGGCAACCCGTCGACGCGCCGCTTCGGCCTCGGGACTGTTATCGACGTTGTGCACGTTGATGGTCATCGCGGCCGCGTAATCGAAGGAACGCAGCACACCGCTGACATCCTTGTACGGGCTGTGCTTGCCACGACGCTCGGCCAGTGGCCGCGCCGGTTCGCCTTCGAAGTCGATCAGGTACGCATCGCCCTTGATCACCAGCACTTGCCCCAGATGCAGATCGCCATGGACGCGGATGCGCAAACCGCCGGCGGATTTTTTCGCCAGTTCCTGCACATGGGCGAGGATGGTTTTCTTGTGGTCGAGCAGACGAGCGACAAGCTTCTGATCCGTCGCATCGAGATCGCTTTGATGCTGCTTGAGCAGCTTGAGCGCGTGCTCGACCTGAGCGCCCACGTCCTTGCCGGTGGCTTGCGCATCCTTGGCCGAACTGACCTGCGGCGCGAAGTCCGGGTTGTCGGTGGGCGCCGCCAGTACCTGATGCATTTCCCCCAGACGCTGCCCGAGCATGCCGGCAAAATCCTTCAGTTCGCCGAGAGCGTTGTAGTGCTGCGACTGTTCGGACACGGCGTCCGCCAGCTCATCGCGCAATGCCCGTTCGAGGTTGTTCTGCGTCCATTCCCAGGCATCGCCCTGGTTGCTCAGGTAGCCCTGGGCAATCATCAGCAGGTTGTCCTCGCCCTGCCCGTCACGGCGAATCACCGAACCGAGCAGCGGGGAGATATTGGCAAATCCGGCAGCGGTCAGGTAAGCGCTCATCTCCAGTTCCGGGTGTACGCCAGAAGCGACTTTGCGGATCAGCTTAAGCACCAGACTGTTGCCGATCACCACCGAACTGTTGGATTGCTCGGCGGACAGGTAGCGCACTTCGGATTCGGCACCAAGGCCAAGTTTGTCGAGCTGCGGCGTGGCTTCGAAACGGATTTCACCATCGCTGGAGTCCAGCACCGTGCCACTTTGCATGCCTTGTAATACCGCACGAATAAACGCTTCGAGACTGAACGCATCGGTAATCAGACCGACCTGCCGAACCCGGCGCACACGGGACAACGCCAGTTGCTGCGGCAAGGCCGGCCCGACCTGATCTTCCGAGATAAAGCCGAACGGCAGTTGGTAACGGCTGGTCTGCCCGCCGCTGCTGACTTCGATCTCGCTGAGCAGCACCGGATGCTGCGCGTCGCCGAAACGCACACCGTAGGCCAGCCGGACGTGCTCGATGGCCGCGTCCTTGCCGGCGAACCAGCGGCGGTTCTGCAACCAGTTCGGCAGGATGGCCTGTTCCAGGGTGACCCGTGATGGCGCTTCGAGCAGTTCTTCCATGCGTTTTTTCAGCACCAGCGTGGTGAAGTCCGGCAGGCTCTGCGCCGGCTCGACGTGCCAGCTCGGCATCTGGTTCTCCGCCGCGAGGCCGAACCAGTAGAAACCGTAAGGCGCCAGAGTCAGCAGAAAATTCAGCTGACCGATGGGCGGAAACGCATTACCGCCAAGCATCTCCACCGGCACCATGCCGACGTAGGCCGACAGGTCCAGCTCCACCGCCTGGGCGCTGCGCGAAACGTTGGCCACACACAGGATGATTTCGTGCTTGCCGTCCGGCCCGGTGTATTCGCGGGTGTAGGCCAGCACGCGGCGGTTGGCCGGCGAGAGCATTTTCAAGGTGCCGCGACCGAACGCCTTGGATTGCTTGCGCACCGTCAACAGGCGACGGGTCCAGTTCAGCAGCGAATGCGGATCGCCGGCCTGGGTTTCGACGTTGACCGACTGAAAGCCGTACTGCGGGTCCATGATCGGCGGCAGCACCAGACTGGCCGGATCGGCCCGGGAAAAGCCGCCGTTACGGTCGATAGACCATTGCATCGGCGTGCGCACACCGTCGCGGTCACCCAGATAGATATTGTCGCCCATGCCGATCTCATCGCCGTAATACAGGGTCGGCGTGCCGGGCATCGACAGCAACAGACTGTTGAGCAGTTCGATGCGCCGACGGTCGCGCTCCATCAGCGGCGCCAAACGCCGGCGGATGCCGAGGTTGATCCGCGCACGACGGTCGGCGGCGTAGTAGTTCCAGAGGTAATCGCGCTCCTTGTCGGTGACCATCTCCAGCGTCAGTTCATCGTGGTTGCGCAGAAAGATCGCCCATTGGCAATTGGCCGGGATCTCCGGGGTCTGGCGCAGGATGTCGGTGATCGGGAAGCGATCTTCCTGAGCCAGCGCCATGTACATGCGCGGCATCAGCGGGAAGTGGAATGCCATGTGGCATTCGTCGCCATTCACGCCTTCGGCGTCGGTGTCGCCGAAGTACAACTGGGTGTCTTCCGGCCATTGGTTGGCCTCGGCCAGCAGCATGCGGTCCGGGTAATTGGCGTCGATTTCTGCACGGATCTGCTTGAGAACGTCGTGGGTCTCCGGCAGGTTTTCGTTGTTGGTGCCGTCGCGTTCGATCAGGTACGGAATCGCGTCCAGCCGCAGACCGTCGATGCCCATGTCCAGCCAATAGCGCATCACCGACAGCACGGCTTTCATGACTTGCGGGTTGTCGAAATTGAGGTCCGGCTGGTGCGAATAGAAACGGTGCCAGAAGTACTGACCGGCCACCGGGTCCCAGGTCCAGTTGGACTTTTCGGTGTCGAGGAAAATGATCCGCGTGCCGTCGTATTTCTGGTCGTCATCCGACCACACATAAAAGTCGCGGGCCGCCGAACCGGGTTTGGCCTTGCGCGCCCGCTGGAACCACGGGTGCTGATCCGAAGTGTGGTTGATGACCAGCTCGGTAATGACCCGCAAACCCCGTTTGTGCGCCTCGGCGATGAAGCGTTTGGCGTCGGCCATGGTCCCGTAATCGCTGTGTACGCCACGGTACTCGGCGATATCGTAACCGTCGTCACGGCGTGGCGAGGGATAGAACGGCAACAGCCAGATGGTATTGACGCCGAGTTCTGCGATGTAATCGAGTTTGGCGATCAGGCCGGGAAAATCGCCGATTCCGTCATTGTTGGAGTCGAAAAAGGATTTGACGTGAACCTGATAAATCACCGCATCCTTGTACCAGAGCGGGTCCTTGATGAATGTGGCTGACTTGGGTTTCTTCGCCATGTGAAACTCCTGTTCAATGCATGAATGCGTCGGCCCGGATCAGGCTGCGGTGATGCGCCAGATCCCGAACGGCTGAAAAGCCGGGTCGATCCGCATGAACTGGTACTTGCCGTGCCAGTCCCAGCGATGGCCATTCATAAGGTCTTCGCCGTGGGTGGTGGCGTCGTCCGGCAAGCCCATTTCCCACAGCGGCAGTTCAAAATTCGCCTCCTGCGGGTGATGTGGATCAAGGCTGACGGCCACCAGAATGAAATTGCTGCCATCGGCGCTGCGCTTGCCGAAATACAGAATGTTGTCGTTCCAGGCGTTATAGATTTTCAGGCCCAGATGACTGTGCAGCGCCGGGTTCTGCCGGCGGATGCGGTTGAGCTGGGCGATCTCGGCAATGATGTTGCCGGGCTGGTTGAAGTCGCGGACGCGGATCTCGTACTTCTCGGAATCAAGGTATTCCTCCTTGCCCGGCACCGGCGCCGATTCGCACAGTTCGAACCCCGAATACATACCCCACAGGCCCGAGCCCATGGTCGCCAGCGCCGCACGGATGAGAAACCCGGGACGTCCCGACTCATGCAGGAACGCCGGGTTGATGTCCGGGGTGTTGACGAAGAAATTCGGCCGGTAGCATTCGCGCCACGGTGATTCGTTGAGTTCGCTGAAATAGCTTGCCAGTTCGGCCTTGGTATTGCGCCAGGTGAAATAGGTGTAGCTCTGGGTGTAACCGACCTTGCCCAGCCGCGCCATCATCGCCGGGGTGGTGAAGGCCTCGGCGAGGAAGATCACTTCGGGGTGCAACGTGCGTACGTCGGCGATCAGCCATTGCCAGAACGGCAGCGGTTTGGTGTGCGGGTTGTCGACGCGGAAGATCTTCACGCCCTCCTCGACCCAGCCGACGACGATGTCCCGCAGCTCGACCCACAGGCTCGGAATCGCTTCCGGCGCATAGAAGTCGACGTTGACGATGTCCTGATATTTCTTCGGCGGGTTCTCCGCGTATTTGATCGTGCCGTCCGGCCGCCAGTTGAACCAACCCGGATGCTGCTTGAGCCACGGGTGATCCTGGGAACACTGGATGGCGAAATCGAGGGCGATCTCCAGACCATGCTCAGCGGCCGCCGCCGCCAGTCGGCGAAAATCCTCGCGGGTGCCGAGCTGCGAATGAATCGCTTCGTGCCCGCCCTCTTCGCTGCCAATTGCGTAAGGGCTGCCGGGATCGTCGGGCCCGGCGGTCAGGGAATTGTTGCGGCCCTTGCGATGGCTGCGACCGATCGGATGAATCGGCGTGAAATACAACACATCGAAGCCCATGTCCTGAATCATCGGCAACCGCGAGTGCACATCGTTGAACGTGCCGTGGTGGGCGGGATCGTCGGTGATCGAGCGGGGAAACAGCTCATACCAACTGGCGAACTCGGCGAGTTCACGTTCAACGTCCAGCGGAAACTCCGGGCTGATGCTCAGATACGGGCGGTGATCGGCCTCGGCCATCAGATGCGCACTCTGCGAGTGCAGAAACAACGCGACCTGCTCGGTTTCGAGCAGGCCGGACAATTCATGGTGCAGCGCCGCCAGCCGTTCGCTGAGTTGGCCTTCGCTGCGTTCGGCGGCTTGCTGCACCATGGTGCGACCTTCTTGCAGCTCCAGGCTGACGGGGACGGCGGCCAGGTGTTTCTTCTCCAGTTCGTACTGAAAACTGGCGAACTGGTCGATCCAGGCTTCGATCAGGTACAGATAGCGGCCCATGCGCCCGGGCCGGAACCGGCCTTCCCAACCATTGTTGCCCTGATCGGTCATGACTTCGCTTTGCCAGACTTCCTCGCCTTCCTCGCGCCAGCGGATGCGCACCGCGAGTTTGTCGTGACCGTCGGCGAAGATCTTGCTGGTGACCACGATCTCGCGCCCGACCACAGCCTTGACGGCAAACTGCCCGCCATCGAGGGTCGGCCGGGTGTTTTCAATGACAATGCGCGGCAGCAGCAGCGCCTGCGACAGCGGGATGTGCGGGTTGTAGCTCTGTTCGGAGGGTTTTTCAGCAGTCATTGAGCATCTCTCCTTAACGCCCCAAGGACGCTCGTTTGCCTGTTCGATACTCACGGCCGGACCTGTGCCCGACCATGAACGCTCTCAGGTTCCGAGCGAACCTCGGCGACAAAAGTTCACAGGGATTTGCCCCGCCACAAAATCGGATCGATTTCGCGCAGAAGTGGTCAACCCACTTAAGCACTTCTCACGCCATGTGCCACACGGAGGTTCATCTGATGACGATTCCGATCCCCGCTGAAACGCCCGATCCGAACATAGACAAACCGGTGCTGCCCGAAACCGAGCCGCAACCGATCCCGGAACAGGAGCCACCGGGCACCACGCCGCCGCCCAAGGAAGAGCCACCGTCGACCATGCCGCCGGTGATTGTCTGATCACTGGGATTCATCGTGATCTTTCTCGAAAAGCTTCACGATCCTTGGCATCACGCTGAATATGCCCAGCGCGAGCAGCGTACTGAGCAACGCCGTCGCTTCGCGGCCCAACCCGGCCGCGACGCCGATGGCAGCGGTCATCCACAGGCCGGCGGCGGTGGTCAGACCTTTGACGTGACCTTCATCGCCTTCGTGGTTCTTCAGAATCGTACCGGCACCGAGAAAACCAATACCGGCGATCACTCCTTGCACCACCCGGCTCATCGCATCGGCCTGTGAGCCGGACAATTGCGGCACCAGCACAAACAGCGCCGCACCGAGGGCCACCAGCATGTGCGTTCGCACCCCCGCGGCCTTGCCCTTGTGCTCTCGCTCGAACCCGAGAATCCCGCCCAGTACCGCCGCCATCAGCAGGCGCACGGTGATCCGCGTCAGCTGCGATGCATCGCCGATGTCGGCGAATTCCGCTTGCAGGGTTTCCCACACCTCATGCCACCAGGCGTTCATCGTGCAGTCCTTATCAGGAGGTCATAGAGGGTGGACAGCGCCGACCATTAATCGGTTGCGTAGAACGATCCGCTAATCCGCGCACCCTAACTGTTCAGATCCCCTGTGAAAAAGGACAGCCCCATGCCCCTTCGTATCGATGAAAGCAATCCAGAATCGAAAGTCTGTTTTTTCGCCGTTGAAAATGGTGAGGAAATCCGGATCTGCGACACGCTGGAAGTCAGGACAGATAGTGAAAAATCCATGTCGTTCGTCGAAGTGGAAGGACGGCGCATCTACGTCACCGAAGCCGAAGCTGACGCATTGACCGTCGCAGGCGCCCGGGATGGGCGCAAACACCTGAAGGCCGACGACAGTGATTCGGTGATTTGACTGACCTCGATCAACAACCGGCGCAGACGTCTGGGATAGGCATCTGCGCCTTGGCCTGCGGACTGCTTCAAGTTGTCGCAGGCGTGGCTTTAAAACCCATCTGATACGCTTTTTATTGAAATACCTGAGTCTGTTATGCAAACAGATCGGCGCTCATAGTTCCCTGGCCTGATGGAGGCTGATGAGCGAACGACCATGAGCGAACGAATCCCCGTCCGAACCGTAGAAGCATCTCCCCAGATAAAAAAAGTACCGGCGCGCCCAATGAAGGCGAAACACGCCACCAGCGACAACCAGATTTTCACCCGCAGCTTCACCGGCCTGTTCCGCACCTTGCGCATGAGCGGCGCGGGGTTTCTGTTCCTGCTGTTTTTCGGCACCGTGTGGCTGAACTGGGGCGGGCGTCAGGCGGTGCTCTGGGACCTTTCCGAAAGCAAGTTCCACATCTTTGGCGCGACCTTCTGGCCGCAGGATTTCATTCTGCTGTCGGCGCTGCTGATCATCGCCGCGTTCGGCCTGTTCGCGATTACCGTGTTCGCCGGCCGGGTGTGGTGTGGCTACACCTGCCCGCAGAGTTCGTGGACGTGGATCTTCATGTGGTGCGAGAAGATCACCGAAGGTGAACGTAACCAGCGGATCAAACTGCAAGCGGCGCCCTGGAGCATGAACAAACTGGCGCGGCGTGCGGCCAAGCACACCCTTTGGCTGGCGATCAGCGTGCTGACCGGCCTGACTTTCGTTGGCTACTTCACCCCGATCCGTCCGTTGGCCGAAGAGTTGCTGACCTTGCAGATCGGCGGTGTCAGCCTGTTCTGGGTGCTGTTCTTCACCGCCGCCACCTACATCAACGCCGGCTGGCTGCGTGAGGCGGTGTGCATGCACATGTGCCCTTATGCGCGGTTCCAGAGCGTGATGTTCGACAAGGACACCCTGGCGATTTCCTACGACGTGGCCCGTGGCGAAAACCGTGGCCCACGCAAACGCGACGTGAAACCCGCCGAAGCCGGCCTCGGCGATTGCATCGACTGCCAGTTGTGCGTGCAAGTCTGCCCGACCGGCATCGACATCCGCGACGGCCTGCAAATGGAATGCATCGGCTGCGCGGCGTGCATCGACGCCTGCGACTCGATCATGGACAAGATGAATTACGCCCGTGGCCTGATCCGTTACACCTCCGAGCGTGAATTGCAGGGTGGCAAGACGCATCTGCTGCGTCCGCGGCTGATCGGCTACGTCGCGGTGCTGGTGGTGATGATCGGCGCCCTCGCCCTGGCGCTGGTCGAACGGCCGATGGTGTCGCTGGACGTGACCAAGGACCGTGGACTGTTCCGCGAGAATGGTCAGGGCCAGATCGAGAACATCTACACCCTCAAAGTCATCAATAAGACCCAGCAGCGTCAGGACTACAACCTGACGCTGGTGGACGGCGAAGGCTTCCAGCTGCAAGGCAAGACCGAACTGAGCCTGGCCCCGGGCGAGATCGTCGATGTGCCGGTGTCGGTGGCCATGACCACGGAACGCCCGGCCAGCAGCTCGCAGACCTTGAGCTTCAAGATTGCCGACAGCGATGAGCCTGAGGTTTATAGCGTGGCGAAGAGCCGGTTTGTTGCGCCGATGAATCGCTGAGCCTTTAAGATGCAACCTTTTGTGCCAATGGCGCTGCGTCCATTGGCACAACCGTTTTCCGAATCCCATTCAATGCAGGACACCGATGAAACGCTACGAAAAATTCGCCGACGACATCGCTGAACTGATCCGCTCCGGCGTCCTCGGCCCCGGCCAGCGGGTGCCGTCGGTGCGCTACGCGAGCCAGACCTACGGCGTCAGTCCGTCCACGGTGTTCCAGGCCTATTACCTGCTGGAACGTCGCGGCCTGATCCGCGCCCGGCCGCGCTCCGGTTACTTCGTCAACACACACGCCCCGAGCCCGTTCTCGGAGCCGGTGATCAGCAGTCAGGTCAACGAATCCACCAAGGTCGATGTGAGTGAACTGGTGTTCTCGGTACTGGAATCGATCAAGGACCCGAGCACCGTGCCGTTCGGCTCTGCATTTCCCAGCCCCGAACTGTTCCCTTTGCAACGCCTGTCACGTTCGCTGGCCAGCGCCGCCCGGGAGATGGACCCGCGCATGGTGGTCACCGACATGTCGCCGGGCAACCCGCAACTGCGCCGGCAGATCGCCCTGCGCTACATGGTCGGCGGCCTGATGCTGCCGATGGAAGAACTGCTGATCACCAACGGCGCCCTCGAAGCGCTGAACCTGTGCCTGCAAGCGGTGACCGAACCCGGCGACCTGGTGGCCATCGAGGCCCCGGCGTTCTACGCCAGCCTGCAAGTGCTGGAACGGCTGAAACTCAAAGCCGTGGAAATCCCCGTGCACCCGCGCGACGGCATCGATCTCGGCGTACTCGCCCAGACCCTGGAGCGTCATCCGATCAAGGCCTGCTGGTGCATGACCAGCTTCCAGAACCCAATGGGCGCGACCATGCCCGAGACCAAGAAACAGGAACTGGTGGAACTGCTGAAACGGCATCAGGTGCCACTGATCGAGGACGATGTCTATGCCGAGCTCTATTACGGCCAGCAGGCGCCGAAACCGGCCAAGGCTTTCGACACCGAAGGTCTGGTGATGCATTGCGGCTCGTTCGCCAAAAGCCTGGCCCCCGGCTACCGCATCGGCTGGGTCGCCGCCGGACGCTACGCGCAGAAGATCGAACGCCTGAAACTGATGACCTCGCTGTGCGCCTCGATGCCGGCGCAAGCGGCCATTGCCGACTACCTGCAACACGGCGGCTACGACCGTCACCTGCGCAAACTGCGCTACGCCCTGGAAGAACAGCAAAGCGCGATGCTTGCGGCCATCGCCCGCTACTTCCCGGCGCAGACCCGCGTGAGCCAACCGGCGGGCGGGTATTTTCTGTGGCTGGAACTGCCACCGCAGATGGATTCGTTGAAGTTGTTTCAGATGGCACTGGCGCAGGGCATCAGCATTGCGCCAGGGCCGATTTTCTCGCCGACCCAGCGCTTCAGAAATTGCATCCGATTGAATTACGGCAGCCCGTGGACCGAGGCTTCGGAAAAGGCGATGGAGACGTTGGGGCGGATTGTGCGGTCGTTTTGATGCGATCGTTCCCACGCAATGCGTGGGAACGATCCTTGACTAACGCCCGCCGCCCAGATCGACGAAAGTCCCGGTCGCATACGAAGCCTTGTCCGACAACAACCAGACAATCGCCTCCGCCACTTCATCCGGCCGCCCGCCCCGGGCCATTGGAATCGCCGACTCAAGCTTGCTGACCCGATCCGGATCGCCGCTCAACGCGTGAAAATCGGTGTAGATGTAGCCCGGACGCACCGCATTGACCCGAATCCCCTCGCCCGCCACTTCCTTGGACAGACCGATGGTGAACGTGTCGAGGGCACCTTTGGACGCCGCATAGTCGACATACTCGTTCGGCGAGCCCAGACGCGCGGCAACCGAAGACACGTTGACGATGCTGCCGCCCTGCCCGCCGTGTTTGGGCGACATGCGCAGGATCGCGTGCTTGGCGCAGAGGATCGGCGCCAGGACGTTGGTTTTCATGATTTTGAGGATGCGGAATTCGGACATATCGTCGACCCGCGATTTGTGCCCGACGGTGCCGGCGTTGTTCACCAGTGCGGTGACCCGGCCCAGCTCGGTGTCGACCCGATGAAACAGGCCTATCACTTCGTCTTCGATGCTGACGTCGGCGCGAACGGCAATGGCGGTGGCGCCGCGCTCGCGTACCTGATCGAGTACGTGGTGGGCCGCCTGTTCGTCAGACTGATAATTGATGCAGATCCGATAGCCTTGCTCGGCAGCCAACAGCGCCGTGGCGGCCCCGATTCCGCGTCCGCCGCCGGTGATCACAATGACTTTGTCCATGCTGGCCTTCCCCCAATGCACACGTAACAGTCGGGGCAAGAATAACCGTCATTGCGGGGTTTTGCATGGCCTGCGTCAGCCGTTCAGCTCGCCGCCAATTGTTTGCCGCGCTCGATATCCTGCAGGAAGCGATCGGCCGGCATCGGATGGCCAAGCAGATAGCCTTGCAGCGAATCACAGCCCAGTTGCGTCAGGAAGTCCTGCTGCACGCCGGTCTCCACACCTTCGGCCACAATACGCAGGCCCAGTGCCTGCCCCAGCGCGACAATCGCCGAGACAATCGCCGCGTCATCGCTGTCGTGTTCCAGATCACGGACGAAACCGCGATCGATCTTCAGCTCGTTGGCCGGCAGGCGCTTGAGGTACATCAGGCTCGAATAACCGGTGCCGAAGTCGTCGATGGACAGATCGACGCCCATGTCGGACAGTTCCTGCAGCACTGTCATGCTCGCGTCGGCGTCGCTCATGGCGGTGGTTTCGGTAATTTCCAGGGTCAGGCTGTTGGCCGGCAAGTGGTGCGTGGCCAAGGCCTTGGCCACGCTGCGCACCAGTCCGGTGTGACAGAACTGCAAGGCCGAGAGGTTCACCGCGATGCGCCAGTCGGTGTACCCCAGCACGTACCATTCGCGCATCTGCCGGCAGGCTTCGTTGAGCACCCATTCGCCGATCGGAATGATCAACCCGGTCTTCTCGGCGAGATCGATGAACTTGTCCGGCATCAGCATGCCGTGGAGCGGGTGCTCCCAGCGCAGCAGCGCCTCGGCACCGACCGGGTGACCATCGGCGGCATGGAACTTGGGCTGGTAATGCAGGCTGAACTGATTGTGCTCGAGCGCCGCGCGCAGGTCCTGCAACAGTTGCAGTTGCTTGCGGGCGTTGCTGTTCATCGAGGCGTCGAAGAAGCTGTAGCCGTTCTTGCCGCCGCCCTTGGCGTGGTACATCGCCGCGTCGGCGTTCATCAGCAGTTCCTGGGCGTTCTGGCCGTTGCCCGGATACACCGCGATACCGACGCTGGCAGAAATCTGCAGCTCATGTTCGGCCACCCGGAACGACTGCGCGATCAAACCGACCTGACGCGCCGCCAGACCCAGCGCATCGTCGGGCTCGCTCAAACGCACCAGCAGCACGAATTCATCACCGCCAATCCGCGCCAGGGTGTCGAGGCTGCGCAGATCTTCGCGCAGACGCACCGCCACTTCGCGCAGCAACTGATCGCCCATGTGGTGACCGAACGCGTCGTTGACCGGTTTGAAGCCGTCCAGATCGATGAACATCAGCGCAAAACAGCCGCCCTGCTCGTTGACCTTTTTCATCGCCTGATTGATCCGGTCGTCCAGCAGCATGCGGTTCGGCAGGCCGGTCAGGGTGTCGTGCAGGGCCAATTGGGTGAGTTCGCGGTTGGCCACGGTCAATGAATGGGCCAGATCGGCGGTTCGCGCTTCGAGGCGGGCATCGAGAATCGAGGTCAGCAGCGCAATGGTCAGCACCGCCAGCGTGGTGATCAGCACCAGGTTGTCCAGGCCATTGCCGTTCAGACCGCTGAGCGCCGCGCCGCAGAAACTGCCGTCGGGAAAACGCGCCGCCGCCATGCCGGTGTAGTGCATGCCGACAATCGCGATGCCCATGACGATTGCAGCGCCGGCACGGAACAGACGCACATAAGGCGATTGCTGACGCAGGCGGAAGGCAATCCACAATGCCGCCGCCGAAGCGCCTACCGCGATCAACAGTGAAGCGCCAAACAGGGTCGGGTCGTAATCGATGCCCGGCTGCATGCGCATGGCGGCCATGCCGGTGTAATGCATGGCGCTGATGCCGGCGCCCATGATCAAGGCACCGAAGGCCAGTTGCCAGGCTGGCAGTTTCGGCTGGCTGACCAGCCACAGGGCAAAACCGCAGGACAGCACAGCGATCAGCAATGAGAGCGCCGTGATTGAAATGTCGTAACCGAGGCTGATCGGCAACTTGAACGCCAGCATGCCAATGAAGTGCATCGACCAGACGCCAACCCCCATGGCAAAGGCGCCGCCGGCCGTCCATAAATGCACGGCGCGCCCCTTGGCGGTGGCGATGCGCCCGGTGAGGTCGAGCGCGGTGTAAGACGCGAGGATCGCCACACACAGCGAAATGAAGACCAGCGTGAAGGAATAACTACCGATGAGCATGGGAATTCTCGTGACCACCCCGCCGTACTGCTTCCGTTCTCGGCGGGGCCAAATGCGCCGATTGTACTGATTGCACAGAAGAACGCACTGACAAAGTAATCAAATGGCCATCAAGCCGATGAAACGCTTGTTTGATCGTTCGACAAGGCTCTAGACCGGCAGTCACGGCACTGATCATTCCCACGCTTTGCGTGGGAATTCAGCATCAGGGATTCTGGCTGGTTTCCAGTTGCCCGTCCCAGCCACCGCCCAACGCCGCGATCAACTGCACGCTGGCAATCAGTCGACTTTGCAGGATGTTGAGCACTGTGCGCTCGTTGCTCAGCGCCGTGGCTTGCACCACCACTACGTCGATGTAGGCAATCAGCCCGGCCTTGTACTGATTCTGGGTCAGACGAAGAGAATCCCGCGCCGCATCCAGCGCTTCCTGACGCACCGCCGCCTCGTCCTCGTACACCTTCAGCTGCACCAGGTAGTTTTCCACCTCGCGGAAGCCGTCGAGCACGGTCTGCCGGTATTTGGCCACGGTCTCGTCGTACTTCGCTTCGGTGCGATCGACTTCCGCCGAGCGACGGCCGCCGTCAAACAGCGGCAGGCTCATTTTCGGCCCGACCGACCAGAAACGGTTCGGCAGACTGATCAGATCCCGCGAAGTACTGCTGCTGTAGCCGCCGCTCATGCTCAGGCTGAAATCCGGGTAATACGCCGCTTTGGCAACACCGATATTGGCGTTCGCTGCGATGACCGAGCGTTCCGCCGAGGCGATGTCCGGGCGACGTTCCAGCAGTTGCGACGGCAGGCTCAACGGAATCTGCGGCAGCTTCGGGATGTCCTGGGTTTCGGCAAGCTTGAACTGTGCCGGCGGCTGGCCGGTGAGCACCGCGATGGCGTTTTCGAACTGCGCCCGCTGCCAGATCAGGTCCACCAGATCGCCCTGGGTGGATTTGAGCTGCGTCTGTGCCTGCGCCACCGCATCACGCCCGGAAATCCCGGCGTTGTACTGGTTCTGGGTCATTTTCAGCGAACGCTCGTAGGCCTCCACTGTCGACTCGAGCAAACGCTTCTGCTGATCGATCACGCGCAATTGCAGATAGTTCTGCACCAGTTCCGATTGCTGGCTCAGGCGCATCGCCGCCAGATCGGCGAAGCTGGCCTGGGCGCTGGCCTCATTGGCTTCCAGGCCTCGGCGCAGTTTGCCCCAGACATCGGCCTCCCAGCTCACACCCAACTGGGCGTTGTAGGTGTCACGAATACCGCTGGAAGAACTGCTCAGGCTCGAACTGCTGCTGCCGGTGCCCTGGCTGGAGCGGGTCTTGCCCAGGCTCAGGTCGAGCGTCGGGTAAAACGCTCCACGAGCATCGCGCACCAAAGCCTGAGCCTGACGGTACTGCGCCTCGGACTGGGCGACGGTCTGGTTGGAACTGTTGAGTTTCTCGATCAACTCGTTGAGCTGACGGTCGCCATACAGCTCCCACCAGGCGCCACGGGCCAGGGAGTCGGCCGGACTGGCCTGACGCCAGCCCTCGGCCTCTTTGTATTGGGCGATTTCCGCAGTTTGCGGGCGCTGGTAGTCCGGGCCGACGGCGCACGCACTGAGCATCGCCACACACAGCGACAGGCTCAGCAGACGCGAGCCGCGAACACTGGCCAGTTGGATAAGCGAACGGTCATTCATAGCGGAGTTTCCAGTGCGGCATCGGTACGTACGCCACGCCATTTGTTGAAGCGATGGCGGGCCTTGTCGAGATAGAGGTAAACCACAGGCGTGGTGTAAAGGGTCAGGATCTGGCTGAAGATCAGCCCGCCGATGATGGTCAGGCCCAGCGGCTGACGCATTTCGGCGCCTTCGGCCCGGCTCAGCAACAACGGCAAGGCGCCGAGGATCGCTGCCAGCGTGGTCATCAGAATCGGCCGCAGACGCTGCAGGCAGGCACTGCGGATCGACTCCAGCGGCGCCATGCCCTGATGACGTTCCAGTTGCAGCGCCAGGTCGATCATCAGGATCGCGTTCTTCTTCACCACACCGATCAGCAGGAACAGCCCGAGCAACGAGATCAGGCTGAATTCGCCGCCCAGCACATAGATCGACAGCAACGCACCGACCCCGGCCGACGGCAATGTCGACAGAATCGTCAGCGGGTGAATGTAGCTTTCATACAGCACGCCCAACACCAGATACACCGCCAGCAGCGCGCCGAGGATCATGAACGGCTGGCTCTTCTGGGTGGCCGCGAAAGCGTCGGCGGTGCCGGCCATTTTCGCAATCACGTCTTCCGGCAGGCCGACCTTGGCAATCGCCCGTTCGATCGCCGCGCTGCCCTTCTCCACCGTCACGCCTTCGGCCATGTCGAACGAGATGCTTTCGGAGGCGAACTGGCCTTCGTGGCTGACCCGGTCGTCTTCCAGGCTGTTTTCGTAGTGGGCGATGGTCGACAGCGGAATCCGCGCACCATCGGCCGTGATCACCTGCACCTGATTGAGAGTGACCGGGTCCTGGGCGTATTTCGGATTGACCTCCATCACCACCTGGTACTGGTTGAGGCTGTCGTAGATCGTCGAAATCTGCCGCTGGCTGTAGGCGTTGTTGAGGACGGCGGTGACCATGTTCATGTCCACGCCCAGACGCTTGGCCTGATCGCGGTCAACGATCAGCGTCACCTGCTGCGCACCGCGCCCTTCACGGGCGTCGATGGCAGTCAGTTCCGGCAGGGCCCGCAATGCGGTGACCACTTTCGGATACCACTCGCGCAAGGCACCCAGGTCACCGCTCTGCAGGATGTAGCTGTATTGCGAGGTGGTCTGCTCGCGACCACCGCCGAATTGCAGGTCCTGGTCGGCCATCAGCATCAATTGCGCGCCGGGCACCTTGGGCATTTCCTTGCGCAGGCGCTCGATGACTTTCTGCGCCGAGATGTTGCGGTCCTTGATCGGCTTCAGGCGCACCAGCATGAAGGCGTTGTTGGTGCCGTTGTTGCCACCGATAAACCCGGCGACGCTCTCGACCGCTTCGTCCTTGAGCACCGCGCGGCGGAAGGTCTCCATTTTCGGCTGCATCACGCTGAACGACAGACCGTCGTCGCCGCGCACGAAACCGATCAACTGGCCGGTATCCTGTTGCGGCAGGAACGTCTTCGGCACCACCACGTACAGCGCGACGTTCACGCCGACCGTGATGATCAGGCTCAACAGCGTCAGGCGCCGGTGACGCAGCACCCAGTCGAGGCTGGTGGCGTATTTGCCGACCATCCAGTCGTTGGTGCGCCGGCTCCAGCGTTGCAGACGGTTTTCCTGGCCCGGCGTGTGCGGCTTGAGCCAACGGGCGCAGAGCATTGGCGTCAGGGTCAGGGAAACCACCAGCGACACCACGATGGCAGCGGCCAGGGTGATGGAAAACTCGCGGAACAGGCTCTCGATGATCCCGCCCATGAACAGGATCGACAGGAACACCGCCACCAGCGACACGTTCATCGACAGCAAGGTGAACCCGACTTCCTTGGCCCCCAGATACGCGGCCTTCATCGGTTTGACGCCTTCGTCGATGTGCCGGGAAATGTTCTCCAGCACCACGATGGCGTCGTCCACCACCAGCCCGGTGGCGAGAATCAGCGCCATCAGCGACAGGTTGTTCAGCGAGAAGCCGTAGAGGTACATCACCGCAAAGGTGCCGACCAGCGACACCGGCACCGCCAGGGTCGGGATCAGCGAAGCACGGAAGTTACCGAGGAACAGGAAAACTACCAGGATCACCAGCGCCACGGCGATCAGCAGGGTCATTTCCGCTTCATGCAAAGTGGCCTTGATCACTGGCGAGCGATCCATCGCCAGATTCAGCTTCACGCTGGCGGGCAGCACGGCCTGCAATGCCGGCAACTGCGCCTTGATCTCGTTGACCGTCTCGATGATGTTGGCGCCGGCCTGGCGGTTGATCACCAGCAGCACCGCTGCGTCATCGTTGAAGAAACCACTGTTGTAGCGGTCTTCCACGCCGTCGGTGACCTTGGCCACGTCCTTCAGACGCAGGGCTGCACCGCCGTTGTAATGGATGATCAGCGATTCGTAGTCCTTGGCTTTCTCCAACTGGTCGTTGGCCTGGATCTGCCACAGGCGCTGGTCGTCCTCGACCGAGCCCTTCGGACGGCGCACGTTGGCGCCGGCAATGGTCTTGCGCACATCGTCCAGCGCTACGCCGTACTGGTTCAGCGCCTGGGGTTCGAGTTCGATGCGCACCGCCGGCAGGGAGCTGCCGCCAATCTGCACCTCGCCCACGCCCTGCACCTGGGACAGGCTCTGGGAGAGGATGGTCGAGGCCAAATCGTAGAGCTGGCCTTTTTCCAACACATCCGAAGTCAGCGACAGCACCATGATCGGTGCCTGCGACGGGTTGACCTTCTTGTAGGTCGGCATGCTGCGCATCCCGCTCGGAAGCAGGTTGCGCGAAGCGTTGATCGCCGCCTGCACTTCCCGCGCCGCGCCGTTGATATCGCGGTCGAGGTCGAATTGCAGAATGACCCGGGTCGAACCCTGGCTGGAGCGGCTGCTCATGGTGTTGACGCCGGCGATGGCGCCAAACGAGCGCTCCAGCGGCGTCGCGACGGTGGACGCCATGACTTCCGGGCTCGCGCCGGGCAGGCTCGCCTGGACCACGATCACCGGGAAGTCCATTTGCGGCAGTGGCGACACCGGCAGCAGACCGAAGCTCACGCCGCCCAGCAGCATGATCGCCAGGCTCAGGAGCATGGTCGCCACCGGGCGCTTGATGAAAGGACCGGACAGGTTCATGGCTGTTCTACCGGCTCCACGGCCGAAGGCGCACGGCCCCAGCGCCGACCGAGGCGGTCGAAGTACAGGTAGATCACCGGGGTGGTGAACAGCGTCAGGATCTGGCTCAGCAGCAATCCGCCGACCATCACCAGACCCAGCGGCTGACGCAATTCAGCGCCGGAACCGGTGGCCAGCATCAGCGGCACCGCGCCGAACAGCGCCGCCAGCGTGGTCATCAGGATCGGCCGGAAGCGCAACAACGCTGCCTGATAGATCGCCTGCTCCGGCGCCATGCCCTGGTTGCGCTCGGCGTCGAGGGCGAAGTCGATCATCATGATCGCGTTCTTCTTGACGATACCGATGAGCAGGATGATGCCGATGATCGCGATCATGCCCAGGTCATTGCCGCTGAGCAGCAGCGCCAGCAAGGCGCCGACCGCCGCCGACGGCAGGGTCGAGAGAATGGTGATCGGATGGATGTAGCTCTCGTAAAGCACGCCGAGCACGATGTACATGGTCACCACCGCCGCCAGGATCAGCAGCAAGGTGCTCGACAGCGAAGCCTGGAAGGCTTCGGCCGCACCCTGGAACTGGGTCTGCACACCGATCGGCATGCCGATGTCCTTCTGCACCTGCTCGATGATGTCCACCGCATGGCCCAGCGCCACGCCGTGGGCCAGGTTGAAGGACATCATCACCGCCGGGAACTGGCCGATGTGGGTGATCGCCAGTTGCGCCTGACGCTCCTCGACATGGGCCAGGCTCGACAACCGCACCTGACCGCCATCGGTGGTCTTGACGTGAATCTGATCCAGCGCCTGCGGCCCGATCTTCTCCCCGGCCTGAGCCTGCAGCACCACGCGGTACTGGCTGGCCTGGGTGTAGATGGTCGAGATCTGGCGCTGGCCGAAAGCGTCGTACAGTGCGTCGGTGATGTTCGCCACCGACACACCAAGGCGTGAAGCCGCGTCACGGTCGATCACCAGGAACACCTGCAGGCCCTTGTCCTGCAAATCGCTGGCAACGTCGGTCAATTCGGGGCGCTGGGCCAGTGCCTCGACCAGACGTCCGCTCCACAGGCTGAGCAGTTCGGCGTCCGGCGATGACATGCTGAACTGGTACTGGGTGCGGCTGACACGGTCTTCGATGGTCAGGTCCTGCACCGGCTGCATGAACAGACGGATGCCCACCAGTTTGTCCAGTTGCGGTTGCAGGCGGGTGATCACCTCGGCGGCCGTCAGATCACGCTGACCGTGAGGCTTGAGGTTGATCAGCAGGCGACCGCTGTTAAGCGTGGCGTTGTCGCCGTCGACGCCGATGTAGGACGACAGGCTTTCCACCGCCGGGTCTTCGAGAATCACCTTGGCCAACGCCTGTTGACGCTCGCCCATGGCGGCAAAGGAAATCGACTGCGGCGCTTCGGAAATGCCCTGGATCACCCCGGTGTCCTGTACCGGGAAGAAGCCCTTGGGCACCACCATATAAAGGAACACGGTCAGCGCCAGGGTACCGATGGCCACCAGCAGGGTCAGCGGCTGGTGCTTGAGCACCCACTGCAACTTGCGCCCGTAGGCGGCGATCATCCAGTCGATGAACGCGCCACTGGCCCGGTAGAAACGGCCCTGTTCATGTTCTTCTGGCTCACGTTTGAGCAGACGCGCGCACATCATCGGCGTCAGGGTCAGCGAGACCACCAGGGAAATCAGGATCGCCACCGCCAGGGTGATGGCGAACTCGCGGAACAACCGCCCCACTACGTCGGCCATGAACAGCAGCGGAATCAGTACCGCAATCAGCGAGAGGGTCAGGGAAATCAGGGTGAAGCCGATCTGCTTCGCGCCCTTGAGCGCAGCCTGCATAGGGCTGTCGCCTTCTTCGATGAAGCGGGCGATGTTCTCCAGCATCACGATCGCATCGTCGACCACGAAACCGGTGGCGATGGTCAGGGCCATCAATGTCAGGTTGTTCACCGAAAACCCGGCGAGGTACATCACACCGAACGTACCGATCAGCGACAGCGGAACCGCCACCGACGGAATGATGGTCGCACTGGCCCGACGCAGGAACAGGAACGTCACCATCACCACCAGCGCGATGGCGATCAGCAGTTCGTGCTGCACGTCGGTGACCGAGGCACGGATGGTCTGGGTGCGGTCGGTCAGCACGGTCACTTCAAGGCCCGCCGGCAGGTTATCGGTGATGCTCGGCAGCAGCGCCTTGATCCGGTCGACCACCTCGATCACGTTGGCGCCCGGCTGACGCTGAATGTTCAGCAACACTGCCTGATTCTGGTTGGCCCACGCCGCCAGACGCTCGTTCTCGGCGCCATCGACGATCTGCGCGACATCCTTGAGTCGCAGCGGCGCGCCGTTCTTGTAGGCCAGGATGAGGTTGGCGTAGTCCTTGGGCGAAGTCAGCTGGTCGTTGGCGTCGAGCATCGACACCCGCGTCGGGCCGTCGAAGTTGCCCTTGGGCTGGTTGACGTTGGACGCACCGATCAGCGTGCGCACATCCGACAGGTTCAGGCCGTTGGCCGCCAGTGCCTCCGGGTTGACCTTGATCCGCACCGCCTGACGCTGACCGCCGGCGATGCTGACCATGCCGACACCGCTGATCTGGGCGATCTTCTGCGCCATGCGCGTATCGACCAGATCGTTGAGCTTGGGCAGCAGCATGGTTTTGGAGGTGATGGCCAGGGTCAGCACCGGGGTGTCCGCCGGGTTGACCTTGTTGTACACCGGCGGCGCCGGCAAATCGGTCGGCAGCAGGTTGGTGGCGGCGTTGATCGCGGCCTGCACCTGCTGTTCGGCGACGTCCATGTTGATGTCGAGACTGAAACGCAGGGTCAGCACCGACGCACCGCCGGAACTGGTCGAAGCCATTTGCGTCAGGCCCGGCATCTGCCCGAACTGGCGTTCGAGCGGCGCGGTGACGGCGCTGGTCATTACGTCCGGACTGGCGCCCGGGTACAAGGTCATGACCCGGATGGTCGGGTAATCCACCTGCGGCAAGGCCGAAACCGGCAGCAGGCGATAGGCAATCAGGCCGGCCAGCACGATGGCCAGCATGCTCAGCGTGGTGGCGACCGGGCGGAGGATGAACAGACGCGAAATGTTCATGCGCCCTTCTTGGCCTTGTCGGTGACGGCAGCGTCAGGTGCGCTGGCGGCGGACTTGCCTTGCAGGTGCCCGGTCGGCGTGGTCGGTACATCCTGACTGTCGTTGACCACTTCCACTTCACTGCCTTCCTTCAAGCGGTCGGTGCCTTCCAGCACCACGCGGTCGCCGGCGGTCAGGCCTTCGGTGATCACGGTGTTCTGCCCGTCGCTGGCGCCGATCTTCAACTGGCGGATGGTGACTTTCTTGTCGCCGTCCAGCGCGTAGACGAAGGTGCCGTTGGTGCCGAACTGGATGGCGGCCGACGGCGCCAGTACCACGCCCTTGAGGGTGTCGGCCAGCAAGTGGACGTTGACGAACTGGTTGGGGAACAGCGACTGATCGCGGTTTTCGTAGCGCGCCTTGAACTTCAGGGTGCCGGTGGTCACGTCGATCTGGTTGTCGAGGCTTTGCAACACGCCCGTGGCCTGAATTTTCGTGTCGCCACGGTCCCAGGCTTCGGCCGGCAGTTTGGCGCCGCTGTGGTAGCGGGCCAGCACGGTTTCAAGGGTGTTTTCCGGCAGCGTGAAGACCACGCTGATCGGTTGGGTCTGGGTGATGACGGCGAGGAACGTGGTGTCGTTCGCGGCTACAAGATTGCCGACGTCGAGCTGACGCAGACCGACGCGACCGGCAATCGGTGCGCGGATCTTGGTGAATTCAAGGTTGAGCTTGGCGTCGTTGACCGCCGCCTGGTTGGTCTTCACGGTGCCGAGGAACTGGCCGACTTGTGCTTCGGCGGTGTCCAGGGTCTGCTTGGCGATGCTGTCCTCTTTATACAGACCGCGATAGCGCTCGACATCGACCTGAGCGTTTTTCAGCTGTGCCTGATTCTGCAGCAAGGTGCCTTCGGCCTGAAGCAAGGCGTTCTGGTACGGGCGCGGGTCGATCTCCGCCAGCAGGTCGCCGGCCTTGACCATCTGCCCTTCCTCGAAATAGATCTTCACCAGTTCGCCGCCAACCCGGCTGCGCACATTGATGGTGTTGAGCGCGGTCACGGTGCCGAGCGCTTTGTAGTACAGCGGGAAGTCACCGGTCACCGCCGGCGCCACGCGTACCGGAATCGGCCCGCCCGCCCCGCCGAAGCCCGGACGCATCATCCCCGAGCGACCGGCGTGACCCGTCGCGGCTTTCTCGCCACCCTCTTTGTGGGTCGATCCGGCGGGCCAGAATTTCCAGCACAGGCCGGCGATGACCAGCAGGACAAGCAGGCTCAGCAGCCAGCGACGGGAGTTTCGGGAAGACGATTGCATGGAGTGATTAACCATTGGGCGCGTGGGCTTCTTTTACGGGAGGCTGAACGATAAGCACTGGTGGGGGTAAAGCAAAGCAGCTTTACCGGCAATTTACCTTCAACTTACGTTTCAAGGTGTGAGCCAAAACACTGATACACAAATGAAAACGGCCTGGACAGGGCCAGGCCGTTAACAATTGTAAAAGCGCTTATTTCAATACGGCGAGCGCCGCGTCGTAGTTCGGCTCTTCAGCGATTTCCTTGACCAGTTCGCTGTGCAGCACGTTGTCGTTTTCGTCCAGAACAACCACCGCACGGGCAGTCAGGCCTTTCAGCGGGCCGTCAGCGATGGCCACGCCGTAGTTCTGGATGAATTCGGCGCCACGCAGGGTCGACAGGTTCTGTACGTTTTCCAGACCTTCGGCGCCGCAGAAGCGGGCCTGGGCGAATGGCAGGTCAGCCGAGATGCACAGCACCACGGTGTTGGCCAGTTCGTTGGCCTGAGCGTTGAACTTGCGCACGGAAGTGGCGCAGGTCGGAGTGTCGACGCTTGGGAAGATGTTCAGCACTTTGCGCTTGCCGGCGAAGTCTTTCAGGGTGACGTCGGACAGATTGCCGGCTACCAGGGAAAAGGCTGGCGCCTTGGAACCGGCTTGTGGCAGTTGGCCGTTGACTTGAACCGGGTTGCCTTTGAGAGTGACTTGAGCCATGAACGGAGTCCTTCTTAACGTTGTTGGGAAAGCATGCAAGAGGCGGAAGTTAACCACGAAATTGTCCGACGACCTATGCCTGAACCGAAATTGTCATGTGCCATCGCTCAAGATTGGATACAACCCTGAGCGCTAACCGAGCAATTGCAGCATGTTGCGATGCCGGGCCTCGAAGATGCGGCGCATGTAACCGTTCACCAGCAGTCCTTCGCTGAACGCCCCGCCAATCGCCGAATACGTCACGCGGTCGGTGTACAGCGTACCGCCCTCGCCCGCTGCCACCCGATGTTCATGACGAAAGGCACGCAAAGGCCCCTTGAGCATTTCATCGACAAAATGCGTGTCGCCGACTTCGCGGATCGTCACCGTCCAGTTCGACGGAATCAGGTTGAACATCCAGTGCCGGAAACGAAATTGCCGGCCCTCCTCGATGCGCAGGTTGTTCAGGTCGATATCTCCCAGCGGCGTAACGCGCTCCGGGAAGATCTTCGGGAAGTTGATGCCCTCCAGACAGAAATCGAGCACTTCTTCCGGGGTGCGATCGGGGATCAGGGTGGTGAGTTCCAGGGTAGGCATGGCGGACACATTCCGTATGAAGGCGATGCTTGTTAAAACGCGGTTCTGCATCTTTTCTTTAACGAGCTGTCGATTCAAGCCCTGGCCGTTCGACAAAGCAGTGAATCCCCCCATTTCTCACGGAGAAACACCATGCGCTTCATGATCATTGTCAAAGCCAGCCAGGATTCCGAAGCCGGCGTGATGCCCAGCGAACAGTTGCTGACCGACATGGGCAACTACAACGAAGAACTGTCCAAGGCCGGCATCCTGGTGTCCGCCGATGGCCTGCACCCGAGCAGCAAAGGCGCCCGGGTACGTTTCAGCGGCGAAAAACGCAGCGTGATCGACGGCCCGTTTGCCGAAACCAAGGAGCTGATCGCCGGTTACTGGATCTGGGACGTGAAGTCGAAGGAAGAAGCCATCGAGTGGGTCAAGCGCTGTCCTAATCCAATGCCGGGCACCGAAGCCGAGATCGAGATTCGCCAGATATTCTGCCCGGAAGACTTTGGCGCCGAGTTCACCCCGGAACTGCGCGAGCAGGAAGAGCGGATTCGCGAGCAGGCGAAAAAGCACTGACAGCCCCGCTCTCGCAAACCGGCCTCCACGACTCACGCCGTGGAGGCCATCAGGTCCACCTTATTTTGACTTCATTTTCAGATAAGACTGGTGCATGTCCGACGCCCAGCCATCGATCACGGCTTTCACGTCATCGGCCTTCATGACCTGAGAATCGTTTTCCAGAGGTTTACCGGTGCCCTTGCGCACGACCTGCGCCACAACCTTGTTGTTGCCGCCATCGAGGAACACCGCTTCGGTGGCCAGGGTGGTTTCCTGATCGCGACTGCCGCTGGCGGTCGTGACCGCTGCCGCCACCAGGGCAATCGGGATCACTTCATAGGCATGCAGACCTTCGGTCTTGCTGCTGACGGCGGTGATGGCCGCGCGCACGACGATCACGCCCGGGCCTGGCCCGCTGGCCAACGGCAGGGATTTGCCCACTTCACGCTTGAGCGCCTGATCATAGTAAGCCGTGATGCCGTTGAGGGTCTGTTGCGGGATTTTTACCGTTGGCTGGGGCTTGGGATACAGCTGAGTCGGTTCGATGTAGACGCTGGTGAACTTGTTGATATCGAGTTTGGGATCGACCCAGCGCATCACCTCGGCACCGGACGGTGACTTGGCCTCCTTGAGTTGGCTGTAGTCCTTGAGGAAGCCTGAATACTCATCCGGAGCGACGGTCTTGCTGGAGCAACCCACCACGCCAAGCGTGGCAATGCACAGGGTGCTCATCATTAGGGCTAGCTTCATGCTGTAACTCCTGTCAGAAGGCCTGATTTATTGCATCGGGGAGTTACAGGTATAGCTAAAACCACAGGCTTTGCGCTTGCCGGACGGGAAATGAATCCCGCCCCCGGCCTGAAGCACGATAGAACCCGATTCAGATCAGATTCACCAGGTCGACGTCTCTCCGCTGCGCAACGCCATCTCCCGCCGGCTGTGAAGCCGCATCGCCTTGATCAGCGAAACCGTGCCCACCAGCAACAACGCCGCGCCAAACAGGAAGTCGATGTTGTACAGCTGGAAATCCTGCACCGGCCCCACCAGCACTGTACGCACTACGCCGATCCCCACCAGGGTTGCGAGGAAGTCGATCCCCGGCTCGTCACGGTAGAACACCAGCAGCAACGGCAGGCACAGCACCAGCAACATCAGCAGCACCACAACTTTGAACGCGCCTTTGCGCTCGACGCTGAAAGCACACTCGTGGTGGCCGTAGGCTTTGTAGTCCTCGTCGCGGACCATCACGTTTTTCTCGTTGATGTAGTCGGCGCGGTTGTATTTCTGGATCGGCGTGAAGGTGTTGGACATCTCCATCAGCGTGGTGATGTTCTTGAAGCGCAGGTCAACGCGCTCGTTGCCTTTGACGTAATACAGGACTGGCTTGTAGCCGTAGCGATAAGTGTCGAAAGGAAACTCGGTGACCCGGCCCTGAACGCCGATCGGGCGCGACTCGAGCTGGGCGAAGGCGCTTTTGTCGGTCGAGGCGAGGTTGCGGCTCAGAGGCAGAATCTTCACTTGCTCAAGGAAGATCGGCGTAACGCCGTAGGACCACTGCAACGGTTCCAGGCGCAGACGCAGTTCGTTGCGGCCCAGGTCATAGCGGTTGAAGGTGCGCTCGGAGACCACCACTGCACCGCTGAGCATGAACTCGCCGCGCAGGTTGTTGGTGATGCGCAAGGTCAGTTGATCCTTGCCCAGCAGCGCCGCATCCGAGGACGGCGGTGTGCCGCACCACGCGGTGCTTTCGCCGACACCGCCGAGCTGACCGCCACGGTTTTCGTTGAATACGTAGATGTAACCGGCCCACAGCGTCAGCATCAAAAGCAACGCGGTGAGGCCCAGAATCTTTTTGCCCGGACCCACTGATCAGACTCCCTTCTTCGTTCCGTCGTCCAGCCGAAAACCCGCTGGCGACGGGGACTCTACCAAAAGGCCAGCATCGACCCAAGGAAAAATCCCCGATTCATCAGGGTTCTAAGGGTTTCCCCTGCATCACCTGCGCCGAAACAACGGTCGTGGCTCGATCACCGAGCGCCCGTACAACACGCTCATCCCCGCCAGCCCCTTGAGCGCATCCTCGGCGGATTTGTCCTCGCGCACGGCAAAGCTGTCGAAACCGCACTGGCGCATGTGGCTCAGTTGATCGCGCAGCACATCGCCAATCGCCCGCAGTTCGCCTTTCCAGCCGAAGCGGCTGCGCAGCAGATAGGCCTGGCTGTAGGCGCGGCCGTCGCGAAAGCTCGGGAAGTCGAGGGCGATCAGCGGCAGCGAGGTCAGCCATGGCAGCAGGCTTTCGACGCTATCGTCCGGGCCCAACCAGACTGCGTGGGTCGAGGGTGATTCGAGCCAGTGGGCCAGCGGCAGAATCAGCATCCCGGAACCGGGCGCTGTTTCAGGTGAACGGATCAGCATCCACGGATCATCGAGCACGATCCGCGCCCCGCTCTCTTCCATCCGCAGCAGATTGTTCATGCCGACACCTCCAGCGCTTTCGGGTAGACCCGTTCCTTGAACGGCTCCAGGCCGATGCGTGCCACGGTATCGACGAACAGTTCTTCGGCCTCGCGGTAACGGACGAAGGTGCCAATGATCCGCTCGATCACCTGCGGCACCTCGGCGGCGCTGAACGACGGGCCGATGACTTTGCCCAGCGCACTGTTCTTGCCCTGTGCACCACCGAGGGTGATCTGGTACCACTCGCTGCCGTTTTTATCGACGCCGAGAATCCCGATGTTGCCGATGTGGTGATGACCGCAGGCGTTCATGCAGCCGGAGATGTTCAGGCTGATGTCGCCCAGATCGTGCAGGTAATCGAGGTTGTCGAAACGCGCCTGAATCGCCTGGGCAATCGGGATCGACTTGGCGTTGGCCAGCGCACAGAAATCACCGCCGGGGCAGGCAATGATGTCGGTCAGCAGGCCAACGTTGGCGGCGCCCAGCCCCTGCTCTTTCGCCAGTTGCCACAACGCAAACAGCTCCGATTTGGGCACGTCCGGCAGGACGATGTTCTGCTCGTGGGCGATGCGGATTTCGCCGAAACCGAAGCGCTCGGACCAGTCGGCCACCGCCAGCATCTGCAGACCGGTGACATCGCCGGGTGCGGCCGCAACGCCCGGTTTGGTCGACAGCACCACGCTGGTGTAACCCGGAACCTTGTGTGGCTGCACGTTGCGCGCAACCCAGCGGGCGAACGCCGGGTTGTCGGCCAGGTGCGTGCCGAAATCCAGATCGGTGCCGGCCAGCGTGCGATAGCTTGGCGGCACAAAGGCGTTGGCAACCCGCAGGTATTCATCCTCGGTCAGTTGCGCCGGGCCGTCCTTGATGTGCTGCCATTCTTCTTCGACTTCCTTGGCGAACGCTTCGATGCCCAGCGCCTTGACCAGAATCTTGATCCGCGCCTTGTACTTGTTGTCGCGCCGGCCGTGGCGGTTGTAGACCCGCAGCACCGCCTCGACGTAGGACAGCAAATGCTGCCACGGCAAGCCGTCGCGAATCTGCAAACCAAGGATCGGCGTGCGCCCCAGACCACCGCCAACGATCACCCGCAGCTGCATCTGTCCGTCGCGACCGGGGTAAAGGTAGAGGCCGATGTCATGCATCATGATCGCCGCGCGGTCCTGTTTCGCCGAGCAGATGGCGATCTTGAACTTGCGCGGCAGGAACAGGAATTCCGGGTTGATCGTCGACCATTGCCGCAGGATCTCCGCCAGCGGACGCGGGTCGATCAACTCGTCCGCCGCGACTCCGGCGAAGGCTTCGGTGGTGATGTTGCGCACGCAGTTGCCCGAGGTCTGGATCGCATGCATGTTGACCTGTGCCAGACGCTCGAGAATGTCCGGCACCTCGCTCAGCTCGATCCAGTTGAACTGCATGTTCTGCCGTGTGGTGAAGTGGCCGTAGCCACGGTCGTAGTCACTGGCAATGCTCGCCAGTGTGCGCATCTGTTCGGCACTCAGCGTGCCGTAGGGAATCGCCACCCGCAGCATGTAGGCGTGCTTTTGCATGTACAGGCCGTTCTGCAAACGCAGCGGCAGGAATTCCTCTTCGCTCAACTCCCCGGCCATGAAGCGCTCGACCTGATCGCGAAACTGCGCAACGCGCTCGAACACCAGCGCCCGGTCGTAATCGTCGTATTGATACATCGGCTACCTCATCAGCACTCAGCACAACTCCTGTGGGAACGAGGCATCTAGAGATTGCGCGATCTGGCGCAATCTCTAGATGCCTCGTTCCCACAGATTCCTGAAGGCACTATGACGTTGCAGCGCAGCCCGTTACAGATTCACCTGAACGCATAAAAACCGTATCAGGGCGCGGCAGATGGCCGCAGGCAGCGCTTCGATCTGATCCGCATAAATGAACAATTCCTGAGCCTGTTTTGTTTCTGGCGGGGTTTCTACAGTGCAGCTCGTGCCAGACCGGGTGGCCTGGCAAGACTTTGACCGTGGAAGAATTGACCATGAGCACAGCAACAATCGGACAGGCTTATAACTACAAGGTCGTCCGCCAATTCGTCATCGCGACTGTTTTCTGGGGTGTCGTGGGCATGGCGATGGGGGTATGGATCGCCTCGCAACTGGTATGGCCGGACATGAATCTGGACCTGCCGTGGACCACCTTCGGCCGCTTGCGACCGTTGCACACCAGCCTGGTGATTTTCGGTTTCGCCGGCAGCGCGCAGTTCGCCGCCAGCTACTACGCGGTGCAGCGTACCTGCCAGGTGCGGCTGTACTCGGACAAACTCGCCGCGTTCACCTTCTGGGGCTGGCAATCGGTGATCGTGATCATGCTGGTCACCCTGCCGATGGGCTACACCACCACCAAGGAATATGCCGAGATCGAATTCTCCGGCGCGGTGTGGATGGCGGTGGTCTGGGTCGCGTACGCCATCGTGTTCTTCACCACGGTGGTGCAACGCAAGACCAAACATATCTACGTCGGCAACTGGTTCTTCGGCGCGTTCATCCTGGTGATCGCCATGCTGCACGTGGTCAATCACTTGTCGATCCCGGTGGACTGGTTCAAGTCCTATCCGGTGTATTCCGGCGCCACCGACGCCATGGTGCAGTGGTGGTACGGGCACAACGCAGTGGGTTTCTTCCTGACCACCGGGTTCCTCGGGATGATGTATTACTTCGTGCCGAAACAGGTCAATCGGCCGGTGTATTCGTACCGGTTGTCGATCGTGCACTTCTGGGCGCTGATCACTCTGTACATCTGGGCCGGCCCGCACCACTTGCACTACACCGCGCTACCGGACTGGGCGCAGTCATTGGGCATGGCGATGTCGCTGATCCTGCTGGCGCCAAGCTGGGGCGGGATGATCAACGGGATGATGACCCTGTCCGGCGCCTGGCATCAGTTGCGCACTGACCCGATCCTGCGCTTCCTGGTTCTGTCGCTGGCGTTCTACGGCATGTCGACCTTCGAAGGCCCGATGATGGCGATCAAGACCGTCAACGCCCTCTCCCACTACACCGACTGGACCATCGGCCACGTACACGCCGGCGCCCTCGGCTGGGTGGCGATGATCACCTTCGGCGCGACCTACCACATGGTGCCGAAGGTCTTCGGCCGTGAACGGATGCACAGCACGCCGCTGATCAACCTGCACTTCTGGCTGGCGACCATTGGCACCGTTTTGTACATCGCTTCGATGTGGGTCAACGGCATCACCCAGGGCCTGATGTGGCGGGCGATCAACGAGGACGGCACGCTGACCTACTCGTTCGTCGAAGCGCTGCAGGCCAGCCATCCGGGGTTCGTCGTGCGCTTTGCCGGCGGGGTGTTCTTCCTCACGGGCATGTTGCTGATGGCCTACAACGTATGGCGCACGGTGCGGGTGGCGGATGTTGCGATTGCCCACCGTGAAGCGCAGATCGCCTGATCAAGGGAGCCGGACATGTTCGATATCGTTTTGAATGTATTGGGCGTGCTGTTTTTGTGGCTGTCGGTGGAGTACTGCTTGCGCCATGAAACGGCTGAAAGCCTGGATGATGCGAGCCTGACGCCGTTTGCGGATGATCCGGAGGTGGCGCGGCGGGTTGAGTTGGCTACCGGCAGGACCGTGAAAGCGGTGGCGCCGGAGGTGGCGAAGCCGGGGTGGGTCAATCTCGAAATGTAACTGCACCCGATGATCGATCCCACACTGGGTGTGGGATCGATTTGGCCCTAGGTGCGATCGCGCGGAATCAAACTTTGTAACTGCTGCGCAAGAAAATTCGCATCAAACACAAACGTATCCGGATCCTTCAACCCATTAGTCTTGCGCCACTGCCAATCACCATTGGGCAGCCCCACCAGCGAAACACTCCCGTAACGCGCCGCCGTCAGACCCATCACCGCCAGCGAAATCTGCCCGCCACTGCCCATCACATCCGGCACAAACTCCACCGGTTTGCCGGCAATCACGATGCTCAGTTTTTCAGTCTTGAAGGTTGACGTCTCAACCGGAATGCTCGGCCCGAACGCCACATAAGCCTCCCGACTCACCTCCAGCAACCCCGGCGCCTGCACCGGCTCCAGCCATTGCTGGATCTGCCCGAACAACTCGTTGATCCGTGTGGCCCAGGTCGCCGACTGCGTCTCGAACAATTGCTTCTTGTGCGCTTCGCTGTCGGCATAGTGGCGAAGCATTTCGCCCAGTTGCTGTACGTCGTCCATTGCGGTGTTCCTTCAAGGAAGCGGTGCTGCGGACTTCGAGCATGGCAGATGCCGATGACGACCGTGCAAGTCATTTGCCTGCACGGTCGTCTTGTCGGTCATTGACGGACAGAAGGTCAGCGTTTGCGCAGGCGCGCCATGCTCAGGGTGTCGACCCATTGCCCGTCACGCACGGCGTAATCGCGGAACAGGCCCTCGGTTTCGAAGCCGAACTTGCGGTAGAGCCCGATGGCCGCTTCGTTGTCGGCGTACACCGAAAGCTCCACCCGGTGCAGGTCCATCCAGTTGTCCGCCACTTCCAGCGCCGCCGCCAACAGTTTCGAACCGACGCCTTTGCCCTGCCACGCCACTGCAACGGCCATGCCGACACTGCCGGCGTGGCTGCGACGAATCCGCGAAAATGCCTCCAGCCCGAGATGCCCGATCACCACACCTTGATGCAGCGCCACCAGTTTCACCATCCGCTCGTTTTCCGGCATCAGTCGTTGACGCCAGATCTCGGCAGACTGAAACGGCATCTGCAACACCTGCCGGGTCACGGCCGGGTCGTTGTAGAGCGCGGTGACACCTTCGACGTGGGATTCGCTGAAGCGTTCGAGGTGAATGGCGGGGTTGTGCTCAGGCATGAAAGATCCCTCCTGGATCAGTGCGTGGCCGGTCACTGTAAACCGCTTCTTCACGGATTCGCCATGACTGTTTAAAGCCGTTGACCGAAACTTCCGGCAAGCCACAACGCCTTGCGCCATTGCCTACGCATCCGCCAGAATCCGCCGGCTTGTGTGCCTTGGGGGCCGGCTCTATCGTTTTCGGGTCGCTGATGAATCAGCGATCGGGTCTCGCAGCCCGCGATCTCTGGACGCACAACACCCTCCATTTTTATGGCGGCTGTACGTGGGAGACCCTCGGGTCTGCCGGTTCTAGAGTCCCGGTCTGCGACCCGCGTATAGCTGCCACCTCTTCGTATCGCAGCGAATCGTGGCGGCTCCATGACTCTGGAGATTCAATCATGATCAAACCAACGCCAAACCCACCCGAAACCGATCCGACCTCGCCCTACGAAACCCTCGACTCCAAGAAATTCCACGAAGCCGCCGAACGCGCCCTCGACCACTACCTCAATCCGTTCCACCCCAGAAAGCCGCTGCTCAAACCCAACACCCGCTACCTCATCGCCCCCGGCATCCCGAGCGAAGAACTGCTGGCCGACGCCTGCGAAACCCTGACCTCGGCCAAAACCATGGCCAGCGATTTCGCCGGGATGATCGATGCGCCGCAGCGGCATGTGCTGCTGGGTATCGGGCAACTGATCATGCTGGCGGAACTGGCGGTGAATCGGGTGCTGGACAACCTGGACGTGGCGGCAGAACCTCGGCCCTGAGTGCTGAAACCGAAACGGCCCCTTTGTGGGGCCGTTTTTACGTCTGAGCGAAAACTGTTCACGGATGACCATTCGTCTTGAAACCCATCTCGCCTGTCAGATCTGACAGGTGACGATCAACTCCTTTAACGGTGTGATGAGGCTCCATTCCGATATGGCTTGCGCCGGTGCCTGGAGAACAAAATGAACATCAACATCAATTCACTGGAAGCTGATGCAGCGCTGGCGCTGGATCCCTTGCATCTCCCCGGCTCGACACAAAATGTGCAGCCGCCGGGATATGCCCATCTCGGAGTGCCTCAGTCCATTTATCCGGCACCTCCTCCGGCGCCCGCAGGCCTGGCCATCGTGATTGATCCGTGGACGATGTTGGCCGGTTCGCCAAAAGGCGCTTTGGGCGGTGTGTTTGCTGCTTACGATAGC
This sequence comes from Pseudomonas sp. MWU12-2029, assembly GCF_023242425.1. Classification (NCBI taxonomy): domain Bacteria; kingdom Pseudomonadati; phylum Pseudomonadota; class Gammaproteobacteria; order Pseudomonadales; family Pseudomonadaceae; genus Pseudomonas; species Pseudomonas sp. MWU12-2029. The sequence goes on along the minus strand of NZ_JALJDY010000005.1, from coordinate 120,043 downwards.
GTGAAGGTGTGGTTAAACGGCATCGCGACTTCCACGGGTGCAACCGTTTTGCCGGGTGATGAGACCAAACGGATATTGCTGTATCTGCCACTGGGATTACTGAGGGACGGTATCAACAAGATGTCTTACCGGGTGGAGCGATTGGGCGGGAATTACGAGGACTCTCGGATATTGGACGTGCTGTACAACAACCCGGCCTCCGGTATCGCGGTCAGCCACCCACCCAGCATCGCCCCGGGGCAGCCGGCCACGTTCACCCTCACGCGCAACTATCCACGCGAATATGACGTGATGACGCTGATCATAGGGACGTGGAGTAAAACAATTCCCTACGTCCATCCAGCCAACCCGGTCACCTACACCCTGACGACCACGGATCTTCAGCAGATCGGTGACGGCACCCATCCGGTGAGTGCCACGGTGGTCGATCAGTTGAGCAACAGCAATGCGTCGCCGACGACTTCAATCACCATTACAGCCAACCAGAAAGTGTATAACCCGCCGATCATCGTGGAGGCGGAGGCGAACAACAGGGTGCTGAACGTGGTAGCACTGAACGGCCAAAACGCCACGATTCATGTGCTGACCTGGACGGGCATGGTTGACGGCCAGCCATGCTGGCTCAAATTGCTGGGGTTCAAGGCCGACGGCAGCGCGCATGACCTGCAACTCTGGAACGGCCTGCCGGCGCGGACTAATCCGACCTGGATCAGTCAGGGCAAATATGTGCAGACAGTGCTTAACAGCTATCTGGCGCAACTGGGAGACGGCAGGACACTGACGGTGCAGTTCTGGGTATCGGAGGACAAGAGCAACAACTTTGCGACGGCGACGAAGTTTGCGGATCAGGTTTACAGCGTCGAAGCCTTGGTAGACCAGAAACCAGACATTGGTTCGGTCAAGGGCTCACCAAGCGGCGTGGACATTCCCCCCTATGGCTCCACCTTCGAAACCAGCGTAGTGCTGACCGGTACCGCCGCCATTAACCGGAAGGTCGATGTGCTCGATGAAAAGACCTCAACAGGGGAAGCCACTGCCAGCGACAAGGGGATCTGGACCCACTCGGTCAGTGGTCTGGCGCCGGGCATTCACCGCTTCACCGCCAAAGCCAAATATGGCAGCGGGCAAGAATCGGACGTCAGAGCAATGTACGTCGACCGGGAAGTGACCATTCCAGTCGGAGAACACTCGACCTGGGTCGATATTGTTCCGGACGGCTCCTATGTCTACGTGTCTAATTTCCGGGGGAACTCAGTCTCGGTGATTGATACCCGGAGTCAGTCGGTCATCAAGACCATCCCCGTAGGGCAAGGCCCGACTGGGATCGCTATTCGTCCCGACGGCTCCCAAGCCTACGTGGCTAATGGGGGCGGCTCAGTCTCGGTGATTGATACCCGGAGTCAGTCGGTCATCAAGACCCTCTCACCCGTGGTCGGCGCGCACGACATCGCTTTTCATCCGAACGGTTACCACGCCTACGTATCCGGTTTCACAGAAAAGGGTGCAATCTTTGTGATTGATACCCGGAGTCAGTCGGTCATCAATACCATCACCGTAGGGCGTTTCCCGATCGGGATCGCTTTTGATCTGGACGGCGTTTATGCCTATGTTGCTAATTTCTACGGGACATCTTTCTCCGTGATTGATACCCGGAGTTTCACGCTAATAAAGACCATCCACGTCGGGATTAACCCGCGAAATTTCGCTGTTCATCCGGGTAGCGACCGTGTCTACTTGACTGATAACGGGAGCCAATCAATCTTGGTGATTGATACCCGGAGTCATTCAGTCATCGATACTGCCATCATCACGGCAAGGCCGCTTGGTATCGTTATGCATCCGAACGGCTCTCGTTTCTACGTAACGGATAACGTAAGCCATACTGTCTCGGTGGTTGATTCCCAGAGTCTCAAGGTTATCAAGACCATCCCCGTCGGAAATGCCCCCGCAGGTATCGCTATACACCCGGATGGCACCCGTCTCTACATTGCTAATGTTTTCGGTAACAGCCTCTCAATTATTGCTGCGCATTAATCGCCCGTTACCCTCACGGCCCGCAGCCACCCGTCGCTACAGGAACAAGGACAACAAAGGGGACGGATTTATTTATAAAAAATAAATCCGTTCTCCTCTATACAGTCATTCAAACCACTCCCCCCGCTCGCTGAAAGTGCGCCTGATCAACTCCACCAACACCTGCACCTCCCCGACACTCTGCGACTCCCTGTTCACCGCCAACCACGCCTGCAACCGCATCGCCTCATCAAACAACCCCGGCAACGCCACCAGCCCGCGATCAAACCGGCTCATATACATAGGCAACAACCCGATGCACGCGCTGCACCGGATCATCTCCAGCATCAGTTCATAAGACTGCATCTGAACCACCCCAGCCAGACGTTGCTCGACCAGATTGTTCCATGGCCGGAAGCTGTCGATCTGCCGATCATGCTGCCATTGCACCAGCATGAAATCGGCAAGATCATCGGGACTTTCCGGGCGTGCAGTCACGCGGGAGTAACGTTTGGCGATGTGCGGCTGGTATTCCAGTTGTGCGAGGCGCTGCGGTTCGCTGGTGGCGAAGGTCGGGCCGGGATGCGGGGTTTCGCCGTGGGCGAGCCACAGCACGATGTCGGCACTGACGGCGCGCAGGGCGAGTTCGCTGTCGAGGGCGATGATCTCCAGGCGTACGCTGGCGTTGCGGCGCAGCAGTGCGATGAGGTCGCGGCCGAGGATGTCGTGCAGGATCGATTCGGCGACCGCCAGCCTGATCAGGGGTTGCTCGATCACCGGGAGTTTGCGTTCGTGGGCCAGGGCCACCAGTTGCGCCTGCAATTGCTGACCTTCGCGGGTCAGCGTCAAAGCACTGCCCTGAAAGCTGAACAGCGCGCATTGCAGTTGCTGTTCGAGTTGCGCCAGCTGTTTGCGCAGCAGGGTCGAGCGCACGTTTAGGCTGCGGGCGGCCTGCATGAAGCAACCGCAACGGGCGCTGACCAGAAAATATTGCGCGATTTCGCCCTCGATCTTCGCAACCTGCGCCAGCCAGGGTTCGGCCTTTTCCTGCGGCCAGCGAAAATCGGGGCTGCCCTGTCGTCCTGCGGGTTCGGTGAATGACATCGATGACTCCCTGTCGATCTTTGTTGTTTGCCTTTGCACACATCTCCTGTGGGAGCTGCGGTGAGTCTGAATTACAGTTTTTCCTCCAGCACCTTGTTGAGCTCGGCCCCGTCGATGCTCAGCGTCGCGGTGTTGAGCATGCCGTCCAGATAGGCCTGGGCGATCTGTTCCTGACGCTGGGCACGCAAAGCCTGGGTCAGTTGGTCACGCAATTCGTCGAGGGTCGCGGTACGGGGCGGTTGTTGCTCGGTGAGTTTGATCACGTGGAAACCGGCGCTGCTTTGAACGGGATCGGAAACCGCGCCGACCTTGAGTCGCGCCACGGCGCCACGGACTTCCGGCACCAGTTGCTGTAACGGTTGCAGGCCCGTATCACCACCGCGCTCAGCAGTGAGCCGATCCTGAGAAAACTCTTTGGCCAGTGCTGCAAACTCCGCCGGGGTTGCCTGCGCCTTCTTGCTCAAATCCGCAGCCTGTTTGCGCACCGCATCAAGATTCTGCGGCTCGTTCACCCCGAGGAAAATCTGGCTCACCCGATACAACGCCGGCGTCTGCCAATTGGCCTTGCCCGCGTCATACGCCTGCTGCAACTCGGCAGCGCTCGGGTAATCCGCTGGAACCTGGCTCACCGACTGCAAATAGTCGCGGAATACGATCTGCTCAGTGGCGGCGCGGGTCTGCCGAACCACGTCCGGACGCTGTGCCCAGCCCTGTGCATCGGCCTGTTCCAGCACGGCTTTTTCGGCCAGGCGTGAACGTATCCAGCGCTCCAGCGCCTCTCGATTGCCGCGCAATTGCTCGCGGGTCTGTGGTGGAACAGCCGTCAGTAACGCCTGCAATTCCTCCGGCGTGACCTGCTGATTGCCCAACCGCGCCACCGCCGGCCCGGCACTGGCGCCCACGACCGGTGCCGGTTGCTGGGCGGCGACCGGGTCATTGCCCGGCCGCACCACCAGCGCCACCGCCACCACCAACAGCGCCACCGCAGCGGCGCTGATCACCATGGCAGGTTTCGTCACAGCGCGACTTCCTCTTGCTTAACCTTTGGAGCCTGAGCGGCAGCGGCGTTCTGGGTGAAATCACGCAGGTAAACGATGAATTCCTGCAGCAGGCGATCCCACAGCTCCAGGTTTCCACGCAGGTAATCGCTGCTGACGCCAGCGGCCACCACCACGTCCATTTCCATCACCAGAAACTCGCCCTGCAACGACAACCGGGCAAAGCGACGGGTCGCGTTCCACTGCTCGGCCACACCCGCCGGCAACTCACCCTGTACGCGCAGTGCGCAGCTGAAGGTGAAGTCGACGTAGCTGCCCTGCTCCACCACCGCCGGGTTGCCGAAACGTACGGCATAACCGATGCCCTGACTGGCGCTGAGCAACTGGACGATACCGTTCTGTTCGGTCTGGTTGACGCGATAACCGGCGGCTTGCAGCACTTCGGTCAGGGATTGCGGGGATACGTGGGAGATCAATTGAGTCATTACTTCTTCCTTGTCTATGAGTCTTTTAATCAGTGCGCGATCGCGGCTTGCGGCGCATCGAATTGTGTCTTGTACAGGTCATCGCCGAAGCCTTGAGCCAGTTCATCGAACTTGACCCGGGCGCTGCCGGCGAAGGGCTGGCGGATCTTCATCACCTCGGCCACATCGATGTTTTCGTAGGCGGTAAGGATCTGCTTGGCCACGCCGTACATTTGCTGATTCTTGACCGAACATTGCTGCACTTGTGTGTCACGTTCGGCCAATTGCGCTTGAAGCTTAGACCGTTCTGCCTCTTTGGCACGGGCCATGACCAACAGCTCGTCATAGGCCTTCTTGAACTTGCCGGTCTGTTCGTTGCTGGCCGCCACCTGCGCCTGGGCCTGGCTGTGCAGGCTCTGCTGCTGCCCGGCCAGTTGCTCGGCGAGGCCTTTGGCCTTGGCCAGTTCGGCAGTCAATTGCTTGATTTGCGCCTGGGCTGCCTTGGCTTCGTTCTGCGCCGCCAGTTGCGCGGCGCTGGCCTGAGCCTGTTGGCTTTGCAGGGTTTGCAGCTGCTGGGTGGTGCTGCGCAATTGCGTGCGCAGACGTTCCTCCATGCCTTCGGCGCTCGCCCCGGTGGCGATCAACATCCCGAGTCCAAGCCATAAAAAGCGGATTCTCATAACCCTCTCCCGGCGCCTTAGAAGCGCGTGTTGATCTCGAGCTGCAAGACGTCGATGTCGAACGGCGCGCCATACACCGCTTCGGTGCTCATCCAGCGGCCGGTGGCGTAGACGTTCTTCGCCAGACCGTAGTTGCCCCCGAGGATGTAGCCCTTGGCGTTGGTGCCGCCGAGGTGGAACGACGAGTCGTTGAAGCCGTCCGGCAAGGCATCCGGCTGGATGTACTTGTAGCCGGCGAACAGGTTCCAGTCGCCCTGCTTCTTCAGGTCCAGCGCGTTGCCGAGGGTGAACTGCACCATCCACGCATTGGCGCCGCTTTCGATGTTGCCGCTGCTGTCGAGGTTGTTGACCAGTTGCCCGGCCGCACGCTTGCGCATGTCGCCTTCGTCGTAGCCGAGGTTGTGGATGTAGTTGCCCTGGCTGCGCAGTTTGAAGTCGGCAGGCAGGTCGGCGTCCCAGACCAGGTTCAGGTCCAGCAGGTTGAACTCCGACGCCAGGCCGACGAATTGCGGCTGTGGCGTGGTGCTCGGGTTGAGCGGGTTCGGCGTGATGTCGCGCAGCAGGAACACGCTGTTGCCCTTCTGCATGAACGCCGCGCGGGTGCCGTCGCTGTCGCAGCCCGGCGCGCCGGCCCACGGCTCGCAAGGGCTGGATCGCTGGCCCTGAATGTCTTCGAAGCGGTAGTAGGCCAACGCGCCTTTCAGGCGGTTGTTGCTGTTGATCGCCCACTTGGCGCCGACCTGCGCGCCGTACAGCCATTTGTTGTCGCTTTCTTCCTTGTCGAAACCGTTGCTGGTGGTGGTGTCGCTGGTGTAATCCACCGGGAACGCGCCGACGGTGCCGAACACGCCCCAGTCGCGGCTCAGTTTGTGGTCGAAGATCGCCGCCACACCGTCGAAGTTCAGGTCGTTGGAATACAGCATGTCGGTGGACATGAACGGGTTGCCGAAGCGGCCACCGGTCAGGGTCAGTTCATCCGACGGCTTCCAGCTCAGGTAACCCTGATCGAGCCAGATGTCCTTTTTGGCAAAACCACCACCAAGGCTCTGGGTGGTCGACACCGGGTTGTTGTCCGAGCCGGTGCCGATGCGGATGCCGGCGGTCCATTCCGGCGAAATCTCCGCCTTCATGCCCAGCCGCGCACGCAGGCGGAACAGGTTGGTGCGGTCTTCACGGGTGTTGAGCAACGGCGGCAACGCGGTGCTGCTGTTGGGGTTCACGTCGTACGGGCCGTTGTTGTTGAGGCGGGCGAAGTCGACGATTTCGTTGCTGTTGCTGCCCGAGTAGTAACGCGATTCGTCACGCAGACGGATGTCGCCGTCGAAGCTGATGCGTGACGCCCAGTCCGGGAAGGTGTTGGGCGCGGCCCAGTTTTCCTGCTTGGCGGTGGCCATGACTTCAGCCTTGACCTGATCACGGATCTGGTCGCGCACCGCCGCCGGCACGTATTGCACCCGAACATCGCCCGGTGCGGCGACCGGCCCGGCGGCCACGGCGGTAGACGCCGCAGCCTGTTTGGCCTGGGCCGCTTCGTTCTGGGCCTGAGCGATCAAAGCGTCGGCCTTGTCCTGTTTCAGAATGCCCTGCTCGACCAGCAAGCGGATCAGATTGATCGTGGCGTTCTCCGAGGGCGCAGGCGCTGCCGCGGCCTGACCGACCAGGGTCGCGATGACCATGCCGACCGCCAGGGACAATCGATTCACGTTGGAAATCATCTGCACACAACTCCTTTTCATACAGCTTTATGAATTCGGTTAACCCGGACGCCGCCCTTGCAGGGACATGCGCACAGGCAAGGTGATGGAGGCCGGTGGCCGTTCGCTCAGATGGGGCGCGTTACGCAACGCGGCCAGCACCTGACTGTCGATCTCGGGGTTGCCGCTGGACTTGACCAGTTCGACCCGGGTGATCTCGCCGACGCCGCTCAGCCACACATCGGCCTGCAACGAAAACGCGAGGTTGCGCAGGTCGGGGTTCTCACGCAGCAGCTTCTGGAAGGTGAACGCGAGGAACTGGCTGTAGGTGCCGTTGCCCACACGCCCACCACCGGCGCCGGCCATGCCGCCGCCCTTGCCCGCGCCGATGTTGAACGCGTCGTTGCCGCTCTGGGCGTCGCCGTCCATTTGCATCGGGTTGGCCAGGTCGTCCGCCGGCGATGGCGGCGCTTCTTCCTCGGGTTTCACTTCCTGTGGCTCGGGTGTCGGCTCCGGCTCGACGACCTTTTCTTCCACCGGGGTTTCCGGCTCCGGCGGTTTTTCCGGCGGCGGAGGTGGCGGTGGCGGCAACGGAATGATCGTCGGCACCTTCGGCGCTTCCCGGCGGATGCCGCTCATGTCGTTGGCCCACTGCCACAGGAACCACGCGGCGAGTGCACCGAGGATCAGCCCGGCGCCCCACTTCACGTAGCGCACTGGCGACTTCTTCACCGGCAGCGGTTCGATTGGCATCTGTGCAGTCATGACTCAGCCCTGCGTCGGTTTGCCGGTGACGAGACCGACCTGGGACAGTTCGAGCCGGCGCAACAGATCCAGCACTTCGATGACTTTCTGGTACTGCACCGTGGCGTCGCCGCGCACGATCACCGGGAAGTCCGGGTTCTGCGCCTTCTCGATGCGCAGGCGCTCTTCCAGCTCCGGCAGGGTCACCGGGTAGGCGTCGAGGAACACCTGACCGCCGTCGTTGACCGAAATCGCCTTGGTCTTGGCCTCGGACAGCGACACCGCGGCGCTGGCCTTGGGCAGGTTGATCTGGATCCCGGAGACCTGCGCGGTGGCGGTGAGGATGAACATCACCAGCACCACCATCAGCACGTCCACCAGTGGCGTGATGTTGATGCTGTCTACCGCTGCATCTTCATCATCGTCGTGGGAGGCATTTACGGACGCCATGTCAGTGCTCCTCAGGCCGGTACGGAGTGGTTGGCGTGATGACCGCGCTGATGCGCCGCTTCACTGGACTGGCCTTCGCCGTGCATCTCCGCCAGACGGGTGATGAACTCGTCGACGAACACGCGCATGTCGGCGCTGACTTCCTTGTTGCGGGTGATCAGGCGGTTGTAACCAAACAGCGCCGGGATCGCGACGAACAGGCCCATGGCCGTGGCGAGCAAGGCTGCAGCCATACCCGGCGCGATGGCGTTGATGTTGACGTCACCGGCCATGGCCGTGCCGAGGAACACCACCATGATCCCCAGCACGGTGCCGAGCAGACCGATGTACGGGCCGCCGGCGATGGCGTTGGACAGGGTCGAGAGTTTCGAGCTCAGTTGCTGGTTTTCCCGGGTGCGCACGCCGTCCATGGAGCAGCGGATGGCTTCGATGGTCGCGGCGGAGACGGACGAGGTGTCGGCCCCTTGCTCGCGGCGGGTGCGGATTTCTTTCACCGCCACCTGGTACAGGCGCCACAGTGGCGAGTGCTGCAGACGCTGGGCGAGTTGCGTGTCGTCGGCAAACATCTCCAGGCGAGTGCCGACCTTGGCGAATTGCACGCGGAAGTCTTCGTTGGCGGCGGTAACACGGCTGAGAGTGCGGTTCTTGCGCAGCATGATGATCCACGACTGGAACATCATCAGCACCAGCACCGCGATGATCACCCAGGCGTCCACCGGCACCGCGTTGAGCAAGAAGCCGAGGCTGCCGAAACCGAAGCCGGACTGTTCTTCATCGACGCCATAGGCGACCAGTTTCGACTCGGCGCCCTGGGAAGTGGCGTCGGCCAGCAAAAGCGGTGCCGGACGGGCGACTTTCGACAGGCGCAGTTCGTCGATGGCGCCCACAAATGGCTGGAAAGGACCTTCGTGCAGGTCGGCGCCGATGGCCATGACCGAGTTGAACGCCGGCATCGCTTGAGCCAGCGTCGCACCTTCGCGACCGTTGATGTACAGCGTCACCTTCGAACCTTCAGCGGTCAGGGCAACGTGTTGCCATTGACCCGGATTCAGCGGTTGAGTGGCCACCGCACGCTGGCCGTCGATCTCCACGAACGGCACGCCCTGGTTCACACCGACCAGCAGGCTGTTGGTGCCTTCGCGGCGGGCCAGGATCAGTTGCTCGCCGTTGGCCTGATCCAGTCGCAGCCACGCACTAAAGGTGAAGGCGCTACCGGCGTTGTGCTGCAACGACGGACTGGCCGGCAGCAGCAATGGCTGACCGCTGAACTGCAAGGCCCGCCCTACTACGCCGTCGATCGCGGCGCCGGTCGCGCTCTGCGCGGTGTTGCCGTAGGCGGTGGTGTCTTTCGCCGGGGTGCCGGTGGCGCCGTCGAAGTGATAGAGCGCGGTGTAATTCGGATCGAATGTGAGCTGGCCGTTGCCGGTGGCCGGGGCCTTCTGGTTGCCGTAGTACATCCAGATGTCCTGACGTTGGCCGCCCTCGACATTCGGCACATCGACCCAGATCAGCGCCATGCCCATCAGCGCGTCGAAGCTTTCGATCTGGTGGTTGAGCACGGTCTTGTCGTCGGCGGCGACAAAGCGCAGGTCCGAGCCGTCCTCTTTCACGCCATCAAACGTGAAATTGCCGGTGTGCAGGCGCACCAGCAGCGCGGTGCGACCCAAGGCCTGATTGATCCCGGCGCCTTGCGGCGTGGTGTCGACGGCGATCTGTTTGCGGTAATGCCAGTCGTCCTGCCACCAGGCCTGAGCCGTGGCCGGGAGCACGAAGCCCAGGCAGATCAACAACGAAAGGAATAGGCGCTGCATGGAAAGTGCTCCTTGTTAGAAAGTGGCCTGTAGGTTGAAGTGCAGGCGCGATTCCTGTTTCGAGGTGTTCGGCCCTTCGAGTAGCGGGTAGCCCCAGTCGACGCTGCCGGACAGCCATTTGCTCAGGCTGGCGCGGGTGCCGAGGCCGACACTGGCCAGGGCGTAACTGGCGTCCTGGTCCGGCAGTTCGTCGCGCAGGTAGAGTTGCGCGCCTTCGGCGAAGGCGTAGCAGCGCCAGTCCTGCATCCAGGTGCCGGCGTACCGGGCCAGCGACGGTGTGCGGACTTCCTGACTGAGCAGCACGCCGTCATCACCGGTGCGTTCGGCGGCCAGATAACCGCGTACCGAGGTCGCGCCGCCGGCAGAGAATTGTTCGTTGGAAACCAGTGGCCCCGACGCCAGCTGGAACGCGGCTTTACTCGCGCTCTGCCAGTCGTTGTCGAAGGTCCAGGTGAAACTGGTATCGCCCTTGAGCACGGCGAAACTCGGCTTGGCGCGGTAGCGTTTGTAGTCGAATTCTTCGTCGGAGCTGCCGTAGCCGAAAATGCTGCGGGTGGCCGCAACGAGGCTCAGGCCAAGGCCGAGCTGGCTTTTTTCGGTGTAGCGATAGCCGTTGTAGGCGAAGGTGAACGGCGCGTATTTCAGCGGCACCTTGTCGCTCTCGCCGGACAGGGTCAGGCGTTCGTCGAAGTCCTTGAAGTCGATGCCGGCCGACAGCGAGTTCGACCAACTGCCGCTGGACGGGATGGTGTAGATCGCCGACACACCGTAGGAATGGCCCTTGCCCAGTACGTTGCTGCCGCCGATGGTGGCGACGTTGCTGTCGGACTGGTAACCGGAGAGCTGAACGCTCCAGCGGTCGGTCAGCGGCGCGGTGTACGAGCCGGACCAGACCTTGGCGTTGTCGGTGTCCTGCGGCGCGGTGAAGTAGGTCAGGTTGATGCTGTGGCCGAGCTGCCAGAGGTTGTTGTAACCGAGGCTGGTGACGGCACGGAGTTTTTCGGTGTCGGCGCTGTAGTCGTTGTTCAGACCCACGCTGGCGGTCCACGGGTTCTGGTCTTCGACCTGCAGATCCACATCCATGGTGCCGGGGCGCTGACCTTCGCGCACCAGCGGCATCACCTGCCGGCCCGGGGTCTTGTTGAGTTGCGCCAGTTCGCCCTGGACCTTGGCGAAGTCCGGCACCTCGCCTTCCTTCAGCGCCGGGACGTTGTCGCGGATGTCCAGCGGCGAATAGTGTTTGGCGCCGACCACCCGCACCCGGCCGACCTTGGTTTCGCTGACTTGCAGGTAGACGATGCCGTCGGCCACCGCTTGCTCCGGCAGTTCGACGAACACCGACTGGTAGCCACGCTCCTGATAGACCTTCTGCAAGGCATCCCGCGCACCTTCGATGTCGCTCAGGGCTTTTTGCGGGCCGAGGAACGGGTACACCGCTTCTTCGATGGCCCGGGCATCGAGCACGGTGTTGCCGCGCACGAAGTATTCGTTGACGTCCACCAGACGCTGCGCACCTGCGTTTGCGGCCTCATCGGCGAACGCCGGCTGCACGCCGGCCGTCACCAGCAGCCAGCCCCACAGCGCCAGCCGTGACGTGAAAATCTGCTCCACACTACCCCCTGAAATTCGCGATGACCTGTTGGCGTCTCGGCGCCCTGTGTATTGCGTCGGTTGCTGGCCGCCATCAGTTGCTGACGTGCGGGGCGCAGGCGTGCTTGCCGAGCCAGGTGTGCAGCAGCGCGAAGTTCAAGGAGAACTCGGGCATTTGCAGCAAGGCACCGCAGAACACTTCGCCAATGATTTTCTGAATGAGCAGCACCGCACGGGGCTCGTTGAGCAGCGTGGCGATGTCGCGACTGAGGACGTTGTAGCTCCAGACTTTCTGGTTCAGGCCCAGGCCGACGAACCAGCGGAACAGCAGGTTGTAATTGAGTTGCTCGAACAGCTGCTGCTCGCTCGGCACCGAATACAACAGTTGCAGGAGCAAGATATGCATGACTGTTTGCGCCGGGATCAGCATGCCGGGCTGGGCATTGAGCTCGTGCAGGAGATCGGCGTGGGCGTCGAACAGGTCGTCGATCTGCGGGCGCAGCAGCACCAGCGAATGACCCGGCGGAATGTAGCTGGAGACCTCTTTCAAGGCGCCCTGCCAGTCATCCTGCGACACGATCCAGACCCACGGCGCGCCGTAGCGATACACCGAAACCGGCTTCTTGCGCGCGGCTTCGACGATCTTCGACAGGCGTTGATCGAGTTCCTGCATGCCCACTTTCGAGTAGCGTTCCATAGTCCCCATTGCCTCACTCCCGGCGTCCCGCCTCGGCTTGTGAAAAGCGCCCAAAGGGCCCCTCAAGCGCGTTACATAGGCATGACCGGACTGGCGATGTGCTACCGAACTTTTGTCATAAAAGCTTCATTACAGAATTTGATCGGGAAACGGCGGGCATAAAAAAACCTGTGGGAACGGGCTGGTTCCCACAGGTTTTCGTCGTGATTTAACGTCAGGAATAAACCGGCCAGGTATCGACGACCTTGCCGCCACGTACCGCCAGCAAGTCACCGAATTGCAGGAGAACGGCTTCAGTCTGCGTCGGCCGCAGAAAGACTTGATCCTCCACCGTCAGCCCCACGGCATCCGAACCATTGACCATCTCCTGATTCGAACTGCGCCCGTAAACCCCATTGCTCTGCAGCCCCGGCGGGGATTCGAATTCGGCCATCCAGTTGCCGCCATAGATAAAGAAAGTCTGGCGCTGGTTGGCGTCCCACCACGAAAACAGTTTCGACTTGTCATCCAGTGCCGGAATGTTTACCGCGCCGGTGCTTTTCAATACCGGCGTGGCGATGTACGTGGCTGGCACATGTTCGACCAGTGACGGCAGATCGTAGTGCGTCGGCTTGAGCATCGCCGTGCCCACCGACACTTCACTGCTCAGGCTTTCGTTTTCATGCATGCGATAACTCGGGCTGCCGGCGGTGTTCAGGCACAAGCCGTCATGCCACAGGGCCGGGTATTGCTGCCGGGTGAAATCGACGCAGCGCTGATAAATCACCATCACTTTGGCGAACAATTCCTCGGGCGAACCGAGAATCCCCGGCACGCCCATGCCCACGAACGGGTCGTAGCCCATGAACCCGGCGAATTCCAGGTGCTGCGGGTTGGCGGCGATCAGCGCGAGCATCTGCCCGAGCACGTTCACGTCACTGACCCCGCCCCGGTGCAGGCCGACGTCCAGTTCGATGTTGATCCGCATTCGGGTGCCCAGTCCTTGGGCCAGCGCGAGGTATTGCTGCAGGCGTTCGGGGTTGTCGATCAGCCATTGCAGTTGTTTCGCCGGGTCGAACGGGCCTTTGTGGGTCTGGTAGAACAGCTCGGCAGAACGGACCGGCAACGGCTTGCCGAGCAGGATGTCGGACTGCGGATAGACCTGTGCATCGTGATTGAGAAACGGCTGATGAAACGACATCAACCGTTGCGTCCCGGCCCGTTGGCCGATGTAGCTGAGCAGCCCCGGCGACGGCAGCGATTTCTCCACCAGGCGCAGGTGCTTGCCGCTGCGTTTCACCGACCCCATCACCACGTCGATGTTGTGGTCGAGGCGATCCAGATCGATCAACAACACCGGGCGCATCGGACCTTTGGTCTTGAGCTCGTTGTTCAGCGCCCGGAAATACTCACTGTAAGGCCCGCCGCGATCCCCCGGCCGCAGCCATGCGCCAACGCCCACCAGTAAAGCGCCGACACCCAAAGTCCCGAGCACGAAATTGCGTCGTTTGACCGCCATCAGCTCACCCCCAGAATCGACGACAGATGCCCGTTGAGAAACTTGCCGCTCGGGTCCAGCGCCTGGCGTACCTGAATGAATTCCTGCCAGCGCGGGTACAACGTCTGCAACGTACGCGCGTTGAGCGTGTGCAACTTGCCCCAGTGCGGACGGCCGTTGTACTTCCAGAAGATCGGCTCGACGGCGGCGAAGAAGTTGTGATGGTCCATCTGGTAATGCTGGTGGACCGAGATCGAACAGCTGTCGCGACCTTCGAACATGCTCAAAGGAATGTCGTCGGCCTTGACGTAGCGATACTCGATGGGAAACCAGGTGCGCAGGTCCTTGTCGCGGATCAGCTTGAGAATCTCGCGCAGGCACGCCGGGCCATGTTCGGCGGGCACCGAGTATTCCATTTCGTTGAAGCGCACGGTGCGCACGTTGGCGTAGATGTCGAACGAATCGCCGACCCGATCCTCGAAACTCGCCAGATGCCGCAGGCTGTTGAGCAGCGAACTGCGCAGGTCCGGGAAGTCGCTGCCGTACTTGTCGATCTTTTCGATCAGGGTCACGAACTCGTTGCCGCCCTCCTCTTCGGGCGGGATCGGCGGCGTGGCTGGATCGGTGGTTTCGTTGAGGGCAATCGACAGGGCGTAGTCGGAATGGGTGACGACGAGCATTTCCCAGTGCTGGTTTTCCGACGTGTTCTTGTCGATGTCTTCCAGCAACTCTTCGGTCTTGGCGATCCATTGGCGTTCACGCAGGCGATAGGCCGGGCGGTTTTGCAGACGGATTTTGGTGGCCACGCCCAATGCGCCGAGGGATACCCGAGCGGCGTTGAACACTTCGGGATGACGCTGGCTGTCACAATCCAGCACCTCGCCGCTGGCGGTCACCAGTTGCATGCCGCAGACGTGGGCGGAATAGGACTGGAAGGTTTTGCCGGTGCCGTGAGTCGAAGTGGAAATGGCCCCGGCGAGGGTCTGGTAGTCGATGTCGGCCATGTTTTGCAGGGCCTGGCCGACGTCCTTGAGCGGCGTGCCCATGCGCGACATCGGCGTGCCGGCAGCGAATTCGGCTTGCAGGGTTTTCGGGTCGTGATCGAGCATGCCGTTGAAGTAGCTGAGCGACAGCAATGTGCCGTCGGTGGGCACCAATGCGCTGAAGGAATGTGCCGAGCCGACCGGACGAATCTTGCCCGCTGCCTGCTGGATCACCGCCGTCAGTTCATCCAGATTCTTCGGCGCCACCCGCGCCGCCGGCAGGCAACTCTGGCCGCCCGACCAGTTGCGCCACGGGATCAACCGGGGCGCGCGCATCAATTGGCCCAAGGCCGGATTCGTCGCCAGCGCACTGAATGCGCCGACGATGCTTGCCCGTTGCAACAGCTGACGTCGAGTCAGATCCATCGTCATGCGCGCACCCTTATTGTGGCAGCGGCTGATCGGCCATGAAGCCGATCAGCTGGAGGAATTGTTCTTCCGAGCATTCGACGCACTGGCCCATCGGCGGCATGCCGTTGTAGCCGTTGATGGCGTGGTCGAGCAGCGTGTCCGCGCCCTGCCGGATGCGCGGCTCCCAGGCCTTGCGGTCACCGGTCAGCGGCGCATTGGCGGCGGGGTTGGCGTGGCAGAGCTGGCAGCTGTTGGCGTAGACCTGCGCCAGCGCCGGGTCTTTGGGAACGGCGTTGTTGGTGCTGGCCGGGGGTTTGGGGTCTTCGCCGCAACCGGCCAGTGCAGCGGCCAGCATCAGCAGCAACGTGATTCGGGATGCCCGCATAACGATCCTCGCGTGGGGTGCCACTTATTGTTGTGATCACACCTTAAGGCAGCGACGGCGGCGGGTTGAGGGCATTGCGGGCCAGCGAAGGGGGCATCCGGGGACAGCCAGGACGCAGCTCGACATCGTCTAAACGGCGAATATTTTGCTGAGCCCTCTGCCCTGCGCCTTTGCGTGACATTCGCGTGACATTTGCGGGTTTAAATTTCGGCGCATTCAGGCGTATAACCGTTACAGACTTTTTCAATGACACGCGGGGTAGCGACATGACCACAGCAAACATCCTTGGCAATCTGTTCCCTTCTGTCAGCGACATCCCGGAAAAATACCGCCTCGACGGTCAGGTCGAGCAACGCGAATATCTGGTCGATGGCGAGTTGCGCCGCTGGGACGGCCCGCTCGCCACCGTGCGCAGCCCGGTCTATCTCAAGGGTGACAACGGCGAAGAACAAGTGATCCTCGGCAGCACGCCGCTGCTGGACGCCGACACCGCCCTCACCGCCCTCGACGCCGCCGTGCGCGCCTATGACCGGGGCCAGGGTCTGTGGCCGACCATGCGCGTGGCCGAACGTATCCAGCACGTCGAAGCCTTCCTCGGACGCATGCGCCAGCAGCGCGACGCCGTGGTGAAACTGCTGATGTGGGAAATCGGCAAGAATCTCAAGGACTCGGAAAAAGAGTTCGACCGCACCTGCGACTACATCGTCGACACCATCAATGCGCTGAAAGAACTCGACCGCCGCTCCAGCCGTTTTGAACTGGAACAGGACACCCTCGGCCAGATCCGCCGCGTACCGCTCGGCGTGGCGCTGTGCATGGGCCCTTACAACTATCCGCTGAACGAAACCTTCACCACGCTGATTCCGGCGCTGATCATGGGCAATACCGTGGTGTTCAAACCGGCCAAGCTCGGCGTACTGCTGATCCGCCCCTTGCTTGAAGCCTTCCGCGACAGCTTCCCGACCGGCGTGATCAACGTCATCTATGGCAGCGGCCGCGAGACCGTCAGTGCGCTGATGGCCAGCGGCAAGATCGACATCTTCGCGTTCATCGGCACCAACAAGGCCGCCAGCGACCTGAAGAAACTGCATCCGAAACCACACCGTTTGCGCGCCGCACTGGGGCTGGATGCGAAGAACCCCGGCATCGTCCTGCCAGAGGTGGATCTGGACAATGCCGTCAGCGAAGCCGTCACCGGCTCCCTGTCGTTCAACGGCCAGCGCTGCACTGCGTTGAAAATCCTCTTCGTGCATGAAGACGTGATCGAAAGCTTCATCGAGAAATTCAACACCAAACTGGCCAGCCTCAAACCGGGCATGCCGTGGGACAGCGGCGTGTCGCTGACGCCGCTGCCGGAGTCGGGCAAGGTCGATTACTTGCACGGTCTGGTGGCCGATGCGCAAAGCAAAGGCGCCCAGGTGGTCAACCCCAATGGCGGCGAGTCGCGGGAATCGTTCTTCTATCCGGCGGTGCTGTACCCGGTGACGCCGCAGATGCGCGTGTATCAGGAAGAGCAGTTCGGCCCGGTAGTGCCGATCGTGCCGTACCGTCACCTCGATACCGTGATCGACTACGTGCTGGAGTCGGACTTCGGCCAGCAACTGAGCATCTTTGGCACCAACCCGGTGGCGGTCGGCCGTTTGGTCGACACCTTCGCCAACCAGGTCGGGCGGATCAACCTCAATGCCCAGTGCCAGCGCGGCCCGGACACTTATCCGTTCAACGGTCGCAAGAACTCCGCCGAAGGCACGCTGTCGGTACACGATGCGCTGCGGGTGTTTTCGATCCGTACGCTGGTGGCGACCAAGTTCCAGGAACCCAACAAGGACCTGATCAGCGAAATCATTCGCGGGCGCGATTCGAATTTCATCGCCACCGATTACATCTTCTGAGGAGGAATCACCGCTGAGCACTTTCAGCCCTCACCGCTGGCCGCCACTGTTGCGGCGGATTCTGCGGCCATTGCTGGACCCGTACCGTCGCTACCGGCATGCGCGGTTGATTCATGCGGTGCGGGTAGCGCTGGGGTTGCTGGCGACGATCCTGCTGACCACCGGCATCAACCTGCCCCACGGCGAATGGGCGTCGGTGACCATGCTGGTGGTCATCGGCGGCTTGCAGCATCACGGCAACATCGGCAAGAAAGCCGCCGAACGCGCCACCGGCACCTTGATCGGCGCCGGCGTCGGCCTGTTACTGGTGGCGCAACAGGCCTGGCTCGGTCTGCCGTGGCTGACCTATTTTGCAATGGCGGTGGTGTGCGGATTCTTCTCGTATCACGCCATCGGCAAGGGTGGCTACACCGCCCTGCTCTCGGCCATCACCGTTTTCATCGTCGCCGGGCATGGCGACAACCCGATCACCGACGGGCTGTGGCGCGGGGTCGATATCCTGATCGGTATCGCCCTGGCCCTGGCCTTTTCCTTCGCCCTGCCGCTGTATGCGGTGTATTCGTGGCGCTACAACCTGGCCGACGCGTTGCGCGATTGCGCCACCGTGTACGGGCGGATCATCAGCGGCGAGCCGGTTTCCGCCGATGAACATCTGAAACTGATGGGTCGGTTGAACACGGTGATGGTGCAACTGCGCTCGCTGATGCCGTCGGTGTCCAAGGAAGTGAAGGTCTCGATGACCGAACTGGACGCGATCCAGCGCAACCTGCGCATGTGTATCAGCACCCTGGAAATCCTCGGCAATACCCGGCCGGACACCAGCGACCCTGAAGCGATGGCGCATCTGCAATCAGCCTTGAAGGCCGAACACCGGCAGATCCGTGTGCAACTGATCGGCATGGCCCGGGCCCTGAAAACCGGTGCAACCCAGCGTCTCGGGCGCCCGGTGGAATTGCCGGACGCCAGCCTCGATGCGCCGGTCTACAGCCCACTCGACGGTTACCGTCTGCTGACCCGGCAACTGGCGTCCAACATCGGCGAGATGCGCCAGCGCCTGGCGAAGACGGCGCCACGCTGGAACATCTGAGGGTTACTGCGCCGCCAGACGCCGCGACTTGAAGCCCCAGCCCTGTTGCATCCCGGCGGCGGCCAACAGGATCGCCGCCACGCCAACCCATTGCAGGGTCTGCAGTTGGTGGCCGAAGGCGAACCAGTCGACGAAAATCGCCGCAATCGGGTAGATGAACGACAGTGCGCCGGTCAGCGCCGTCGGCAGTTTCTGGATCGCGCCGTAGAGCAAGACGTACATCAGACCGGTGTGGACGATGCCCAGCGTCACCAGGCTGGCCCAGGCACTCGGCGCCTGTGGCAGCGCGTTCAAGTGGGCGAACGGTGCCAGCAGCAACACACCCGTGCAGACCTGTATCAGCGCGATCAGGTGTGGCGGCGTGCCAGTCAGTCGCTTGATGATCAACGCGGCAATGGCGTACAGAAACGCCGCCCCCAGCGCCAGCGCGATGCCCATCAGGTAATCATTGCCGCCCTCGCCCTGCCCGCCGTGGGCACTGACGATGGCCAGCATTCCCATAAACGAAATCGCCAGCCAGAACAGCTTTTGCAGGGTGATCTTCTCGCCCAGAAACAGCGCCGCCAATCCCACCAGCATGAACGGCTGCACGTTGTACACCGCCGTACCGATGGCAATCGAGGCCCGCGAATACGAGGCGAACAACAGCACCCAGTTGCCGACAATCGCCATGCCGCTGAGTACCGCCAACAGGAACGTGGTGCGGGTCAGAATGCCTGGGCGCAAGAAGCCGAAAGCGGCGCAAATCAGCAGCAAAGTCCCGGCGCCGAATACGCAGCGCCAGAACACCACATCCAGTACAGGCTGCCCGGACACCAGCACAAACCAGCCGATCGTCCCGGATATCAACATGGCAGCGGTCATTTCGAATGAGCCGCGACGGATTGTTTTGTCCATCATCAATCTCCTTAATGTGTGGCAAAAGTATGCCAAGCGAGACCGGAGCTTCTCCAGCGCAAAAAGCAGGCTAAACTCGAATTCCGCCTTTTTTATCAAGGGTGGTTTGCGTCATTTGCCTAATGCGGGAGTTATTTGTATGACCGACGATATCGACCAAACTCATATCCGCACGGTTGTAAAGACTTACGCCCCTCCTTGAAGACGCTGCCGCAGAAAAGACGCATGTCGCGTGTTCCGTTCTGAGCGATTGAGACTTCCGAGAGAGCATGGCTCTGGAGTTCAAGCAATAATCAAGAAACACCGGCCAATCACCATCTACCGAATTTAGACCATTGCCCTCTCAGTCTTTTATCAATTCAGATAAGTCATCAACGTGCCCGCTCACAAGTACAAGCATCCTTTCAACGGCTTCATCGCTACTAAAGATTTTTAATCCCTTCAACGACTTAATAACCCACGCAACCATTTTTACAAAATCGTGCCCACGAATGTGAAGTCGCGGGTCCCCCTCTAGCTTACCCACCCATAACGCTGTTGCCTCTACAAACGCCACCTTCTTATCAAACACCGAATTCTTATTAATAAGCCTATCAACCAACCCTAAGGAATCGAGACTCAACTTACTACCTGCACAACCTAAATCCTTATCCAGATCCACCCACGATAAGTTCAAATCAAGCTCACGATCCGCCAATCGCATCGCATAAAGTTCAGCAAGCACATCTATAAAACTTGAAAAAAACACACTCCAATCAGAAATTTTCGATTTTGCTGTAGCAACCAATATAGAATGCAATATATCCTCTGTTAAAAAATACAATTCTATAGAGTTATATTTCGTCCACATCAACCCAGAAATCGATTCCAATGGATTAAACCAATGATCCAAATCGCGATCAACCAAACAGTGATAGGAGTTCTCCACCCCTCGACCTGAAAGTTCTTTGGCGAAAGCGATAACCCGTTGCTTATTCCCGGATGTCAAGCCGTATTTATCAAGCAGCTCTCCACTTACATCTACACTGTCTATTTCATAAACAACCTTTACCTTATCACCTCTCTTGCGCAAGCACTGTGTCAATATCTCCCTATCAAATACACCCTCAACATACACATCCCGGATTTCCGGTTCCAGCTCGTATCTAGTTACAATATCTTCAACAGATCTACGAGGCAAGTTCATGCTTTAACCCCCTCCAACTTCACAACACGTCGTCGATGTTGAGAAATCAACTCCATTGAGTGAGAGGCAAAAACAAATTGAATACTTGCGCCCTTTGTCACATCCAATAGAGTCTGAATAAGCGCCCTTTGCCACTTAATATTCAGCGATATTTCCGGCTCATCAATCATGAACACACTTGCACTATCACGCGCAGAAAGAACATAACAAAATAGCAGCAAAAGCTGTTGTTCACCTGATGAAAGCTGCGCAGGAGAAAGCTCGTCACCCAAACGGTTTCTTATAACAAAACCAGAACTAAGTGTATACTCAATGCTTTTATCACTTAAGTAATCGTTAACCACACTTACAAAAACATCAACAATTTCATATACAGTATTTAGCGCTTCCAGTCGCCCTTCCAAACTTTTAATATATGGCTTAATAACTCGCACAGCGATCGACGCAGTATCTCCACTAGCTCGATTTAACACTCGTTTAAAATCTTCAACCTCTAGAGACGACACCAGCTCGTAAGTTGCCAGTTGATACGTACGCTCTCTGATATGATCAAGCCGCTCGACCAATCCACCTATGGCATCCAGACCAATTAACTCCTCAACCGAATCGAGTTCCTTTTTCAAACTAACAGGACGTATTAAATGCTTTAGAACATCTAAATAAACAGAGTGCGCATCCATGGACCCTTGGTTCGCACCCAACAATGCTTCTTTATTTATCCACTTAGATGCAGCATTGAGCGCCTGTGACAATGCAATTTCTCTAGAGCGAACGACCAAATCATTAATCCGACGAGGTTCTGAAACCCTCATCATCTTTCGATACTCAACCTCATCTGAAGGATCTGCGACCGCGTCACTATCCAACCGCCTGTCGGCATTCAAAATAAAAACCGACGGCATCAATCTTTTTAGCGACTCCAGATACTTATCTTGATCAATAAGTGGGTTTTTACGATTTTTCGTTAAGGGATAGCTTTTACCCAAAACGCTTCTGAGCAGCTCTTCAGTAACTACATATCGCTCCGACCCTGCCTCTTCCCCTATAAACGATTTTACTCTAGGGGTAAAATCCCATCCAGCAACTAGCTTAGTCCCTTCCAATATTCTAAGCTCAAGTATATTTTTGTTTCTAAGCGCCGTGACCAGCACCCCCGTCCCAAGGGAAACCTCTAACTTTTCAAATACAGTATTATAAAGAGCATTTCTGTGCCCCCTTTCGTTATCTGCAGAAAGCAAATGAAATGCAAGCCGCAGCACTGTACTCTTACCAACTCCATTATCACCATAGAGTATAGAGGCTTCAGAACTCTCAAAAGGAATCTTTAAATCATAACTATAAAGACCAAAAAGCTTTTCAACCTTAATACTTGAAATAAAAAGATCCACTATCTATCTCCATGAATGATGGTTAATTAGATACACGCCCATGGCAAAAAAATGCGCACTCAATAATGGCACATAGCCGCCTAAAAAAGAAATAGCCTCAAGTACGATACGCCCCTCCATAGCAGCTCCCACCCAGCCTTGTCAAATGCCAAACCTCAATATTTCTACATTCCCGGAAATTTTGTTTATTCATGACATCTCGTCAACAGTGCAAAGGCCTGAACAAATCAAAATTTTCTCATCACAAAAATTTAAGCGCGGTCGAGGTTTAGGTATAGGACAAGTGAGATGCCTTACTGCACAAGTTCAAAAGAATGCCAATACCACTCTCAACCATCACTTCGTACCCACAGAAAACTCACTAAAAATTGGCAGTGCGATCGTTGTTGCGCCTAAGTCGTAGTGCTTATTTTTTGGCAATCAACTCTAGCAATACATACCGTTTGTAATAACAACCCTAGCGGGAACAACGCTATGCTGGAGCAGGCGCCAACCCAAACTATCTGATCTATTTTTCGTGCAGATTGCCGTGATTGCCTAATGTGGGAGATTTTTTTTGTATGACTGACGATATCGACCAGATCCTGATCGGGGCCTTGATGGAGGATTCGCGGCGCTCGCTCAAGGCGCTGGCGCAGATCAGCGGGTTGTCCTCGCCGAGTGTGGCCGAGCGTTTGCGCCGCCTGGAGGAACGCGGTGTGCTCAAGGGCTACACCGTGGAGATCGATCCGAAATGCTTCGGTTATCAGTTGCAGGCGATTGTCCGGGTGCGGCCATTGCCGGGGCAGCTCCAGGAAGTCGAGCGGCAGATTATGTCGATTCCGGAGTTCACCGAGTGCGACAAGGTCACCGGCGAAGACTGCTTCATTGCCCGTCTGCATGTGCGTTCGATGGAACAGCTGGACACCCTGCTTGATCGGCTGAATACGCTGGCGGAAACCAATACTGCGATCGTCAAGAAGACCCCGGTGAAACGGCGATTGCCGCCGATGGCCTGAGCAGCGTAGATTGAGTTTTTTCCGGCGAAGGATTGGCGGCATGAAAATTCAGGCAATGATGCTGGCGGTGTTGATGCTGGCTGGGTGCGGGACGGTGCAGACCGTAGCGTTCAGTGACAAGCATTCCACGGAGCAGTTGAAAGCGAACAAAAGCTACTGCGGCGCGGTACCGCGTATCTACAGTGGCGTGACGTACGACTTCTGTATGCTGCACGCCGAAAAGCCGGATGACGTCGATGCGTTCAACTACAAGAACGCGACGCCGGGCCTGCTGGTCGATGCGGCCGTGTCGGGAGTGCTCGATACATTGCTGTTGCCCTACACGATCTATAAGCAACAGGCCGATGGCAGCATCGTGATCAATTGATCGCAGCTCTCTTTTTCGCAGACAACAAAAAACCCGCTTTCGCGGGTTTCTTGTTTATAGCGGTGTAGCAATCAGTCGTCGCGGCTCATGATGCCGAAGATCTGCAACAGGCTGATGAACAGGTTGTAGATCGATACATACAGGCTGATGGTCGCCATGATGTAGTTGCGCTCGCCGCCGTGGATGATGGCGCTGGTCTGGAACAGGATGCAGACCGACGAGAACAGTACGAAACCTGCGCTGATCGCCAGTTGCAGGCCGCTGATCTGGAAGAACATGCTCGCCAGCGTCGCACCCAGCAACACGAAGAAACCGGCGGTGATGAAGCCACCGAGGAAGCTCATGTCCTTGCGGGTGATCAGCACGTAGGCCGACAGACCACCGAACACCAGTGCAGTCATCGCGAACGCGGAGCTGACCACTTCAGCACCGCCCTGCATGCCCAGGTAACGGTTGAGGATCGGGCCGAGCAGGAAACCCATGAAACCGGTCAGGGCAAACGCGGACACCAGGCCCCAGGCCGAATCACGGAGTTTGTTGGTGAGGAAGAACAAGCCGTAGAAACCGATCAGCACCACGAAAATGTTCGGGTAGCCGACGCGCATCTGCTGGGCCACGAAAGCCATCACACCGCTGAAAGCGAGGGTGAGCGCCAGCAAGCCGTATGTGTTGCGCAGGACGCGGCTAACCTCTAGCTGCTCAGCCTGCACGCTGTTGTGAACTGCGTAATCCTGTTCGCGCATGGCGACACTCCTGTTGGTTTGAAACGTTCAGTCGCAAAGATGATAACAGACGCTCTGTAACAAGCCATGCACAGAGTTTGACAGTGTGTTTCATTCAGGTATTATGGCGCCCGCAACGCAACGGAGGTGTGGCCGAGTGGTTTAAGGCAACGGTCTTGAAAACCGTCGACTGTAACAGGTCCATGAGTTCGAATCCCATCGCCTCCGCCATATTTGATACGACAAAGCCCTGATTATTCAGGGCTTTGTTGTTTCTGGAGGTTGGATTGCGCCAATGCAGAAAGATCGATTCGTTGCAGCGTTTTCGGACGCGTCCTAAAACTAAGCTGCCGAAATCGAATTACCATCGCAGCCGGCGGCCTTCACCATAACCTGCGATATGCACATTGCGCATACCTTGCACGTCCCTCCCCGGCGTTCTGCCGACCGAAAACTTCCCCTGCTACTCTGGTTTCGTCCACGGAGGAAACCGCAATGTCCAATTCAGATCTGCTCCCTTCCCTGCTCTTCAAAATCAACGAAAACCAACTCGCCCTTGAGGCTGCCATCATGGAGCTGACCCTCTGGGTGGAGCAGCGCGGATCCACCGACGTGGCGGAAAACGTTCGCCAGTCTCTGGCCGCAATCGATCGGAATGAGGAGTTCATCAAGATGACCCTCGCCGTGTTGATGACACCCGACTGACAGCTCGTCGCTTCACACTCGCCCAACAGCCTCGCCTCAATTACTGTACATGCATACAGCATTTGTACAGTGAATCCGTTCCCATGAATTTCGATCAGGCGAAAGCCCTCCGACTCCAGCGATGGCGCTCAACTCTCGATGATCAAGATTTCCGCATGCAAAACCCAGAGGGGCACCGCCAAACCCTTCATGAGATGTCAGCTGCGCTGCAAACAGAGGGACTTATCGACCGGCTTGAACAGTTCGAGATGAACGAGATGGCCGACGCTGCCTACTGGCACGCCGTTGAAGAGCTGCAGAACTCGCCTGGCCATTACCGCGGCGCGTCGACTTACAAAGTCGTGCAGATCGACAACGGAAAGCTGCTGGGCACCATCAGCCGGTCCATATTCAACTTCGCATATCCCACGCCGCGAGGCGCGTCATCCGCGTACGACGGGAAGATTTACTCTGGTCCAGAAGGCATATATCTCAATCTGGGTCTCTCCAGAAACATTGGCAAAATTTCAGGACTGATCCTGGCCATGTATGGGCAGCGATACCAGCTGGTCGAAACAGAGCGGGTCATCGGTGGCGTCGACTACCGGCCAATTGACGACCCTGATACGTATCGCGCGCTGGTTGACGCTCGCCAGGTCGCACAGGAAGAGCGCGATCTGCGCGCTTTTGAAAAGGTTCGACCACACATCGAATCTTCGGCGTTCTGCACCTGCCCTACCTGTCTCGACCGCTTTGGCACTCGCGAAGACTGCCCAACCTGCGCCGGAAAAGGTTTTGTGACGAAGCCCATCAGGTTGTTTGCATTCAAGGCGGTGAATTGATCGATCCGACATGAAGATCGCAAATTTGATCTGAAGGAAGCGATTTCAGGTACTGTTCCGTTCCGATCCAAAATTGGTGTAAACCCCTTCTTTATTGCCTCTCGGGCCGTTCGCTGCCCTTCTGAAAAATGATCATCGTGCCGTCACGGAGGATTTGTTCAATTGAACGAATCGAATCTGGTAAGAATCAATATGGGCGGCATCAAACGTGTCAGCTGACAAATCGACTATTTCATTGCCGGAGAAGAATGCATGCCTCTCAGTGACACCATCGCCAGAGCATCGCTAAGCGCAGAGGAGCGTTCCTCTATCGCTGAAATCGAGGCGACTACAAATATTTTGCAGCTCGTTACACGCCTGACAGGAGCACGTTTTGCGGCAATCGCAAAATTCACGGAATCGGAATGGATAGTCTGCTCCGCATACGATCCAATCGAACTTGGGATAAACACCGGAGATACATTGGAATTGGAGACCACACTCTGCAGTGAATTCCGACGAGATCCACAAGTGCTCTTTGTGCCCCAAATCAGTCAAGACGGTAGGTTCTCGACACGTCCGGTTGTGAAGCAATATTTGATTGAAAGTTATGCAGGAGCTCCAATTTTTCTTCCTGACGGGCAACTTTGGGGAGCGCTATGTGCTTTAGATTCAAGGGCTGTCATATATGAGGACCCCGATCTAGCCGACACCTTAGGCCTGTTTGCGCGACTGATCGGCTGCATCTTTTATTCAAATCTGGCGGAATCCGGGAGCGGATATAGCAGTACCGAATCATATGTTACGGAACAAGGACGCTCCTGATATAGGCTTGGCACGCCTGCAGCGCAATCAATCCCCGATCACCTTCACCGGTGATGGCGATAATTCGTTGAGCATGCGCCGGGTCAAGTTGGGCGCGTACGGTTGCATGATCCACGCCGCCGGCGCCGGTGGCGGCAGGCACTGAACAGCCACCGGTTGACCCCGCGTCGAGGAGGACTGACAACCGCAAATCAGAAGTGGCAAGGCGATCGCGCAGAAGAGCCTGGTCTTTTTGGGCATTGGTCATTTTCTCGGAGTGGGTTTTGTCGCTGGCAGCCAGCCGCTGCTCGAGCGCCAGCCGCTTGTCCTGCTCGGCCTGCTGCGCGGTGGCGGCCGCCATCGTCAGCTGGTAGAGGGTTTCGGTGTGCAGCCTTGCCTGCTGGGCCAGTTGCTTCCCGTAACGCCAGTCCTGGAGCTGCCAAGCGACAGCAGCGCCGACCAGCACTAGCACCGCTGCGCCGATAGCTTTCCAAGGGATCACCATTACGGCACATCCTTGAAGAAGACGTGCCCGCCCTGCCTCAGAGTTTGCTTCGCTTTCGCGGCCCAGCCCGGTGGCGTCTTCATGGACAGCGCGTAGTAGTGAGTGGCCCCACCGGTGGGATCCGGCACTTTCCCGTCGATCACCTGATCAGCCGCACCACGCGCTTGGGCCAGTTCACGAAATGGTATCTGCCGCGCACCGCTCAGAAACGGATAGTTCGGGTCGTTCTTGTTCCAGCAGCTGAACTGGTAAGGCTTCTGGCACACACCAGCGTAGCCCTCCCCCCACCATGAATTGCTCTTGCCGTCGAATACACGGTTCCGAATGGTCCACGCCACAGCCACTTGGCCGGCCAACGATTCGCCGCGAGCCTCGCCCCAAAGAGTTCGGGCAAGAATGTCGCGGTCTTTCTCGGTAATGGTCATCAGCTTTCTCCAGACAAAAAAATACCCGCTCAGCGGCGGGTTGCTTGGGTGTGATTTTGTTTACGGGCGGACTGGGCGATGGTTCGAATCCGGGAAGTATTCGGCACCATCTTTCCAATTGCTCAACTGTCCGCGATACTTGAGCCAGTCCTTGCGGGTTCCGGCCAGCAGATCCGCCGGCGGCACATCAGCTTCAGCTTCTTCCAGGGCTTCCAGCTGTCTCGCAGTCACGGCGAGCTCTTCACCACGCCAACTGGCCTCCCGCGCGATTCGACCGGCCACCGCGTCCATTTCTTCGAGCTTTCTCAAGAGCCACTCCGGCAGCTCGTCCACCAGCGTTTCGTCAGCTTCAAGCGCCATGTCCGCGCTCACCGAACGAAGCTGGCCGTCTTCCTTTATTGCATACGGCATGTTGTTACCTCTCAAACAGGTATCCGTTCGCGTACACGTTGAACAAGGCACTGGCCGCCCCGTCGTGACGCCATTGGAATGATTGGGTGCTGCTCAGGGGCAAGTCGCAGTAATAGGACCCGCCGGCCAGTACGAAGAAGCTGTGCGCGGATGAGGAAACCGGGGCCTGGAGATCTGGATTCCCCAACCTGGCGATCGAGTCTGTCGCGGCGTTTTGAAACAGACAGCTCAAATGCGAGGCCGCGACGGGCACAACGGTAAGGCAACTGACGGTCTGCGCGACGATTACCGCGCCGGATACCAGCAGGAACGGTGCCCCAAACAGGTTTTCCCCATAAGCAATGCGGTCCTCGGCATGCGTGAACTTCATCAGTGTGTTCGCAGTTTTCGAAAGCACAGAGCCAATGTACCGCCGGGAGGTGTCGCCGGATTTCGCCCGGGCGGTTCCGGAGTAAAGCACCGGTGCCGTGGTGGACACTTCAATGGCTGGCACTCCCGCATTGCTGTACAGGTAAACGTGATACATGGTGCTTGCACTGAGGGTCAGGCCGGAAACGGTAATCGCGGCCGGGACGATCAGCGGAGCACCGCCGGAAGGAATGCTGGCAATCCCTGTCGTGACCGATATCGAGTTCGCACTCACCCATTTCATGCGAAGGCCTTCGATGTACTCTTTTCCAACACCCAGCTTCGACGCATTTGCAGCCGCCGCTGCGTTTTGGGATGCCTGAGCCTGGAGCTTGCCGAACGCAGTCAGAATCGGATCAGTGCCCGAAATGGCTGCCGGATCGGGGACAACAAGCCCGGTCAGCGTTGTGTTTCGGACTCCACTCCCCGTCATATATTTGTTGACGGCCCCCTCGGGCAGGCCGTCGGAGCTGGATAGATTGAGTGCAGCTCGCACTCCCTCGGTGGTGCCTGTGTTGCCCAGCACCGCGAGTACGCTGCCGAATTGATTCATCAGAGCGCGCAGCGCGTCTGCCGAGTCCTTGACGTAGCCCTGCATCGGGGCCAGCGCATACACCCCGCCCGTCGCAGTTGATCCCTGATAACTCGGCGAGATGGCCAGCGCGGTATCACTGGCAATGTTGACGACTTCATACCAGTTGCCGTCCGGACCGCGAAAAGCATCGCCCACACGACCGTTTGCAAGAAACGCCGTGCCGGCGCCGATCACGGCACTGGAATTTTGGGTGACAGACACCGTTCCTGATTTGTACCAGGGCATTGAGTTTCTCCAGAAGGCTTGAGTTTCAGGCCAGCAATTTGGCGCAGAGGAAAGGCCGGTGGCCCTGATCGGTCCAAGCTGTAGTAGCAAGGCTGTACATCAAAATGCGACCGTTTGCGTAATCAACACCCAGCGCACACCCGCCGCCGTTTGCGTTGTTGTGGCAGTTCATCGCAAACGGATTCAGTGAAATGTATTCACCGGCGCCGAGCGCTTTGCTGATTGCCCAGATATAGCGGCGGCCGACGGTCAATTCCTCGCTTCCGCTGTAGACCCAGTTACCGGCAGCGGACGTCACCACCACCGCCGGTGCCCCACTGTCGTAGACAAGGGCGCCGTTTTGATCCCACAAACGCATTCCGTAAGTCGCGGTGCCCATGGACGCCCAGGCCGCTACGAAATAAAGACCGCTGAGTGTTGCGTCGACAACTGATGCCTTCATTGAGAACCCGGTCCAGTTGCCCGGGCCACCCGTAAACCAGACCGAAATCGGAACCTGCACTACTCCGGTCTGCGTCGGGCGAATGAACACAATCGGAGGATCGGCGCTTGTGACTGCTCTCGCGAACACGGCCGTGACGTTGGTGCTCCCAGAGTAAGAGCCTTTGGTCAGCATGCAGAGTCGTGGCGCGTCCGAATCGATTTGCACAAACGAATTGTCGTTGATGCTCTGAAAGCCATAGCTCATGTCGAGTACCTGATCGCGTAACCCTTGGCGACAATCCGTGATCCCCCCGTCGAGGCGCTTGCAGAAGGGTTCTTCGGCCTTACAACCACTTGCCCAGCCGCCGTCGTGACGTAGGGGTAAGACTTCGCATTTCCGAGGGGATCTGCCTCCGCCGTTTGCACGTCCTGCGCCCGGGTCGGGATGATCATGAACACGCAGTTGGCCGGGTTGAAACCGGAAATGTTCAGGGTGTAGCTGGGCACCGTTCCGCTGAAGTCGATTACGCCCTGCCACAGCACCTGGTACGTAAACGAGTTGGTGTCCATGGCGAGAAATCCATTCTCGTCAAAGACACGCAGGCCAAATAAAGCCATCAATCACCCCAAATAGCCGAGACGGACACGCAGCACGTTATTGGCGTCGTAGACCGAGACGTTCAACGAGTTGATCACCAGCCGCCCCTGACCTGGCACGATGCCGTTGATCTCCAGCGTTCCGTCCTTGTTGAGAATCCAGCCTTGCTGGCCGGCGATGTAGTTGGTCGAGCTGATGTAGCTGCCGATCTTGGCGTTGGTGATCGTGCCGTCAGCGATGAACGCCGAATTCATGAACACCTGGCCACCCTGCACCGCGAACGGTACCGAGATGGCCCCGCCGGCAATCGTGTTGACGATGGCGAACCGATCTGCGGCGACCAGAAACTGGCTTTGAAACACGCCGTTCACGTTTTCGATGCCCAGGCCAATACCGGCAGCAACGTATTGCCCGTTCGCCGTGACCTGCATCTTCACCGACCACATCGTTTTCAGATTGCCGTTTACATCAGCAAAAGCCGTGGCCGTTTCCTGAATGGCGGCAGTATTCTCGCCAACCTTCGCAGTCACTTGAGTGATGGCCTGCGCAGTCGCTTCCTTGTCGGTCGCGACCGTCTGGCGAAGATCGGTAACGTTCGCCTCGTTTTCGCCAACCGCTACCGACAAGGTCTCGGTTTTCTGCGCGAGTGCCAGATTCTCCGACGCCCTTACCTTCTCCTCGCTTGCGATTGCGGCCGTGCTTCCCCACTCTTTTAGAGCGCCATCGAGATCTCCCTGGCCGTCGTCATCACGCCAGGAGGCGCGAAGCGCCTGAAACGCCGTCGCCTGCGCCGTGACCACACCATCAAGTTCAGTGATTTCAGCGGTATTGGTCGTCACCTGCTGCGCAAGCCCGTTGGCGGTTTGCACGGTTTGCCCGACATCGAGCCAATAGGCTGGATTCGGCGGAGGTGTATCGCGCGGGACCGGACCGGTGGCCTGGTAGATGCGCTTGCCAACCACAACCAGGTCGTACTCCTCGTATGTGTCATCGGGGTTGTAAGTCTTCAGGCCGTCGAGCGCATCGATCTGCGCCTGCAGCCCCGGGATTTTGTCGATCTCGTCGAGGATGTCCTTGCCCAACTCCGTGCGGCCGATTTCGCCGGCGATCATTTCCAGAATCGCCGCCGCGTCTGAACTCGACTGCCCCTGCACACCCATACCGATCGGATACCACGGCCCGATGTTGCCGATCTTGTCGACGATCCGTCCCCAGAAATAGAACGTCACGCCGGCGCGCAGGCCGAGCATGGAAAAGTCACTTTGCGGGTAAGCCAGGTCGGTCAGCTTGGTGGCCATGTCGAGCTGCGTTGTCTGGCTGTACCAGATCTCAGTCCGCTGGCTGTCTTCGGCGCCCGCCGGGAAACCCCACTTCAAGTAGATCCCGAACAGCAGTGGCGTGGCCGTCAGATAGCTGAGTGCCGGTGGCAGCCCTTGCTTGCCGCTGAGGTTGGTCAGGATCGAGTTGCGCCAGATCGACGTGATGTCATAAGCACTCACCGCACGGACGCGGGCCACGTAGGCACCGGCGTAAATCCCGACCACGTCCACGTTGGTCATGCCGGTACGTTGCAGTTTGATCCAGTTGCCGCTGTCCTTGCGCCACTCCACGTCATAACCGACCGCGCCATCCACGGCTGGCCAGCTGATGGTCATGGTGGCCACGGCCAGCCCCTGAATGACCGACGACGTCGAAACGACAGTCACGCTCGCCGGCGCCGGAACCACGGTGATTGGGATCACGCTGATCGGCCGCTCTTCCAGGCGGGCACCGGTATCGATGTAGGCGAATTTGCTCGGCTCGTACTGTAGAGCGCTGATTTCAAAGTCGCCTTCGGTGGTGCGTTTGGTTCGCAGCACGCGATACAGCGGAATCGCCAGGTCATCCGCGTCGATCGCCCATTGCAGTTGCGCGATCGGCGGCTCGCTGTAGTTGGTTGTGACGGTCACCGCGCGGCCGTTGACGCTCTGCACGGTGCGGCCCTCAGCGCGCCCGCCCGGCAAGTTGATGATCAGTCGATCACCGGCCTTGGCCTGGCTGTCACGGTCGAGCGTCACCACGCGGCCAGACGCCGACGAGATCCGGCCGCCGACCTCCCGCCCCGCCAGCAGCGAGTCCGCCACCGGGATGATGTGCCCCGGCAGCGGGATAACGCCTTCCATGCCGGTCTTGAACGACACGGTGCGATCCTGGTTGTTGCTGAGGATCGCCCACTTGCCACGACGCTGGGCCTCGGAAGCGCGGGTGCAGCCAATGGCGCTCAGCTCAGTTGGCCGGTCGCCGTAGCGACGTTGCAGGTCCAGGTCGGCGAACGGAATGACGTCGGTGTCGTAGTTGTTGGCCGGGTTGTCGTAGCTGACCAGCGCCCGGGTGTACCGCGTCTTCGCCGAGGCGCTGCCGTACGAGAACTTCCCGTCGATGACGTTGGCCCGGGTAAAGACGTAGTCGAAGTCCTGCGCGCGTGGCATGTCGGCCTGCATCACCAGCTGGCCCTGAGCCCAGTAGGTCATGCCCCGGTAAATCGCCGAGATGTCGCGCAGCAGCGACCAGGCATCGGCCTTGCCCTGCAGGTTCATATCGCAGAGGAAGCGCGGCTCCTGACCGCCCAACCCGTTCGGCACCAGCTGGTCGCAATACTGGGCGATCCGGTACAGCTCCCACTTGTCGACCATGAACGGCTTGATGCGCTTGCCAAGGCCGAACATTTCGTTCGTGCAGATGCCGTAGGTGATCCACGCCGGGTTGTTGGTCCAAGCCGACTTCATCGAACCATCCCACGTCCCGGTATAGGTGCGCAGGATCGGGTCGTAGTTGCTCGGCACCATCCAGCGCCGGGCCTTGCACTTCACGGTCACCGCCGGGATGTTGGTGAATTGCTCGGCGTCGAACTCGATGTAAAGCAGCGCGGTGCTCGGGTAGCGCAACTTGGCGTCGATGATCTCAGTGATACCGGCGATCAGCATGGTGTCAGCGATCTTGTTGCTGTTCTGGTTCGGCGTCAGGCGGCGCACGCGGATCTGCCAGCCCGTAGTGGCGTTCGGCAGGTCGATACGGCGCGAGCGCTCATAACGGGTTGTGGTTTTGCCGTCGACCGCGTCTGGATATACTTGCTGATAGGCGCCACCGTCAGTGGCCAGGTCGATCGCGTAATCGATGCGGTAGCCACCGACATTGCCTTCATCGTCCACTCTTTGCAGCGCTGGCCACGCGAAGCGCATACGTACGGCGGACAGCTGGATATTGGTGATCGAGCGCACCCACGGTGCATCGCTGCGTAACTCAACGTTCAGCGACGTCTCGTTCTCCACGGCCGGAATGCCCGGGATGTAGGTCTGATCCACGGAACCCGGGCGCCAGTCCCATTTCACGTTCGGGAAGTTGTAATTGCCGCTGGCATCGCGGATCGGTGTGTTGTCCAGATAGATGTCGTAATCGGTTGGGACGCCATTAAACTCACCTTCGCCCACGGCGATTAGAATTTTCGCCAGGTTGGTCGAGCGCAGGCTGTCGCTGGCTTCGACCGGCGATTTCGGCTTGCTGCTGCCGCCCTTCTCGCCGTAGATCTCAATCTGTTGCGCTGCGCCCATGCTTTCCTCCAGGCATAAAAAAACCGCCTCACGGGCGGTTGGTGTGCTGCTGTCCTGCTTACGTTTTGTCTTCGGCGTAGATCGACGCCGAGATAATCATCCCACCCCACCGGCGCTCTCCGATGCAGATCGGAACCGGGTTGCCGCTGGCCGTGGTGTTCTTAGCGCTGCCGAAGGCGTAGGACGGTGCGTTTTCCGGGGAAGCGCTCTGTTTCAGGCCTGATGCTTGGGGGCTGAGCATTTGGATCACGCCGCCGGCGACAAGGCCGATACCCGCGCCAATCAGTGGCGCACCAAATGGCGTGGTCGAAAGAAACGTACCGGCAACGATCAGGACTGCACCGACAATGGTTTGAATCAACCCAGCCTTCTTGCTTCCGTGGATTACCGGCACGATACGAATGTCGGTTGCGCCACCCAAGCCAAATTCCGCTTCGCCAACGTTCTTTCGATTGCGAAACACCGCAAAGCGCATGCCCAGCCGATCAAGGCGCTGAATCTCCTCCTTGAATCCTTCAAGCGTCGCCTTCAATGCTCGGAACGCTTCCCAAGCCTGGCCAGAATCCAATACTCGAAGATGAACTCTGCCAAACTTGGCCGCAAGAGACCCGGACAGCTTGATCGTAGTCATAGGCTGATAGTGAGCAACGCTCGATTGCATGATTTTCTCCAGGCATAAAAAAACCGCCCTAAGGCGGCTGATTGCGAATTGATTTACTGATAATCGACATACGGTCCGAGAAAGAAGCCGCTCATGTCTCCACTGATTCGGTAAAGACTTTCTTTGCCACTTTGCACATTGGCAGAAATCGTTCGAATGGCTGCCCCGCCGCACAGCCCGGAGCCAGCGAGACCTGCTCCAATACTTGGATTCCCCGGCGGCAGGTAAAAGGAAGCGCGCTGACCAGTGCCGATTTTCGCGGCCTTCCGGCCATCGACATACACGACGATGTCACAACCAGATCCAACCATTCCCGAGTCCCGGACGACCGTTACCTTGCCGATTTCGCCGGCTGGTTTGGTTTGAAACGCGTACAGCTCATCACGCGGTACCGGATCGGCCTGGCTAACCGGAATAGCTGACGATGCACACCCCACCAATAGCGCTAACGCCAGCGCTCCTACAATCAGTTTCATTCGGGTCACTCCTGTGGGAAAAATTCAAGATACCACCGAGCCAAGCAGCAATGAAAAAAGCGCGCCCCGGCGAGGCAGGGCCGGTTTATCAATCAGAATTCAGAATCACAATCTCGATGTTTCAATGCATCTTTCAGCAAGTACACAACGCTTCCGGCCCCGCCATCGAAAATAAGGTCGTCGTACAGCATTGTCGATTGACGGTAGTGTCCATTCAAAACCTCTAACACCGCACAGATTGCATCCAATCCAGCTTTGATTTTTTGACGATTTGCCGTCGGTAACGGGTTAGCGACTCGGTTCTGAATATGAACTAGATCATTGTGTGCGATCCGCTTGTTACGATGCGCCCTTGTGAACTGAGCCTCGATCAAAGCATTGTGGATCGCGGCTTCCACCTTAACTTTGACACTAGGGTCAGCTACCAGGCTCGGAATCGCTTTGATGGTAAGTGTTTTCTTGCCAGCGCTAACTGGAGGGTCGGTAAGCCTTGAAATGCCCAGCATCACACCGTCCCAAAGTTGCGCCTGCACAACACTAAAAAATGTCGGCGCAGCCTTGTTCAGAACGCTCACAGTCCCCTGATCCACACCAAAAAGCGCCTCGTATTGCTTCCAAAGCAGCAAGATATCTAGAAGGTGATCGTTGAGGTCGCAATACATGGCGCCTAAGTCCACCCCCATGGCCGCCACGCACTGCGCTCGCACCTCTTTGTGACTCAACATTCCTAGATCCATTCGAAATTTCAATCCGGGATAATGTCACGGTGTATAGAGCGTCTCAACGCCTTACTCAGCTGGACTAGCATTTCTGTGCCTGAGTATCAGCCGGGTACGGTCGAGCCACGGGCCACCGAAAACGATGACCTCGGATGGCCTGCCATATAGGTGGTGCAGCAGGAACGGACCAGGCCCGAACGTCGCGGCATCCTCGCCGGGCAATGCCGGATCGGCGCCAAGGAAGATCCCGGCATGGTTTGGGTAAAACGTGCGCCCCACTTCCATCACGATCATGTCGCCGCGCTGCGGTTGGTCGACGCGGTAGAAGCCGGCGGCTTCGTAGTTCGCCTCGTAAAGGCTGGTGTTGTCCTTGCTCTCCCACCATCCGTCAGCACGCTTGAAGGCTTCGAACTCCAGTCCCCACTCGCGCTTGTACCAATCGGCACAGACTTGCCAGCAGTCCCAGGCGCCGTGGACGAATGGTCGCTTGAGTAGCGGCACCTCACCGGTAGGCATGACGGTACGCAGATCGCCCTCGGGCCAGCTCAGGATGTGCCACGGCAGCGCGGTCGCCTCGCACATGGCCAGGTCGCGCGGTGACGGCCTGCTGGTGGCGTCCGGATGCGAGTGCACCACCCCGATTACCTCGCCGACATCCTCCGCCGCCGCGTACTCCTCCGGGTCGATTCGAAATTCCTCGTTCGGCTCGGTCGATACGTTGCGGCACGGGTAATACTGCTGTTTGCGGCCCACCGCCAGCAGCAGGCCGCAGCACTCTTTCGGGTACTCGGCCGCCGCGTGAGCCTGGATCGCGTTGAGAATGTGTTTGCGCATGTCAGCTCCGTGCGATCAGCGAAACAGCCGGGAAGCCACCGAACGGCAGCGGGTTGCCCTCTCCGAAGCGAGGGATGCAACCTTTGCCCAGGGTGGCGTCGCATTCGTCCAGTTCAGGGTTGTCAGTAACGACGCCGTCCTTGGTCACGTACGGGCCGGTGTAACCGCAGTTCGGTCCTCGGTAGCCGCCGGTAAGGCACCAGTGGCATAGGGTCGTGGCCTGCCGGCCTATTGACTCGTTACCGACGTCGCCCGGGCTGGCCAACTCCCAACTGACCGTTTCTCCGTCCTCGTTCGTTTTCTGGTCGATGTACCAGACCTCGATCGTCTCCTGGGTTGGATCTGCCGTTGGGTTGCCGGCCGGAAAGTTCGCCGCGTCCAGGTACGTGCCCAGCGTGTGGCGCATGGTCAGCTTGAACTCGAGCAGATCCTCGAACGCCAGACAAAGCGCAGTGATGCGCCCGTTGACGTTGCCGACCGACAGTGTGGGCCGAACGGCTGTGCCGTCACCGTTCGCCTCGATGCCGTCGATCTGCATCGGCCATGCGCTGTACTCGTTGCCCTGCCAGTAGATCGCCTTCGCCGGCAGCTGGTCCGCGTCGTCGCCGGCGGCGATCAACTCGGCCGCCGTGTGCGGAATCGCGTGCCCATGGAAGCGCAAAACATCCGCGCCGTAGTCCGTGCCGTCCAATTCAAAGAGCAGCACTTCGCTGCCAGGCTCAAGCACCTGGATGTCACTGATCAGCGGCATGATTGCCCCTTATGGTTGGAATGCCCGCTCGAAGGTGGCGGTGAGTTTGAAGACGCCGCCGCCCATTGGCGTGGGAGCGGGATTTTTGCAAGTGAACAGGCCGAGCTCCCCGAGCGGTGTTTTCCAAAGAAACACTTTCGCACCGGCGTGCCGGTCGAGGAACGCCATGATCTCCAGCACCTTGGCCTTCTGGCCGGCGTAGGTGATCGGGTAAGAGTCCTCTTTGTTGTTCGGGCCGTCGCCGACGTTCTGTGCGTAGCCATTGCCGAACTTCGAAGTACGCACCCGATAGTTGATATCGGGTGTTTCCCCGCGCTCGGTTGGCCAGGTGAATTTCTCAATGGCCATCAGGCCCTCCCATTTGCATTTCGGAAGCTGGTACCGCCCGCGCGCCAAGAGTCGGCTACGGCCTTCTCGGCCACAGCCTGCATCTGCGATTGCAGGTTTCTCGACAGCGCCTGCTGGTCAATTTGCATGCCTTCGGAGCTGCGATCCTCGGTTACCACCGTCACCGGTGCGTTGATGCTGATTGCAGTACCGGATCCGCCGCCGGCAGCGATAACGCCCAACTTGCCGCTGAAGGTTCTGGTCAGAGGCATGATTGCCTCCGGCCCAGCTTCGCCCATGACGCCAGACTGGCCGCCGGCCATCCCGAAGGCGGTCGGCGTGCTGACGATGCTGTTGGTAAAGGCGCCACCGTTGGCAAACATCTGCACGCCAGACGACCAGGCGCCGCCGAGGGCCTGAGGAAAGTAGCTACCGGAATAGCCAGCCGAAGACGCGCCGAGGTTCGAGGACGTTGCGCCAGCGGATCCAGCCGCCAGCCCATTCCCGCTACCACTGCCAGTGAAGTAGCTGGTTGCGGCACCGACCAGGCTGCTCAGTAACGCCGAGCTGGCTTGCCGAGTCGCGATCCGCGCCATGTCCGCCAAAATCGACTTGGTGAAGTCAGCAAACGACAGCTTCCCGGTCATGGCGAAGTTGACGATCGCGTCTTCCATCGAGCTGAACGCGTTTCCGAACAAGGTTTTCGTTTGGCCGGCAATGTTGCTCGCCGAATCCAGATAATTGGCCCAGGCCGATGTCGCCCCTTTGGTCCAGTCACCTTGCGCTTTTTCCACATCCGCATAATTCTGCCGGATCTGGTCAGTAGCAGCTTTGTTCGCGTCGGCGAGCGCCTGCGACTTACGGGTGAACTCCTCCTCCGACATGTTCCGCGACGGATCTGACTTCTGATTGGCGAGCTCCAGCGACTGCTGAGCAAACCGGTCTTGCTGGCTGTTCAGCTCGTTGTTGAGCGCGTTCTGACGATCGCCCTGGCCGACGCCGAGAACGGCGCGCTGTCCTGCCAGCTCCAAAGCCCGCTGCTGCTGGGCCAGGGCCTGAACGTAGGTCGTGATCGACCGCTCTTGTCGAGCAAGGCGGCCGGTCTCGTTCGTGGCCAGAACTTCGAGCTGGCTGTCAGCCTCCTTCTGCGCCTTGACCATCCCGGCTCGCGCATCGGCGATTTTTTGGTCGAGCTGGATGCTCTGCGCAGCGGAGGTGGTTTTCTTCGCCTTGACGGATTCCAGCGCTGCGATTTCAGCCTCGTAGGCTGCGGTCACTTCATCGCGCTCGTTGCCGATCAGCGCTTCGCGTTTCAGGGCATAGTCAGCCTGGGAAACGAGCCCGGCCTTCTGCGCCGCGTCCAGTTCCTTCTGGGCGTTTTTGTATTCCTCGCTGATGGCCGCCAGATTGTTTTTGGCGTTGTTGAAACCGGTCAGATCGACCTGTGTGCCAGCGGTTTTCGGATCCTTGAACTGTTCGTTGATGTTCGCCAGGTTCTTGTCGATCGCCGCCTGATTCAAGCGCGGATCGTTGGGCGCCACCTTGCGAATGTCTTCGAGCTGCCGCTTGTAGTCCTTGATCGCCTCTGTTCGCTTCTGCTCGTTCGACCATGCCGATTTGGTCAGAGCGTCGATCTTCGCCATCGACGATACGGCGTCGCCTTGGGCTTTTGCCTGCTCCCCCTGCCACTTGGCGATGTCGGCTTCCGCTGCCTTCTGATCCTCCAGCATGTTGAGACGATTCTGGTAGAGATCGATCATCTCCTGCTTGTTCTGGAACAAGCCGACGTTACCCAATTGGGCAGACTCCAGGTTGCGCCGGGCCTGCTCGATATCGGCGTTGATATCTGGTCGGCCAATGTTCTTCAGCCCGTCAGCGGCACGCGCAACGGCGTTGTAGCCTTTCTCCCAAAAACTCAGGTTTTCCAGAATGCGTGGAGTGCGTTCGTTGATCGCATCAGCGTACTGCTCGGTCGCAAGCTTCACGGCGCCGGCATGGTCGCCCTGCTTCTCCAGTGCGGCGATTTGCGAGTAAACCGACGCGGTCAGGTAGTGATACTGCTCATTCAGCGCGGCAGACGCCTTGACCGGGTCGTCTGCAAGCTTGGCGAACTCAGCCACCGTCTCACTCACGGCCTTGCCAGTTGCTTCCTGCATCGACACGGCAGCCTGGGTGATGCCGGTGAAGCTCTCACCGGCGATCTTGCCGTTGTCGGCAAGCAGCGCAAGCACGGCTGCGGCCTGGCCGGTAGTGCCAACGGTAGCGCTGACCTGGCGAGCCATATCGCCCAACTGCCCGGCACTCACGCCGGCATAATTGCCGGTCAGGATCAGTGATTTGTTGTAGCTGTCTTGCTCCTCGCTGCCCTTGTAGAAGGCGTATGCCAGCCCACCAACCGCCGCAGTGGCGAGCGCGATTGGCGCAAGCATCGCGAGCAACCCAGCAGCGCCAGCGCCTGCACCGGCGCCCAACTGAGCAACTGCGCGGACGCCACTGCCCCAGTCGCCAGACGACAGCGCATTTCCGAGTTGCACGACGTTTTCCTGTGCCTGGCGGGTGCCGAGGCGCAGCTTGTCGAAGCCGGTGGTGGTTTTATTGAGCTTGTCGTAGTCCTTGTCGATCTTGCTCAGGGCGGTGTTGTATTCGTCCTGACTGATCCGCCCAGCGTCCAGATGCTTGCCCAATTGCTCAACCTGGGTGTCCAGTTTCGCCAGCGCGGCGCGGGCCGGGTCAATGGCGCCCAGAAGGCTGTTCAGCGCCTTTTGCTCGTCCATGGCCGACTTGGCCAGAGCAACCTGCTGCTTGTCGAGCTGTGCCGAGATCTTCGCGGCCTCAGCCTCGCCATAAGCACCGGTTTTCGTCAGCTTTGCCAGCGCATCGCGCTGTTTCGCGAGATCCTGCGTGGTCTTGGCGCTAGTCGAAAGCGACTTCTCCAGCGCCTGCATTTCGTTCATCAGCGAAAGGGCGGACTGCTCTGCTCGGCCGCCAGCCTTCGCCATATCATCCAGGCTGGTTTTTGCCTCGATTGCATCGGCCGAGTCGATCTTGATGCCGAGTTCGGAAATGTTCATCGACTCACCTTGAATAAGTGCCCGTGCTTACGGGCTGTTTTCCCTTTCCTCTGCCATGACGCGCAGGGCTTCGCCTTCCAGCACCTGCAGGTCAGGAAAGATTTCAGCGAGTTTCTTTTTCTTGATGCCGAGGAAGCCGGCAACGTCGCGGATGCAGTTGTAATCGAGACCGATCGGGCCACCAGAGCCGACCCGCCACTGCGTGGACATTCGGTTGAACAAGAGGAAGGCTGGCCAGTTGCATGGCCAGACCTCTACATCGTCACCCAACATATCGGCAGCCGTCAGCCCGAGGATGGCCAACTGCTCAGCAGAGGGCCCGCTTTCGTACAACGCCGCGGCTGCTTCTCTCAGTTTCCCAAGCGGGCCTGATTGAACGCGCTCTGATAGGCATTCACTACCGCTTCGGCGGTCCCCTGACACGACTTCACAAGGGCAAGGATGCTCTTGTCGTCGAACTTGTCATCGAAGCCCCATCCAGCGACCAAATCCTTGACCTGCTGAACTTGATACTCGGTTTCAGCAGCAACGACATCCGACAATGTGGTGCCATCCCCGAACCCCTCGCGCATTTCCTTCGCCTTCAAGTTCCACTCGTCAAACAGCGCGGCGAGTGCCGGGCGATCGCGATACTTGAAGGTGAACTCGATTGCCTCGGGCTCGCACCCGACGATGGGTATGTGGACGAGAGCCTTGAACGTAGGGTTCTGGGCGATCCTGATCTTTGCCATGGGAAGTCCTTATGCGCCGGCCAAATAGCGGAGCGAGCGAGCCGAAAGCCCGATGCTGATGGTGCGCGTCATTACGTTGTTGCGCTCCATCGTTGGATCGGGGGTGATGCTCACATAGCCTGGGTAGAGGATTTGATCGCCATTGCGCAACTTCATGCGCACGACGGCCAGCTCTTTGGTGTCATCGAAGCCTTCGACAGTCTCGACGTATTGAGCGGTCGGCTGATCCTCAACCACGATGGTGATCGTGGTCGGGTTGCGGTTGGTTGGAAACTGCTTGTCGTCGTCATCTTCCAGGTAGCCGACAGTTTGGTATTGCTGATCGCCGCCGGACGATGTGAAAGAGGTGACTTTCGAGATTTGCGTCCATCCA
Source organism: Pseudomonas sp. MWU12-2029 (assembly GCF_023242425.1). NCBI lineage: Bacteria > Pseudomonadati > Pseudomonadota > Gammaproteobacteria > Pseudomonadales > Pseudomonadaceae > Pseudomonas > Pseudomonas sp. MWU12-2029. The sequence continues at coordinate 78,576 of NZ_JALJDY010000005.1, read as the reverse complement.
GATACCGGGATCACGGAGCCTGAACCTGCGCCGACAGTGAATTTGTCGGTATTGGTGGTGTTGAGACCAGCCAACGCAAAAGCATCGGCGGTTACGCCGGACGCCTTTACTGCGCGGTCATTGATCAGCGCCCAACCCGAGTTGATCAGCAAAACATCGCCGTTTTCGATGTCGTGCCCAACAGAAGCGGCGACCGGCGGTTTCGCATTGGTCAGGGCGGTGAAAGCGACGGCGGATCCCATAATGCTGGCGATCTCCAGCACAGCGCCGTTCGGCAGCGGAAAGCGTGCGGCCATGGTGTGTTTCCTCTTGAATGCCCGCCTGACGGCGGTAGGTTATGCCCCAGCGGGCGGTTGGTCTGCGACACCTGCGTAGGTGAAGCTGGTCGGGACCGTGTAGGTCGCCGACTCTGTGATAGTTGGCCCCTGATCTACCGGCTCAGTGATGAGGCCATCGAACCCGTTACGGGCCAACGGCGTGTCCACGCGAAAGAGCCGTGTCAGCTCTTCAACGAGAGTCTCGGCGGTGGCCATGGCCTGGGCAGATGGACAGACAATGCTGATCTGATAAACGCCGGTGTACTCATAGGCGTCGCCGCCGAGATAACGGCAGGTGGTGCTGGCTGGCAGCTGGAAGGCTCGCAGATATGTTTCAGATGGGCCTGGTGTAAATGGCTGATTCGAATAGGCCACTCGTATAGGACGCGCAGCCGACCACGCGACCAGCTTCGTTTCGATGGCCTGACGGGCGCGTGCGTGACTCATACCTGATTGTTCCTAATGGCCTCCTGCACGATCTGCTGGAAGCGGGCCACAGTTACCCGGACCATGCCGCTTGGGGCCTGGGTCGAGTGTCCGAACTCCAGCGGGATCGCATAGGGCAAATTGTTGATGAGGTAGACCATCTGGCCTGCGGTGAAGTCGCTGATGGCAGCGACCAAGACCGCAATGGTCTCGGCGCCACTCGGGTCCACCTCGTCGAATGTGACGTTCTCGACAACACCGATGGACAGATGCCAGTTCGCCCGGAATCGGCCGCCGACGTAGTCATTGCCGGCAACGAGACCGTTCACGTTGAAGTTCTGGTCGCGCTCAGTCTTGGTCAGGGGCTTGGCGTACTTCACGCCGCGCTTCAGCTTCCCCGCCTTCGTGAAATTACTTTCATCCAGGTTGATAAGCGTGTTTCGTACGGCCACCTTGAAGTCGTAGTCGTCGGCCGCCCGGGTGTTCGCCTGGCGGTGAGCGACATTCGCCGCCCAGATCTCGGGGTTGCCCACGGGGGACATGCGGATCAGGCTGCTACCCAGCTCGATGATGATCTCGCGCACACTGGCGTCGATGGCTTCACTGGTCTGGGCTGCGAATTCGGCCAGGCTCAATGCGAAGCTACCGGACTGGCCAGTGCCCGCTCTGCTCATGACCGCACCTGCAGCTCATACAGGATTGGGGTGCCGGCCGGATTCACCTCTTTCAGAGGCGGCACAATTGACCAGGTGCGGCCCTGAATGATCACCTTGTTCAGCAAGTCCGGAACCCACTCCAGCCCCTGCGCGGCGATCTTGAGCTTCTTGTCGCCCTGCTTGATGAGGCTGTTGTTCTGGAATTCCTGACCGGTGAAGTCGAGCAGGACTCCTTGGGCGGTCTGCTCTTTGGTGCTGTCAGGCGGTGCCGAGCCGGCTTCCGGGTCGTACTCGCCGACGGTTGTGGCGCGGATGGTCACCGACTGGCCGAACTGCGTAATCAACCGCAGAGCAGTCGCAGCCGTGCGGTCGTAGAACGCGCTCATTGTTAGGCCCTCACGGCAAACAGGCCTCGCTTGGCCAGATAATCGGCGAATTGGGTTCGGCTGGGCCGATTTGGAGCTGCAGGCAAAAGCCTGCCGCTGGTGTTGCTAAGGGGCGCGTATTCAACATCCACCGCACCTTCTACTCGCTCACGGATCACTGCGCCCTGACGCTGGTCGATTGGATCGACATCGTCGGTGTGGATCTCGGCTGCCAGCGCCATCTGACCGTACTGGATTCGCGCCGGAAGGTAGTTGTCGGGCTTGATCTCGCGATCCAGCTCAACGCCCCGGCGCGGCCAGGACAGGGCCTGCTCGCTGTTGGTTTTCCGCCCCTTCCACGTCATACCATCCATCGCCAATGCGGCACGGCGCAGCAGCGCTTCCTGTGCTGGCACCTCCGCCGGGATGACCACGCCGAACTTCACGGCGTACATGGTCAGGTCTTCGGCAGATGCGTAGCTTTCGGCGTCAGGCTTGCCAGTACCGTCCTCGATGATGAGAGTCATGAATCAGCTCGCTGTGTGAGTTGGGCCGGGCGCCGTTTGGTGGGCGCCCGAATTATTACGCCTTCGGAAGTTCCGAAACCGCCCTTTCCAGTGACTCAACCGAAGCATTCGCCCGGTACGGCACATTGGCCGCATCGAGTTGCGCTTTGAGGCCGGCGATCTTCTCGGCATTGTCGACCGGCTCAGCTGCCACTTTGAGGCGTTCGACTTCTTCGCGTAAGGATTCAACCTCGCCCGCCAAGCTGTCACGATCACCCTTCAGCCCTTCAAAGCCTTCATGAATGGCTTTCAGCGCACCGAACAAGCGGATCGGCAGTTCGCCGGCGCCCGGATGCTCCAGTTCAGACAAGCCTTCGGCAGCCTCGATCAGCGACACGATGCCGTCGCGCTCTGCGTTCAACTTGTCGATCAGCTCCTGCAGCGCAACGCTATCAACGCCACCGCTGCCGGCGACCAGCAGCACCGGCGCCGACTCGGTCTGTCGCAACGTCACTTCCGGCACATCGTGCGCCTCACCTTCACGGCTTTCGGTGACATTCGCGTCAATGATGCGGAGGCCGCGTTCCTTCGCCAGCGCCTTCACGTCCTCCAGATATTGATGGAACGGACCAGGCAGATACCAAATTTTGTTGCTCATGATTGCATCTCCGCCAAGCCGGGCACACGTCCCGGCTTGGACATCGCAGGGTTACTTGGAGGCGTCACCGATCAGAGCAACACCAGCCGTGTGCTTGATGCTGGCGGCGGTCTTGTCCCAGTTGGTACCGGTCGCCAATTCGGCGTCAGTTGGGGAAGCGCCACCGGCCGTGGTGTCCCAGGTGTAGCCCTTCAGGCCCAGGCCAAACGTGTAGTCGGTCTGGATGGTTGTTTCGATGCGGCCCTTGCCGTTAGTGGTCTCGACGTTCGAGATGATGTCTCGGTTGTCGTGAACCAAAGCGGCACCGGCGACCAGGGACAGGATGATTTCCTTGTTCGGGGTGCCCGCCTGCATCAGCGCAGGGGCATCGGTCACGATGGAGATCTTGCCCAGGATGTCGACAACGCGGACGTTGCCAGCCAGGAACAGATTCGCCGAGTTGACCAAGCCTTGGCCGACCAGTTTGTGCCAGGTCGAGCCCTGCATAACCTGAGTGACCAGATTCTGGCTGGAGTCTCCGAACTTGGCGTGCGAGTTGTTCAGCCCGGACTGGGTGATCCCGGCAGTGGCCGAGATATCGTTCGTCGCGGCAGCCTGAGCGGTGATCGCAGCAACCAGTGCAGCGATAGCGGTGTTCAGTTGATCCTTCAGCAGGACTTCTGCGAAAGCACGGCTGGCAACTTCGATACCCTGGGCAGTCGGGCGTTGCAACCACGACATTTGCGACGGCTCGTAGCGCAGCGGGCCGAAGCCACCAGCGATTTTCACCGAGGTGTTTTTCAGCTCAGTCAGATCAGTTGCACTGACAGTGGCGTTGGCTGCGTAGCGATCGACCCGACGTTGAGCCGATGCCAGGTTCTGGAAGAACGACTCCTGCAAGAAGTCTCCGGTGAAGCCATCAGGGGACAGCACAATGGCGCCATTGCTGGCTTGGTTGAACGCATCGGTCATCTGATCAAGCGTTTCCAGCGTGGCAGGCATCACGTACTGGTTGAATACCTGCATTTGAGTCAAAGACATGGATTATTTCCTTACTTGAGTGGGAGGTCTGGGAACTTCCCGGCGATTGCCGCCGTTCGCTCCACCTTGGTGCCGCCGATGTTTCCTTGTGCGGCCCCGCCGCCTGTTCCCGCACCGCCGGCCCCGCCGCCCGATGCCTTACTACCCGCGATCAGCGGCGCGAACGCCGCGTCATTCGCGATTTCTGCTTTCAACTCGTCCAGCGTTGCCGCCGAGAGCTTGCCCTGCGCGTCGAGTACGACCACAACAGGCTTCCCGTCGCGCTGCTCGACGCTCAGGCGGCGCTCGATGTGCGGCAACAGGGCTTTGGCGCTGCCTTGAACAGCCAGAGCAGACGCGATATCAGTAGCGGTACGGCCGACAGTCAGATCCCGGATCTGCCCGCTCAGCGTTGCCCGCTCCTGCTCCAACAGAGTGTTTTTCTCTGTTTCAAGGCGGTTGTATTTTTCAGACCAGGACCTGTCGATTTCTTCGACGTTGCCGGACTTGCGAGCGGCTTCTTCACGCTCCAGGCGAGCGGCCTCCTCCGCTTCACGCGCCTTCTTCTCGGCCAGCTTTTTCTCGCCGAGCAGTTCATCAACCTTGGCCTTCAGGCCGGATACATCTTCTTGCTGCGGCAGACCTTCAATGCCGAGTACGAACTTGCCGTCCTTCTCGGTGTAAAGAGCGCGCACGGCTTCATCTACCCCTTCCAGGGTATCCAGTTGGAATTTCAGCATTGGTTGTCTCCCAGAGACGTATGTGCAGGCCCTGCCTGCGTGAGAATCAGCCGCGTTTAGCGACATTTACGATAGGATTCGCGGTTTGCGAACAAGCACTTGGAGTAGCACCGACTCATGGCAACAAAAAAGTCGAATAGCTCAACATCTAGCGGGGGCTTGGTCGCCTGGGGTGCTGTTGCGGTGGCAATAGTCGGCTCATCGCTGACTTGGTTTTCTAGCTATCAATCTACAAAGCAAGCAATGACGCTCAGCTGTATTGATCGGATCGACAAGCAGGAGGCGATAGTCCGAGAAAAAGCGGCAAAATTCCTCAGCGCTAATGGTCGGCTCAACAGCGAGTCAGGAGATGAGCGTTTGAGCATTGATGACACTCGGCCGTTAGTCAGCGCGACAGTCTCAGCAGCTTATGAGCTCGTCGCATATGCACCTGGTGATCTTGGTGAGCCAACTCGTGGCTTCGCGGAGGCATTGGAGGCTGCTGTAAATAATGAGTTAAACGAGATTGATCACATGGATGAAATCGCATCCGAGGGAAGAAAAAACATTGAACAGTGGCCGCATCAGTTCTCACTGGTTTTGAAAAGCTTTGAGAAAAGCCGACTCGCCTGTTCAAAGTAGCTATTTACCCAAACCTGCCCGCTCGAATGCCAGAGGCTCAAGAGCCTTCATCTGCACGAGGGTCAGAGGTGAAAAGTTGCGATCCAGCTGCAGCTCCGCAAAGCGCTCGACACTGAGGCCGCCCTCCCGGAACAGCTTCGCCCGAACCGGGCCAATAGCTTTGTCCTGGAAGGCCGCCGGCTGCTGCTGTAGCCAGTCATAGTAGCTGAGGTCTGCCCTCACCTGCTGCGCGCCGTTATCACCAACGGATGCACGCGTGGCGCCCTCGGAAAACAGAGCGCTGAAGCGAGTCACCGCCACCACTGTCGAACGGCAGTTGATGTGGATCGGCGGCCTCGGCCCCTCAGTCAGCTTGAACCGGCGCTTATCCAGCGTCCGGCACTGGCTGGTGGTCTTCGAGTCCAGCGTGCTGACCCACTCAACCGACGGCACGACATCGGAGTTCGCTTTCAGCGTTTCCATGCGTGCCTGAGTGGCGACGTGCTGCACCGCAGTCCGTACGATCGAACCGGCGTTGCGGTTGGTCGTGGCCAGGATGCCGTCGTTGTACTTCAGTGCCTTGGTGCCGCGAATGTTCTTGATGATCTGGAAGTTGGTCTGCCCTTCGAAGAAGCCCTGCCGGATCGCGCCAGTGAGGCGTTGCCGCTCGGTAGCGGTGAAGCCATCAATGAACGACTTCAGCAGCTTGCCGCCGTCAGCGCCGCGCACGCTGAGCGGATTGGTGAGGATTGCCGCCCTGATTGCCGCCGCACCAGGCACCGCCGCGTCGAACGAAACGCCAACCGGCGCCGCCCGGGTCAGGCTGGTCGCCTCAAACTCGGCCTCGTAGTTGGCGATATCCACCAGATCGAGGTTCAGCTTCTCGCTGTACCGGTCGAAGATGCCCAGCAGCAGGCTGTCGACCTCGCTCAGCAGCCGCTCAAGCCGAGCGACGGTGTAATCCGTCAGGTCGGCCCGGGTCAGTCGCTCACGGATCGAGCGGTCGATCTCCTTGAGGAATGGCGCGAACTTCGCCACCTCCCCCGACTTCAATTGCTCGAGGAAGACGGCGTGCCGGATCGTGGCATCAAGGATTGTTTGGTTTGCCGCCATTCGGGATTACCTCTGTATCGTCCAGGTCTGGCCCGGTGCTTTGCGCCTCCAACTCATCCCGGATCTCGTCGTCCGTCTTCTCCGGATTGATCACACCGCGATCGCGCAGGTACTGCCAGAAGTCACCTTCCGGCAGCTTGCCGCCCTGCACCGCATTGAACAGCGCCACCAAGATCGTCGCGTCCAGAGTGATCTGGCTGAAGTCCTGATTGAGCTTGTAGACCACCTCGCCGGCGGCATTCACAAATTCAGCCATCCACGCCAGGCACTGGCTGTAGGCCTCGCTGACGTTGCTGACCACAAGCGACAGGACGCTGTGCTCTGCGGCGCTGTCGTTATCGGCCTGGGTTGCAGTCTTCACCGCACTACCACGCTCGATCAGTCGGGCGCCGAGCGAAACCATGTCCTGCTTCTTCGCGTCCATGGCTTCCTTGGCGACTGTGTTTGGCAAGGCCTGCCAGACACCACAGCTGCCATTGACCGGAAGAATCCACGGGGCCCTGGAACCAAGAAATATCCCGTTCGACTCCATGTGGTCGCGCCATTGTTCATCGAGACCTGCCATCCACGGCTGAGGCTGGCCCACCAGATAGGCCGCTTCCTCATAGTCCGCGCTGTTCCGGTAATGGCCGATGTTCACTTCGGCCATGTCGTACAGTGGGGCGTCGTCGATGGTGGTGTCGTTGTTTTCGCTGCCAACAAACTGGAACGGGATCACCGGCCATGGACGGCCAATCCCATTCAGCGGAGTGAATGGCGCAACGATCTGAGAGGTCTCGCTCGCCCCTTCCTTCCAGACCTCCTGCGTGTACATCCCGGTCGAATCCAGACGCAATACGCGGTACTGAACAACCTGCTCACTGCCGAAGCCATCATCCGTGTCGACATCCACCGTCTCGCGCAGCACGACAAGGCTCAGCAGGTGCTGGCCGCCGACCTGGCGAGTCTTCCAGTTGATGATGGATTCGGCTGTGTAGCTGGCAATGCTCGCCCGTGCCCGACCGGAAATCTCGTCAGCCTTGCTGACCGTGCCTGCCTCGACTGCGGCGTAATCCACCAGCAGCCCGTGGCGACCCACTTCGAGTAGGTGCCCGATCACCGACTGCGATTGCTGGTAGATACTCACGCCCTGGCCGTCGACGTCCTTGGCCGCGTAATCGAGCGCGCCGGGAACGGTCAGCGTTGGCCAGGTGCGAAATACCGCGCCGACGAGGCTATGTTTCGTTCGGCCGGTGGCGTTGTAGAACACCGCCCGCTTTTTGTACGCCTCGTAGCGTTCCTTGTTGTCCTCACTGGTGTCGGCAGCGTTCGGCCTCGGCAGATAGCGGTCGCCAGCAGTCTTGATGGTTTCCGATCCCTTGCAGACGTCGCGCACCAAGCGCCAGCGGTACTGCGCCGCCTTGTACTCGGGACGGGTAAAAGTGACGTCCGTCATCGGGCGACTCCCATTTTCATTGAGGTGACCGGTTTAACGATCGGGTACTCGCGGTGAATGAAGTAACCGCCGCCGTCGTTGGCGTGGTCGTTGCCTTGGCTCTTGTCCGGTTCGCCATTGGGCGCCCAGATCTGCTGTTCCAAGCCGTCGGCATATGTCGGGCAGGTGAACGGGTTGACCAGGTAACGCCGCTCGCCCTGCGCATTGCAGAACATGGCGTTCATGGCGTTGATCCGATCCTTCACCGGCGGGTTGGCCGCCGGCGCGATGACCGTAAAGCCAGCCTGCTTGAGCATGGCGATATCGGTGAGGCTGGCATTGACCGACTTGCGCGAATCGCCGGAGGCGTCCGGATAGATCCGGATCTCGCAGGTTTTCCTGAAGTCGTTTCCTGTGTGTTCCCAGTACCGCTCTTTGATGCGACGGATCATGTCCGGCGTGTCGTAGCCATCCATCAGCTCGTCCACGGCGCGCGGCAGGCCCTGATCGCGTTTGACGTGGGTGATTGCCGCCATCTTGCCGACGTTGAAGTCCATGCCGATGAACAGCGGCTCACCAGCCTGCACGGTGTCGAAGCATTGGTTCAGCTTGCGGTCGTAGGCGTGATAGATCGATCCAGACGTCAGGTTGACGAACTGGCCGTTCAGGTACGCGCGGATCAGTTGCTCGGGGTACGACTCCATCAGCGAAGGGATGTAGTCGTCTGGCAGGTTCAGTTCGTTGTCGAAGGTACTGGCCTGGACCAGCCCGTACATCTCGGCCAGCGCCGGCTTCTCGCGAATCTGTTTCACGAACTGCTGGAAAACGAACTTGAACCCTTCCGGGGTCGTGGTCACGTCCACGCCGTTCTTGAGTCCGGCGACGTTGTAGCGCATCCGGGCAATGATCTTGCGCCAGGCGTGCTGAGCCTTCAGCGAGGGCAGCACGTCGAGCTCATCCACCAGTGCATGGCCGATCTTGAAGCCGACGATGGTTTGCGGCTTCTCCATCGAGCGGCAAATCGTCGTGCTGCGGTACTGCCGGCCGCTGTAGAAGTCGACCTCTTTGTCGCTCTCTTTCGTCTTGACCTTCAGGCCCCAGTCGTAGGCCACTTCCTCAATGGTTGGGAAGAAGATGTCGCGGATCTGAGGGTAGGTCGGAGCGAAGTAGCCGGAGTTGATGCCAGGCCACTCCCACACATGTTTGCACAGCGCCGCGCAGCCAACCCAGGTCTTGCCCGAGCCAAAACCGGCAACGAAACCACGGAATTTGTGTGGAAGCTGGAGGAAGTCAGCCTGCGGAACATTCAGGCTCGGCATCCGGCTTCCTCGCATTGATCACATGAACCTGCACCGAGGTCGGCACTACCGGTTCGCTTTCGTCATCACTCTTTTTTTGCCGGTTGACGTAGACGTCGCCGACTTCCTTCGCAGCCTGCTCCAGGATCTGCATGGCCAAGCCGATGTTCTTCATCGACTCGGCCTTCTCGATGAACCGGCTCATAGCGCGCAGTCGATAAGCTCGGTTGGCGATCGGGATCTCGGCGGTTTCTTCGCGGAAGCGCTTACGGGCGTCTTCAAACATCGTCACCCAGCGCTTGGCCAGGCCTTTCCCCGATGTTTTTGTGGGGTCGTGCGTCTCAACCTGCTGGCGAGTCACCGATATCCCGTATTCCTTTTGGACGGCTTCAACAACCTGTGAAGGCGTGTCGAAGCACGCCAAGGCCTGAACGATAAAGGCCTTCACGTCGTTTTGAAGGGCTGCCATAGATTTTCATCCGTCCAGAGCCTGTCCAGAATCAGGCTGACTTGAGCAGACAGGTTCCGCAGGCCCTCGCAATGTTCATTTTTCCTACCTCAGCAGGCTTGTTTGCAGCGTCCACCAGCTCTTGCACTTGAGGGCTCGCCCCATACCGACGCACCACACCGACGAACTCTTCAACGTCGTGTCCGCGCATCTCAAGCTTGGGCAAGCCGTCCTGAGTGAAAGCTGGTAGACCGTACTTATCGGTCGCTTGGGCGATGTGATACAGCTCGTGTTCGACCAGCGCACAGAAGTCAGCGTCGGAGCACTGGGCGCAGTAGTCGGCTGCCAAGGTGATGATGTAAGCCGGCACGTCGCCGAACCAATCCATCATCTGCTGCTCCATCCGGGCCTTCTGCCAACCGCCGGCGCGGAACGCGACCTGTTCGGCCTGGCCCACCACAGTACGCCCCTTCTTCGTGAAGGCAGCAGACGCCCACATCACACGAATGTCCGCATCGATCAGATGGGCATGTTCTTCGTTGTGGATGCTTCCGGTGTCGGTGAGGATCTCGGCTTGGAGCCACTCCCACACGTCCGGAGCCGGGACTAGGCGGATTCCAAAGTCGGATAGATCAGACAGCTCAAGCAGGGACGCGGGAGGGTATGGTCTATCCATGGGTCACCTTGAGCTTGAAATAGTGGCGCGTTGCCGGTATTGATTGTGATCAGTAATCCGGCACAAGGACGACGCAATGGAAAACAGATACAAGGTAAAGCGCCAAATATCGATAGAAATCGGTGGCGTAAAAAGCGGCCTGAGAACCTCCACATCCTCACCACCAGGCTTTTGCATCTACGATATGGTGAAGAAAAAAGACCTCCCGGAGTTCTACGCATCACAGGCAGAAGCTGAGATGCAATGCAACCAATTAAACAAGGACGATTGAATGCTCGATCTCGAACAATCCACCAGAAAGCTTTTAACTATCCAAAGGGCGATTCACACAGACGCTACTGGTCAAGAGGTTTTCGTCGGTCTAACTGCTGAAGAATCAAAAAGATATGTTGAGCTTTGGCATGAAGCGAGCGACGAATTCATAGACCTGCACCGAAAGCATAAGATAGCGCACACCGGAATAGAGGATCTGTAGATAGAGGGACTTGGCGTGCCGGCACTCACCTGCGGCACACCTACCCTTCCCCGCCATCGAGAAGCACATCAATCAGCTTCTGCTCACCCAGGCGCATTGCGCCAAGGCATTGCAGGTCATCGCACTTTGGCCCGAGACCGAATACCGTCACTTCGCCTTTCGGCCCCATGAGGGTCAGCGCGCCTACCGTGCATTCCGGGTGCACACCGGCATCGAGATCATCAGCAATCTTGCGCAGCGTCTTGGCGGCATCGCGCCAGTCCTCACGCTTGAACTCAACGAGCTTCGCGGTCATGCCGTTACCCTCTGGAACCACTCTTCAATAATCCGGCGCAGAATCGGCTCGGTCAGGATGGCCGATAGCTCGTTGCCGGCGATCACTGAACGCACCAGGTCGCAGGGAATCACGTGGACACCATCATCAGCCGCTACCGTCAGGTGCGGGCGCTGAGCAGCGATGTCGTGGATGTCTGCGGTCATGTTTTGCTCCGGTGTCGCGACACAATTAGCTGATTCGCGAAACGTGTCGCGACATACCAGTTCGTGGATGAACCGATCAGCCGTTATGGCCTTCCAGCCGCTGGGCAAAGGTGAAGGTCACGCCGGACTCCGGATAGAACTGGTCGTAGCCGGAACTCATGAGGACAACGTCCTGCCCCTGAATCTGAGAAGCCGCATCGCCGTACTTGGCAACCAGCGCGGCCTTCAGTTCATCGGCGGACAGGTTTAGCTTGATGTCGTTATAGTGGATCTGGGTTTTGTTGATTTTCATGGGAATTCCCTTTCTGTGCGCCATGGTTTGGCGCGTTAGTTAAGTAGCGAGCCTTACTTAGCCCGCCGATCGATCCCACCCGGCGCCTTGTCGCAGCGCAGGCAGTGCTCGCAGTTCAGTGTCCGGCAGAGCCATGCCTTCACCCGCTGCCACCAGATGACCATGAATATGTGGCGCATGCCGGCCAGGGCCAGCGAAACGTGCAGCGTAATCCCGGCCGTGGTCGGGCCCATCATGAAGATGTTCTGCTCCCGACTCATCACAACGAACCCGCTGATGGCGATCGCCGAATAGATCAGCTTGCCGATGACACCATCCCGCACTCGACCGCTCAGAACACACCAGGTCGCCCACAAGGCAATCAAGCCGCAGGCGATGGAGTTGATCAGTTCAAGATTCATGGGTTGCCTCCCCCGAACCGCTGGCGTATGAGTGCCCAGAGGTCAGCGGCTTTGATGGCTCGGTTGATGGCCGCGAGCAGCGATCCACCGAAGGTGCCGAGCAGGAAACCGATACCGGCGACGATCTTCGGCTCGGTCACACCCAGGTAGGTGCTTACCATGCTCGTCAGGTACAGCGAGCAAGCGATGCCGGTAATCAGGAAGATCAACCAGGCGCGCCAGTCGGCCAGATCGTCCTTGTGCCACCAGCTTGCGACGACAGCGCCGACCAGTCCTGCGATCAGCAATTCAAACCTGTCGATCTTGTCGAGCAGGCGCTGCAATAACTCCATGCGCTCGACTCCGTGTGCATGATGAAAAACGGAAACCTCTACAAATGCTGAGGCTCTGTATAGATAAAACACCGTAAAAATGTGATGAAAATCAGCAAAATAGGAATTGTCAGACAATTCTTTGAATCTTCTCGGGCACCAGATATCACTAACTCATGAGCCAAGAAGGAGCAGTACTTGTGAGTCAGGTAGAAACTTTTGTGATTGAGTACAAGCTCCACGGAAAACCGATGTCGTTTGTTATCCGAACCAAACTGATGAACAACGCGGAAGCTTGGCAATGGGCGAGCTGTGATGCTGGCATCGCTCCAATACCCAAGCCCGGGCGCCCTCCTCTCAAGCGGTTTTCAAAACCCATGGCGGAACGATTTGGAATCACCGACGTGGAGTGGCGGGCCACTACCGCAGTCACCTGGGATGACGTCTGAGCCATGCAACTGGAGAAACAATCCACCGCACAAAGGCGCTCTTCGTGCCGACAGGGCGCATCTGATACGAATGGGAGGCATACATGAAAAGCAACCCCATAACCAGATCCGATTGGCACGCAGCGACCGACCGCAGTAACGAATTGTTTAAAGAAGCGGATCGGCTAAACGCCATAGCATTCGAGCTACTCACCCATGCGGCTGAATCCCCTGAAGCGATGAAACGCTACACAGACGCAAGAGATGCCGCGGATGCCAAAACATTGGAGGGCAAAAAGGCATGGGACGAAGCAAGGGCGAAACTCAACAAACGTCCATGAAAAAGCCCGCACATGGCGGGCAAAGGGAGTGCGCGGTGTATCAGGCCCCTGACTCAGGATCGCTGGCAGGTAATCCTCTGGGTTCCTTTACATCCACATCCTGAACGTATGGCGCTTCAGTCTTCTCAGACTCACGGGAATTACCACTGCTGCCAGGTTCAGGGTGATCGGTGGATACCGAGTTCACCGCATCCACGTCAGTCATGTCTTCATCTACAGGTGCTTCGTCATCAGGCGGAAGCGGTACTTCAGAATCCCTGTACCGAGGGTCATGCCCGGTTTCGTTGTCAGTCGTGCGCGTCACGGCCTGCTGGGATTGGTTGCCTGGTGCATTCTCGTCGATTTCCATGATGCCTCTCCGATCGGTGCGCGGGAATCCGTGCTTAAGCGTGTGAGGAGCCAGGTCACGACAAGTGCCGGTCATTGGACGAATGGCTGATGGGAGCAATTGCGTCCAGAGGCCCTGAATAGGTGCGCGCGTCTTTCCGCGCTGTCCGCCAAAGGCCCTCTCAACGTCGACGCCCCATTGCATCCATCTCGCTGATCCAGTCTCGCGCCACCCCGAAAGCAATGTGAGGTCAGGGTGCGCGGGCTGCCGGTGTTTTTCAGGTGCGCCGCACTACCGGCCAACAGCGTCCAGACCTTCCCGAGGGCTGCCCTGGCTACAGGTAAACTCGAGGCAATAAAAAACCCGGCGCGGTGGCCGGGTTTAAAAGTTGTTATGCGCTGGAGGTAAGTTGCGCAGTGTGGGAAAAGTACATCAAATTCCCCACCATGGCAACACCTTTATGCCGCGTCCTCTGAATTTTCTGCGTGAATAACCTGCCACACTGGCTCTTGAGCTTGGATATCCACTTCCTCAATAGCCTTTCGCAGGAAATTCCAGATGTCGAGCCAATCGCGATCCCAGTGCTTGGGCTGGATGGCGACTCCGTACAGCTTCATCATGGCGTCAGACACCCGAGCTGGGCCCCATGGATCACCCCCGTTTGCCTCGGCTTTGTAGGACTGCAGGGCGCAGGTGATCAGGCAGTGCACCTTCGCAGCCTTGGCATCCGTGAGCGCACTGAAGTCAGTGTCCGACCAGATCAGCTTCTCAGCGTTAAGCATGTGCACTACGGTCATGCTCGGGTGATAAAGGTAGTGCCCCAACTGCTGCACCTGGAACGGCAGCGACTCGATTGCCTTCTGCACCTTCCCCATGGTCACCAGGTGCGCAGCTCGATGTGTCGATCGGCCGATAGGCGTGCGGCGCGTCTCGGCAATGTGGATCTTCTGGCGCACAGCCATGATGCGCTCTTCTTTGTCCTCGCCCTGGGCGGCAAAGATGACCTCTCGAAGCGCGGCCTTTTCCTTCCGGACGACAGTTGCGGATTTTGCCCGCTCGGCCGCCGCTGCACTGATTGACGCGTTCGACTCATGCTGTGCGTCTGTCCACGCTTGACGTGCGTTGATCAATTTCATGCTGCCTGCCCCTTCTTCAGTTCGCGGGTCTTGGCCCGGTATTCGGCCTTGATGGCCTTCAGGTCATCGATGGTGTACTTGCGCACGTTCTGATCGGATTCGAGAGCGTCCACCACCTCCTGACCGATGCGTGCGATGAGGCCGATCCGGTAATCCACGGCGTTACCTGATAGAAACCGGTTGTCTTGTTTGCTCTGGGCGTGACAGTTGTGCTCATCGAAGCGCAGATGGGGAGCGGAGCCGACGCTGCGGTAATGGCCGGCGTCTACAGCATTTCCGCTCCAGTCCAGTGGCTTTCCGCTGGAAATACACGCGTGGCCGGCCGCGAAGTCGCGGGCACGGATGTATGCATTGAATGCCTGCTGAGCTTCGCGCAAGTGGTCACCGCGACGCTTCAGCTTCTCCTTGCGGACCTTGATCTCGCGGCGCTCAATGCTGGCCAGCGACTTGCGCTTCTTCTCCTGCTTGTGCCGCGCGATGACAACGGCGCAGTCCGGCGAGCACCAAGACTGAAAACTCACGCGCGGGACGAATGAGGCCCTGCAGGTTTTGACTGCGCACTTTTTCGGGCGCGGCTGCTTCCTTTCAATCGTCATGCAGCCTCCTGGCTCAGCAGATCATCGAAGTACACGCCCTGCAGTGCGAACCGAGCGACGATTCGGTCGGTGTACGCAACGCCCTGGGCGCGATTAAACAAGCTTGTCACCGGGAAACCGTCCGGCCCGAACAGATGGCAGCCGCCCATCATGGCCAGCTTCGTCTCGTACGGGAGGTGACGCATCACCCGGTACCACTCCGCCTGAAACCCGGCGTCCTCGTTCAGCAGGATCTGCACACCGACGTGCAGCTTGCAGTACCGGCGGGCGTCCGCCTCATCACCGATCTGGGTCATCTCGGAGATGCGCTTGTACATGGCGAACCAGAGACGGTTCTGGTCGAGCGTGCGGTCCTTGCCAGGGCGCAGTGAAACCACGACGAACTTCTTGTCGCGGTACATAGCGCTAAGCTTCGTGATGGCCTCGGAGAGTTTCGCGTGACAGTTCACGGAGATTTTGTCAGCCATGGGTGGCCACCTTGTTCGGCAATCCGTTCATCAGCTCGCCGAGTTGCCGTGTTAGTCGCTCGTTTTCGACCAGCAACTCCAGCGCCACCTCTTCCACTGTTTTCTCCCCTAGAAAGTCCTGCAGCGCCTCGGTGTTGCGCTTCCAGTCTGCACAATCGGTGCGGTATGACGCAGCTTCAGCCCAGAGCAATTTCTGAAGCTTTTGTTTATCGATGTTCATTGAGCAGCGCTCCTTGCTTTCAATTGTTCGGCCTGCTGAATCAGCAGCGCCCGGCGATCCGCCAGCTCGTTGGCTGCCAAAATCCGCAGTTCTGTTTTTTTCTCCGACGAGGCTTTGCGCATAGCCAGCATTGAGTCCTTCACCGCGGCGAGCTTTTCGCGCAGTTTTGGCGAAGGCCGAGCGACATCGCCGGTGAGCAGCGCAACGACAGCCCTACCGTCTTCAGTGACCGGTGCGACACTCAAGTCGGCCAGGTACTGCTGAGCGCGCTCCTGTGGGATTCGCTGCATTTGCACGGCTTTGGTGATCGCCTGTGTGCGGCGGTTGGCGTCAAAGCCGACAGAGACATGCCAGTTCACCTGTTTGTTGTCCTCCCGGGCCTGCTCCACCAGCCGCTCGTAAGCGCTGTTGAACGCCATGCGCGCACCGACCTTGTCGCCGCCATCGAGGACAGGTTTTGCAGCCGCCAGCGCGAGTTGGATTTCGTCGGTCAGCACCACGGTTTCGAACTCGTCGTTCGTGGTCATTGCGATCGCCCAAGCTTCGTCCTTGCCCGGACGACCGTCGGCGGCCTGTACCCGTTGGAGAATGTCGGCCATCGCCAGCTTGCCCTTCACCTCGAAGCGGCAGGCCTTCAGGGCAGCCTTAACGGTCGGCACCGAGTAGGCGCAGAGGTCTTCAGCCATCATCGCCGCAGTGCCTGGGTTCATTTCCTGCCCCATTGCCTCGGCGGTGGCGCAAATCGCTGCGGCGAGCCCGGCTACCTGCTGATCGTTCATTTCAGAGGTATTCATTGCGCTCTCCCCCTTGGCGTTTGGCCAGGACCATTTGCGCGGCCTGCTCAGCAGCGGAGACGTTTGCCTCGGTGCGCTCCATCTGGCGGGCGGTGGTCCCATTGATGCGCTGACCAGTAACCCACTGGGTGTGGTAGCTCTCGGCGTTGGCCAGCAGCTCGTTGAGGCTGTGGCACTTGCGCAGCACGCCGGCATCGCTGGTTTTCAAGTAGTGCGCGGCGACGTGGTGGGCAACATCGGCGCCGAGCCGGTCGACCAGTTGGCCGAGCTGGCCACCGACCTTGGCGTTCCACACCGGCCAAGTGCTGTAGCGTTTGCGGTAGGCCATGGCGTAGTTCGCCCAGACCTTGAAGGTTTTGCAGGACTGGTCTTTGGGACCAGGCATGTCAGCGGGAATCTCAACCCGTGGAGCATCAGTGCGATCAACCACCAGCACCAGGTTGCGGGCCGGCTTGCTGGAGCCGCTCTGCAAGTCCTGACTGGTTTCCTGATTGGTATCCTGATGATTGGTATCCTGATTTGTCGGAGAATTTTCCGACCCTTGTTCGGATTTTTCTCCGACCTTGCTCGGATTTTTTTCCGAGGTAGACCGGATTTTTTTCCGACCTTCGTTCTTCGGTGGGGTCGGATATTTTTCCGACCCGTCCAGCTTCTGATTCCACTCGATCGCCTTCTCGGTGAGGCGAAACAGGGTGATGTTCGATGTGCTGGAAAGCTCAATCAAACCGGCTTCTTCCAGGGCCTTCAGCATGCGGTAAGCGGTGTCTGGCTTATCGGTGAGTAACGGCAGCTCCTCGATGATCTTGGCCTTGCTCAACGCGAAGAAGATCCCGTCGTCAGTCTTGATTGGCTTGGTCCAGCTCGGGCAGCCGTAGACGAAGGCGAACAGCAGAGCCTGCTGGGAGTTCAGCCCCCACTCCAGCGCCTTCACCTGATTGATCGTGACGGTGAACTGCATGTCAGGTGTTCCTGACGAGAACGGAAAAGACAAAAGCTCGCCACACGTTTTGAGAATTCTGAAAACGTGTCGCGACACTGTTCGTGGTATTGCTGGAATTGGGTTGGCTCTGCATAATCGGGCTTCTCTAGTTTTGCGAATCAGCCGACCTTCTCCGTCGGCTTTTTTGTGCCCTGGATTCAGGCAGCCTTCACCGAGGCATCCATCACGTCCAGGCTCTGCCGAACGTGGTTGATCTCCTGACGGATCAAGTTTTTCTCGAAAGAACTGACGTGGTTGTCATCCAGCGCTTGGTGCACCGCGATAGTCAGATCGGCGACCTCTTTGCCGACGTTAATCAGTGATTTGGTCAGCGCTTGTGGCTCCGGCGCAGCTTTCGCTACGAGGTCGAAACCAAATTCATTCGCCAGTGTCGCCAGAGGGCGCATGTCTCCGGTATGTAGCAAGATCCCGAACAAGTGCTCCACCGTCAGGCGGTGTGCGTCGTTGTCCGGATTTGCGCGCTGAAGCAGGCCAACGTGCGGAACGCCCATCTTTGCAGCGAGGGTCTTGGCTTCGTTATCCAGCACAGCGCTCTGGCAGGCCCGCAGAAAATCTTCCATTCGTAAAACCTCAAATTTGTTTCCGTGGCGCCCTGCCATTGCCTGGGCGATTATTTGTTCAGGCAGCTAGCGGTGAATGCCTCAGGCTGCTGTGCGCTTGGGGCGCGCTGGGATCGGGCGAATCTCATTCGCCTCAATGCGCCCATCGTCATAAATGGTGATTTCGATGCTTCTGCCGGCTCGAACCATTTGCGAGATCGCGCTCTGGTTCACGCCGAGAGCAGCAGCGAGCGCGGCTTGAGTGCCGTGCTCTTCTAGGTATTTGCTCAAAGGGATCTTTTTCATGGAATTTCCACGGCTTGATATCTGCCATGGATAGTAGCAGTGCTGCTTTTTATCAGCAACAAAATACTAGCAGCGCTGTTTGCTTGGATATCAGCTCTGCTAATACTCTTGTTCGTATGAAAATACGCCGCCCCCTTACCCCCGAAGAAATCGCCGAGAGCACCAGGCTCAAGGCCATCTACGAACAGCGGAAATCAGCTGCAAAAGCTGCCGGGCGTAGCCTGACGCAGGCGGATGTGGCCGAGGCTTGTGGCTGGTCTGGCCAGAGTGCTTTCAGTCAATACGCAACCGGCAAGGTGCCGCTGAACGTAGAAGCACTGCTGAAACTCGCGAAGGCTTTGAATTTCGACGCGAGTGAGGTCAGCTCTCGACTGGTCTCCACCGTAGCCAATGTGCAGCAAGAGCGCATCCAACCTAGTGTCAAATTAGCGAATATCGAGACTTGGGACGATGAAACCCCGCTCGATGACGATGAGGTCTACGTCCCCTTCCTTCACGAAGTCGAGCTTGCAGCAGGATCAGGCAGGTTCGCGATCGAAGAAAACGCCAACTCACGTCTGCGCTTCAACAAAAAGGATTTGCGCCAAAATGGCGTTCAATTCAGCAACGCGAGGTGTGTGAAGGTCGGCGGGAACAGCATGGTTCCCGTGCTTCGCGACGGCGCCACGGTTGGCGTGAACGTCGGCAAGAACTCACTGAGCGACATCGTCGACGGCGAGATGTACGCCATCAACCACAACGGGCAGCTTCGCGTGAAGCAGGTTTATCGGATCCCTACCGGGCTACGCCTACGCAGTTTCAACCGTGATGAGCATCCTGACGAGGACTACACGTTCCAGCAGATCCAGGAGCAGCAGATCTCGATTTTGGGGCATGTGTTCTGGTGGGCGATGTATTCGCGTTGAGAAAAAAGGGCGGATTGACCTAGGCGTCGCCATAGATCGACCGGACTTGTTGAATTATATCTAGGAAGATATAGTGTACGAACTGATCGTTAGCGATGACGCTGCTGGTGACCTTGAGAGGCTACTCCTTGAAAAGAGGACTGTAGCCATCAGGATCATTGCACTATTGGAGCAGCTGTCCTGCGATCAGGACCTCTTAGATCGGCTTACGCAAGACGGATACGGTGGGTCTCCCAAACGTCCAGTTCGGGGTGCCGTAATCAATATCGGCAAATGGATTAGCGCTCAGAAGAAAGGATTGAACCTGTGGCGGATGCGAGACTTTGAGTTATCGCGACAGGGGCATGAGTACCGAGTTATCTATGCATACAACCCATCGAAGGAACAGTACCTCGTCCTAGCGGTTGTTGAGAGAGATTTTGATTATGACGAAAGCCACTCTATTACTCAGCGCATCTTTGCGACCTATAACAGACTCGATGACGACCAATGGTGAAGCTACTACCGCAGCACCTTTGACTGGGTTGATCGTGCAGTTTTCCAGCTCCTTTCCACCAGCTCCGCTGTCAAAGAAAAATTCGGCATTTGCCGGATTGCTCGCGCGGCTGGAAGCAGATGACACCTCACGAGTTGAGCTCGAAGAAGCTCGCACTTGGATTGCTGATAAGCTTTATTCGCAGGAAGGCGAAACCATAAAGAGCCTTCGCCTTAAAAATGGCTGGAGCCAGCAGAAATTTGCAGAGCTTCTGAACACTACCCAGGCCCAGGTAGCACGACTTGAGAAGGGTAACATTGACCCCCATCGCTCCACCTGTAAACGTCTGCGACAGGTTCTAAAAATCTCAGCTGAAAAACTCGATGAGATTATGGATAGACAAGAATTGATTTTTGAATCTCGGATGACCAAATGAATCGGTATGCATATTCCATATTCTGTGACGATATTCGCAATGAAATCAACGGCAAGACATCTCTCATCGGTGTCGTTGGAAGCCTGCTGTACGTCAACACATTTCCATCCGTAATTCCGAAGCTGTGTGTATTGATTACAGCGGCTACAGACCATGACAAGCCCTTCAAAAGCCTATCGTTTAACGTGCACGTAGGTGAAGAGCAGGTTTTCGACGCTGCTTTAGGTGAGGCCGAGATTCAGCAAATGTCTCAAGGTAAACACTTGATTGAAGATCCAAAAGGTTTCGCAGCTCAGGCTGTCGTTGTGCTCTCACCTCTCAGCCTTCTAACCCCAACAAAGATTAAGGTTTCGGTAACTGCGGACGGAGAGAAAATCGACTGCGCGTCTCTGCAAATTTCACAAGCGCCTGAAGGGACGCTGCTGATATAGCACCTCTAGCCCGGCCCAGTGCCGGGCTTTTTCATGCCCGCCCTTCCCTCCTATGTACCGCCCTCGAGCCCTTCAGTTGCTTGAGCGAACTTCGTACCAGCCTCTCTTACAAGCTGACGCCACTCACCTGCTGTGATCAAGTCATCTTGCTCCATGGCATCGGCCATTTTGAGCAGTTCGTCGTACTGCTCTTCGGCATCCATCCTGAGCTCGGGCTCCTCCAGCAGCTTGCGCCAGGCAGACAGTGCTTTTTGTTTCTCTTCTACTCTCATGGCGATTCACCTAATGGATTGTGAGTCGGTAGAGGCCTCACGTTAGGTGGCGGTTCGATGTCGACGACTGACGGTGCAATAAAAAGTTTCGCTGCGCCCCTCCCCTATGACGCCCGCCAAATGCGGGCTCCTTCCGTGTGCGAGAAAATTATTATTAGCAGCGCTATTTACTTTAAATAGCAGCACTGCTACTTTTATTCGCAAGCCAAGACAGCAACGGCCCAGCAGCGAAAGCCGCGCCGCTCTTTAACAATCCGCGCCATAAACGATTACCCGGCTCACGCTGGGAGGTCAGCCCCGGCCACACCTGTGGGGCGAGATGAAGTCAGGTGAACAAAATCGCGCTGCCGCTACTGGCGACCGGCGATCCGATAGCCCCGAAAGGCTACCAACGCGCAGAACTGCGACGGCGGACGAGGTGTTGACCGAACTGGCGAATGACCTGGTAGGAGGCGCGAGCAATACGGAATTTTTCACTGATGCACCCAGCCGCTGATTGGTCGGGTGCATTGGGAAAACAACCGGGAGTCACAAATGAAAGTCGATAACGAAGTGATGGCGCTGCTCAGCGCCTCGCGCACTGAAGGCAACAAACTGTTCATCACCGGCGGACAGCTCGACAAGAACCTATACCAGCGCCTCGACAAGACGCTCAAAGCTGCCGGCGGTAAGTGGAACACCAAGGCAAAGGCGCACTTGTTTGATGGTGACGCGGCCGACGCAATTGAAAACATCCTGATGACCGGTGAGGTCACCGTCCCGCAGGACTTCGGATTCTTCCCTACCCCGCCGCACGTTGCAAAACAGGCTGCGGATCTCGCCATGATCGGTGACGGGATGATGGTGCTGGAGCCAAGCGCAGGCCGTGGTGCTCTTGCGGTGGCCGCCAACGCCGCAGCAGTAGGTGTAATGGTCGACATGCACGAGCTACTGCCGGACAACCATAAAACGCTGATCGGACTGAAGCTGCCACTGTCGGGAGTTTCCGAACCCGGCGACTTCCTGCAGGTCGAGCCGAAGCCCATCTATGACCGCGTGCTGATGAATCCGCCCTTCGACAAGAAACGCAGCGACATTCATCACGTCGTCCACGCCCTGAAGTTCCTGAAGCCTGGCGGGCGGCTGGTGGCGATCATGCCTTCCGGTGTGACCTTTCGCGACGACGCACTGACCCGGGATTTCCGAGGGATCGTCGAGCAGCGCGGTGGCAGCATCGAAACCCTGCCTGAAGCTTCATTCAAGCAGGCCGGGACGATGGTCAACACCGTGCTGGTGGTGATTCCTGCAGCAGCCTGACCAACCAGCGCCACGACAGCCTGTCGTTAACTGCTCGATCCTCTCTATGAGAGCGCATCGGGGTGTGGTCTGCGTAGCTCAATGGTAGAGCTACCCCCGACCGGAATAGGGCTGGATGCCCATAGGTTGGAACCGTGGTGGTTGCGGGCTTCGAAACCCGTCGCAGACCTCACCCCGATGCGGATGAATGCGCAGGCTGATGCGCTAAAGACCAGCCCGGAAGGCTTGGAAATAAATTGGCCCAACCTAAGCCGGAGATCAGCACCGGCCATCTGCATTTTTGAAGACTGAGTACGGCGAGCGCCCGCCAAGATGCCAACGGCGCGCACAGCGGGAGATTTCGCCATGAAGGAATGACGCGCAGTTGCCGAGCAACAGCCTACCCGGCCGCTACAGTGCCGGGCGCTTGGGCCGACGAGAGAATATCGGCCCCGGAGAGCGCGCCTTGTCAGCGCCCCGCAGCGGGTATAGCCCACAGATCTGCTGGTGACATCAGCGCCGGAAAAGTAACCGGCACTCCCTTTCTTGCCCAGCACCACTACGAATGCACTCCCCTCCGCGCCCAACGGCAACCAGCGGAGCGGATGAGTGCATTCGAGTTTTGTTGGATCAACACCCCGCCACCCTGGAGACGACCATGTCAGCTCTACGCAAGCTCATCCCGGAAGACGACTTTCTCGATACGGAGGCTGGCCAGGAATGGCTGGCCGAGTCGGTCGACGATCTGCTGTGCCGGCGCCATGTCGAAGCGCCAAATCCGGTGGGCCGAAGCAAGGTCTTAGTCAACGCTGATCATCTGCCGGAAGCGCTGGCGGATCACATGGCTGCGAACCCAGATCCAGACCGCTGCATCGAGAAGATCCTGATCGAGCTGGTCCGGCGCGGCGACGGCGGGGTCTTGCACGCTTGGGCCGTCGAAGCCGTCGGCGGTGATCCACAGGTCGTTCGGACGCTGGCCGGCGACCTGGTCGCGGCGCACGCCAACGAGTACCGAGATGCAAAGCGTGAAACCGTTCGCGTCGAACAGGAGTGTGGGTTTTGAGCCCTCACATCCTGATCGACAAAGCCCTTGATGGTGTAACCGCCCCCTTCGCCCATGAAGAAACAGGCTTGCTTGTACAGGAGCTGATCACCCGCCTCTTCACCGACGGCGCAATCACCATTGACGAGTTCAACCACTACTGCGAGCGGCTGCGCGACGTCTGTCAGCAGCGCAAGGAGACTGCATGAGTACGGCACCAGTTAAATCGCTGATCGACGAACAGCTGGACGACATCGAGAACAAGATCGCCTTGCTCGGCTTTGGCCTTCCCTTCAACGAGGTGATCGGTCGCAAGCGCGAGGAGTTGGTTTCGAACCTCCCGCAACGCCTGGCGCCGTCCATGAAGGGCAAACGGATCGCTGTAAAGGTTCGGCCATGACCGGTCGCCAGCTTGCCCGCCGCGTGCTGATCCGGCGCGGCTCGTTCTCCGCCATCGGCGTATTCACCTTCCTGATGCTGCTCAGCGCCCTCGCCGACCGCGTCACCCAATAAACCAAGCATTCAATCGCTGCGCCCTGCGCGGCAAGGAACAGTCATGTCCGCTCAAAGCGTGGCGCCGGTGGCGCACGACCGAAACCTCCACATTCTTCCGCACGCGGCAACCAGCACCAGCGCTCTGGTGTTGGACGGCGACAGCCTGGACAAGATGATGCGCCTAGCCGAAGTCATGGCCACCGGCCGCGCCACGCTGCCGAAGCACTTCAACGGCAACCCGGCGGATTGTCTGGCGGTCGTCATGCAATCGATGCAGTGGAAGATGAACCCGTTCGCCGTGGCGCAGAAAACGCACCTGGTCAACGGCGTTCTGGGCTACGAGGCCCAGCTAGTCAACGCGGTGATCACCACCTGCGCACCGGTGCTGGATCGCCTGCACTACGAGTGGTTCGGCGCGTGGGAGAAGGTGATCGGCCAGTTCACCATCAAGAACGGTGACAAAGGCGAGTATCGCGTCCCGGGCTGGAAGCTGGAGGATGAGCAAGGACTGGGCGTAAAGGTTTGGGCGACCTTCAGGGGCGAAGAAGAGCCTCGCGTCCTTGAGCTGCTGCTGGCCCAGGCCCGCACCCGCAACAGCACACTCTGGGCAGACGATCCTCGCCAGCAACTGGCCTACCTGGCCACCAAGCGCTGGTCACGCCTCTACTGCCCGGACGTGATCCTCGGCGTGTACAGCCCGGACGAGTTGGAAGAAACCGCGCCCACCATTCGCGACGTATCACCGCCGAGGTGCTCGGCACCAGCAGAACTTCCGCCCTACCCCGACGAGAAGCTCGCGGAAAACCTGCCCAAATGGCAAACAGCAGTCGACGCCGGACGCTCCGCCCCTGATCACCTGATCGCAACCGTCAGCAGCAAATTCACCCTGAGCGTAGAGCAGATCGCCAAGATCAAAGCGCTCGCGCCGATTGAAGGAGACCACGAATGAAAATCCACAACGTCGCTCAGGGCTCCGAAGCCTGGCACGCGCTCCGCGCCGACTACTTCACCGCCTCCGAAGCACCGGCAATGATGGGCGCATCGAAACAGATGAAGCGCACCGAACTGCTGCACGCGAAGAAGACCGGTCTCGACCGCGACGTATCGTGGTGGGTGCAGAAAAACCTGTTCGATAAAGGCCACGAAGCGGAAGCTCTGGCCCGCCCCATACTCGAGGCGCGTATCGGCGAAGATCTGTTTCCGGTAGTCGGCACCGAAGGTGATCTGCTCGCATCCCTCGATGGCTGCACGATCCTTGGCGATGTGCTTTTCGAACACAAGATGTGGAATGAGCAGCTCGCTGCTGACGTTCGCGCCGGCAGCCTCGACCCGCACTACTACTGGCAGCTCGAACAGCAACTGCTGGTGAGCGGCGCAGAGAAAGTAATTTTCGTCTGCTCCGACGGCACCGAGGAAAACTTCGTGTCGATGGAATACGCACCGGTGCCGGGCCGCGCCGCAACGCTCGTCGCAGGTTGGAAACAGTTCCAGGCTGACCTGCAGGATTTCACTCCCGCCGAGGTGGTGCCGGAAGCCGTTGGCAAAACGCCGGAGTCATTGCCAGCGCTGCGCATCGAAGTGACTGGCATGGTCACCGCCAGCAACCTGGAGCAGTTCAAAGCCCACTCGTTGGCTGTCTTCGGCTCGATCAACACCGAGCTGGAGACCGATCAGGATTTCGCCGACGCCGAAAAAACGGTCAAGTGGTGCGGCGATGTCGAAGAGCGTCTGGAAGCTGCCAAGCAGCACGCCTTGAGCCAAACCGAAAGCATTGATGCGCTGTTCCGCACCATCGACGAGATCAGCGCAGAGGCCCGCGCCAAGCGTCTGATGCTCGACAAACTGGTGAAGGCTCGCAAGCTCAGCATCCGTGAAGACATCGTCATGGATGCAGCCAAGGCGCTGCAGGTCCACATCGACCAGATCAACGCTTCACTGGGCGGTAAAGCGCGTATTCCAGCGGTGCCTGCAGATTTCGCCGGAGCCATCAAAGGCAAAAAGACGATCAGCAGCCTGCGTGACTCTGCCGATTCCGAGCTGGCTCGGGCAAAGATTGCCGCCAGCCAGATCGGGGACAACATCCGGAGTAACTTGGCCAGCCTGGACGAGCTTGCCGCCGACTACCTCTTCCTGTTCAACGACGTTCAGCATCTGGTGATAAAAGCGAATGACGACCTGGTCGCGCTGATCAAGGTTCGCATCACTGAACATCAGAAGGCCGAGGAGCAGAAAGCCGAAGCGCAGCGGGAGCAGATCCGCCAGCAGGAGCTGAAGCGAATCGCGGACGAGGCGAAAGCCAACGCACCGATCGAGCCCGCGCCAGTTGCAAGCCCGGCACCGGTGACAGTCGCTGCACCAGTTCAGTCTGCGTCGAAGCCGGCGACCACAACCGCAGCGCCGATAAACCTGCAGGCCGAAGTGTTCGATCTGGAAGCGTTGATCCACGCCGTCGCCGGTGGGCATGCCCCGATTTCGGTGCTGACTGTGGACTGGGAGAAGCTCGACGCGATGGTCGCCACTCAAGGAGCCAAGTTCAGCATTGCCGGCGTGAAGCTGGTGAAGGTAGCAGCGTGAGACGAAACATCAACCGGGCGGCCACGCGCCGCCGACAGACCTGGCTGGACTTGCCGGCCAGCGGAATTGAAGAGGTAGGCCATGGCCAAGAGCAACGCTCAATTGCAGAAGGACAAGCGCGCCAAGGAGAAGGCGTTGCTCGAGCGAATCGGCGCCGAGAAGCGCTCACTGATTGTATCGAAAGCGCTTGATGATGCCCTTCAGGTGTTGGGTGATCGACACGGCTTTGAGGAATGGCAGGAAACGGTCTCCAGCTTCATCATCAACCTGGCCGCCGCATCCGCCGACGAATCTGAACGCTTCGCCAGCATGTCGCGACCAAAAATCGTCATTAAGGAAAAATGGTCGCGTCAACTTGATGAATTCTCAGCGTCAGGTGTTGAATCAAGATAGCCTTATGGATCTTCTCGGTAAGAGTGTTGATGATACCCATTCATCATTACTGCAATGTAAAAATCGTTAAATACCGACCTGAACTCAGAAGTCATTCCTCTGTATCCATGTCTTGCCTCCACGAAGGAAAATTTTGAAAGACTAAATATCACAGCAGACATCACTTTAAGAATTTCTTCGTAGTTATCAACACTTACACCGGAAGGAATTCTATTATCCATAAAAAACTGCTTAGTATTAGGTTTGATAAGTGTGTACTTCATGAATCCAGTAAGCATCATATAGTCACCTATCCATGTCTCGATCTCTCGATAACCAAAGAGCGAGGGCCGGCATGCGATATCTGCAAGCCTGTCGAGGCCCTGTTTCCATGCGACCACCTCACCAGACGCTTTCTCGCTAAAGGCAAGAGCTGGATCGCGGTTAGATGGGAACATTGAATCATACAGTTCCTGCCTACGATAGAAAGTCACTCCCTGATCAGCCTCAATATCGTCAAGCCACTCGTAAAATGATTCAAGATGCATCTTATACATCTGCCATCTGATGGAGGCCGCACTATCAGTGGATTGCTTATTCGCAATACTCGCTGCCCGCCACGCAGCAAAGGCAGCGATAGCAGCAGCGATGGCTGAAACACCGCCAACTACATCAGCGACGCCAACTTCTTTCTTCCAAATGAATTCCGGAAGCATATTGAAGTAAACGCCACCTGCTAAAAACAAACCAACACACCCGAACCAGATAAACCAATCCCTTTTCAAGTCCTTCTCCTCATCAATATCAACCCAGTGATTATGCCGAAGCAATACGCCGACGGCGAGGATCCCCTATGTCCGCACAACAGAAGAAACACCCCTTCGATTTCAAAACTCAATACGGACTCGGCTTCAGCACTCAGGATGATGAGATCGTTGTCGACTTCTTCTGCGGTGGTGGGGGCGCCGGTACCGGGCTGGAGATGGGCCTGGGCCGCGCGGTGAACGTAGCGAAGAACCACAGCGCTGCGGCGATCAGCATGCACACCGTGAATCACCCGGGAGCCGTGCACTACACCACCGACGTGTTCGACGGTGATCCGGACACCGAGTGCGGTGGCAAGGCCGTGGGTTGGTTCCACATGTCGCCGGACTGCACGCACCACAGCCAGGCTGCAGGCGGACAGCCGCGCAAGCGCGAGATCCGCAATCTGTCCTGGATCGGCCTGAAGTGGGCCGGCAAGAAGAAGCCCCGGGTTATCAGCCTGGAGAACGTGAAACAGATCCTCCAGTGGGGGCCGCTGATCGCGAAGCGCTGCAAGTCCACCGGCCGCATCGTGAAGCTGGGCGGCGGTGTCGCTGCACCTGGCGAAGTGGTTCCGGTGAGCCAGCAGTTTCTGGTACCGGACCCGGCACGCCGTGGGCAGACCTGGGCCGTGTTCGTCGCCGAGCTGCAGCGCCTGGGCTACGCCGTCGAATGGCGGGTCATCAAAGCCTGCGACGTCGGCGCACCGACCAGTCGGGAGCGGCTGTTCATGATCGCCCGCTGCGACGGACAGCCGATTGTGTGGCCAGAGCCGACCCACGCGAAGAACCCAGCCAAGGGCCAGCAGAAGTGGCGCACCGCCGCCGAGTGCATCGACTGGACCATACCGAGCAAAAGCATCTTCAACCGGGCAAAACCGCTGGCACCGGCCACCCTTCGTCGAATCGCCAAGGGCATGAAGAGGTTCGTTATCGATGCCGCCGACCCGTTCATTGTGCCGATCGCGAACTGGTCGGGAGAAAGCGTCCAGTCCGCAAACGAGCCGCTGCGCACCGTGACGTCATGGCCGCGCGGCGGATCCTTTGCCATGGCCAGCCCGATCATCGCGCCAGCCACGCACCAGGGCAGCGATCGGATCAACGACCCTCACGCCCCGCTGCCGACGGTCACCTGCGCGAATCGTGGCGAGCTGACGCTGATCAGTCCGGTGATGGTCGGCGCCGGTGGACCGGCGTACAGCGGCAAACCGGCGTCAGCCGATCAGCCAGTCGGCACGCTGATGACCCAGAACCACCGCGCACTCGCGGCGGCGCACCTGGTGAAGTTCCGGTTCTCGGACGAAGGAAAGGCGCTCGACGAGCCGCTGCCGACCATCACCAGTGGCGGCAACTACCAGCGCCCGGTCGGCGCCGCCCACGCCATGGGTATCTCCACAGTGTTCATGGCCCAGATGAATGGCGGATTCAACACCACGACCGCCAAAAGCATCGAGGACCCGATGACCACGGTTACCAACACCGGCAGCCAGCAGCAACTGGTGACCGCGAACCTGGTGCACCTGCGCGGCAACTGCGATGCGCGGGACGCCGCCGATCCGCTGCATACGATCAGCGCCGGCGGCACTCACCACGGGCTGGTCACCGCTTTCATGGAGCGTCAGTTCGGCGGAAGCGTTGGCCAAGGCGTGGACGAACCGGCGCCGACCATTACCGCCGGTGGTGGCGGCAAGAGCTCGCTGGTCGAGCTTCAACTCTCGCCGGAAGTTGAAGCCGGAGCGCTGCGGGTCGCGGCATTCCTGATCAGCTACTACGGCACCGAGAACGTGAGCGCCACCGACGCGCCAGCGCCCACGATCACTACCAAGGATCGGCTCGGCCTGGTCACCGTCACTATCAAGGGCACTCCATACGTGATCGTCGACATCTGCCTGCGGATGCTGCAACCGGCTGAGCTGTACAAGGCTCAGGGCTTCCCCGACGACTACATCATCAGCCACGGTGCCGACGGCAAGCCTTTTACCAAGACTCAGCAGGTGCACATGTGCGGTAACAGCGTTAGCCCACCGCCGATGGCTGCCTTGGCGAGGGCCAACGATCCCTGGAGAGTTGTTGAAAACAATGCAGTAGCTGCCTAACCCCTTATCAGGTTGTGCTGCTTTGCTGCAAACGTTGAAAGGTTCGGTACATCACCTGTTGCCCGATTGGTAGCAATCCAAATCCTTGTCGCCTCAACATCAAGGTGCTGTTTATTTGCATCCAGCTCGGCCAGAAGAGTTCCAGATATCCGATACCGGCCGCATCCGCTGCAGTTCCAATCCCGATAATCGCCAAGTGGAGCGATGTCCTCAGCCGGTTCATTGCAAATTCGACATGCCATTTTCTGCACTCCTTGTGAATGACCAATCAACTGTAGCTGATCCCTCACCACCCTCCACCGCCCGGGCATGCCCGGCAAGGACTCTCCACTACAACTTTCTGCTCGCACCGACCATCTGCCACTCTTACTCCAGGCATGGGTTTGACCTATGTACATCCTTAAACCCGCCACTAAGACTTACTGTCTGTGGCTTTGCATCTCCCCCTATAAGCATCCCTGACCGTATACATGTAGATGCAAAGATAATTTCGGTTTTATGCACCTGACCATCGACATCTACTGCAGTAATATTTGCGATTAAATGTGCCGCCAGAGGCTTTGGAACACCCGGGGAAACATCAACAACCGAAGTAATGGTGTCGAGCATCCTCATCTCGCCTTTGCCAAGTAAAAATGGTGGGCCTTGCACCAACCCACGGGAGTCTGATGGATAGCTTTTGCCAAGATCATCCCCAAACGAAACAGAAATTTGAACTTGCGATATTAAATACGGCAGATTTCCACCATTGAAAAAAACAAACTTTGCCGAAACTGCCCTCCCACCGTCCTCGGTCATATCACTCTCAACAAGCCTAAACAGCAATGAGTCCTTTGTTTCGACCGTGGAAAAATATGTTAGAACAGAGATAACAAGTGCAACAACGCCAATCAAAGTACCACTGATACCTGTCAGCGCTGTAAACCAAGCAGTTACCGTTTCTCTTCGATGTCTTTTAGACTCACGAATTATTGCGATTGCCGCGTGCTCACCGGCTCTAGACAGACACCATTCACTCTGCTGCGTTATTCCACTTAAAACTTCTTCCCATAACCCTTTATCAGACGAATCAGGCATAGGCATAGATAGGCCTTCGACTAATCTCCTGTAATTTTCAGTAATCAACAATCTTCGATCTTGATTAAGATCTGACATTTCGCAGTAGTAATTGTGATGGAGACCGTGATCATGAGCTTCTTGCGTGTTTGGAGGCCTCCCGGCCCGGATCTTTGCTTCAAGTTCATCAAGCGCCCTGAGCTTCGCCTTGAAAATCCAGGAAGCTGGCAACAACGCCTTTAATTTTTTACGAAACACCATATAAGTCCATTTGTGGTTTTTTTTCACTATAACCGTGAGGTATCCCTATGCCTACAGAAAACAAACCGGCCGAGGCGCTGCCTACATTGGCGACCGGCGCCGCGCTTGATGCTTCGACCTGGACCGACTTCGTTGAGCGCCTCCGCTATCACTGCAACGGCGCCGGCGTTAAATGGCACCACACCGCGGCCGCCATTTTCACCGTGCAGACCAAGCGATTCGATTACGGCTACGAGATCGACTACGCGGAAGGTCGAGTTGTCTGTCTGGAGGATCAGCGGTGGTTCAGTCCGAAAGAATACTGGGAAGACCTCGACGACAAGGAGCGCGCAGAAATCGACCAAGCCCTGATGGCTGATCGGGAATGCGGCTTCATGGATCTGGACGAGGACGATCAGTGGGACTATCTCGCCGAGCTTAACGACCACACCGTCACGGGCTGGAACAAGCGCTGGGAGATCGTGAACAGTCATTTCACCAGGGATGCTGCCGAGGCGTTCATTCGACGCAAGCAGCACGACTACGGCGAAATGCGCGTCTACGTCGAATCGCAGTACTACGCCTGGGAGTTCGAAGCCATCAAGGAAGCGATCCTTGACGGCACGCTGACCTACACACCGAAGCCGGCTATGAATGCCCATGATCTGGTATCGATGGAGATTGCAGGCTTGTCAGAAATTACAGAGGCTCGGTAGATAATGCGCGTCAGTATGTTTCTGCCATTAGAGAGCCCTATCGAGAAATACGCCAGCCGTTAGTAGGGTCTACCACTATCAAGGATTTATCTGTCTTCTGTAATAACAATTTGCCGCTTGCAGAGTCTACTAAGAAATACACATCAGAAATTCCATCTTTATAAGCTTTGAGCATCCCCGCCCTGTCTGGGCTTTGCAGAGTCTCTGCGTACTCACGAGCGTAGGCTTTGGGTAGCTCTACAACTATTCCATATGCGATCATAAACAAAAATATTATCGAAAAAACTTTGAATAGAACATGTTGAAGCGAATCGGGGTGCATATAGTTAGCCGCCTGACAAACCAATGTAGCCAGCATCCACGCCCGCATCCATGGATTTTTGTAGATCCAACTTAGCAAAGAGCCACCAAACTGCTCATAGACTAATGAAATCAGAAACACCAAATAAAACGGATAGCAAACGCACCTCATCAACCACAACAAGTTTTTCTCGCTTACGCTAGGACTTTGCACAATCACAACTAATAGCAGAAGCCCGACAGTTCCATACACTGCATTCCATATACCTCTCGCAACAAACTCAACAAACGTAAAACCGCTTATGAACCATTCAGCGTCAAAAGCATGCAAGTAAGCCGAGCTATAAAAATACCCTGCACAAAAAGCGAAGCCTAAGAAGAAGACAGAGCAACCAGCCAATTTATTTACCAATTCTAAAACTTTAGAAAAATCCCTGCTGGCGTCCATAACACTCCTTACTTCAGAAAACCCGAGAACGCTTATGATCATTGATGATGTCATGACTGACAAGATCACCTTACACGGACTCGGCTTTGTGCAGGTCCAGTTACAGGGCAATCAGCGCCTGCACGTCTGGCACCCTGAGTTACCGCGCCGGTCCTGCTTCGAACACTCGGCGATCCACGATCACCGCTTCGACTTCCAGTCTCGGGTCTTGGTCGGCCAGCAGCGCAATATTGAGTTTCGCTGCGACCCGTCGCCTGCCGGTGCGTACACGCTCTATCTGCATGAAGGCGCGCGTACTGCCTGCGGCGGAAGGCCATGGACGCCTGACGGTCGGGCTCACATGGTCGAAGTCAGCGACGAAACGATCATCGCTGGCCTGACCTACAAACAGCACGCCTACCACTTCCACCGCACCGTGCCGGCCGGCGATGGCAAGGTGGCCACAATCATGCAGAAGCTGATGGAGTACTCGCGCGGAGCCCATTCAAGCTGTGTCGTTGGGATACAGCCTGACGATGAGTTCGACCGATTCCAGTGGTCGCCCGCTCAACTCTGGGAGGTCGTCAGCGATGTGCTGCTCGGCCAGAAGGTGACGCCATGATCTTCGCCCCGCTCTACATGGCCTACTTGATCTACAAGGGGCCGTGGCGATGAATGCGCAAGTTCTCGATCCGTGCAGCGCCAGTCGAATGATGTGGTTCGACAAGGGCGACCAGCGCGCCCTGTTCGGCGACATCCGCGACGAAGAGCACCTACTGTGTGATGGCCGGGTTTTGAAGGTTGAGCCAGACGTAATCATGGACTTCCGCAACCTCCCATTCCCAGATTCCAGCTTCAGCATGGTTGTGTTCGACCCGCCACACTTGGTGCGCGCCGGTCGCGAAAGCTGGCTGCGGTTGAAGTACGGAATCCTCACCGATGACTGGCGCGATGATCTTCGCAAAGGATTTGCCGAGTGCTTCCGGGTGCTGAAGCCGGGCCAGTTTCTGATCTTCAAGTGGAACGAAACGCAGATCAGGGTCAGCGAAATTCTTGCCCTGACCGAAGAGCAGCCGCTGTTTGGCCACAAGTCTGGTAAGCGCGAGAAAACGCACTGGATCACCTTCATGAAGCGACCGGCACCATGAACCGCATGATCAGCGTCCGCACCGAGGAACTGACCGGCCCGGCGCTGGACTGGGTAATCAGCGCGATCGAGGGTGATCAGCAACCCGTCGCGGGCCAGCTGGATCTCTTCGCCCTGCCCGACGCCGAGCAACTGATCACGAAGTACGGCGTCTGGGTCGATGTGGGTCACCGGCACCCGTGGCTGGCCGACGCAACCAATGACCCTTTCAAACGCCAGCCCGGCGAAACCCGAACAATCGCCGTGTTCCGCGCCGTGGTCTTCGCCAAGCGCGGCGCCCCGGTAAAAGTCCCCGCCGAACTCTTCCAGCAGTAACCCCTCCCTCTACTCAACAGCCTGCCGGTGTACGGCGGGCGAGGAATCCCTACATGCCTGAATTGACGTACGACCAGAAGCTGGTGGATTACGCGACCGCGCCGAAAGCCTCGGCCGGCACCATTTGCCAGATCGAGAACGGCAACTTCGTGAAGCACTGGTGCGGCAAGCTGCGCGGCAAGTTCATTCAGATCGGCCCCACCTGGAAGGCCGCGTCCAAGCAGCAGGCAATCGAAAAGGCTCGGGAGTTCCGCGAGCAGTGCCGGGCAGAAGCAAAAGCGAAAGGCTTGTTGCCCGCATAACTCATCACCTTCTGCCGCCCCGCGCGGCACCGCCCACCCGGGCAAGGAAGTGCGCCATGACCATCACGAAGATCATCAAGGGCCCGCACAAGCTGTTCGGCCTCTGGTGGATTACCGCTGACTGCAACGGCACCAAACAGCACATGTCCTTCCGCACCGAACAACAGGCTCGCGCCATCGCCCCAGGGCAGGACAGCGTGCCCCTTCATTAAAACCTTCTGCCGCCGCCGGCGGCGTGGAGAATCTCATGGAAACCGAAATACTCTCCGACGATGAGCTGGCCGAGCTGACTGGCTACAAAGCCAGGGGCTGGCAGCGCCGATGGCTACTCGAACGTGGCTGGACCTTCGTTGAGAGCCGTAGCGGACGCCCGCTTGTTGGCCGTCAATATGTCCGCATGAAGCTTGGCGTGACGCTGCAGGTAGTTCCGCTGATGCCGCCACCAACGGCCGCGCCTGCATGGACTCCAGACATTTCAAAGGTGAGGTGATATGCGACCAAGGAAGACCCAAAACAGAAACCTTCCGCCCCGCATGTACGTCAGGCAGAGGGTTCGCCAGAACGGAAGCATCTGGGTCAGTTATTACTATCTCAACACGCAGGGAAAGGAGGTCTCGCTCGGTGGAGATCTGAACCTGGCACGCCTCAAATGGGCAGAGCTTGAGGCAAAGGACAAGCCTCTGGATCTATGCATCATGCGCGCAATTTTTGATCGGTACGAACGCGACATCATTCCCAAAAAAGGAGAGCGCACACAAAAGGACAACCGGGCAGAGTTGCGCCAGCTTCGTCCTTACTTTGACGAAGCACCGATCGACGCGATCACCCCCGCACAGATCGCCCAATATCGCGATGCCCGAAGCGCAAAGGTACGTGCAAACCGAGAAATCGCCACGTTGTCCCACGTCTTCAACATGGCGCGTGAATGGGGGCTCACCGTAAGGGAGAACCCGTGCCAAGGCATCAGAAAAAACAAGGAAAAGCCGCGAGACTTCTACGCAAATGATGCGGTTTGGAATGCGGTGTACAAGAAAGCTTGCCAAGAGCTCCAGACCGCAATGGATCTAGCGTATCTGAGCGGTCAGAGACCGGCTGATGTGTTGGTCATGAGGAAAGATGAAATTGAGGGTGGCGCACTTAGTGTCGTGCAGAACAAGACCCACAAGAAGCTTCGGATCTTGCTCGAGGTGGAGGGGCGCGAAACAGAATTTGGCGTGTTGATTCGAGGAATTCAAGCGCGGAACGAGAGACACAGTTCGCCGTACCTGATTCTGACTGACGAAGGACGAAGGGTGACCACGTCAATGCTTCGGCACAGGTGGGATGATGCCAGGGAGGAGGCGGCAAAAGCCGCCACGGAGATGGGTGACGCAGTTCTAGCGAGCAAAATCCGTCAGTTCCAGTTCCGCGATATTCGACCAAAAGCGGCGTCGGAAATCACCAGCATCGAAGACGCAAGCCTTCTGCTGGGTCATACCAAAGGCGACATAACAGAGCGGGTATATCGACGCGTCGGTGCCGTTGCCAAGCCTACAAAATGAGTCGAAATCAGTTCCAAAACTAAACGTCGGAGCCTTATGGTTTGCGGCCTGTAGAGGCTCCGTTAAGTGTCCGTTTTCGGACGCCTAATAGCCCCAAAGCCACGGTCTGTATGTCTTTTTATAACGGTCTTGAAAACCGTCGACTGTAACAGGTCCATGAGTTCGAATCCCATCGCCTCCGCCATATTTGATACGACAAAGCCCTGATTATTCAGGGCTTTGTCGTTTCTGGCGTACCAGAAATTCTGCTGACCTCAGGATCTGTTCCATCACTATTCTGGACGCGTTCCATAACTGGCAGCTTTCCCTCTTCACCGACGCCCTGCCAACCGAAAAACTCCCCCGCTACACCGGTTTCGTCCACAGTCCGGCTCTGAGCCCAGTTGGCACTGAATCAGGCGCTGGATCGCGTCGAAGTGGCGTAAGCGGTCGGTTGCTGTAGAAGCAGTCGATTGCTGCTTCTACTGCCATTTACCAAAACCAATACGGCAAGAACTTCGGCGTGGGCTCGATCATCAGTTCCAGGTGATAAGTGATGGGATTGAAGAAAAACATATCCAGAATCAAGAACGCCCCTACCCCGAACGACAGCGTCATGAACTCGCGATAAGGATGTTCGGAGAAGTACTCGCGTCTGGCGTTGTAGAAGCTCAACAGCGCAATCAACCCCAGTCCTGCGCCCAGGTAGTTAGGTTGCAACGCAACTTCGGCAAAGTTGTTGTAGACCAGCACCGACACCAGCATCCCCAGCCCCAGTACGGGCAACTTCAGGCAAAAGTTCAACAGGCCTTTTTGGGCGCGTACGAAGGCGGCTTCCTTGCTGACAAAGAGGTAGGCGGCCAGCAGTGAAATGGCCGGGGTGATTGCCAGGATGTAACGTGCTTTCTTGGAGCTCGGGATTGTGAACAGCACCAGCAGCACTAACAGCCACCCGGTCAGATAGAGCAGCAGGTCGATGTCTTTATCGCGGGTCGAGCGGAAGAACAGTTTGTACTTCTTAAGAATCACGTTGATGGCGTAAAACACCGTGAAGCCGTAGGTAAACAGGCCTGCGGAGAAGTAGAAGTAATAGCGCGGCGCGTGATCGGAGCCGAAGCGTCCAATGCCTTGCATGTTCAACACTTCTTCCAGAAACGGTTGTCCCCCTTGCAGGTAGGCTGCCCAGGCCAGCAGCACAACCCCGGCGGCCAGAATCAGGCCCGAGAGAAATGAAAACAGCAGCAACATGCGCCATTGACGGCTCAGGAAGTAGTAAGCCCCGATGACACAGGCGGGCCCGATCAATCCGATAGGCCCACGAAACGCAAAGCCCAGCGCCAACGCGACGAACAGGAACACCAGGCGACGCGGATCCTTTTTCAACTCGGCCGAATAGGCCACGTAGAAGCAGATCAACGTAAACAGGGCCGGATAGATATCCAGTGCCAGTGAGTTCACACCGTCCAGAAAGGCCCAGGTCAACAGACTGAAAAGCACGCCGTATGCGCCCCACTTCTTGCTGTGCAAAGCCCCGAGCCTATAAATGAACACCAGCATCAGCGACGCGGCAATGCAGGAAGGCAGGCCCATTGAAAGTATGGAAACACGGCCGAACGGCAAGGAAACCAGATAGACCAACAAGGTATTCAGGACCGTGTAGTCGGGATAAGGCTTGAGGTCGTCGGCAATAGGAAACAGCGTGACGCCGTGCAGCAACATGTACTCGGCAAAGTCGACAAAGCGTGTTGTGTAGTTGAGGACAGCAGGTTTGTACTGCAACACCATGAACACGGCCAGTGTCATGAAGAAAATGCTCAGGCATGGATTTCTTGCAATAAATCCTTTCAACATGCCTGCCCGCCAAGTGCGCTCTACAACAAGCGGGGCATCATATCGATCCATCGGTAACCCTTTAGTGAAGTTATTCTTTTTGGCCAGAATCTTGAATCTCCGGTAACGCTGGAGTTGGGTTCCTGCATCCCGGGAAGTTGAATTTGAGACTAGCCCACGGCGGGGACTATTCAAGCATTACACGCCCCAACATTCCCTGAACGAGACTGATGAAAGTCGATAAAAAAGCCCGGCCAGACACCTTCGTCACTGACGAAGAGTATCTGGCCGGGCTTTTGGCTGTTCAGTTACTGGTTATTGACGGTGATGTAGGGATCCCAGGTGTGGTCTGTGCCAATCTGGTTAAGGTCACGGTCGTACAGGGCGAAGTTGATGGTGTACCAGAGTTTTCCGGGATTCAGAGCAGTGGCTTGCCACAGGGAGTACGTCACATCGGTTTTGGAAATGCCACCGGGAGCCGCTTTGTTCAGGTAGATCACTACACCGGGCACGTTGAAAGAGACCGGGGCCGAGATGGTACCTTTGTAATCGCCGCCCTGATGAGGGTCGCCGGGCTGGACGTTCTTGATCTGTGCAATGCGATCGAAGTTGCGCGACAGCGTAGTGGCACGCCAGCGGATGTTGTCGCCGGTTTTGACATCGATCCACAACTCGTTGCCGCCTTCGCCGGTGTTGCCGCTGGCATGGGGATCGACGGCATCGCGCGTCACCAGCATGGAAATCGCACCGCCGACATCGTTGGGATGGGCAATCAGGTAATCGGCGTCGATATTGACGAGCACGTCGTAAGTATTGGTCGCACTGGACATTTTGCTGCTCCTTGTTGGAATGGCATGAACGACCGCCCCCGCAAAGGCTGTCCGGCTCATCCGGTCCCTGGATGCGGTCTGCGGAGAACGATAGGAGATGGCTTTATGGTGTCAACGTGCGATCAGTTGACGCGGGATAAACGCGGTGTAATGCGACGCGACCAAGGCTTTGATTTGCTTCTCTGCTGGCCAATCTCGTCATGGTTTTTGGGATGTACGCTGACTGCTTGAGTTGGTAAAGGCGCACACTCAACGTCGGCAAATGCTGGGGAAGCAGCCTCGACAGATAACGACAGCGGCTAAAAACATGGGTAGCATTTCGGCTTTTTTCACCAGTATTCAACTTGGACGAAAGCTAATCCAGACATGAAAAGAGGACGGCCATGTACGCTTTCGCGATCAGAGAAGCCTATGGCAGCAAAGAACTGCTGATTGAGTTCTATCCACAGCCATCGGATATCGGGTTCCAGGAGGCACTCCGCCTGGTACTGGTGCCATTGGGATTCTCGGTCAGCACCACGGAGCATGGCGTATGGGCATCCCACCCACATCCAGAAAGCAAGTTTGGAACTGTCCGAATTGACAGCGACTCTTGGACCGTTTTCGGAGAAGCCGAGCAGTGTTCCGACAATCCTACCCTCAACGGGCAACTCATTTATGAGCTCGGCTCAATACTGATCACTAGCGGGGCGTTCCAGGAAGTTCCGTGGCATGGCGCTGGCAAATCGGGTGGCTAAATTTCTGCAAAGCGCTAGTTGGCGAAGACATTGGCACTTTAGATCCAGCACGCCCAGGGAGGCATCGGATCAAAAATGGATTTCATCATGGATTTCTTGTTCAACCTGCTGGCGTACAAGGTAGGCGTTTTCGTGCTGCGATTGCTGAGTGGCGGCCGTTTCAAGGGAGAAAGCGGTTTTGCCTGGGGCTGGGCACTCGTCGTCGGTGGTTTGGTGCTGTACACACCTATTGTGACTACTATTGCCCTGCTCATTTATTACGGCGG
Source organism: Pseudomonas sp. MWU12-2029 (assembly GCF_023242425.1). Taxonomy (NCBI): domain Bacteria; kingdom Pseudomonadati; phylum Pseudomonadota; class Gammaproteobacteria; order Pseudomonadales; family Pseudomonadaceae; genus Pseudomonas; species Pseudomonas sp. MWU12-2029. The sequence goes on along the minus strand of NZ_JALJDY010000005.1, from coordinate 39,384 downwards.
CAGGTAGCTATCGCACCATCTTCAGAAGCGCACGGTGCGTTTCATCGTCAAAACCAACCAATGACCCATAAAAATGAAAACATCCGCCATCGCTTTATTGGCAGTTCTATCGTTCATTCAATCAATCCCCTCCTTCGCAGACAACCTCAACGGAAAGAATCTCTATTCACAGAGATGCGCCGTGTGCCACGGACCCGATATCAAGGGAACCGGCCCATTGGCCAATAAAAGCAATCCGCCGGCTCCCGACCTGACAACGCCCGCCTTCAAGAAACGATTGAGTGATTATCCGGGTGTTATCGTGTCGTCGATCATCCTTCGCCCGAACGGCGACCTGATTCCTAGAACCTTGCTCGAGAATGGTGTAAAGATCCCGCCACACGCCTGGAGCGTCAGCGACTTTCGCGATTTGAATCAGTACATGAACGATGTCATTTCAAAAAAACAGCACTGAGCCGGGTGCTAGCCTCCATCAGCCTTTTTGTCGGAACCTTTTATGTTTTCAATCAGGTCAACGACGTAGTCCTGATTGAAGCCTGCCACGAATGACCAGAACAGCAACTTGGCGTAGGCCGCATATCCCTCCGCATGCTGGCAAAAAATATCGTTGAAGATTTGCTTCAAGCATTGGGGATCGTCGTCCGGCACGATCACCGGAAACAAATCGCCTCGGATAACGCCGGAAAGGAACAAGAGATACAACAGCCCCGCCAGAATCCCGCCTATGAACGAAGGCAGAATCAGAGCGAACCATGATCGGGAAAGGTTTTCGATTTCGTCTTCAGTGAGTATTGAAAGTCGTCGGTGAAACCCTACATAGCCCCCGATATTCCCGGCGATACAAACGATAAAGGGTACTTTGTAGTCGGGCAGACTGTAAGTGACGGCAATCGCCAGCATTAACAGCGCTATGAAAATCCAGAATATTCGCTTCCAGATGATGTTGAGGTCTTCCTGACGATTCATGATCAGCTCCCTGATCCTGGCCATGTGTTGATTTTTTAGACGATAGACGAATCCTGTCGCGCGCATGGGGATCACACCGGAAAATGCCTACAGATCACTACAGAAAGAACACATCTGGGCTACGACACATAAGCACAACATCGGCTCTGGCAGCATCGTCAAATGAAGCTAAAACGACTCCTCATCAGCCTACTCTGCTGCATCAGCCCCCTGTCCCGTTCGGCCGACGTTCCGATCAAAGAACACATACCCTTTGTAAACGCCCGAAAGGCCTTGATCAAAAATGGCTGGATGCCGAACCCGACCTACACAGGTGAATACGGGGTCGAAAACATCCTTCAGAGAAAAGGCTTCACTGAAGTCGAGTCATGCACGGTTGGTCTTCAATTCTGCACTTTCAACTACGTCAGGAATGGCGTCTGCCTGGGCGTGGCGACTGTCGGGGAAGAGGTCAAAGACATGAAGGTCTATTCCTGGAGTTTCAAATGTCCTGAGCAGTAGCGCATGTCCTCCCAGCAGCGAGCCCGTTTCCTCCTCCATGTGAATGAAAGGCCGCAGGTCGCTCAGGTTTTGACGGGTAGCTCGCTTTTTTCACAACGACTCACCATCGTCCAATTGGTTGAGCAACCATTCGCCGCGTTGCCAAAGCGCCTGTTGTTTGGATTCAGGCATGCGGTCGAGGTTTCTGTAGATCATGCTCATGCGTTGATTGCCACGCAGTCGGTCACCGTGACGCATTAGAAAGTGCCAGTAAAGCGAGTTGAAAGGGCAAGCATCGTCTGTAGTGCTTTCGCTCACTTTGTAGGCGCAGCCACGGCAATAATCGGACATGCGTTTGATGTATTGGCCGCTCGCACAATAGGGTTTGGAACCTAGATAGCCGCCATCGGCGTGCATGACCATGCCCAGCGTATTGGGTAGTTCCACCCAGTCGAAGGCGTCCATGTAGATAGCCAGATACCACTCACATATTTCACTTGGTGCGATACCGGCGAGCAGTGCGAAGTTGCCGGTCACCATCAGTCGCTGGATGTGGTGAGCGTAGGCATGTTCCAGGCTTTGGCCGATAGCCTGGCGCATGCAGTTCATCTGCGTTTTACCTGTCCAGTAGAACTCTGGAAGCGATCGCGTATTACCAAAGGCATTTCCATGGGCATAGTCAGGCATCTTCAGCCAGTAGACACCGCGGACATATTCACGCCAGCCGATCAGTTGTCGAATGAAGCCTTCGGCGGCGTTGAGTGCGATGCTGCCGGACCAATATGCAGATTCCACATCGCTGCAAAGCTGGCGAAGATCCAGTAAGCCGATATTAAGTGCCGCGCTTATACGAGCATGAAACAGAAACGGCTCATCGCTGGCCATGGCGTCTTGATAGTCGCCGAAGGCTGCCAGGCCCCAATCGAGAAAGTAATCCCACAGGCTCTGAGCCTCGGCGTGGGTTACCGGATAGTCGAACGTGTCGAGGGCGCCATAGTGACTGGAGAAGTGTTTGGCAACTAACCCAAGCACATCCTCGGTGATTGCGTCTGGTGTAAAACGGGCTGGCGCAGGCGGCCTGACACCTTTGGGCAAGGCTTTGCGGTTTTCCGCATCAAAGTTCCAGGCTCCTCCGACCGGGCTGCCGTCGCCATTGAGTAACAATCTGTTCTTGCGGCGCATCTCTCGATAAAAGAATTCCATGCGCAGCTGTTTTTTGCCCTGCGCCCAGCGGGAGAAGTCGGCACGTGTGCAAAGAAAACGACGATCGGAATGCCACTTGATTGCCAAGCCGCAGTCCCTGATTGAATGCTCCAATCGCCAGTCACCGCACTCCGTGATGTGCAGTTCATCCGGCTTTAGGCGTGAGTGCCAGCGGTGTAATTCGCTCGGCACGGATCCAGTGTTCTCCGGATCATTGAGCGTTACGTACCGCACCCTGATTCCCCTCTGCCGCAACGCTTCGGCGAAGTGACGCATAGCGCTGAAAATCAGGACGATCTTTTGCGGATGATGAGGAACGTGACTGGCCTCTTCCATCACCTCGACCAAGAGCACCGTATCGCGCTCTTGATCCAGCGCCTGCAGAGAGGCAAGGTCGAAGGATAATTGGTCGCCCAGGACGAGGCACAATCGGCGAGTCGTATTCATCAATCAGGTTCCAGTTGATGGGGGCGTAAAGGCCCGATGACTGCGTAGATTTGATCCACAGAACGGCTTTCAAAAAGGGAGGGGATGAATTCTTGTACAAGAATACGAAAATGTACAATTTTATTGCAGGGTGTTGGCTGGGGCACACCACGGCATTCTGATTGGAACCTGAGCCTGGCCCACGACGAGGACTATCAAGGAGTACGCTCCCGCCCTCCCCGTCAGAAAGTGTTGGCCATTTACCCCGTTCACTCGTCGTCAAAATGATGAGTATGTGCCCGCAAGGAATCGGGTATTCCTACATGGATCAATCCGCCTGCCTCTATCCACGCCTGGGTTGATTGATATGCTCGTTGCAGAAGTTGATCCGTCTGATTGAAGTCGAACACTGAAGCGTCCAGCGGACATAACGGCGGCACAACATGGATAGCCGCGCGCACGCTATACAGTTCAATGTCGCGCACCAGTTGACGCATGCTCATCAAGTTGAGCGTGTGCAAGGCCAATGCGACCAGCCCGCTCGGTGGACACGGGCAAGCACAACCAAATCCGGTGGGCAGAACGACAACTCGCGTTGCGCCCAATGCAACTGCACTGGCGATCGGCGTGTTACTGGAGACTCCGCCATCAACCAGGAACTTCGAGCCGACTTGTACGTTGGGAAACACCAGCGGAATCGCAGCGCTGGCCATTAATGCCTGTTCAGCATTACCGCTGGATAAAAGCTCTTCAGCACCGTTCAGTAGATTGGTGGTGACGATATAAAGCGGCAGTTCGGTCTCTTCGATCAAATCGACCGGCAGTGACCGGCGCACTATACGGTGCAGCGCAGACGCACTCAGCAAGTGCCCGCGACGATTGAGGATGCCCTTCAGCGTGTCGAGTACCGAGAACGGAAACACATCGGACTGGCGCAAGCCGCGCCAGAAGCCCGCAAGCTCGGCCACGCCTTTGGCGTTGGGTCTGGCGGCAAAGTAGGCGCCGTTGATGGCGCCGACTGAAGCGCCAATCACCAGGTCGAAAGCGACCTCGGCCTCTAACAGCGCCTGCAACATCCCGACCTGAACCGCGCCCAGACTCCCGCCCCCGGCAAGCACAAGCGCAGTTTTGACTGTTGGCATGGCATACCCGACCGAAATGCTGCCCAGACCTGAAAAGCATAGCTGGCCGACGACCCCGCCCGGCGGAATGTTTTGAGCGCTGAATGGGGGGCTACACTTGATCTTGGGTTACGACGTTATTCGAACCCGGAGCTCCCTATGCCAACTGCACCTGAAGCGACTCATACCGTCCACCTGCGTCCCAGGAACAGCCATCCCCGGTGGTTGAGGCTGACGCATTGGCTGAATGCTTTGGCGGTGCTGGTCATGGTCACCAGCGGCTGGCGCATCTACAACGCTTCCCCTCTTTATGGTTTTAACTTTCCTGATTCGATCACCCTGGGCGGCTGGCTGGGCGGCGCGTTGCAATGGCACTTCGCGGCCATGTGGATGCTGGTTGTGGTCGGCCTTCTCTACTTGATGACCAATGTATTGAGTGGTCGTCTGTCGCGACGTTTTTTCCCGTTATCCATCAAAGGTTTTTTTCAGGATCTGGGGTCTGCGCTGCGGGGACGGTTGGGGCATGCCGATGTCAGCCATTACAACCAGGTACAGCGCGTCGCTTACTTGTTCGTGATGCTCGACATTACCGGGCTGGTGATTTCCGGGCTGGTGTTGTGGAAGTCCGTTCAGTTTCCGCTACTGCGTGAACTGTTGGGCGGCTACGACAGTGCCCGGCATGTGCATTTCATTGCGATGTCTTTTTTGGTGGCGTTCTTCGTGGTGCATCTGGTGATGGTCGCGCTCGTTCCCAAGACGCTGTGGGCGATGATTGTCGGGCACAAGGAGCGCCTATGAGCAAGCGAGTGCAAAGGCCTGAGCTGGATGAGTCGTCCATCCTGAAGGACGCCCGCAAAGTGCTTGCCTCTCGGATAGAAGACAGCTCTCGCCGCACTTTCCTGTTGCGCAGCCTGACGTTGGGCGCAGTGGCCATGCTGTCCGGCTGCAATATCTCGGATAACGAAAGCATTGATACAGCGCTGTCCTCCATGTCGCGCTTCAACGACAGGGTGCAGGGCTGGCTGTTCAACCCGAACGCCATGGCTCCCACCTACTCCGAATCGATGATTACCCGGCCGTTTCCCTTCAATGCTTATTACGGCATCGATGAAGCGCCCGCCGTAGATGAAGACAGCTACCGACTGGAAGTCACCGGCATGGTGGCCGACAAGCGCAGCTGGAAACTGGAAGAACTGCGGGCCATGGCCCAGATCGATCAGATCACCCGGCACATATGCGTCGAGGGCTGGAGCGCCATCGGCCGTTGGGGTGGCATACGTTTCAGTGACTTCCTCAAGCGCGTAGGCGCCGACACAGACGCCAGGTACGTCGGTTTCAAATGCGCCGACGATTACTACACCAGCATCGACATGGCCACGGCGTTGCACGCGCAGACGCTGCTAACCCTGACCTACGACGGCACCGTCCTGCCGCGTGAATATGGCTTCCCGATGAAGCTGCGCATGCCCACCAAACTGGGCTACAAGAACCCGAAACACATTCAGGCGATTTTCGTCACCAATACCTATCCCGGGGGTTATTGGGAAGACCAGGGCTATAACTGGTTTGGTGGTAGCTGACGCCCGCCACGATATTCGCTTCCAGATGATGTTGAAGTCTTCCTGACGATTCATGATCAGCTCCCTGATCCTGGCCATGTGTTGATCTTCAAGACGATAGACGAATGCTGTCGCGCGCATGGGGGATCACACCGGAAAATGCCTCGAAGGTCCGCTTCCGAAGCAAAACGAACCCTCGCAGCCTATCGGGAGTCGCCGACAGCGACCGTCCTCAGGCCAACCGCATCGACACTTCAATGTCATCGGCGAATGGCACGCTGAGATAACCACTCTGCGGCAAGCGCACATGCGCCAGATATTCCGGGCAGTAATCGGTGTTGTCGGCGATCACCAACGCACCGGGCCGCAGGCGCTTTTCCACCAGTTTCAGCACGTCGCCATATAACGCTTTGGCGCCATCGAGCAGCAACAGATCGACCGTTTCCGGCAGATTGCTCGCCAAGGTCATCAGCGCATCACCTTCGCGGATTTCAATCAGATCACTGACGCCCCCTTCAACGAAGTGATGTCGCGCCAGTTCGATTTTCGACGGTTCGAATTCACTGCCGATCAGCACACCGCCGCCGTTGTCCCGCAGGGCCGCGGCCAGATGCAAAGTGGACAGGCCGAACGAAGTGCCGAATTCGATGATGGCTTTGGCCTTGCTGCTGCGTGCAAGCATGTACAGCAGTTTTCCGGTGTCGCGGGAGACAGGCAGCCACAGGTCCTTGAGCATGCCATATAGCTCGCGGTACTCGGTTTTGCTGTGCATCAGACGTTCGCGTTCTTCATTGGATACGCAATCCAAAACCGGACTGGTGGCGGCGCGGGCCTGAGTGTAGAGGCGTTCGATCAGGGTTGCCAGAGGTTCTGTGGTCAATGCTGTCATGGTGGTTTTCCGTCAGTTGAGGGCTAAAATGCGAATGATTCGTCGCGTTTAAATGATGCGAGCGAATGGCCCGCTTCGCTATTCGCATTCCCTTTTCACGCCTGAGCCCACCATGACCGACCGCCAGACTGCCCGTATTTCCTCACGCAAACAGCCGCAGCAGGCACGCTCCGCCGAATTGGTTTCGGCGATTCTGCAGGCGGCTATTCAGGTTTTGGCCAAGGAAGGCGCGGCCCGATTCACCACGGCGCGGGTTGCCGAGAAGGCTGGGGTGAGCGTGGGCTCGCTGTACCAGTACTTCCCGAACAAGGCTGCGATCCTGTTCCGGTTGCAGAGTGATGAGTGGGTGCAGACCACAACAATGCTGCAGCGGATTCTGGAAAATCAGGAAACACCGCCACTGGATCGTCTACGCACGCTGGTGCATGCGTTCATCCGTTCGGAGTGCGAGGAAGCGCAGATGCGTGGCGCGTTGAACGACGCGGCACCGCTGTATCGCGATGCACCGGAGGCCCATGAAGTACGGGCGGCGGGCAAGCGTACCTTTGAGGTATTCATGGCTGAGTTGCTGCCACAGGCCAGTGAATCCAGTCGCACACAAGCCTGCGATCTGATCCTGGCTACGCTCAGTTCGGTCGGGAAGGACTTTTCACTGAGCCCGCGCACCGACGAGGAAATCACGGCACGTGCGGAGGCGATGGCGGACATGTTTCGCGCTTACCTGGTTTCGCTGGATGCCATATAAAGCTGCCGATACGCCGTCACCAGTTGGTCTTGATTGAACGCCAGATTGCGGCCGCTGGGGTTGGGCAGAATCCACACATTTGCCCCGCCGAATGTCGTGTCCTGTGCGCCCCATTCAAACGTTTTTTTCCCTGACAATCCGGCATAGGCAGCCTTGCCGAGAAACGCCACATAACGCGGGGCATAACGTTTGATCTTGCGCTCGAAGTTCGCCGCCGCTGCGGTGAATTCCTGCGCCGTCAGTTGATTCGCCCGCGCCGTCGGCCTTTCCACCACGGCAGTCAGCCCGCAGTGGTAATGCAGGATCGAGCGATCGTTTTCCGGACTGACCTCAAGGGTTGTGAATCCGGCCAGATGCAACGTGCGCCAGAACCGATTGCTCCGCCCGGCGAAGTGATGTCCCTGCTCCGCCGCCAACAGACCGGGATTGATCCCGCAGAACACCACGGACAGACCTTTGGTCAGGATGTCTTCAAGCATCAACTTCTCCCCTGTAATGCAGATACTCAAATCGGTACGACTGCGCGCTTGGATATTGACCGCTCATGGCAGTAATACCCATTCTTTCAAGCTACAGCCCCCAGCGCAAAAACCTACAAATACGTCAGAAAGCGCTGGCTTGTGGGCCAAATCCTTAGGCTTTATCTTTCTACCTCACTGCTCATCGACAAAATCAAGAGCACATTCAGGACTGATGGCTAGTCCATGATCAAAAACAAAGATGGCACGATTGACGACACTGTCATCTCTCCCTAATCTGCCCACATCCCGCCCAAGGCAGTAAGCCGTCCTAACCATCCAGGACGTGCCAAACCCTTGGGCGTTTTTGTTTTCAGGAAGAATGTATGCCCACAGCGGTTCTGGTTGACGGCGCCTACTTCATCAAGCGATTTCGAAGGATTGAGCCTCACAACGCATTCAATGCCGAACGCGCTGCCGATCTCGTACATCGATGGGCAACGGCTCACCTGATGTCCAGCCACGGGGCTTACTTGAACACCGGCACCGCCCCCACCCCATCCGCCAGCTTGAGATACTCGCGCAACCGCCCGCCGATTTCCGCGATCTTCGCTTCGCCCTCTCGCAAGGCTTGCGGGTTGGTGTGTACGGAGTAGTTGCCCAGTGCCAGATCGTAGGGATGAGGCTGCGCCGAGCCGATCACGAACACAGTGCCATCGCGCAGGGCCTTCAAGGTAACGGCACTGTTGCCTGGTTCGAAGACCGCCATTTCGCCCGCGCTGACCAGATCCGGTGTCGCCAGCAATCCACGGCTGACGCTCAGCCACAATGACTCGTGGCCTTCGGGTGGCGTGTAAGTCCAGGTTTCGCCGGCACTCAGCGTGACCAGCAGATAGTTGATACCTGCGGGTGCCCGAACCGGGCTTTGCACGCCTTGATGAGCGCCGAGAATCACCCGCGCCGGGCCCACTTCAGGCATCGCGGCGGACTCCAGATACTGGCTGTCGACACGGGCGTTCTCCAGCTCCGGCGGCAAAGCCACCCACAGTTGAAAGCCCTGAATCCGCTGCGACGTGCCCACCGACATTTCCTTGCCGTGCCACACCCCGCCACCCGCGCGCATCCACTCGACACCGCCGTAATCGATCATGCCCTTGCCCGATCCTTCGTCCTCGAAACGCAGGTTGCCTTCGGTAATCACCGTCACGGTGGCGATCCCCGAATGCGGGTGCATCGGCATGTTGTGAATGAACGAGGCCTCACCTTCGAACAGGTCGAGGAACACGAAGGGTTTGATCAACTGGCCCAGATCCGAAGGGCTCATCAGCCGCACGATCGAGCCGTGTCCGCTGCCGCTGGTGCGGTAGCGCAGAATGCGGTGAGTGACAGGTTCGCGGGTGTAGCCGGAGAGGTGTTGCTGAACGGTCATGATGATTACTCGATTCTGATGCGGGGAACGGCCAACAAACGGCAAAGCGCCGCGAGGGAATCTGTCCCTCGCGGCGCCCGGCTTTCAGCGGCGACGGGCGTCGAGGCTGAAGCGACCGGCACCGAAGGCCACAACTTGCAGCAGGCCGCCGGCCATGGCGATGTTCTTGAAGAAGTGGATGAACTGGTTCTGGTCAGCCAGCGCATTGTGGAAGGCCAGTGCGGTGACCACGCTGAATGCGGCCAGCACAGCGGCGACGGTGCGGGTGCGGTAGCCGGCGATCAGCGCCAGGCCGCCACCGATTTCGACGATGATTGCCAGCGCCAGCGCCACTTGCGGCAGCGGCAGCCCTACCGAGCCGATGTAGCCGATCATCATGGCCGGCGCGGCGAGTTTGGAGAAACCGGAGAGGATGAAAATCACGCTGAGCAAGACGCGGCCGATCAAGGCAGCCGAGGCTTGTTTGGTGTCGGAAGCGTTCTGTACAGCAGTTGCTTGGGCGATGTTTGCAGAAGTAGCCATGGGAGAATTTCCTTCAATGGGGTCCGGTTCGACTTGAACCGTCCGGATGAAGAAATGTTGCGCCTCGGCAGCTCATCTGAATAGCCGACTAATTTAGATCGTTACGTTCGATAAAATAGGTAAGCTGTAAATCCAGTAACGTCCCTCACGGTAACTCAAGGACACCGACATGATCTCCGACCCAGGCACACCGACACTCGATCAATTGCGGGTCTTTCTGACCGTCGTGGAAGTCGGCAGCTTCGCCGCGGCGGCGCGCAAGCTTCACCGGGCGACTTCGGTGATCAGCTACTCGATTGCCAACCTTGAGATGCAACTGGGCGTCACCCTCTTCGACCGTGAAACCACCCGCAAGCCGCAACTCACCGACGCCGGCCGCACCGTGTTGGCAGAGGCCCGGACCATCGCCAACGGGGTGCATGGCTTGCGCGCCAAGGTCAAAGGCCTGCTGCAGGGTCTCGAGGCCGAGGTGCATGTGGTGCTCGACGTGATGTTGCCCGCCGAGCGCGTGGTGGATGCGCTGAAATCCTTTCGCGAAGAGTTCCCCACCGTTGCCCTGCATCTGCACATGGAAGCGCTCGGCGCCGTGACTGAGCGGGTGATCAATCGCGGCGCGGTGGTTGGCGTGAGCGGGCCGATGAATGACGGCATCAACGGCATCGAAAGAATTGGCATCGGCGGCGTCGAGCTTATTCCGGTGGCAGCGCCGAATCATCCTTTGGCGACCGCCGCTGGCAATGTTCCGGGTGCCGGTCGCGAGCACACACAGCTGGTGCTGTCCGACCGCTCGCAACTGACCAAAGACAAGGAGTTCGCTGTACTGAGCAACCGCACCTGGCGCCTGGCGGACCTGGGCGCCAAACACATGTTGCTGCGTGAGGGCATCGGCTGGGGCAACATGCCGAGGCCGATGATTCAGGAGGATCTGGACAGCGGCCGACTGGTACAACTGGATTTGTCGGAGTACGCCAGCGGGCAATACACCTTTGACGCCATCTACCGTACCGATGCGCCACCGGGCCCGGCGGCGCGGTGGTTGATCGAGCGGTTCGTTCAGCAGAACACGTACCAGGCTTGATCCGGCAAGTTGACGACCGGTCATCCGAATGTTCAGATGCCGCCCTGTTTCAGGTGTCCCATGCCGCCGTGCATGGGGTGAAACGGGAAACCGGTGCGTTCGTTTCGAACAAGTCCGGTGCTGCCCCCGCAACGGTAGGCGCGTGATGCTTTCGACACACCACTGTGGCCAGACGGCCATGGGAAGGTGAAAGCGTCCATACGCGCGAGCCCGGAGACCGGCCTGAAATGCTGTTTGGCAAACTCCTGCGGTGGGCGGGCATGGGCCGGTGTCGGCGTGTGCGCGATGCCTTCTCCTGCATGCTCTTCTGCGAAGATCCTTTCGAGAAGACGATGATCAAACCTTTCAACACCCCGGCTCCATCCCTCTTGTTCGGCTGTCTGTTCAGCCCCCTGCTGCTGGCAGACGACACGCCGCTCGAACTCACCCAGCAAATCGTTTCCGCGCCGTCCGTGGAGTCCACCACCGTCGCCGACATGGCGCAGTTCGGCAGCAAGGTCGAGATCGTCACTCGCGAGCAGATCGAACGCGCCGGCCCCAGCGCCGATGTCAGCCGCGTGATGCAGATGTTCATTCCCGGCCTGTACGTCGCGCCGAAAAACGGCCCGTTCGACTACGGCACCTATTCCCTGCTGGGCGGGCGCAACGACGACACGCTGATCCTGCTCGACGGCGTGCGCCTGAACAACCGCCTCTACGGCGGTCTGTACCTGGACACCCTGCCGGCCAACGCCATCGAACGCATCGAAGTGCTCAAGGGCGGGCAGAGTCTGCTGTTCGGCACGCAAGCCGTGTCTGGCGTTATCAACATCGTCACCCGCAGCCCGCAGAGCCGCAAAGCCTCCGGCGAAGTGAACATGGGCGTGGATACCTTCGGTGGCACCACCGAAGATGCGCGGGTCGAGAACATCTTCACCAACGGCTTCGGCGACCTGGGCCTGCTGGCCTACGTCAGCCATAACGTTTCGGACGGCTATCAGCCGTTTCGCAATCGCGACATCAGGAACAGCAGCGAAAAGAATCGCGCCTACGAAGTCACGACCTTCGGCGGCAAGGCGATTCAGTCCTTCGGCGATGATGCGCGCCTGGAACTGTTCTACCAATACGCCGACGCCAACCTCGACTTCGCTCGCCCGGTGGACAACCACAAGACTACCAACGACCGCATCCAGCAGATCGCCACGGCGACCTTCGAACAGAACGTCAATGAACGCTTGAGCTACTTCGTCAAAGGCCACATCAACGACTGGGACACCCGTTACACGCGCATCAACAACACCGCCGATGGCGGCACCCGGACCATCAACCACAACGACTACTGGGGCTTCACCGACTGGGGCGTGCAGGCCGAAGGCAAGGCCGAGTTGCCCGGCGGCCATGTGCTGGTGTTCGGCACGGATAATCAATGGTTCAAGGGTCAGGACGATGTATTGATCATCGACAACGACAAGGCCGAAGCCCACGCGTTCTACACCCAGTTGCGCCCGCAGATCGACGCCCTGCCCGACTGGCACCCGAGCATCGGCATCCGTCACGAAGCCATGAGCGGAGGCGACAGCGCCACGGTCGGCATGCTCACCTCGCTGTACGACCTCAATGAAAACTGGTCTGTTCGTGGCCAGTACGGCACGGCCTACAAACTGCCGAACGCCGAGCAACTATTCGTCAACGAGCCGGGTGACGAACTGGGCAACCGCAACCTGAAACCGGAGAAAAGCCGCAACGCGGAGCTCGGTCTCGACTACAAAGGCTTGCTCATCGACCGCGAGTTCAGCGCCAGCGTCACCCTGTTCAAGCGCAAGATCGATGACCTGATTACCCTCGACGACATCCAGTGGGTCAACGGTCAGGGGCGGATCCAGATGCGTGGTTTCGAGGCGGACGCGAAACTGGCGCTCAACGATCAATGGAGCCTGCAGGCGGACATGACCCGCAACCTGACCGAGTCCCGCACGGGAGTGACGATCAACGACGTACCGAGCTTCTTCGCCCGTTCGCGCATCGGTTACGAGTCGGTTGACCGGATGTGGGGCGCCGGCGGTGCGATCCGCTATATCCGCGATGTGATCAGCTCGAAACAGGTCGAGTACGGCCACTACTCGGTGGTGGATGCCGACGCTTATCGCTATCTCGACGGTGCCCACCAACACCGGTTGAGCCTGTTGGTGGAAAACCTGTTCGACCGCGACTACGTCACCAGCCGCTCGAACAACGTCGACAACCTCGGACGGCCGTTCACCTCCGAAGTGCGCTACACGTACCGTTTCTGATGGCTGACATTATCACCACCGACGGCGTCGATTCGCACCCGGACTGGTCGCACGTTCCCGAGCATGCGCGCCACGTGTTCCTCTGCACCGGCCCGCGCTGCACCCAGCGCGGCGCCTTGCAGCTATGGAAAACCTTGCGCCGGCACTTGCTGGCCCATGATCGCATCGAAACCCCGGGCGGCGTTTTGCTGACCCGCACGCATTGTCAGTTCCCGTGCAATCTCGGGCCGGTCATGACGGTGTATCCGGAGACCTGCTGGTATGGCGTACGCAGCCACGCCGATGCGCAGCGACTGGTCGAAGTGCATCTGGTGGGCGGTGAAGTGGTCGAGGATCTGCTGATCAAGGAGCGCTCGTGAGAAGGCTGTGTTTGCTCGTGGGCGCCCTGCTCTGCGCTTCTCCGGCTCTGGCATATGATTACCGCAATTGTGGCGAGACCTGGCACTGGCCGGCCTCACCACCATCGCGGATTGTTGCGCTCAATCAGCATGCGGCCGATCTGGTGTTGGCATTGGGCGCAGGCCCGGCGCTGGCGGGAGTGGCCTATCTGGATGATATCGGCGCGCCTCAGACCGAGTACTTCGGTGTGCCAGTGATCTCGCACCGCTATCCGTCGAGCGAAGTGTTGTACGCGCAGAAGCCGGATCTGGTGGTCGGTGGATTTGCGACGGCATTCGGCAACGGCGTGACGTCACGCAGCGGGCTGGGGCGCAATGGAGTTGCTACGTATCTGCTGGAGTCGGCCTGCAACGGGCACTCGCTGGACTACTTTGAACACATCCGCAACGACCTCTCGACTCTCGGTGCCTTGCTGCACCGACAGCAGCGCGCTCGGGAACTGAGCGATGCGATGGATGCCGATCTGGCACAGGCCAAGGCTGTAACCCGCTCGGCCAAGCCGCTGTCCGTGTTCTACCTCGACAGCGAGGTCAACGGTCTCGACAGTGAAGGCCGGCGCGGTTTCGTCACCACTCTGCTGGCCGCCGCCGGGGCGCAAAACCTGTTCGCCGGCATCAACCAATACCGGGTGACCGTCAGCCGTGAAACCCTGCTCGCCACGGACCCGGACGTGATCCTGCTGGCCGACGCACACTGGTCGCCAGCCAGTCGCAAGCGCCAGTTGCTGATGCAGGATCCAGTGCTGTCGACCCTGCGAGCCGTGCGTGAGAACCGGATGATCGATATTCCGTTTACGCATCTGTTGCCGACGGTGGGAAGTGGTCGGGTGGCGCTGGAGTTGGCGAAACGGTTCAGGGCCATGTCCACTTTGACCTCCTCTTCCAATCACATGATGGCAATTCAACATTGACCTGATAATTCAAGAATCGTAGCCTCGTCGTTTCATCCAAACGGACATCGTCACTCATGGACAGAATCGCATTCGTTAAAACCGGTTGGGCTACCTTTTATGAGGGTGACGAAGTGGTGGGCCGGCATGCTCACATCGGCGAGTACAACGAAGCGCATGAGAGATTCAATTTCAGAAAATCCGAGGACGGCAGGTACTACGGATACATCCCCCCCATGGGGAAAAAGCAGAGTGCTCCCAGTCCAAGACAGGCAAGCGGCTGGCTTCTGATATTTGTCGCCGCACGAAATGGAACCGGCCCCCTTACCGTAGTTGGGTGGTATGAAAATGCGGTGTTCGAATACGCTTATCGCGACCGACCAGAGTATGAGGTCGGCGACTTTGAAATGGACATCCAGGGTCATCCCTACAGTTACTGCTTCAGTGCAGACCAAGCCACACTCATTCCTCTACAATTACGTCAGAATGTGGTTTCCGGGGACCATTTCAAGCGCTCGCCAATCATTTATGTGCAAGGCAACGGCTTGAATGATGCTTGGCGACAAGACTTTGCAGAGCTTGCAGAAACGATTGTCGGGCTTGCGCCAGTCATTGCCGAAACCAAGGCACCCACTTTCAAGTTTCCTGATGCCGAACACAGAAAACGCGTTGAAAAGGCAGCGATCGATAAAGCGATCCGGGAGTTCGATAATGAATATCGGGTGACTGATCGTCAGAAAGATAACTGTGGCTACGATCTATTGTTAGTCGACCGAAAGACGGGCGAAGAACTTCACTTGGAGGTCAAAGGGACCAGCACTCAGGTCATGCATTTTTATATGACGCGAAATGAGCAGAAGTACCTGAGTAATCCAAAGTGGCGCCTGTATATGGTGACCGGTGCGCTGGATCGCCCTCAAGGCCGACTTATGAATTTTGCAGAAGTCACGACTGTTTTTGACCTCGTACCCTTTGCATGGGAGGGGGTCGCCAAACACCGTGAGACATAATCTCCTGCTTGATCTGCACGGTTTTTCATTGACGTCTCTACAGGTCAGTCGGTGATACCTCTGTTAACACAGAGGTATCTCGAATCAAACTTAATCATGTGGGCGGCCCCATCATTGGGCCCAGCCACGCATAACCGCCCAATCCACTCTCATGCTCTAACAACAGGTCATGGGAATTACTGATCGATGGTATTACTGAAATCATGGACCACAAAACTACATTGGCGCGCCTTTCTGACGCGGCGGCCTTAATCGCAAGCAACGCGTTTACGGGATGTGCTGCAGCAGTGATTGCGCTGGACACCAGCCCCTCGTCCCAAGGTTTCTTTTCTATTCAAGGTTTGGCCAATTACGCACTAATCGCCTTTATTTTTTATGAGCTACTGGCTTTCGCGCTTTGGCTCTGGAACAGCTATAAAGTAAGAAAACTCCTGACTGAGGACGGATACCGACTGATCCCCCAGTGGAAGGAAAAGGATTGGGAATTGATTTCGGACCCCGTACTGCTTAAACGAGTACGCCAGGCCTTGATAAGAAAAAATGCAGATATGCAAACGGTATGCCTCGCTACTACCTTGATGGCCATCGGAATGATCGCTGCCATGATTCTCGGCAATACCGGGATCACAGCTGAGGGTGGGTTTGTAAGTACTACTGCGAAATTCGCCTATGCATTACCTGTCTTAATATTCTTTATTTTCTTCCCGCTGGGTCTGCATTTGTATGTATCAGGTCGCCGGCTTAAAAAAGGGGCCAACCAATGGATCAGCATTACCCGAAAACCTAACAGTGACGATATCGAGAAAGGCTTTGACCGGGATATCGTGCTTTGCCGCTCTCCGGTCAACCAAATAAAATGGGGTGGCCATTACCGTGTGATCAAGATTTCAAACTTCGAAAACGGACTGCCACCCAAGAGTAGACGTGATGGAATTGAATGGGCACCTGTGCCACGTTGAGAGCTCAATGCGTTCAGATACCGGATCAAGTTGAATCTAGTCGCGACGATACGAAAACGACCTGTACGACCGCAATTTCTTGTCCAGTATCCGGACAGCGATCTCGTCAGACTGGTAGAACGTCTGGGCAAACGTCCCGTTTGCCCGATTTGATCAAGGAAGAAAAAAACAATGAAAAAAGCTTTCGGCCTCCTGCTTCTGATCTGCCTTTCAGCCAACACAAACGCTGACGAAACACCCATCGGCTTCCGGACTTCTACACTACCGGACGCGCAAAATGACCGTCCGCTGGAGATGGTCGTCTGGTATCCCGCCAAAACCACCGCCACCCCTCAGTTGATTGCCGACGATATCGTGTTTGTCGGGACGTCCGCCGTGCGCGATGCGCCACCGACTGCCGGTGAGCATCCGTTGCTGGTGCTCTCCCATGGTTACCGTGGTAATTGGAGCAACCAGGCATGGCTGGCCACAGCCTTGGCCCGTCAGGGATACATCGTGGCGGCGGTCAACCATCCCGGCACCACGACGCATGACCGCAGCCCGAAAGCCGCTGCACAGCTGTGGCAACGACCTGCCGACATCAGCCGCGTCATCGATGCAGTCACCGCTCGACCCGAGCAACTGGGTGCCGTTTCGATGCGTCGAATTGCGGTAGCCGGCCATTCACTTGGCGGCTGGACCGCCCTCGAACTCGCCGGCTCACGGTTCGACCCCGAGCGTTTTGCCAAGGACTGCGCGGTCCATCAAAAACTAGCCAGTTGTTCCGTCTACAAGACGATCAACGTCGCCGCCACAGCAGAATCCAAAAGCCGGATGGGCGCGGACTTGAGTGATAAACGCGTCAGCGCCATCGTGTCACTGGACCTGGGCCTGTCACGTGGCATGACCGACACAAGCCTCGCCGCACTGCCGATTCCGACACTGGTAATTGGCGCTGGCGCGCCGTCCGAAGACCTGCCCGCCCATCTGGAGTCGGCCAATCTTGCCAAGCGCCTGCCTTCGGCATCGTCGCAGTATGTCGAGATCAGCGACGCCAGCCATTTCAGCTTCGTGGCATCCTGCAAGCCCGGCGCCGTGGAGTTGCTTGAAGAAGACTCGCCAGGCGACGGCATCATTTGCGGGGATGGCGGCGGCCGTTCGCGTGAGGTGATCCAGCAACAGGTTGTGGCCTTGATCGACGGGTTTCTGACCCGGTCGGCTCAAAACTGATGGCGCTGTTGCCTGCACATCGACGTTACGTCAGGATTCGTTCCTTTTGATCGGAAGGAGCAATCGTGGAACGTCTCTTCGTTTATGGAACCCTGGGCCCCGGCCGGCCGAATGAGCATGTGATGCTGAACATCGGCGGCACCTGGCAGGCCGCTTCGTTGAAGGGGCGTCTGTCGCACGCCGGCTGGGGTGCGGCGATGGGGTTTCCCGGGCTGGTGATTGCTGAAGATGGCGATGTCATCGAAGGCTATATTTTCTCGTCAGAAAACTTCCAGCAGCACTGGGCGGCGCTCGATGAGTTTGAAGGGGCCGAGTATCAGCGGGTTTTGACCAAGGTGACTCTGGATGACGGGACCGCAACGGATGCCTGGGTCTACGCCCTGCGCTAGACAACTTCACCAAAACGGCTACGCCCTGCTGCGCCGGGCAATCCCGGCTGCATGGCTGACCGGACTACGGAATACGTTCGACACCGGCGTAAAACCCTCAAGCGAATGGCCCGTGCCCCGTGGCATGGATTGGCGCCATTCGCTGCTGGACACTGACCCGACCGTTCAGGCTGTTTGTCGATTGCCACAAGTTCTGGCCGTGGCGGGCGAATTGATTGGCGAGCGCTTCTTTCTTTCACAGGTAGAGGGCCGTGAACCGCTTGCAGGTGGCGGTCATCAACAATTGCACCGCGACTTGTCGGCGCAGCGCCCCGGCGACACCGCTGTCGCGCTGGTCTATCTCGACGATTACGGCCCGGAGAACGGCGCAACCCGTATCATCCCCGGCAGCCATCGCCCTGCACTCGGCGAGCCCCCATTCGATTTCACTGACGAATCCCGATCCGTGCAACTGACGGGCAACGCCGGCGACATCCTGATTTTCGATGCCGATCTCATTCACGCCGGCAGCCTGAACGCCCCCGGCGCCCGCCGTCGCACGCTGCTGATCACTTATTTTTCGGAAACGCTCTACGCATCACACCTCGAAACGGTGGTTCTCAGAAACATTCGAATGGACACCAGAGAACGGTTCGATCCGGCAGAGTTTGCCCTGAGAAACGTTGGACAATTCATTTGACTTGATTGCCTCAGGCAACTATATAGTTGCTCAAGGCAACTATCTGAGCATCTGCCATGTCCGCGACTCCATTGATCGAACGAGCCGACATCGTCCGGCAATTCAACCGCTTCTACACCCACCAGATCGGTGTTCTGCAGGAACACCTGCTGCAAAGCGACTACTCGCTGACCGAGCTGCGCATCCTCTACGAACTGGCCTCCGGCGGCGATCTGACCAGCGCCGACCTGCGCCAGATGCTGAGCCTGGACGCGGGTTACATGAGCCGGCTCATCAGCAGCTTCGACAAAAAGGGCCTGATCCAGAAGGTCCCCTCCGCCACCGACGCCCGCGCCAGCCTGTTGCACATCACCGACCTCGGCCGCGAAATCCTCGCCCCGCTGGAACAGGCCTCTCGGCAGGAAGTCATCACCCTGCTCGAACGCCTGGCCGAGCCGCAGCAACTGCAATTGATCGAGTCCATGAAGCAGATCCAGACCTTGCTCGGGAGCGACAAGCAACCGGCCTACCTGTTGCGCGACCCGCAGCCCGGCGACATGGGTCTGGTGGTGCAGCAACAAACCGTGATCTACACCCGCGAATACGGCTGGAACTGGGAGTTCGAGGCGCTGGTCGCCGAAATCGTCGCCAAATACCTGCGCGAGTTCGACCCTGCCAGCGAACGCTGCTGGATTGCGGAAAAGGATGGCAAGGTTGTCGGGTCAGTATTTGTCATCCGGCACGACGCAACCACGGCAAAACTGCGCATGCTGTTTGTGGACGCCAGCGCTCGGGGGCTGGGGATCGGCAATCGACTCGTCGAGGAATGCCTGAGGTTTGCCCGGGATGTCGGGTACAAAAAGATGATTCTGTGGACGACCAGCAATCTGGTGGATGCGCGCAAGTTGTATCAGCGGGCGGGGTTTGAGTTGGTTGAGGAAGAGTCGATATTCAGCTTCGGGAAGGAGTTGGTGAGTCAGACGTGGGCGATTGAGCTTTGATGCTCTGTTTCGTCTGATTCCGGGGTGAAGCGCCCAAGGTTTGTTGAAGGGGACTGATCTATTTTTTAATAATTGATCAGTCCCCTTTCCGCTCCGTTTCTGTCACATCGGCTAATTCGTTCCTGACTCACTCAGGTGACCTGAAAAACACCGCACCCGTTCAGATCAAGCGCGCCCTTCCAGAATCTCGAATGAATCATCAAGTGGCGTGTACCCAATGGTTTTTCTGGTCTGATCAATTGAAAGCCGTTTATAGCGGTTACCCGAGACACCATGAACAACATGGAATCCGCTCAGATCGGCCTCGACGCATCGTTCCAGTAACGCTACAACATCCCTGTAGCTGATAAATGCGGCCACGTCCCGGGAGCTGTGGGTTTCTCCAGCGTGAAATCTGGCGACGTTTGCAATACGGACCGCGATTGTCGTCATTTGACCATCGTTTGCATACATCGAGGCCAGCGCTTCGCCAAACGCTTTGCTGACCCCGTAAAGGTTGCCCGGTTTAGGTGCCATCCATTCATGGATCTGGACGTCTTTCGGATATCCCTCAATCGCTTGGGCACTGCTCGCAAATATGAAGCGCTTGCAGCCTTGCGCTTTGGCGGCGAACAGCATGTTGTAAGTGCCGATAATATTCACAGGCAGCAGGGAAGACGTGAAGTCGGCGTCCGGGTTCGGATCAGCAGCGAGATGGATCACGGTGTGTATGCCTTCGCAGGCCTCTAGACAACTGGCCTGGTCCCTGATGTCGAGAGTGAAACGTTGTGCCGAGTCCGGAAGTGTTGCTACGTCTATATCGGCCAGACGCAAATCAGATTTATTGCCTCGCGCAGTCCAGAAAGCTCTGCCGATCTGGCCAGAAGCCCCCGTGATCAAAATTTTTGGCGTGCTCATGTCCGTATGTCCTTGTGGTAAACCTCGCGCTAGCCTCTCAGGCTTGTGACCCGCTCACAACATTCAGGATGAGTGGAAGGTTGTGTCTGTGAAAGCGAGCAGGCCTTCAGCCGTAATTTATGCAACAAAGCCTGCCTTACTTGAAAATCACCGCAAATCAAAAATCAATTTGCCTGCCACCGATTTGAGTTTCCGTATCATTCTGACCGGCAACCATGGCCGAAGCGCTGATTGCGTTTTGATTGGCCCAATCACGCAGCTTTGTAAACTCGTCTTTGCGCATTTTGCTCATGGGTACCAAACGCGAAATAGTCGTCTCAAAATCAGCCATGGTCAGGTCACTTGCATCACCGGAGCCACTCATTCGCCGTGAGAACGCTTCGATCAGCGAGTCCCCGACCCACGCTTCGATTTCAGCACCTGAAAGCACAATGTCTTTTCCAAAATTCGACTCGCCTCCCAGAGCAGACAATCGATCCAGATCGAATTTTTCCGGGTCACGTTTCAACTTCTTCAGGTGTATTTCAAGAATCTTCTTTCTTTCTTGTGTCGACGGAAAGTCAACGAAAAATATTTCGTCGAACCGCCCCTTCCGCAACAGTTCCGGAGGCAAGCTATTGATGTTGTTAGCGGTAGCAAATACAAAAACAGGCGCCGTCTTTTCTTGCATCCACGTCAACAGTGTGCCGAATACGCGTGTGGCCGTACCGCCATCGGAAGCTCCTCCGGAAGAACCGGAAAGTCCTTTTTCAATTTCATCGATCCACAGGATGCAAGGCGAAATGGCTTCAGCAGTGTGGAGTGCGGAACGAATATTTGATTCTGAAGAACCCACCACGCCCTGGAAGATTTTCCCCATATCCAAACGCAACAAGGGCATATTCCAGGACGACGATATGCACTTTGCCGTCAGCGACTTGCCGCAGCCTGGAACGCCGGTCAAGAGCAAGCCTTTTGGAGTCTTGACACCAAACTCTTGAGCCATCTGCCCAAAACACTGACTGCGCAAATGGAGCCACTTCTTGAGAGTCGCCAGCCCTCCAACATCTTCGAGATTTACCGTGGAGTCGATGTACTCCAGGATGCCTGTCTTCCGTATGATTTGTTTCTTTTCGAAAAGCAGATCCTTTACGGTACTTTCATTGACACTCAGACTGGATACCAGCGAGCGAGACAGGCTGTTGTCAATCTCTAACCCCGTGAGCCCCAACGCAGCGTCAATGAGTTTATCTTTGGTTTCACCAGCCAGGTCGATCTTGACACTACTGTTGCCTTGCCAGGAATTAACAAAGTCATTGACCTGACTTTTAACTTCTTCTCTCGACGGCAAAGGAAAATCAATCAACGTGATTTCTTTCTGAAGATCATTGGCAATTTCAAAACTCGGCGCCACGATGATGCAATTACTTCGATACCCACGCGAGCGAATATTGATGGCCAGATCCCGAAGCCGACGGCGATAGACAGGATTCGAGCTTGGGGCAAGGTAATTATGAGCATCACAAAAGACAAAAATATTTTTGCTGCTTTCCTCTTTGGCTCTTTCTTCGCAAAAGTCCAGGGCCATTTTCAAATCAAAGGTTTTGTCCCCGGCCACGGCGCCATTGATCTGAACACCCATCGTCGAGTTCCAAACGAACAAACGATGGCTGAGCGTCTTGGCGATTTCAGCGATTTCTTTGAGGGCGCGCTCTTCCTCGAAGGTTTCAATGACCAGAATCGCGTAACGCGCCTTGAGGTAATCGGTTATCTGCTTGGTGCGGTTCATGCCTGTTATCCCTGCGCCTGAACTAAGTTATACATGCATCGGAAGGCCGGTTTTGGTAACCCCGGAGTTTGAAACAACAAACTCGACAGGTCTCCCGGCACGAAAAAAGTCAATATCAACCCTATCGCTTGTTTTGATCATTTGTTTGTGCTGATAAGGATGTTTCGCGTTTTGCAGATAACGGCCAGCCAGCGTCAAGTCTATGGCCTTGACAACTCGAATCATGGCCTCATTCCGGAATATCTCTTTTGGTGTATAGCCCGTATAAAGAATCCAGTTCTTCTCGCCATCGACGGCATGTATCAGTTGCTCAAGGGCTGGCGCCTGGTCGAGCGGTTCCCCCCCGGAGAGAGTAACCCCGGCGATGTCCATTGCATTGATCTTCTGTGCCAGGTCATGAACGGACATCAGCGTACTCGCCTCGCGAGCGTGGGTACTCTGATTGAAGCATCCCTTGCAATTCAACGCACAACCCTGCACCCATAATGTCAAGCGCAATCCGGGGCCGTTAACGCTGCTCAAGTCCATGTGATGTACATTGATTTCCATCTAGAAATTAGCCCTGAGAATTTGAAGGGTTTGTTCTTCATGGACTACGGTATAGGCCGGCTTCCACTCGGTGACAAGCTCTGCAGCAGGGCTGGAAAGAAGCGCCTCAAGCTCTTCAGTGAGCTTTGTGCACACATCGCCTTTAACGCCATGCACTTCTTCCGTCACTTGATCGCCTGTAAAAGTGACATGAATGCTGAATTCGTAACTGGGCCCGAATTCAATCTCAAAGCCTTGAACGGTTTCTTTCACTCTTGATGGAAAACCTGATGCATCTATGCGTTTTACGGTTTCATCGATGGCCACGCTGATATAGGCTTTCTGAAAGCTTGAAGCCAAATCAGACATGATCGCTTCATCGTCGGCCGAAACAGTTTCCCGTTCGATGAGGAGTTTGTACGAGCCCTGCTCAATCTGACAAACAAACAGGCTGAACTCATTAGCTGTCTTGCCACAAATAGCTCTAAATTGCTGCTGGCCCATATAGCCCATTTTGCTCAGCACTTTCTTGCTGAAGTCGCTGGCAAACATTGAAACCAGGCCGGTTGTCGGGCGGAGGCCCATCTTGCCGAAAGCTTTGGCAATGGCCTCTTCATCAACATACGAAAATTCAAATTTCGTGCAATGAGACATGATTAAAGCTCCAGCCTGCGGCCGGAAACAGCTACTTCGGCATTCTGGATAGCATTCAACACGTCAGGAGCAACCTCAATATTGCGAACAGGTGCCCCGGCGGCAAGCGCTGCATCAGCTGATACATTTTCTGGAATCGAGGCTGAAATATCGGAGTTGACCACCACCCGACGTCTTTTGGTTGTCTGTGGTGCACCACTATCATTCAGGAGACTTGCATCAATTGCTTCCAGCAGCCCTCGAATGACCATAAACGGGTTTGATGTGAGCTTGTCATAGAGGCCAACGTACAACAAAGCATCGACACCATCATTGAACTCCAATTTAATGGCGTAACTTTGACTGTCGTTGCCAATGATACCAATGCCCGACAGTTGATTCAGGTCCTTTGACAGTTTCGTCCAGGCACTCCCATCAAATGACGCCACAATCAATTTTGTCGCTGTTGCGGCGAAAGCATTGCTACCAGCCTTAACCTCGTCAGCATCAAAATTCTGGTAGCTGAGCAGAATTTTCTCCCCTGCAGAAAACCCCAGAGCGGTGGCCAGATACTCATTGGTCGAAAAATCGACATCCGCGTGAAACTTCAAGCTTTTGGAATAAATATAAAGACCATAGAGACCTGCTATTCCATAGCCTATTGAATTCAACGCATCTTTCGGAGATAAAATGGCAAAAACAGCCAAAATCAAAACAATGATTGCGTAACCGTAATTAATGTATTTTTTCGTACTGAATCTTTTATCTCTATAAAACTTGAACGTTTTTCCAGGAACATATTGTTTTGAAGGTGCAAACAGAATGGTGCACGCACCAAAAAAAACCACTCCAATAAACCCCATTATGGCCTGGCGAATTTTCCCTTCTTGCAACCCTTCGACAAACATCCACACACCGGCGGCGATGAAAGCTGGCAAGGTTGCAAGCACTAAAAGCCCTGCTATCTTGCCTTTGATATCCATCACCATTTTCCACATCGGGATAGTTTTTATCATTTACAAACCTTATTGAGATCGGCAGAAGTGAGTAGCCGCGGGATAGCGATGATGGCTCTATGCTACATGACCATCTTGGGTTTATCACGTTTCAGGAAAGGTCACGTTACAGGTGCACCTCTCCTGCGTGGTTTTGTAAGTGTCGGCAACTAACTACATAAACTACCGTCCCCCCTGATCTCCCTGCTGGATCCCCCCGCCTGAAACCGCTACCGTTCCCCCATCCAGAACAGGGAATCCACGCGCCATGTCCATCGCCGACAATCTTCTCGCCTTCACCCTCGCCGCCACGCTGTTGACCCTGACACCCGGCCTCGACACCGCGCTGGTCCTGCGCACCGCGACCGTCGAAGGCAAGCGACAGGCCTTGCGCGCAGCGTTGGGCATCAACGCCGGTTGCCTGTTGTGGGGCGCGGCGGTGGCGTTTGGGCTCGGGGCGTTGATTGCTGTGTCGGAGCTGGCCTACAACCTGTTGAAATACTGCGGCGCGGCGTATCTGGCGTGGCTTGGATTGAACATGCTGCTGCGCCCCCGCCGCTCGCTGGCGCCCGCCGAAGCCAATGGCAAGCCGGGAGGCAACTGGTTCTTGAAGGGCATGCTGGGCAACGTGCTCAATCCCAAGGTGGGGATTTTCTACGTGTCGTTCCTGCCCCAGTTCATTCCGCAAGGGCAGCCACTCGTGCCGTGGACGTTCGGGCTGGTGAGCATTCATGTGGTGCTGGGACTGATCTGGTCACTGGTGCTGATTGGCGCGACGCAGCCGCTGTCGGGTTTTCTGCGCCGGGAGAAAGTGATTCGCTGGATGGATCGCACAACCGGGATGATCTTCGTGCTGTTTGCCGCGCGGCTGGCCTTCAGCAAGCGGTAAGCCGCCCAACGCCTTCTATCGACGCGTGCAGTTTCCTCGACTCAAGCGCTTGCCCTATACATATGGATATCCGTATATTCGAAACCCCATATGTATCAAGGGCACGTTCATGCTCACCCCCGCCACCGTTTTCAAATGCCTCGCCGACGAAACCCGCGCCCGGGCCACGCTGCTGATCACCCGTGAAGGCGAGTTGTGCGTCTGCGAGCTGGTCTGCGCACTCGACGACAGCCAGCCAAAGATCTCCCGTCATCTGGCGCAATTGCGCACCTGTGGTTTGCTGCTGGATCGGCGTCAGGGCCAGTGGGTGTATTACCGGCTCAATCCGCAGTTACCGGAATGGGTTCGCGAGATGCTACAGACCACCCTCGCCGCCAACACCGCGTGGCTGGAGGAAAACAGCGCGCGACTCGCCGCCATGGGTGACCGCCCGCTCAATTCATCCGCCTGTTGCTGAGGACCGATCATGCGCGTTCTATTCATGTGCACCGCCAACAGCTGCCGCAGCATCCTGTCCGAAGCGATGTTCAATCACCTGGCACCGCAAGGTTTCGAGGCAGTCAGCGCCGGCAGTTTCCCCAAAGGCCAGGTGCTGCCGCGCAGCCTGTCCACGTTACAGGAGGCCGGCATTTCCATCGCCGGGTTGAGCAGCAAGGGCAACGACGCCTTCGAATACAATCCGCCGGACATTGTCATCACCGTGTGCGACAAGGCCGCCGGCGAAGCCTGCCCTGTCTACTTCGGCCCGGCCCTGAAAGCCCATTGGGGACTGGAGGATCCGTCAGAGGTGCATGGCGATGAGACCACTGTCAGCGCAGCCTTCCACGCCACCCTCGCCCGGATCGAAACCCGCTGCCGGGCCTTCCTCGCCCTGCCCTTCGCCGAACTCGACCGCGCCGCCCTCAAGCGCGAACTCGACCGCATCAGCCTGCTGTGACCGGAGCCGTCATGACCGACCTGCCCAATCTCGACCCATCACTGATTCAGAAAACCACCCGCAACGATGGCGTGCACAAGCCCCGCATCCTGTTGCTCTACGGCTCGACCCGCCCGCGCTCCTTCAGCCGTTTGCTGGTGGAAGAAGCCGCACGACTGCTGGAGCACTTCGGCGCCGAAACGCGGATCTTCAATCCGTCGGGCCTGCCGCTGCCGGACGATGCGCCCGGCGATCATCCGAAAGTCCAGGAGCTGCTGGAACTGATGCAATGGTCCGAGGGCCAGGTCTGGTGCTCGCCCGAACGTCACGGCGCGATGTCGGCGGTATTCAAGGCGCAGATCGACTGGGTGCCGCTGGCGCTTGGCGCAGTACGCCCGACCCAGGGTAAGACCCTGGCGGTGATGCAGGTCTGCGGCGGTTCGCAATCGTTCAACGTGGTCAATCAACTGCGCGTTCTGGGCCGCTGGATGCGCATGTTCACCATCCCCAATCAGTCCTCGGTGCCCAAGGCGTATCTGGAGTTTGACGAAGGCAACCGCATGAAACCTTCGGCGCTGTACGACCGGGTGGTCGATGTGATGGAGGAACTGGTGAAGTTCACGCTGTTGTTGCGTGATCGCCCGGACCTGGTGGATCGCTACTCGGAGCGCAAGGAGTCGGCGGACGAATTGATGCAACGAGTCAATCAGCGCTCGATCTGAAGCCCTGAATAAAAAACGGCGCGATGATTCGCGCCGTTTTTTTACATCTCGACCTTACTTGCTGATCGAAACCAGCGTCGCCTTGCTGCCCTCCATCCGGAACGAAAACTTCACCCGGTCGCCCACCGCCAACCCGGCCAGTTGTTCCTGAGTCGCGGCGAAGCCCATGGTCATCGGCGGCCACTGCAATGACGCTACAGCGCCATGTGCAATGGTCACGGTGTGCTTCGCGGCATCGATGGCCTTGATCGTGCCCTCGGCATTCGCGGCCGGTGCCTGTTGCGTGGCGGACTGCATCTGCATGCCCTGCATGTCATCCATCTTCATGCCGGGCATGTCTTCTGCCTGCACAGAAAAAGCGAACGCAACCAGCGTGCCGGCAAAGGTGATCGGGATCAGTTTCATGAGGTTTTTCCTTCAGGTGGGAGGGTTTGAACGGACAAGTGACGACGGCGCATCAGTCGATACGCCGCCGGGATGACGAACAGGGATAACAAGGGCGCCGTGACCATGCCGCCGACCATGGGCGCGGCAATGCGGCTCATGACTTCGCTGCCGGTGCCGCTGCCCAGCAGGATCGGCAACAGGCCGGCGATGATCACGGCCACGGTCATGGCTTTGGGGCGTACACGCTGCACGGCGCCTTCGCGAATCGCCGCGACCAATCCGCGCTCGGTGTGGTCGCCGCCGTCTTCGCGCTCGGCCCAGGCGTTTTTCAGGTAGAGCAGCATGATCACGCCGAACTCGGCGGAAACCCCGGCCAGTGCAATGAACCCGACGCCGGTGGCCACCGACAGGTTGTAGCCCAGCAGGTAGAGAAACCACGCACCGCCACTCAGGGCGAACGGCAACGTGGCCATGATCAGCAGCGCTTCATCGAAGCGGGCGAAGGTCAGGTAGAGCAGCACAAAGATGATCAACAGCGTGGCCGGAACCACGAGTTTCAGGCGAGCGTTGGCCCGTTCGAGAAACTCGAATTGCCCCGAGTAACTCAGGCTCATGCCTGGCTGCAGTTTCACCTGCTCGCTGACCGCTCGACGCAAGTCACCCACCACCGAAGCGATGTCGCGACCCCGCACGTCGATGTACACCCAGCCGGACGGTCGGGCGTTTTCACTCTTGAGCATCGGCGGGCCGTCCGTGACCCGGATTTTCGCCAGCATGCCGAGGGTGACCTGACTGCCCGAAGGCGTGTAGATCGGCAGTTGCTCCAGGGCGCCAGGTGAATCGCGCCACTCTCGCGGGTAACGGATGTTGATCGGGAACCGTGCCAGTCCCTCGATGGTTTCCCCGACGGTTTCGCCGCCGATGGCCCCCGCGACGATGGACTGCACATCACTGATGTTCAGCCCGTAGCGACCGGCGGCGTTGCGGTCGATATCGACGTCAATGTAGCGACCACCGGTAAGTCGCTCGGCCAGCGCCGAACTGACGCCGGGCACGTCTTTGGCCACACGCTCGACGGTCTGGGTCACCGCATCGATCTGGGCCAGATCGTTGCCGGCGACCTTCACGCCGATGGGACTTTTGATCCCTGTGGCGAGCATATCGATGCGGTTGCGGATCGGCGGAATCCAGATGTTGGTCAGGCCCGGCACTTTCACCACACGGTCCAGTTCTTCCACGAGTTTTTCCGGAGTTATGCCCGGGCGCCATTGCTCGTGGGGCTTGAACTGGATCGTGGTTTCGAACATCTCCAGCGGTGCCGGATCGGTGGCGGTTTCCGCGCGACCGGCCTTGCCGAACACATGCTCGACCTCGGGCACGGTCTTGATCAAGCGATCCGTTTGTTGCAGCAATTGCGCGGCTTTTTGCGCTGACAAACCCGGCAAGGCCGACGGCATGTACAGCAGATCGCCCTCATCCAGCGGCGGGAGAAATTCGCCGCCCAGGCGCGACACCGGCCACGCCGCACTGATGAACACCAGCAGCGCCACCAACAGGGTGAACTTCGGTCGGCGCAACACCACATCCAAGGCTGGCTGGTAGATCCGGATCAGCCAACGGTTGAGCGGGTTGTGGCGTTCATCCGGAATCCGCCCGCGAATCCAGTAGCCCATCAGCACCGGCACCAATGTCACCGACAACCCCGCTGCCGCCGCCATGGCGTAGGTCTTGGTGAACGCCAGCGGGCCGAACAACCGCCCTTCCTGAGCCTGCAAGGTGAACACCGGGATGAACGACAGCGTGATGATCAACAGGCAAAAGAACAACGCCGGCCCGACCTCCGCCGCCGCGTCGGTCATCACCTGCCAATGACGTTCGCCCTTGAGTTCCTGTCCGGGATTGGCCGTGTGCCATGCCTCGATTTTCTTGTGTGCGTTTTCGATCATCACCACGGCGGCATCGACCATCGCGCCGATGGCGATGGCAATCCCGCCCAGTGACATGATGTTGGCGTTCAGCCCCTGAAAACGCATGACGATGAACGCAATCAGCACACCCACCGGCAACGAAATGATCGCCACCAGCGACGAACGCAGGTGCCAGAGAAAGATCCCGCAGACCAGCGCCACAACGATGAACTCCTCGAGCAATTTGTGGCTGAGGTTGTCCACGGCGCGATCGATCAGCTTGCTGCGATCGTAGGTGGTGACGATCTCCACGCCGGGCGGCAGGCTGCTTTTCATGTCCTCGAGTTTGGCCTTGACCGCCGCGATGGTCTCCCGGGCGTTCTTGCCGCTACGCAGGACCACCACGCCACCGACGGTCTCGCCCTGTCCGTCCAGTTCGGTGATGCCCCGGCGCATGTCCGGCCCGGTCTGGACCGTCGCGACATCGCCCAGGGTCACCGGCACCCCGCCGGTGCCAAGTTTGAGCGGGATCGCACGGAAATCATCGAGGGTTTTCAGGTAGCCCGACGCGCGCACGATGAACTCGGTTTCGGCCATTTCCAGCACCGCACCGCCGGTTTCCTGATTGGCCTTGCCGATGGCTTCGCGCACCTGCGCCAGGGTGATGCCGAGGCTGGCCAGTTTTACCGGATCGGGCTGCACCTGATACTGCTTGACCATGCCGCCGAGGGTGGCGACCTCGGCGACATTCGGCAGGGTCTTGAGCTCGAATTTGAGAAACCAGTCCTGCAACGCGCGCAACTGCGCCAGATCGTGCTGGCCGCTGCGGTCCACCAGGGCGTACTGATAGATCCAGCCGACCCCGGTGGCATCCGGACCCAACGCCGGTTTGGCACTGGCCGGCAGGCGACTCTGGATCTGGCTCAGGTACTCCAGCACCCGCGAGCGCGCCCAGTACTGATCGGTGCCGTCCTCGAACAACACGTACACGAAGCTGTCACCGAAGAACGAATAGCCGCGCACGGTTTTCGCACCCGGCACCGAGAGCATGGTAGTGGTCAGCGGGTAGGTCACCTGGTTCTCGACAATCTGCGGCGCCTGTCCGGGGTACGGCGTGCGGATGATCACCTGCACATCGGACAAATCCGGCAATGCATCGATCGGCGTGCTTTGCACCGACCACACACCCCATCCCGTGATGAACAGCGTCGCCAGCAGCACCAGAAAGCGGTTGGCCACGGACCAGCGAATCAGCGCGGCGATCATGGCTGGCTCCCCGAGGCTTCACCGTCCGCCTCAAGCGGCGCGGCAACAATGCCCTTCAGACTGGCCTCGGAGTCGAGCAGGAACTGGCCGGAAGTCACGACCTTCTGCCCTTCCTCCAGGCCTTGGAGGATCACCGTTTTGCCGTCGCTTTCCTGTCCGGGCCGCACCTCCACCGGGCGATAGTGCCCCGCGTCCTCGGCCAGCATGACCAAGGCCCGCTTGCCGGTGCGGATCACCGCTTCGCTCGGCACCCACAGGCTGTCCTGCCCGGTCGAATGGTTCAACCGGACCTGCGCCGTCATCCCCGGACGCAAGCGCCCCTCGGGGTTGGCCAGTTCGACCCGCACGCGCAGGGTGCGGCTGTCCGGGTTGGTGTCCGGCAGAATTGCGCCGACCTTGCCGTTGAACACGGTGCCGGGAAACGCCGGCAATCGCGCCTCGATGGCTTGCCCTTCGGCAATGGAACCGGTCTGCGCTTCCGGCACCGCCACGGCGAGCCAGACACTGCCCAGCCCGTTGACCCGCGCCAGCGTCTCGCCGCTGGGCACGGTCATGCCGGTGCGCACGTTGAGCTCCTGCACCACGCCGCCCACCGGGCTGGTGACGGTGAGGTTCGGCTGAACCTTGTCGCTGCGTTCCACCTGGGCAATCAGGCTCGACGGCATGCCGGTCAGTTGCAGCCGTTGGCGCGCCGCCGAAATCAGCTCCCGGTCGCCGCTGCGCTTGAGGGCCAGAAACTCGGTCTGCGCTGCCGCCCAGTCCGGTACGAAAATGTCCGCCAATGGAGCGCCCGGCGCCAGCACATCCCCCGGTGCCCGGGCGTAGACCCGTTCGACAAAACCGCTGGTGCGGGTCTGGATCACCGCCACATCGCGCTCGTTGAAGGCCAGCACACCGGTCACGTCGAGGCTGGAGGAAAAGCGCCCGCGCGCAACCGTTGCCGTGCGCAGCCCCAGATTCTGGGTCAGGCCCGGATCGATGCTCACCGTCGCATTGCCTGCGCCTTCGCTGGCGTATCGCGGCACCAGTTGCATGTCCATGAAGGGCGACTTGCCCGGCTTGTCGAATTTCTGTTGCGGGTACATCGGGTCGTACCAGTACAGGGCCTTGGGTTCGGCACCCTGCTCCGCTGCCGCACCGGTTGCCCCAGGCATGCGCTGATAAGCCACGCCGTAGCCCGCAGCGACACCCACCGCAAGGGCGAGGCCGGCCAGCCAGAAGCTGTTGCGTTTTGGTAGGTTCACAAGCCTGTCTCCCCATAAGCGAAATGCAGACGCGCAGCGGTCAGTGCGCGCTGTTCTTCCACGTCGATCTGTTTGAGGCGCGCCTCGATGAGTTCACGGCGGGCGCTGACCACGGCGTTCAGATCGCCCTTGCCGGCGCGATAACTGGCCAGGCTCAACTCGACCTTCTCTTTGGCCAACGGCACCAGACTCTGCTGGTTGCGCAGTACCGCCCGGTCAAGGCGCGCATAGTCAGCCAGCTCGTTTTCCAGTTGCTCGGTGTGCTCGCGAGACAAGGCTTCGCGCTCAGCCTCGATCTGGCTGAGTTCAGCCTGGCGGGCGGCGATCTTCGGGTTCTGCCGCGATTCGGGAAACAGCGGCAGATCCCAGGAAAACTGCACGCTGACCATGTCGCCGAACTCGCGGCCACGGTGCTGGTAATCCACTTCCCAGCTCCAGTCGGACTTTTTCTCGGACACCGCTTCCTGCACCTTCGCCTGCGCTTCGCGGGCCATGGGCGCAAACGCGGCCAATTCGGGATGGTGTTGCAGTTGATGGTTGAAGGTGGCGGGCTCGACCGACCATTGCGGCAGGCCGCCTTCGGGCTTGTCGTTGGCGGCGACGCCGATCCAGCGTTTGAGCGCCGCCCGGGCCTGGGTGCGTTCCAGCGTCAGGTTGTCTTCTTGCTCCGCCAGTCGGGCGGCTTCCTGCTTCGGCGTCACCGCGTCCGCAGGTTGCGCCCGGCCACCGGCAATCTGCGCCCGCACGGTATCGCTCAGCAGGCGGTTTTCTTTGTAGAAGTCCTGAAGCAGCGCCTGTTTGCGCTCCACCGAATAGCTGCCGATCCACGCCAGCGCCGTGGCCTGCCGGACTTTGAGGCGTTCGACGCGACGTTCCGCCGCCGCGCGCTCGACGCCCGCCTCGGCGACTTCGATACGCGCCTTGCGCTTGTCGCCGTTGGGCATGTCCTGACGCCAGCCGACCATTTGCATGGTCATGAAGTCCTTGTCGAGGCTGTAGCGGTCCGGGCCGCCCACGGGATAGTTCTGCACGCCCAATACCAGTTTCGGATCGGGCAACTCCCCCGCCGGGATGGCGGCGCTGCTGGCAGCCTGGATTTTTGCATCTTGAGCGTTCAGCGACGGCGCGTTGGTTTCCGCCAGCCGCAACGCTTCATCGAGTGTCAGCGCGGCGGCGAAACCCGGCCACGCAAGCACGCTTGCCGCGAGGCTGGCCGCGAAGGGCCAACCTGTGCACTTGAATTTCATGTTTACGATTCCTGTGATCGTCCGCTGTGCGCGGCGTAAAACACGCGTACAGCCAATCCACTCCGCCGGGGCGGAATGAGTTTTCAAGGGAGGCAGGAATCAGACGCGGGGCGGTCGCCAGACCCCGGACGGGGTCGCTACGGGCAGGGAATCACTGAAGAAAGAATGCGCAACGGGGCTGAACACGGTGACGGGCGGCTTGAGGATCGCGACTTGCAGCAGGCCGCCGGTCTTGCACTCCTGGCCTGGCTTACAGGGTGTGCCATGGTCGGCAGGACTTTTCATGTCCTTGCAGCAATCCATGCCCATGCCATCCATCATCGCCATGCCCATGGCTTGCATCGGGCAGGGTTCTGTCGGTGCCTGCACGCCCGCCATCCCGCTGAGGGGAAGCGCCAGGCTGATCAGGAAGACGAGACAAAACCGCAGGTAGCGTTTCATGGCCGGAAGTCTAGTTGCGAGAAACGGGATTCACAATCGGATGGCGGCGATATCAGCGGACGCGCATTAAGCCAGGATTAGCAGCGGAAAATCATGCAGCGCTCGAACGATCACCTAACCTCATTGATTGTGTGTTCAACCGGAATCGCCAGTCCCATGCGCAACGCATTGAAGTCATTGATGTTCGTCGCCCTGATCCTGCTCGGTCCGGGGCTGGCCGTGGTGTCGGCCGCAGATTTGTCGCCCTCTCCCGACAGCGGTGCCCCGCTCCCCGGTGTTACCCAGAATGATCTGCAAGCCCTGCAGCAACGCCTCGATGGCCTGAAGCAGCAGATCTCGTCCGCCAACAATTACAACCAGCTCGAAGGCCCGCAGGATCGGGTGCAGGCGTTCATTCTCGACATTGATCGACTGTCGGCTTCGCTGCTGCCACAACAGGCACAGTTGACCGTGCAACTGGGCGTGCTGGGGGCGGCGCCCACGGAAACGGTAGCCGCCGAACAGGCCGATATCGCCGCACAACGGGCGGCGCTGATCGAGCAGAAGAACAAGGTCGATACCGCGCTGAAGAATCTGGCCACGCTCAAGCAGAACGCCACGGAGCTGATCACCCAGATCGCCGGCATTCGCCGCACATTGCTGGAAAGCGAACTCACCCTGCGTACCGACAGCGTGCTCAGCCCTGATTTCTGGTCGCCGATGATCGATCCCGACCCTGCCGACCGCCAACGCCTGCAGATGTTCGTCGACCAGATCAAGGAAACCGGCACCGAGGCCTGGCAGCCGGGGCAACGGTTCTACACCAGCGTACTGGTGGTGCTGTCCTTCCTGGTCTGGACCCTGGGCCGACGTCTCGCCGACCGCTGGCTGGCATGGGTGTGCATCCATCGCATGCCCGAAGGCCGCTTGCGCCGCAGTTCACTGGCCTTTGCCTCGGCGCTGGCAACACTGGCGACCACCGCGATCGCCCTGGAACTGCTGTATTACGCCTGCACCCGGCATGTGCCGCTGCCGCCGATGCTGGCGACGTTCTCCGACGAATTCCAGAAAGTCGTGTACGCCTGCGTGATGATCACCAGCCTGAGCCACGCCTTGCTGTCCACCGAGCACCCATCGTGGCGATTGCCGGCGATTGCCGAACCGGTGGCCCTCACGCTCAAGCCTTTCGCCAGGATCCTCGCCGCGACGTTGCTGGTGCTGGTTACGGCGGTGCAGGTCGGCAATTCGTCAGGCATGAGCAGCCAGATCGTGATCACCGGCCGCGGTGTGATCGCGCTGGTGGTATTGGCCATCGTCACCGTGCTGCTGATGCGCGTCGGCAAGGTGCGCAAGGCGCTGGCGACGGCCGGGGATGCGCAGGTGACGGGCAACACCCTGGCCGGGGTGATTTACACCGTGACCACGCTGGCGATGGTCATTTCCCTCGGCGCGTTGCTGACAGGCTACGTATCGCTGGCGCGGTTCATCACTTATGAACTGGTGTGGGCGTTTATCGTGCTGTCCGGTTTCTACCTGCTGATGCAGTTGCTCAAGGACAGTTGCGAATACGTCTTCTCGCCCCGCCATTCCAGCGGCAAGGCCTTGAAGCAACTGTTGGGCGTCGGCGACCGGCGCCTCGAACAGGCCTCGACCCTGCTGGCCGGCGTGGGTCGGGCGGCGTTGCTGTTGCTGGCGGTGATCACCCTGTTTGTAGGCGGCATCGGCACCACGCTGGGTCAATTGGCCAACAGCATCGGCACCATTCTCGGCGGTGCCGGCCTGCGCAAACTGAACATCGTTCCCGGGCATTTGCTCAACGCCATACTCGCCCTGCTGATCGGTATATACCTGATCCGTGCCCTGCGCCGCTGGCTCGACAACGAGTTCCTGCCCAAGACCGACATGGACCCGGGCATGTGCGCGTCGCTCAGCACGCTGTTTTCCAACATCGGCTACGCGGTGGTGATTCTGTTGACGCTGTCGTCGCTGGGCGTGCAGTGGACCAACCTGGCATGGATCGTCAGCGCGCTGTCGGTAGGTATCGGTTTCGGTCTGCAGGAGATCGTGAAGAACTTCGTTTCCGGGCTGATCCTGCTCACCGAACGCCCGGTCAAGGTGGGCGACCTGATCAGCATCAGCGGTGTCGAGGGCGACATTCGCCGGATCAACGTGCGCGCCACGGAAATCCAGCTCAGCGACCGCTCGATCGTGATCGTGCCCAACTCGCAACTGATCTCGCAGAACCTGCGCAACGTCACCCTCGGCGGCAGCGCCCAGGGCGTGGCGACTCTGGAGCTGATGTTCCCGCTGGACATCGACCCCGAGCAGGTCAAAGGCCTGCTGCTCGACACCTACAAAGAGCACGAAACCATCCTCGGCAAACCGGCGCCGTTCGTGCGTTTCAGCAAGCTTTCGCCCGATGGCATCACGTTGACCGTGACCGGTTACGTCGACAGCCCGCGGATTGTCGGCAAGACCAAGAGTGATCTGTTGTTCGAGATTCTCAAGCGGCTGGGGGCGGCGGGGATTGAGTTGGCGAAGCCGCCGAGTACCTGATGAAAAGGCGGCTCGTCGTCCCGATGGTTTTAGAAGTCAGTCACGGTTGTTCCTGCAATGCTCCGGGCGAACTCGATGCCGAATACCCGAGCCGGTGTTTCAAAACCTGGTCGCCGCTCCCCCGCCAACACTCGACGAGCAGCCTCCACGGCCACCAACGGTGTGTAGGAATAGCCGTTGACCGTTTCAATGACCGACCGCGCGACACTGCCGTTGACGCCAGAGACCTTGGCCACCGCACGGGCGCGATGAGCCGCACGCTGTTCGGCGCTGGGGCCGTCCGGCAGCAGCGACAGATCGCCCTCGGGAAACGCGTCGCCACTGATGTGTACATACATGGCGATGTCGGGAATGCCGGTGGAGTGCCAACCGGTGACCAGGTCGCCGAACGATAGCGGTACGCAAACCACCGGTCCGTCGCCGAAATCGAATTGGCGGGGCTCTGCATCGGGCGTGGCGACCAGTTGTCCGTCGACCCTGGCCAGCAGGCCCGCGCCAACGATTTCAGCGACGCTCAGAGCCGACCCGCGAGACATGGAGCCGGCCACTTGCAGGGCGATCTTCAGTGAACGCGGTTCCTGTACGCGTCGAGCGACATGCATCGCCAGGCAATCGGTCGGCACCACATCCCAGCCGACGCCAGGCAGCAACATGACACCGGCCTTCGCGGCCGCGGCGCCTAGTTGCTCGGCCCGCCGATAGACATTGATCTCTGCGGTGATATCCAGATAGTCCACCCCGGCCTTGATACACGCCTGCATGAAAATGTCCGCCGTCTGCGCAAACGGCCCTGCAAAGTTCAACAGTACTGCAATGCCCTCCAGTGACTCTGCTTCGACGGCATCCGCAGCGAACACTCGATAAGGCACATCCAGCTGCGCTGCGAGGGATTGGAGTTTTCCCGCTGTCCGGCCGGCGATGACGACATCGAGGCCCAACGATCGAGCGTACTCGGCCGCCATGCGCCCGGTGTAACCCGTCGCGCCATAGATCATTAGCTTACTCATTGGGCGTGCTGCCATTTTTTGTAGACGAATTCCAGGCTGTAACCGTCCGGATCGAAGACGTTGGCCGCGTAATAGTCGGGGTCGTAATGCAAGCGTGCGCCCGGCGGGCCGTTGTCGACAGCACCCCGTTCAATGGCCACCGCGTAAGCCGCGTCAACCTCGGCCTTGCTGCTGGCGACAAAACCTACATGCACTGCCCGCCCCTCTACCACACCTGCGCGCAACCAGAAAAACATCCGGCCATGGGCACCGAAACCTTTCAGGTCGGGATGCCCCGGCGGGCCGTCCTTGCCGTCGTAATCGAGCCTGGCGGTGATGCCCAGCGGGGTCAATACAGCCGTATAGAAATCAATGGAGCGTTGGATATCGCTGACTGACAGAAAAATATGATCAAGCATGGTGCTGCCTCGCGTTCAATGGTCGGTTCAGATGAAATAGCCGCCCGCGACTTCAATGGATTGGGCGTTGATCCAGCCGCTCTCTTCGCACAGCAACAAGGAAATGACACGGGCGACGTCCTGCGGCTCGCCCACCCGGCCGAGGGCCGTTTGCGAGGCCAGCAAGGCCTCGAATTCATCATTCAAACCGCCGCCCAATTCAGTGCGTATCGCGCCCGGCGAAACCGCGTTGGCCCGAATCCGACGATCCGCGAACTCCTTGGCCATGTAACGTGTCAGGACCTCAAGCCCACCCTTGGCGGCGGCATATGGCGCCACGCCCGCTGTTGCGACACGGGTGGTCGCACTGGTCAGATTGACGATACTGGCGCCCTCCTCCATTAGCGGCAGCAGAGTCTGTGTGAGAAAAAACGGGCCTTTGAGGTGGGCGTTCAACAAACCGTCGAACTGCGCCTCGGTCACCGTTTCCAGCGAATTGAACAAGCCGTGGCCGGCGTTGTTGACCAGCCCGGACAGTCTTTCCACACCCCAGGTGGCCTGTAGTGCGTGCGCTACCTTCTGGCGGAAATCGTCGAACTGGCTGACGTCGGCCACGTCCAGTTGAAGCGCCACGGCGCTGCCGCCCGAAGCCTGGATACCCTGGACAACAGAGGCTGCCGCGTCGGCATTGCGTTGATAAGTCAGGATGACGCCCATACCGCGCCGGGCACACTGCTCGGCCGCACTGGCGCCGATGCCACGGCTGCCGCCGGTAATAACGATAACGCTCATGCGCTACTCCAATGTCGTTTGAGGTGAGTCACCACAGTAGCCATCGGGCGGGCGGCGAGCGCAGCCGTTCCTCTTCGAAACCTGCCTGTTTCTGCTTTTTGCTTGCGTGGACGTATTCGCGTGGGGTCAGATGCCCGGCATGAACAGCCAACTGACAGAACTTCGTACCCTGGCCCGACACGCCAAAAACCGCCGCACGGAAACGGGTATTCCGCGCGTCGCCATGGTTCAGGGTGAAATCCCCGAGCATTTGCTGGCGGCGGTTTACCAACCGATGATCAACCTGATTCTGCAAGGCAGCAAAACCATGACCATCGCCGACCGTACGCTGCATTACGACCCGGCGACCTACTTTGTCATGTCCATCGACCTGCCGGCAGTCGGCCAGGTCCACCCCTCTTCTGCCGGCGAGCCGTACCTGGCGGTCAGTCTGACGCTTGATCCGGTTGTCTTGACGACGCTGCTGGCCGATCTGCCCAAACCATTCGGCCAACATGAACAGGACACCGGTTTTTCGGTGGCGGCGGTCACCCCGCCCTTGATGGATGCCTGGGTGCGCATGCTACGACTGATGGGAAAACCTGAAGAAATCGCGGCACTGGCGCCGGCCTACGAGCGGGAGATTCTGTACCGTGTCCTGCAAGGCCCCCATGGCTGGATGCTGCGTGACATCGCCGCCCCCGACAGCGCCATGGCGCGCGTCAACCTTGCCATCGCGCACATACGACAGGACTTCGCCGAACCGATCCGGGTGGACGACCTGGCTCGGCTTGCGTCAATGAGCGTGTCAGCCTTCCACCGACACTTCAAAGCCGTTACGGCGCTGAGCCCATTGCAATATCAAAAGCGGGTTCGTCTGCTGCAAGCCCGAACGCTGATGGTGGCGAGCACCAGGAATGTCACCCAGGCGGCGTTCGAAGTCGGGTATGAAAGCGCTACACAGTTCAGCCGTGACTACACACGGGTATTCGGCTTGCCCCCCTCACGGGACGCAGCCCGGATACTCGGGGAAACCCGAAGCGGTTGAACCTGTTCAATGCATCCCCCAAAAAAAGGGGACCAAAAAAGGGGACAGATTTATTTTCAAGCAAAAAGGGAAGCAAAAAGGGGACAGATTTATTTTCTGAAAATAGATCTGTCCCCTTTTGTGGTCCCCTGTCCCGTCCTGAATAG